>JBQTJI010000027.1:0-52957 GCA_052387255.1 Gemmobacter sp. | reverse complement strand
ATCCCTTGGGGGGGTTTGGGTTTTTGGATGTGTAGGTGGCGCCGCCCCCCCTGGGGGTCAGCCACTAGGACCGGTGGTTGGGCTTTGCGGGTAGGACGGGGGGGTTTCACCCCCCCGGGACCCCCGTGGGATATTTGGGAACAGATGAAGGGGGAAGGGGCCGCTCAACGCTTTCGGCGCAGGTAGTCCTCGGCAATCCCGACCATGCGGGCGCGGTCAAACGGCGGGCCGTGGCCGCCGCAAGCCAGTGACACATCGAGGTGCCGCAGGCGGTCCATCGTGGCGCAATAGGCGGCGATGTCGCTGCCGGGGCGGTCGTCGACCAGCGTGTCGTCATAGATCGCGTCGCCGGTGAAGAAGAGGCCATCGGTTTCGTCCAGCAGGCCCAGCGACCCCGGCGTGTGGCCGGGCAGGTGCAGCACGCGGAACCGGCGGTCGCCGAGGTCGATCAGGTCGCCTTCGCGCAAGGCGGTGGACAGAGGGGCCGGTGTCAGGGTCCATGCCGCCAGGTCGAAGTCGGGGGCGGGCAGGCGGGCCAGGGCATCGGGAATGGCGCGCAGGGTGGCCTGCAGCGTGCCGGGTTCGTCCATCGCCGCAAAGTGCTGCGCCTCGGCGGCGGGTCCGCGACGGTCGGCGAATTCGTGGAAGCCGCCGACATGGTCGATGTGGGCATGCGTGGCCACCGCGATGACCGGCCGGCCCGTCAGGGGCAGCGCCGGGCGCAAGGGGAACAGGCCGCAGCCGAAGTCGACCACCAGATCGGCGTCGCGCCCCGCAAGGTGCCAGATGTTGGCGCGGTAGAAATCATGCACATGCGGTTCGGTCAGGCAGGTCAGGCCGGGGGCGACCGCCGTTGCATGAAACCACGTCACCCGCCCGCCACCACGCGCGCCGCCGCGTCCACGCCCCCTGCCCCGTGCGGAATGCCCAGCGCCACCATCCCCGCCTGCATCACCGCCAGCGCCCCGAGCGTCATGTGCGCGTTCACGTGCCCCATGTGGGCCACGCGCAGGGATCCGTCCGCGCCCGGATCGTCGGGCGTTCCCATGCCGAGGCCGATGCCCAGGGTGACGGCCCCCTGCGCCTCGGTCCAGGTGCGCAGGCGGGTGGCGTCGGGGGCGCCCATCCGCGCCGCCGTGACCGACCAGCCGCGATGCGCAGGGTCGGACACGTTCAGCGCGATCGCCGGGTTGCCCTGCCCCCAGGCGTCGAAGGCGGCCCAGACGGCGCGGGCCAGCCGTTCGTGCCGCGCCCAGACTTGCGCCAGCCCCTCGTCCCGCAGGATCATCGTCAGCGCCGCGTCCAGCCCGAACAGGTGGTGCGTGGGGGCCGTGCCGCAGAAATGCTGCCACAACTCGGTGCCGAAGATGCGGGGTGTCCAGTCCCAGTAGGGCGTGCGCAGGTCGGACGCATTGCAGGCCGCCATCGCCCGGTCCGACACCCACAGGAACCCCACGCCCGGCGGCGTCATCAGCCCCTTCTGGCAGGCCGCGACGGTCACATCCACCCCCCAGTCGTCCATGCGGAAGGCGTCGCAGCCCAGCGAGGCGATGGCATCCACCACCAAGAGCGCCGGATGCCCCGCCGCGTCGATGGCCTGCCGCACCCGCGCGATATCGTTCTTCACCGAGGTGGCGGTATCGACCTGCGTCAGCAGGACGGCCCGGATCGTGCCCGCAGGATCGGCCCGCAGTGCGGCCTCGACCCGGTCGGGATCGGCGGGCGCGTGCCGACCGAAATCGATCACCTCGACGCCGATGCCCAGTCCTTGCGCACTGCGCGCCCAGCCGTGGCCGAAATGCCCGGTGGCCAGCACCAGCGCCCGGTCGCCGCGCGAAAAGAGGTTGGCATTCGCCGCCTCCCACACCGCGTGGCCGTTGCCGATGTAATAGGCGACGCCCGCCTGCGTGCAGGCCATGGCGCGCAGGTCGTCCTTCTGGCGGGCGACCAGGTCGACGACCTCGCCCGCATAGATGTTCGGGGCCGCGCGGTGCATCGCGGCCAGCACCCGGTCGGGCATCACCGAGGGGCCGGGGATCGCAAGGTAGGGGCGGCCCGCGACAAAGGCCGCGCCGGTCGTGTCACCGGCAGCGGGCAGCGGGGCGGGAACGGGGGCCGTCATGGGGGCGAAGCGGTCTTGCATGCGGGCAGCCTGTGGTCCGGGCATGGCCGCATCGCTACGCGCCACGCCCCGCAAGGTCAACCGCACGGCCCGCCTTCCCGTGCGACGGCGGCACAGGATGGTCGGGCAGGTCGGCTCGTCCGCCTCAGGTCGTCCGGGTCAGCAACCCGCCGGCATGGCGTTCGATCCGGCCATCCAGTTCCAGCGTCACCAGTTCGGCGGTCACGGCGGCGGGGGGCAGCGCCAGGTCGCGGATCAGCTGGTCTTCGGGCACGGGGCTGGGGCCGAGGCGGGCCAGGATGCGGCCATGAACCGAGGCGACATCGGCCAGCGGGCGGCGCGGTGGGTCGGGCTGGGCCGCTACAGCCTGAGCCGCCACCTGCTGGGCCGCCACCGGCGCAGGCCGGGCCGCGACCGCCCCCCCCAGCGCTTCGATCACGTCGGCGGCGGTGCGCACCAGCGTGGCCCCGTCGCGGATCAGCATGTTGCAGCCGTCGGCGCGCGCGTCCAGCGGATGGCCCGGCACCGCCAGCACCTCGCGCCCCTGGTCCAGCGCCGCCCGCGCGGTCAGAAGCGACCCCGACCGCGCCGCCGCCTCGACCACCACCACGGCGCGGGCCAGGCCCGAGATCAGGCGGTTGCGCTGCGGGAAATGACGGGTCTGGGGTTCGCATCCCATCGGGTTTTCGGCGATGCGGCACCCCTTCGCCGCAATCTCGGCGGCGAGGCCCGCGTTTTCGGGCGGGTAGACCACATCGACGCCGCCCGCCATCACCGCCACCGTGCCGCCCGACAGCGCCGCCTGGTGCGCCTCGGCATCGATGCCGCGTGCCAGGCCCGAGGCCACGACAAACCCCGCCTCGGCCAGGCCCGCGGCCAGCCTGCGCGCCATGCGCAGGCCCAGCGACGAGGCGTTGCGAGCGCCGACCAGCGCCACCGTGGGCCGGTTCAAGAGCGAGGCATCGCCCATCACCCACAGGACGGGAGGCGCATCGGGGATCGTGGCCAGCGCCGCCGGATAGTCGGCCTCGCCCCGGCACAAGAGCCGCGCCCCAGAGGCCCGCGCCTGCGCCACCTCGGCCCGCGCCACCTCGACCGGGCAGGGCGCATAGCCCTGCACCCCCGCCGCCGCCGCGATGCCCGGTAGTGCCGCCAGCGCCGCCGCCGCCGATCCGTGGTCGGCCATCAGCCGGTGAAACGTGGCGGGCCCCACCCGCCGCGACCGGATCAGGCGCAGCCAGTCCAGCCGGTCGCCCCCCGTGGCGGGTGGCGCATAGGCGGCGGGCGGTTCGTCAAATCCCAGGTCCATGGCAGTCCTCTGGCAGGAGGTCGCCGCCACACTGCGGCCATGAAGGTTAACGACCCGTGAATGCAGATCGGGTCGGCGCGCGAAAATCGGGGTCCGCTGGACTTGGCCGTGCCGCGCGCGCTAGGAAGGGCCATGTTTGCCCAGCTTCTGCGCCGCCTGTCCGCCCCTGCCCCGCCCGCCGCGCGTCCCGACTCGGCGCTGGCGCTGGCGGCGCTTCTGGTGCGGCTGGCGCGTGCGGACGGGGTCTATGCCCCGGAAGAGGCCGCCCAGATCGACCGCATGCTGGCCCGCCAGTTCGCCCTGTCGCCCTTTGCCGCCACGGCGCTGCGCGCCCAGGCCGAGGCGTTCGAGGCGGCGGCGGCCGATACCGTGCAGTTCACCCGCGCCCTGAAAGAGGCCGTGCCGCTGGAAGACCGGGCGGCGCTGATGCAGGTGATGTGGTCGGTGGTGCTGGCCGACGGGGCGCGCGGGGCCGAAGAGGAACAGCTGATGCGGATGGTGTCGAGCCTTCTGGGGCTGACCGACCGCGACTCGGCACTGGCACGGCAGCGAGTTGCGGGGGGCGGCGCATGATCGCGAGCCTGGGCATGTACGACCAGCCGCCGCTGCAGGCCGCCAACGACCGGCTGTGGGCGCTGATCCGCGACGGCCTGCGGGCGCGGGGGCTGGCAGCACCCGACCGGCTGACGCGGGGCGAAGGGGCCTACTGGCGCGCCTGGCAAGCCCCCGACCTGGTGCTCGGCCACACCTGCGGCCTGCCCTACCGGGCGCGGCTGCACGATCAGGTCACGCTGGTCGGCACGCCGGACTTCGGGCTGCCGGGGTGCCCGCCCGGCCATTACCGCAGCGTCTATGTCGCGCGCGACGACGACCCGCGCGACAGGCCCGAGGCGTTCGACGGCGCGACCCTGGCCTACAACGAGGGGCTGTCGCAGTCGGGCCTGGCCGCGCCCCTGACCGATGCGCAGGTGCGCGGCATCGCATTCCGTCTGGGGCCTGCGACCGGCGCGCATGCCGCCTCGGCCCGCGCCGTGGCCGAAGGCCGGGCCGACATCGCCGCGCTGGATGCCCTGACCTGGACGATCATGTCCGAACACGGCCTTGCCGCCCCCGGCCTGCGCGTGATCGGCATGACCGCGCCCACACCCGCCACCCCCTATATCGCGGCGGCGGGTGCCGATGCCGACGCCACCTTTGCCGCCATCGCCGGGGCGCTGCGCACCCTCGCGCCCGCCGACCGGACGCTGCTGCACCTGCGCGGCATCGTGCGGTTCGCGCCCGAGGCCTATCTGGCCGTCCCCACGCCGCAACCGCAGGACGTTGCGCAATCCGTGCACGGCGCTTGAGCAGAACGCGCATTCCGCCCGGCGCGCGGCGCGATTGGGCGTTGCAATGTGGCACGAAGTCGGCCCTACTTCCGGCCCGAGCCATCGTCAGCGTGTGACCCTTTGACCCGACCCGCCCTTGCGCCCGTGCCCCCCGCGCCAGCCCCTGCCCCGGCCGAGCCGGTCATCGAGATTCGCGACCTGCACAAAAGCTATGGCCCGCTCGAGGTGCTGAAGGGCATCGACATGACCGCCCCGCGTGGCCATGTCATCTCGCTGATCGGGTCGTCGGGGTCGGGCAAGTCGACGCTTTTGCGCTGCTGCAACCTTCTGGAGGACAGCCAGCAGGGCGAGATCCGGTTCGAGGGCGAAGCGGTGCGCTGGCGGGGCCAGGGCCTGCGCCGCCACCCCGCCGACCGCGCCCAGGTCACCCGCATTCGCACCAACCTGTCGATGGTGTTCCAGCAGTTCAACCTGTGGGCGCACCTGACGATCCTGCAGAACGTGATGGAGGCCCCCGTCACGGTGCTGCGCCGCGATCCGCGCGAGGTCGAGGACAAGGCCCGCCACTATCTCGCCAAGGTCGGCATCGCAGAAAAGGCCGATGCCTGGCCGGCGCAGTTGTCGGGCGGCCAGCAGCAGCGCGCGGCCATCGCGCGGGCGCTGTGCATGGAACCCCGCGCCCTTCTGTTCGATGAACCCACCTCGGCGCTCGACCCCGAACTGGAACAAGAGGTGGTCCGCGTGATCAAGGCCCTGGCTGACGAGGGGCGGACGATGCTGCTGGTCACGCACGACATGCGGCTGGCGGCGGACGTGTCGGATCACGTCGTGTTCCTGCACCAGGGCCGGGTCGAGGAAGAGGGGCCACCGGGCGCCCTGTTCGGCAACCCGCAGACCGACCGGCTGCGCGGCTTCCTGTCGGCGACGGGGGCCTGAGGAGGATGCGGGCGATGTGGCGGCTTTTCGCGGTTCTGATGGCGCTTGGTGGCGCGGCCCAGGCCGAGGCGGTGCGCATCGGCACCGATCCCGGCTTTCCGCCCTATGTGTCGATGCGCGGCGACCGGATTGTCGGGATGGACCGCGACGTGATGGACGAGGTCTGCCGCCGGGCGGCGCTTGACTGCACCTGGGCGCGGGTGGCCTTCGACGACCTGATTCCGGCCCTGCGCGCCGGGCAGATCGACGTGGCCATCGCGGGCATGGCCAATTCGCCCTCGCGCCAGAGGCTGGTCGATTTCTCGACCCCCTACAACATCGCCAAGGGGGCGTCGTACTATGCCGGGGTTCCGGGTGCGCCGGAGCCGCGCGGGGCGCGCATCGGGGTGAAGGCCGGCACGATCCATGCCGAACACCTGGCCGCGACGGGACGCAAGGCGCGCGCCTTCCGCACCGAGGCTGCCGCCCTCGATGCTGTGATCGCGGGCGAGATCGACCTGTACTTCGGGTCGAACAGCTATCTGCTGTCGGTCCGCGACAGTGACCGTCGCGGCTGGGAAATCCTGTATCAGGAGGACGTGGCCCTCGGCAGCGCCGCCATCGCGCTACGCAAGGGCGAACGGGGCCTGATGGCCAAGGTCAATGCCGCCCTTGACGCGATGCAGCGCGACGGAACGCTGGCGCGCCTGGAACGCAACTGGTTCAAATAGCAACACGTTGGCCCGAACACACCAATCGCCAACGACAATGGGGAGACGACCAATGAAGAAACTGATCCTGACCGCCGCGCTGCTGGCGCTGACCGCCGGGGGCGCCCTTGCGCAGACTGTGCGCATGGGCACCGAGGGCGCCTATCCGCCCTACAACTTCATCAACGACAAGGGTGAGGTCGACGGGTTCGAGCGTGAACTGGGGGACGAGCTGTGCAAGCGCGCGGGCCTGACCTGCGAATGGGTGCAGAACGACTGGGACAGCATCATCCCGAACCTGCAGTCGGGCAACTACGACACGATCATCGCCGGCATGAGCATCACCGACGAGCGCGACAAGGTGATCGACTTCACCCAGAACTACATCCCGCCCGCCTCCAGCGCCTATCTGGCGCTGACGGCGGATGCCGACATCAAGGGCGGCGTGGTGGCGGCCCAGGTCGGCACGATCCAGGCGGGCTATGTCGCCGAATCCGGCGCGACGCTCCTGGAATTCGCGACGCCCGACGAAACCGTCGCGGCGGTGCGCAACGGCGAGGCCGATGCGGTGTTCGCCGACAAGGACTATCTGGTGCCGATCGCGGCGGAATCGGCCGGGGCGCTGGTGCTGCTGGCCGAAGAGGTGCAGCTGGGTGGCGGCGTCGGCATGGGCCTGCGCGAAAGCGACGCCGACATGAAGGCCAAGTTCGACAAGGGCATCACCGACATGAAGGCCGACGGCACGCTCAACGCCATGATCAAGAAGTGGTTCGGCGACGCGGCCAAGACGTTCTGACACCCCGAGCTGACGGGCGGCCCCCTGCCTTTGGGGGGCCGCACGCAACCCGATGTTCGCGTCCTGCGAAGACCCCTCGACCCTTGACGGCCTGGCCTGGGCCGCGTGCTACCTGACCACGGGCAAGCACCTCGATTTCTATTGGTCGTTCGTCACGGTCCTGATGCTGCTTGCGGTCACCGCCCCCGTCGCACTGGCCTTCGGCTTTGGCGGGGCCATGGCGGCGCGCAGCCATGTCCTGCCGCTTCGCATCCTGGGGCGGACCTATACCGCGATGGTGCGGGGCGTGCCCGACATCGTGTTCTTCCTGTTCTTCGTGATCGCACTCGACCAGGGCCTTGAATGGCTGGTGCACCAGGTGCGCTGCCCCGACTGGACCGAGCCGATCCGCCAGGGGCTCGAGTTCCGCGTCTGCCCCGAGGCCAAGGTGCCCTCCGGCTCGGCCCCCCAGACGGTGCACCAGCTCTACGGCTTTGCCCTGGCGGTGATGACCTTTGCGCTGGTCTTCGGGGCCTTTGCCGCCAATGTCATCTTCGGGGCCATGGGGGCGGTGCCCAAGGCGCAACTGGAAACCGCCGAGGCCTATGGCATGTCGCACGGCCAGGTGTTCTGGCGCGTGCTGGTGCCGCAGATGTGGGTCTATGCCCTGCCCGGCCTGTCCAACCTGTGGCTGATCCTGATCAAGTCGACGCCGCTTCTGTTCCTGCTGGGGGTGCAGGACATCGTCTATTGGGCGCGCGAACTGGGCGGGTCCAAGACCAGCGCCTTCGAATACCCGCACCCCGACTGGCGGCTGTGGTACTTCCTGTTCCTCTTGGTGTTCTACCTGTGTTTCACGCGGGTCAGCGAGGTGGTGCTGGCGCGCGTGACCGCCCGGCTGTCGCGCGGTCAGGCCACGGCGGCAGGCGAAGCGATGCGGCGGGCCGGGGCATGAAAGGTCGTCCGTTGCAGGAAACGCGCGGCGCAGGCGACGCACCGGAATTTTCAAGAATTCCGGTCCGATTTCTTCGAAGAAATCGGTGGCACCCGGATCGCGGGCTTTCCTCATGACCTGTGCCGAAACCATCGCCGCCTATGCCTTCCGCAGCCTCGGCTACGGCGAGCGGCTGTTGCCGCGCAGCGACTTCACCCTGTGCCAGCAGGTCACGCTGATCGGGTCGGGGCTGATCTGGAACCTGTACTTCGGCCTTCTGGCGCTCTTGGCCGGGTTCTTCCTGGCCAATGCCATCGCGCTGGCCAAGGCGGCGCACAGTCCCTGGGCGCGCAAGCCGGCCGAATGGTTCGTCTTCGTCTTTCGCGGCAGCCCGCTGTTCATCCAGTTCTTCCTGGCCTACGAGGCGCTGGTGCTGCTGCCCCGCACCGGAATCGAAATCTTCGGGCTGACCGCCGATGTGTCCTGGCTGTCGCGGGCCTGGGCCGGGGCGCTGATCGTGCTGTTCCTGAACACCGCCGCCTATTCCGCCGAGATCTTCCACGGCGCGCTGCGGGCCATCCCCCGGGGCGATCTCGAGGCCGCCGATGCCTATGGCATCACCGGCTGGCACCGCTTCATCCGCATCCAGTGGCCGACGATGCTGCGCCTGGCCTGGCCCGCCTACACGAACGAGGCGATCTTCCTGTTCCACGCGACGACGCTGGTGTTCTTTTCCGGTTTCCCGGCCTTCCAGCAGCAGGGCGATGCGCTCTACTATGCCAACTACTTTGCCGACAAGACGTTCAACCCTTTCATTCCCTATCCGATCGTGGCCTTCTACTTCATCCTTCTGACCCTGGGCCTGGTCGGGGTGTTCGGGATCGTGAACCGTCGGCTGAACCGGCATCTGCCGGCCAACACGCGGGCCAGGATACGGCTGCGCCCGCAGATCATCAGGTGAGGTCATGAAGGACTGGCTACGCAAGCACCCCGAGGTGCGCACGATCCGCGTTGCGGCGGCGGATCTGAACGGGCAGGCGCGGGGCAAGCGCGTGCCCGCGCGCTTTGCCGACAGGGTGGTCAAGGACGGCACGCGGTTTCCGTTCTCGGTCCTCAACCTCGACATCTGGGGCGAGGATATCGACGACAGCCCGCTGGTGTTCGAACAGGGCGACCAGGACGGCGTGCTGAAACCCACCGAACGCGGTTTCATGCCGATGCCCTGGCTTGAGGCGCCGACCGCCCTGCTGCCGATCTGGATGTTCCGCGAGAACGGCACGCCGTACGAGGGCGACCCCCGCCATGCCCTGCGCGCCGTCGTCGACCGCTACAAGGCGCGCGGCCTGACGCCGGTCTGCGCGATGGAGCTGGAGTTCTTCCTGATCGACGATTCGGGCAAGACGATGCAGGTCCCTGCCTCGCCCCGTTCGGGCAAGCGGCGCAAGGCGGCCGAGACCCTGTCGATCCGCGCACTCGATGCCTTCGACACCTTCTTCACCGACCTTTACGACGCCTGCGAGGCGATGGACATTCCGGCGGATACCAGCACCTCGGAAACCGGCCTTGGCCAGTTCGAGGTGAACCTGATGCATTGCGACGATGCCCTGCGGGCCGCCGACGATGCCTGGCTGTTCAAGATGCTGGTCAAGGGGCTGGCGCGGCGGCACGGGTTTGCGGCGTCGTTCATGGCCAAGCCTTACTCGGAATACTCGGGGTCCGGACTGCACACCCACTTCTCGGTCCTGGACGAAAGCGGGGACAACATCTTCGACAGTGGCGGACCGAAGGGGTCGGCGGCGCTGCGCCAAGCCGTGGCGGGGTGCCTGGCGGCGGCGCATGATTCCATGCTGCTCTTCGCCCCCCATGCCAACAGCTATGAACGGCTGGTGCCCGGCGCGCATGCCCCGACCACGATCTGCTGGGGCTACGAGAACCGCACCAGCGCGATCCGCATTCCGGCGGGCAGTCCGTCGGCGCGGCGGATCGAGCATCGCGTCGCGGGGGGCGACGTGAACCCCTATCTGATGCTGGCGGTGATCCTGGGGGCGGCCCTGAACGGGATCGAGGACGGGGCGGAACCGGCCCAGCCGGTGTCGGGCAATGCCTATGCGGTGCCCGGCCTGCCGCAACTGCCCGCGACCTGGGCCGCCGCCATCGACGCCTTCGAATCCAGCGCCGTCCTGCCCCGCATCCTGCCCCGCGAACTGATCCGCAACCTGGTGCAGACCAAGCGGCAGGAGGCGTTCTATGTGGCGGAACTGAACCCGGAAGAGAAGGTGGAACTGTATCTGGATACGGTGTGAGGGGGGGTGTCGGGGCAAGCCCCGACCACCCTGTCGCACGGCTGTCCACATGTGCGACAGGGTGTGGCGTGAGGCATCTCAAGGGGTTGGCGGGGGGTGCTTAACCCTTTGTCAACTTTTTCTCCGCCATTGCTTGCTTCGCCCGCACATAGGCCTTGAGCACGTCCTGCATCCGGGTGATGTGCCCCTTGCCGCCGGTTTCCTGCACGAAATGCTGGAACACGTCGGCGTCGATCTTGAGGTGAACCGAGCGGGTCTTGGGCGGCTCGACCAGCACGGCGTTCTCCCAAAAGCTGTCGGGAAGGTCCGGGCCTTCGGGGGCGTCGGGGTTGTGGTAGAGTTCGCCCCGTGCATGTGCAGCTATGATGTCCTCAAGCGATGCCCTGCGCAAACCGCCGCCGATCGCGACGCCCACCTCGGCGAGCACTGATAAGCCGGATGACGTCGTCCCTTTGCGTCCAGACGACGACGAAACAGTCGTCACCGATGTATCCGACGCTTTGGTAGCGCGTTTCGCCGTAGTCATCTCGACCATCCTCTTGCGTAAAGACCCGGCCATCGAAGATCGCCGCAGCCAGAACCAGATCGACATCGTGCTTGGCAAGGTTTGCCAATCTTTTGTCGTCGTCCCACTCGAATTCCACGTTATGCAACCAAGCTTTCCGGTCAGCAATCGCGAACCGGAAAGCCGTGATCCGCCAGACCCAATACCATCATTGCAAATGGAAGTGTACATGTAAAGTGTACACTTTCCCCCTCACAACAAATCCTCCTCCTCCCACGCCACATCCACCCCCATCGCATCGAGGCCTGCCTCCAGGTTCTCGGCCAGGTGCGGCATGCCCGTGAGGTAGGTCGAGGTCGGCACCGTCGCCTCGGTGTAGGCGTTGTTCAGGGCGGCGACATAGTCGGCAGGCTCGTAGGCCCCGCGCCCGACCCAGGCGATGGCGGTCAGGTGGGCCTTTTCGTCGTCGTTCAGGTTGTCGATGAAATCGACAAGCTCGGTATCGGACCTGCCCTCCTTGCGCGACAGGAAGACCACCTGCACCACCTTGGACGGGCTGATTTCCATCATGAGCCTGGCCTCCCCTGCCTGGGGCCGAGTGTCCGCGCGGCGGGGCCGCTTGGCAAGCGTTTTGGCCCCCTTGCCCGCCCCCCCCGCCACGGGTTAGCCTGTCGCCACCCAAACCCCGGACCCCCGACATGCTGATCGGCATCCTGCAGACCGGACAAGCGCCCGACGTCCTGCGCCCCGAAACGGGCGACTATCCCGACTTCTTCGCCACGCTGCTGGACGGCCACGGCTTTGCCTTCCGCACCTGGCATGTCGAGGCGATGGACTTTCCCGTCGGCATCCACGACGCCGACGGCTGGCTGATCACCGGGTCGCGGCACGGGGCCTACGAGGATCATCCCTTCATCGCGCCCCTGGAACGGCTGATCCGCGACATCGTCGCGGGCGGGGTGCCGCTGGTCGGCATCTGTTTCGGCCACCAGATCATCGCCCAGGCCCTGGGCGGCAAGGTGGAACGCAGCGACAGGGGATGGGCCGTCGGCGCGACCGACTACGACTTCGCGGGCGAGACGATGACGCTGAACGCCTGGCACCGCGATCAGGTGGTGGCCGTGCCGCCCGGTGCGCGGGTCGTGGCAAGCAACGACTTCTGCGCCAATGCCGCCCTGGTCTATGACGACCGCGCCTTTACCGTGCAGGCCCACCCCGAGTTTCGCCCGCAGTTCATCGACGGGCTGATGCGCACGCGGGGGCCAGGGCTGGTGCCGGAACCGCTGATGGCCGAGGCGCGGGCGAAACTGGATGCGCCGATTGACGACCGCAGCATGGCGGGCCGGATCGCCGCCTTCTTCAAGATGCCCCGCGCCAGGCGCCCGGCGGCCTGACCCCCCGGGGCCGTCCGGCCCCGCAACCAAGAGCATTTCCCATGACGAAATGGACCGACAAGCTGCCCGAGGCCGCGCGCACATGGATCGGCGGGCGGCGCGTGGACGAGGTCGAATGCATCATCGGCGACATCGCCGGCGTGGCGCGGGGCAAGGCCATGCCCGCCTCGAAATTCGCCAAGCAGACCAACTATTTCCTGCCGAACTCGATCTTCCTGCAGACGATCACGGGGGAATGGGCGGACAATCCGTTCGATGCCTTCACCGAACCCGACATGTATCTGGTGCCGGACTTCACCACCGCCTCCGCCGCCGCCTGGACCGAGGATGTGACGCTGCAGGTGATCCACGACGCGGTCGACCATGACGGCGTGCCGGTGCCGTTCTCGCCCCGCAACGTGCTGCGCCGCGTGGTCAAGCTGTACGCCGACCAGGGCTGGACCCCGGTCGTGGCCCCCGAGATGGAGTTCTTCCTGACGGCGCGGAACATCGACCCGAACCAGCCGGTGATCCCGCCCATGGGCCGGTCGGGGCGACGCGCGGCCGGAAAGCAGGCGTATTCGCTGTCGGCCATCGACGAATACGGCAAGGTGATCGACGACATCTATGACTTCGCCGAGGCGCAGGGGCTGGAAATCGACGGCATCCTGCAAGAGGGCGGCGCGGGCCAGATCGAGCTGAACCTGGCCCATGGCGACCCCGTGCGCCTGGCCGACGAGGTGTTCTTCTTCAAGCGGCTGATCCGCGAGGCCGCCCTGCGCCACGACTGTTTCGCCACCTTCATGGCCAAGCCGATCGCGGGCGAACCCGGGTCTGCCATGCACATCCACACCTCGGTGGTGGATTCGAAGTCGGGCAAGAACATCTTCGCCGGCGCGAAAGGGGTCGAGACCGACGCCTTCTACAACTTTATCGGTGGCCTGCAGAACCACCTGTCGGCGGGGGTCGCGCTGCTGGCCCCCTACGTCAACAGCTATCGCCGCTATGTCCCCGACTTTGCCGCGCCGATCAACCTGGAATGGGCGCGCGACAACCGCACCACGGGCCTGCGCATCCCGATCTCCAACCCGGCCGGGCGACGGGTGGAAAACCGGCTGCCGGGGATGGACTGCAACCCCTATCTCGGCATCGCGGCAACGCTGGCCTGCGGCTATCTGGGGCTGATGGAGAAAAAGGGCGCAAGGGCGGAATTCAGCGGATCGGCCTATGTCGACAACGACCAGATCCCCGGCAACCTGGGCGACGCGCTGGATCTGCTGGAAGAGGACGCAGCCCTGCAAGAGGTGCTGGGGCCGATGTTCTGCAAGGTCTACGACAGCGTCAAGCGCAACGAGTACCAGGAGTTCCTGCAGGTGATCTCTCCGTGGGAGCGGGAACACCTGCTGACCAACGTATGAACCTGTTGCACGCCAATGACCGCGACGGGGAATATCCCCGTTCGTGGTACGCGGCCACCGCCGTGCCCCTGCCCCCGCAGGCCCCGTTGCAGGGCGAGGTGCAGGCGGATGTCTGTGTCGTGGGCGCAGGCTATACCGGCCTGTCGGCGGCGCTGCATCTGGCGCAGGGCGGCCTGAGTGTGGTCGTGCTCGAGGCGCAGCGGGTGGGGTTCGGGGCGTCGGGGCGGAACGGGGGGCAGGTCGGGTCGGGCCAGAAGCTGGACCAGGACGTGCTGGAGCGGATGGCGGGCAAGGGTCCGGCCCGCGCGCTGTGGGACATGGCGGAAGAGGCCAAGGCCCTGGTCGCCGACCTGATCGAGACCCACGCGATGCCGGGCGTCGATCCCAGGCCCGGCATCGTCAGCGCCTGCTGGAAGAAGGCCGAGGTCGAGGACGCCCATGCCCATGCCGACCGGCTGCGCCGCGACTACGGCTATGACCAGACCGAGGCGCTGGACTGGGAGGGTATTCGCGACATCGTCGGGTCCGAGGCGTTCCAGGGCGGGGTGGTGGACTGGGGGGCGGGGCACATCCATCCGCTGAACTTCTGCCTCGGGCTGGCGAAGGCGGCGCTGGCGGCGGGGGCCGTGATCCACGAGACGTCCGAGGTGACGCGGATCGACCACGGTGCCCGGCCCGTCGTCCACACGGCGCAGGGCCGTGTCACCTGCGACCATGTGATCCTGGCCTGCAACGGTTACCTTGCGGGCCTCGCCCCCGAGGTCGAGGCGCGGGTGATGCCGATCAACAACTTCATCATCGCGACCGAACCCCTGGGCGACCGCGCGGCACAGGTGCTGGCGCGGGATGTGGCCGTGGCGGATTCGAAGTTCGTGGTGAACTACTGGCGCATGTCGCGCGACGGGCGGCTCTTGTTCGGTGGTGACGAATCCTACGGCTACCGGTTCCCGTCCGACATCGGGGCCCGTGTCCGGCGGCACATGCTGACCATCTATCCGCAGTTGCGCGACGTGGCGATCACCCATGCCTGGGGCGGCACGCTGGCCATCACCATGACGCGGATGCCCTGTTTCCGCCGCGTGGCGGGGAACGTCATGGCCGCGTCAAGCTGCTCCGGCCACGGGGTGGCGCTGTCCACCCTGGCGGGCAGGCTGCTGGCGCAGGCGGTGCAGGGACAGGCGGGCGGGTTCGACCTGATGGCATCGCTGCCGCAGCCGCGCTTTCCCGGCGGGGTCGCGGGACGCTGGCCGCTTCTGGTGCTGGCGATGACCTGGTACGCGATGCGCGACCGGCTGGGGTTCTAGGGACTGCTGCACATGATGCCCGTCAACGGAAACCCGCCATGGCGCTGAATGAAAATGGCGCGGTGGACGGGGCTCGAACCCGCGACCCCCGGCGTGACAGGCCGGTACTCTAACCGACTGAGCTACCACCGCGCGCTTTTTTCCCGCCCGGTTGCCCGGGCGTTGGGGGGTATTACGGAATCGGCACGGCGGCGTCAAGCGGACTTGCGCGGAGATTCCCGGGGCGTCACGGACGGCTGACCCGCGCCTTCGACACCTTGCCACAGGCCGGGCAGCGCGCCACCGTGGTGAAGGCCCCGCGCGCCTTCCAGCGCAGCCCGCCGATGTCCCAGATCGTGCTTTCATGGGGACAGCCGGTGAAGGCCACGCGCCATTCCTTCGACGACGCAACCGCCGCCGCGCCCCAGCGGGCCGGCAGCACGGCCAGGATCACGTCGCGCAAGGCCATCGTCGTACCCCCCCTTGTTCCGCATCCTGCCGCATCGTCATCCAGTCCGGTGCCGCCGCAAGCCCGTCCTATTCGGGCAACCCCGCCTTGCGGCACCCCTCGGCGTAATGCGCGAGTGTCGCAGGGTCACCGTAGGCGTGCAGCGCCAGCCACCGGCTGATCCGGAAGCCAGGCGTACTTGCGATGTACAGCGCGGATTCGCGCCGCGCGTCGTCGATCCTGCCCAGTTGCGCCAACGCTGCGGCCAGGATGCGCTGCGATGCGGTGCCAAAGACCTCCGACCTTTGCAGGGTCCTGACGGCAGCTTCGTAGTCCCGGTTGAGGTACAGGATGAACCCCTCGAACCAGAAATAGAAGAAGGGCGTATGGGGCTCCAGCCGCAGCGCGCGGCGGATGGCATCCATTGCAACCTCGATCTTGCCCTGCACGGCGCTGATATCGGCAAAGGTGGCCCAGGCATCGGCATTGTTCGGGTCCAGCGCAAGCGCCTTGGCAAACGCCTGCTCGGTCTCGGGAATCAGGCTCTCATAGGACAGGATCCAGGCCATCACCCATTGGTTTGCGGCATCCTCGGGGTCCAGCGTCACGGCAGTCCGGGCGTGTTCGACGGCAAGCGTGCGATGCGGATGTTCAGCCTCCATGCCATGCACCCAACGCAACAGCCGACAGAACGCAATCCAGCGATGCGGTTCGGCATAGGACGGGTCCAGCTTCAGCGCGCGCTCCATCGTGGCGACCGCTTCGTGCAGCACCGCAGGTTTGCCCCCCCCATTGCTGATCAGCGCCCTGCCCCGAACGCACAGGTCATAAGCCTCGATACTGGTGGTGCGGCGCCGGGACGGCGTGACCAGCCGCCCGACCAGTTCCGTCACGATCCGCGCCGTCACCGCGTCCTGAAGATCGAAGATGTCCTGCATCTCGCGATCAAAGCGTTCGGCCCACAGATGCCCGCCGCCGATGGCGTCGATCAGTTGCACGTTGATCCGCACCCGCCCCCCGGCCCGGCGGGCCGAGCCTTCCAGCAGATGGCGCACCCCCAGTTCGCGGGCAACCTGGCGGGCGTCGACCGACCGGCCCTTGTAGGCGAAGGTACTGTTGCGGGCGATCACGAACAGGCCGGGTATGCGCGACAGGTCGGTGATCAGATCCTCGGTCAGCCCGTCGACGAAGTGTTCATGCTCGGGGTCGGCGGACATGCTGGTGAACGGCAGCACGGCAATCGAGGGTTTTGTCGGCAGCGCAAGGGGTTCCGGGGCTGTATTCCCGCGCACCCTGAACACCTGCACCGGCCCCGCGATGTTCTTCAGCACCTGCGGCCCCATCGCCTCGAACCCGGTCGCCAGCTTGCCCCGCACCTGATCGTGGACGGAGGCGGAAACGCAAACCTGCCCAGGCTCGGCCAGCCCTTCCAGCCGTGCCGCGATGTTGACCCCGTCACCGTACAGGTCCGACCCATCGACAATGACATCGCCAAGGTTGATGCCGATGCGCAGGGTGATGCGGCGATCCTCCGCCACCCCGTCATTCGCCCCCGCAAACCCCGCCTGCACCGCCACTGCACATTCGACTGCATCGACGGCGCTGCCGAACTCGACCAGCACCCCGTCGCCCATCACCTTGACCACCCGGCCCTTGTGACGCGCCACCTGCGGCGTCAGCACATCCTTCCAGCGGGCCCGCAGGGCCGCCAGCGTGCCCGCCTCGTCCGCCCCCATCAGCCGCGAATAGCCCACCACGTCCGCCGCAAGGATCGCGGCAAGGCGGCGGGTTTCGCGGAGGTCGGTCATGCGCGGCAACGCTCCTGTCCTGTCCGCGCAACCCTAGGGGCTGGCCGCAAACCTGTCCACCAAGCGCCCTACCGCTCGGGTGCCGGGATCCACTCGGCGTCATCCCCCGGCGGCAGGCGGAACCGTCCGTGCGCCCAGTCGCCCGCGCGCCAGGCCTCGCGCGCGGCGTCGATGCGGTCGCGCGAACTGGCGACGAAGTTCCACCAGATATATCGCGGGCCGTCCATCGTGGCCCCGCCCAACAGCATGACCCGCGCCCCCGCATCCCCGGCCCGCAGCGAAATCCGGTCGCCGGGGCGGAACACCAGCATCTGCCCCGCGGGAAAGGTCTGGCCCGACACCGTGACCTCGCCCGACAGCACATAGGCCCCCCGGTCCTCGTGGTCGTCGGGCAGCGGGATGGCTGCCCAGGGGTCCAGCACGGCATCGACATAGAACAGGTCCAGCGGCAGTGCGACGGGCGACCGCTCGCCCCAGGCGGTGCCCAGGATCAGCCGCACCTCCTTGCCCTCGCCCGTCATCACCGGCAGGGCGGCGGCGGGGGTGTGGACAAATTCCGCAGGGTCATCCTCGTGTCCCTGCGGCAGGGCCAGCCAGGTTTGCAACCCGAACAGCGACATCGGGGCCGCCCGCGCCGCGCCGTCGGTGCGTTCGGAATGGGTGATCCCCTGCCCGGCCAGCATCCAGTTGACCGCCCCCGGCTCGATCCACTGGTCGGTGCCCAGGCTGTCGCGGTGGTGGATGCGGCCGCGCATCAGATAGGTCACGGTCCCCAGCCCGATATGCGGATGTGCCCGCACGTCGATCCCCTGGCCGGTCAGGAACTCGGCCGGGCCCATCTGGTCGAAGAAGATGAACGGCCCCACCATCTGCCGCGCCGCCGATGGCAGCGCGCGGCGCACCTCGAACCCGCCCAGGTCGCGGGCACGGGGCACGATCACGGTTTCGATGGCATCGACGGCGTCGCCGATGGGGATGTGGGGGTCAAGTGCGGGGTTCCAGCTCATCGCGGCCTCCTCATGTTGCCTGTCAAAACTAGGCGCGGGCCACGCCGCTGTCATCCGCCCGAACCGCGCAGAGACTGTGCGCCACAAGTACGACTTGCGAATCTCATGGCCGTGAACCACGCTCCTTCACATGGGTTTGCGTATCATCCTCGCCGCGTTCTGCCTGGCACTCGCGACTCCGGCCGTCGGCCAGAGCCTGCTCGACAGCGTCGACATGGCCAGCCCGCGGATGACCGAGGCCGAAATGACCCGCGACGAGGTGTCCGCCCTGCTGGCCGCCGGGACGCCCGTCGATCTGTCGCGCAAGCGTCTGAACGGGCTCGACCTCTCCGGCCTCGATTTCACCGGTGCCAACCTGCGCGCCGCAGCGCTGAACGGCAGCGACCTGTCCGGTGCCATCCTCGACGGCGCGGATGTCAGCCAGGCCTGGATGTATCGCACCAACCTGCGCGGCGCGTCGTTGAAGGGCGCGCTGATGTTCCAGACCCAGCTGTGGGAAGCCAACCTCGCCGGTGCCGACATGACCGGCGCCCGCGCCGCCGCGAACTTCATCGACGCCGACCTCACCGGTGCCATCTTTCGCGGCGCGGATCTGTCGGCGGATCTGAAGAACCAGTCGATGGGCCTGATGCGCGGCGTGCTGCGCGGGGCCGAGGCGGATGGTGCCGATTTCACCGGTGCCCTGCTCAGCCGGGCCGATCTCAGTTTCGCCAGGCTGCGCGGCGCGATCTTTCGCGACGCCGATCTGTCCACGGCCGAGCTTAACGGTGCCGACCTGACCGGTGCCGACGTGACCGGCGCGGATTTCACCAAGAGCAGCCTGTCCGCGACCCGGCTGATCGACCTGCGGGGAGCGGCCTCGGCGCGGCTCGAGGACAGCCTCAACCTCGACCGCGCCATTCGGAACTGAGCCCCTCGCGCACCGCGCAGGTCGCGGGCACGGGGCACGGGGGTTGCCGGAAACCGGCCGACCGATCAAACTTGCCCTGTGCAGCGGAGGGGGCGATGACCGAGGCCGAAGGCTGGGCAGAGGTGCAGCGGCTGGCGACGCAGGTGGCCTGGCAGGTCTCGACCAATCTCGGTTCGCGGCTGTCGCCCCTGAACCTGCTGGCCATGCTGGCATTGTGCCTGGTGCTGTGGTGGCTGCGCAGTCCTGCGGCGTCGTTCTTCGCCTGGGTCTTTCCGGCACGCGTCTACCGCCACCCGTCATTCTGGCTGGACGTGAAGATCTATCTGGTCAACTTCGTGCTTTCCGCGCTCCTGGTCGTCAACACCACGGTCGCCGCCACGCTGGCCGCAGCCGCCCTGGGGGCGCTGACCGGGGCGACGCCGCCGCAGCCCGGGGCGGGCAGCGCAATGCTGGCGGCCCTGGTGCTGTTCGTCGTGTCGGATTTCGTGAACTACTGGTATCATCGGTTCCATCACGACTGGCGGCTTCTCTGGCCGATCCACGCGCTGCACCATTCGGCCGAGGAACTGAACCCGGTCACAGCCTACCGCCACCATCCGCTGTACATCGTGCTGGCGGTGCCGCTCAACGCGGTCGTGATCGGCGTGGCGCAGGCCCTGCTTCTGGTGTTCATGACCGGGTCGCTGGATCTGTTCCTGCTGGCAGGGACAAATTTCTTCTACGCCGTGTTCAACCTGTTCGCATCGAACCTGCGCCACAGCCACATCTGGCTTCGCTATCCCCGCGTGCTGGAACACATCCTGATCTCGCCCGCACAGCACCAGTGCCACCACTCGGTGGACCCACGCCACCACAACCGCAACTATGGCGAAGTGCTGGCGTTGTGGGACTGGATGTTCGGCACGCTGTACCTGCCCGAACCCGACGAGACGATCCGCTTTGGCCTCGGCGACGCGGCGGGCAATCCGCTGCCGCAGCCCCATCCGACGCTGCGCCAGGCGCTTGGCGTGCCGCTGCGGGAGGTCGGGCGGGCGTTGCGGCCGGGTGCACGAAAACCAGGGGATTGATTCGCATCCCACCTGTGCGAAAGTCACACACGGAAGCGTGACATCTTGGGAGATTCGAATGCGCAAGCTTGTCGGAACCACGGCGATCATCGCCTTGATGACCACGGCCTCTTTTGCGGGAGGCTTGGAAGAGCCGACGATGGAGAAGGAGGTGGTGGCCGAGAAAACCAACCGCTCGGCAGGTGGGATCCTGATTCCGCTGCTGATCCTGATCCTCGTCGCCGCAGCGGCCAGCAGCAGCGGCGGTGGTTCGGGCGAGAGCGCTTTGGCCGGCGGCTGACCACCCGGGACGCCGCTGTAACGGCAGCGCCGTTGTTTCGGGTGCCGCGCCGAAAAAGTTGAAGAACGCGCAGCTTGTGCAACAATCGTTCACATGGACATGATCTTTTGGAAGATTGGGATGCGCAGACTGATCGGGACGACGGCGATCATCGCGGTTCTGGCAACATCCTCGTTTGCGGGCGGCCTGGAAGAGACGATCATGGTGCCTGACGAAGTGAAACAGCAGACCTCGTCCTCGGCGGGCGGCGTCCTGATCCCGCTGTCGCTGCTTTTGCTGGTCTGCGTCGCGGTCTGTGGCGGCGGCAGCGACGATACCGCCGAAATCATCCAGCCGCCCGTCTGACGACCGGTCCGCCCCCGGCGCAGGCAGCATCGCGGCAAGGGTGATGTCTGCGCCCTGCGCCGTTTGCGCTGCCCGGAATTTGGGCCATCCGGCACCGGAGCGCCGCATCCTGACGGGCGCTGTCGCCAGATGGCTGCCGCGCTCTTGACGTTTCCGCGATTTTGCCTATCTGCTGAATGAACATTCATTCTTGCCGCAGCGCGGCAGCAGAGGCGTGGCAATGGCCCAATCCGCACCGATGTCCGTCCCGACACCCGCGCTGCCGGTCGCGGACCAGCGCATCGCGGGCATCCTTCTGGCCGCGCGCCAGGCCTTTGCCGAAAAGGGGTTCGACGGGGCCTCGATGCAGGACCTCGCCCGCACGGCGGGGATGAGCGTCGGCAACTTCTACCGCTATTTCCCTTCCAAGGCCGCCATCGTCGAGGCGCTGATCGCCCGCGACCTGGCCGAGATGGAGCAGGACTTTGCCACCATCCTGACCGCCCCCGCCCCGATGCAGGCGCTGCGTGCCAAGATCCGTGACCGCGTGACCTTGAAGGAATGCCTGGAAGATGGCCCGGTCTGGGCCGAGATCTGCGCCGCCGCCCTGCGCAAACCCGAGATCGGGGCCGCAGCACAGCGGATGGAAGATGAGATCGTGGTGCATCTGACCACCGTTTTCGCCCGTATCACCGGCCAGACGCCCGAGATGTCGCTGCAGCGGCATGGCACCCGTGCCGCCCTGATCGTGATGCTGGTGCAGACCATCGTGACCCACGCCCCCGCCACCGACCCCCGCCACCAGCCGCTGGTCGAAATGGTGCTGCGGATCATCGACGACACCCTGGACGCAGTTGCCACCGACACCCCCGCCGGAAAGCCCGCATGATGCTTCGTCTTCCCCTGATCGCCCTTCTGGCCGCCCTGGCCCTGCCCTTGGCCGCCGCCGCCGAAACCGCCGCGCCCGCCGAACCGGCGGTCACCAGCCTGCCCGCCATCTCGGTCTCGACCGTGGGCACGCGGCTTCTGCGCGACCGGGTTCTGGCCTCGGGCTTTGTCGGCGCGGTCGAGCGTGTGCAGGTGCAGCCCCTGATCGAGGGGCAGCCGATTGAAACCCTGCTGGCCGATGTCGGCGACAGCGTCGCCGAGGGGCAGGTGCTGGCCCGCCTGTCAGGGACCACGCTGGACCTGCAGAAGGCGCAGTTCGAGGCGGCGCTCGCCTCGGCCCGCGCCACCGTCGCCCAGGCCGAGGCGCAGCTTCTGGAATCGCAGGCCTCGGACGACGAGGCGCAGCGCGTGTTCCAGCGCACCAAGGCGCTGAAGGAACGCGGCAACGCGACGCAGGCCGCCACCGAACAGGCCGAGGCGGGGGCCCTGTCGGCGACCGCCCGCGTGCTGGTCGCGCGCCAGTCGCTGGCCGCCGCGCAGGCCCAGGTGACGCTGGCCGAGGCGCAGCTTGCCAATGTCGAGTTGCAGCGCAACCGGACCGAGGTGAAGGCCCCCGTCGCAGGCCGGATCATCGAGCGCAACGCCCAGGTCGGCGGGGTCGCGACGGCGGCGGGCGATCCGATGTTCGTGCTGGTGCGCGACAACGAACTGGAACTGAACGCCGAGGTGGCCGAGATCGACCTGGCGCGCCTGGCGTCCGATCAGCGCGCGCTGATCCGGGGTGTCGGCATGCCCGAACCACTGAACGGCCGCATCCGCCTGGTCGAACCGCGCATCGACACGGCCACCCGGTTGGGGGTCGTGCGCATCTGGATCGAACCCGGCTCGCCCCTGGTGATGGGCATGTTCGCCGACGCCGAGATCCTTGTGGCCGAACGCGATGCGACCGCGATCCCGGTCACCGCCGTCGGATCGGCCGATGGCCAGACCACGGTGATGCGCGTCAAGGATGGCCTGGTCGAACGGGTGACGGTCAGGACCGGCATCCGCGACGGCGGCTGGGTCGAGGTGGTCGAGGGGCTCGCACCGGGCGAGACGGTGGTGACCAAGGCCGGGGCCTTTGTCCGCGACGGCGACCGGATCAATCCGGTCATCGACGCCACGAACTGACGGGGCATCCGCGCCATGAACTTCTCCGCCTGGTCGATCCGAAACCCGATTGCGCCGCTCCTGGCGTTCTTCATCCTGATGGTGCTGGGCTGGCAAAGCTTCAACGCCCTGCCGATCACGCGCTTTCCCAACATCGACGTGCCCCTTGTCGCGGTCAGCGTCGGGCAGTCGGGGGCCGCCCCGGCCGAGCTTGAGGCGCAGGTCACCAAGGAAATCGAGGATGCCGTCGCGGGCATCACCGGGGTCAAGAACGTCAATTCGACCGTGACCGACGGCGTGTCGAACACCATCATCGAATTCCGCATGGAAGTGCCGACCGACAAGGCGGTGCAGGATACCAAGGACGCCATCGACCAGATCCGGGGCGACCTGCCCGGCGACGTCGAGGCTCCCATCGTCACCCGCATCGACGTCGAGGGCCAGGCGATCATGACCTTCGGCGTGTCTGCGCCGAACATGTCCATCGAAGAGCTGTCGTGGTTCGTCGACGACACGATCACCCGCAATCTGCAGGGCCGCCCCGGCATCGGCCGCGTCAGCCGCTATGGCGGGGCCGACCGCGAGATCAGGATCGAACTCGATCCGATCAAGCTGGACAGCTATGGCATCACCGCGCAGGCGGTGTCGGCGCAGCTTTCGGCCACCAATGCCAACCTCGGCTCGGGCCGGTCGGAACTGGGGGCGGGCGAACAGGCGATCCGCACCCTGGGCGATGCGGGCACCGTCGCGGATCTGGCGGCGATGACCATCGCCACCCCCTCGGGCCGCTTCGTCCGCCTCGCGGACCTCGGCCAGATCATCGACACGTATGAGGAGTTGCGCAGCTTCTCGCGCCTGAACGGCGAGCAGGTGGTGACCTTCGCCGTCTTCCGCGCCAAGGGCGCGTCCGAAGTGTCGGTCGCCGAGGTCGTCAACGCCACGCTCGACACGATCAAGGCCGACCACCCCGAAGTGGCGATCAAGCTGGTCGACGAGACGGTGTTCTACACCTACGGCAACTACGAGGCGGCGCTGAGCACCCTGCTGGAAGGCGCGCTGCTGGCCGTGCTGGTCGTGTTCGCCTTCCTCAAGAACTGGCGCGCCACGCTGATCACCGCCGTGGCCCTGCCCCTGTCGGCGGTGCCGACGTTCTGGGCGATGGACATGCTGGGCTTCTCGCTCAACCTCGTGTCGTTCCTGGCGCTGACGCTGGCCACCGGCATCCTGGTGGACGATGCCATCGTGGAGATCGAGAACATCGCGCGGCACATCCGCATGGGCAAGACACCCTACCGGGCATCGATCGACGCGGCGGACGAAATCGGCCTGGCCGTCATCGCCACCACCTTCACCATCGTCGCCGTGTTCGTGCCGGTGTCCTTCATGCCGGGCATTCCGGGGCAGTATTTCCGCCAGTTCGGCCTGACCGTCGCCATCGCCGTGCTGTTCTCGCTGCTGGTCGCGCGCCTGATCACGCCGATGATGGCCGCCTACCTCATGTCCGCCAAGGACGCCGAAGGCCACGGCGACCACAAGGACGGCCCCTTCATGCGCGGCTATCTGTGGGTCGTGTCCAAGACGACCGGCGTCGGGCCGCGCCTGCCCAACCCGCTGTGGCTGCTGTTTCCCTTCCGCTGGCTGCCGTGGATCGGCGGGTTGTTCCGCCCGGCGACGTTCCGCTTTCCCGCCCGCTACATCACGCTGGCGGGGGCGCTCGGCATCCTGGCCGTGTCGATCCACTTCATGCTCAAGGTGCCGGGGTCCTTCATCCCGCCCGAGGATGTCAGCCGCATCCCGATCTCGGTGGAACTGCCGCCCGGCTCGACGCTCGAGGAAACCGACCGCACCACGCAGGCCATGGTCGCCGCCATCAAGGACGTCGAGGGCATCCGCGACATCTTCGTGCTGGGCGGGTCATCCCCAACGGGCGACATCGACGTGCGCCGCGCCTCGGTGACCGTGCTCTTGGACCGGCTGGACCATTCCCTGCTGCTGAAACTCAGCGACACGGCCCGCAGGATCCCCCTCATCGGCCCCCTGGTGCCCGTGGTCGAGAACACGGGCCGCACCATCCCCCAGAACGAGGTCGAGGCCGAGATTTTCCGCCGCCTCGCCTCGGTGCCCGACATCCGCGCCTTCAAGCTCAACGACCGGGGCGAGCGGGACATCTCCTTCTCGATCCTGTCGGATGACGAGGCCGCCCTGAACCAGGCCGTCGGCATGCTGGAAGAGGCGCTGTCGGGCGATCCTCTCCTGGCCAACGTGGCGTCCGAGGGCGCCCTGCCCCGCCCCGAGATCCAGATCACCCCCCGCCCCGAAGAGGCCGCGCGCCTCGGCATCACCACCGCCTCCATCGCATCCGTCGTCCGCGTCGCCACCATCGGCGACATCGATGCGGCCCTGGCGAAACTGTCCATCGACAACCGCCTGATCCCGGTGCGCGTCCGCCTGAACGATGCCTCGCGCGAGGATGTGGCGCGCATCGCCGCCCTGCGCATCACCACCGCAAGCGGTGCATCGGTGCCCCTGTCCGCCGTGGCCGACATCCGCCTCGCCGAAGGCCCCGCCACCGTGGAACGCCTGAACCGCGAACGCCTGGCCACCATCGGGGCCAACCTGCCCCTTGGCGTGGCGCTTGGCACCGCTTCGGCCCGCGTCAACGAGGTGGTCTTCGGCGACCCCGCGAACGGCGTCGAACCCCTGGTCAAACTCCCCCCCGGCGTGCGCGTGGCCGAGGCGGGCGACGCCGAGGTGCAGCAGGAACTGATGGCCAGCTTCGGAAACGCCATGATCATGGGCCTGATGCTGGTCCTGACCGTGCTGATCCTGCTGTTCGGCTCGGTGATCCAGCCCTTCACCATCCTGTTCTCGCTGCCGCTGGCCATCGGCGGCGTCGCCGCCGCCCTGATCCTGACCGACAGCGCCCTGTCGATGCCGGTCCTGATCGGCATCCTGATGCTGATGGGCATCGTCACCAAGAACGCCATCCTGCTGATCGACTTCGCCATCGAGATGCGCAACCGCGGCATGACCCGCATGCAGGCGGTGATCGAGGCTGGTCACAAGCGTGCCCAGCCCATCGTCATGACCTCGATCGCGATGTCGGCCGGCATGCTGCCCTCGGCGCTTGGCGTGGGCGAAGGCGGGTCGTTCCGCGCCCCCATGGCCACCGCCGTCATCGGCGGCATCATCGTGTCGACCGTGCTGTCGCTGGTCGTCGTGCCCGCCTTCTTCCTGATCATGGACGACCTGTCGAACCTTCTGGCCCGCATCTTCCGCGGCGTCGTCGGCGCGAAAGAACAGGAACCCGCCGAGGTCGACACCCAGGCGCTCGCCTCGCGCGTCGAGCAGCTGGCAGTCAACACCAGCCTCATGTCGGGGCGGCTGGGCGATCTGGAGGCGGCGGCGCGACCGGGCCTGCGCCAGGCCACGCCGCATGCCGCAGAATGATGGTGGGCGATGACGGACTCGAACCGCCGACATCCTCGGTGTAAACGAGGCGCTCTGCCAACTGAGCTAATCGCCCTGCCCGCGCAGCCCTAGACCATCGCGCAAGGTCGGGCAAGGCTTGCCCGACCTGTCCGAACCGGGAACTGCCGGTCGCGCCGCGCCCCCTCTCCCCTTGGGGGAGAGGGATGGGGTGAGGGGGGATCACCGCCGCCCGGCCTTGCGCGTCGACAGCAGCAGGTTCGTCTCGCTCGACATCACCCCCTCGATCTCGCGGATGCGAAAGATCGTCTCGTCCAGTTCCTGCAGGCTCTGCGCCCCCAGTTCCGCGATCAGGTCCCACTTCCCGTTGGTCGAATGCACCGCCATCACCTGCGGCAGTCCCGCCAGCCGCGCCATGATCCGCTCGGCCCCCCGCCCCTCGATCCCGATCAGCATCAGCCCCCGCACCGGGGCCGCCGTCACGTCGGTGCGCGTCAGCACGGTGAACCCTGCGATCTCGCCCCGCGCGGCCAGCCGCTCCATCCGCACCCGCACCGTGGCGCGGCTCAATCCCATCCGCTCGGCCAGTTCCGACAGCCCCGCCCGCCCGTCGCGGCGCAGTTCGGCGATCAGGCGCATGTCGGTATCGTCCATTCCGGTCAACCCCCCTGCCGAACCGCGCAGAACCCTGCCCGGATCGACAATAACCCTGGCTGGATATTGCCACAAGATGCGCAGACCCTCGCGCCGGACCAGGAGATGCCCATGCCCAAGACCATCCTCATCGGAGCGCCCGTCGATTCGGGCCAGAAGCGCGCCGGCTGCCTGATGGGGCCTGCCGCCTACCGCGTCGCAGGCCTCGCCCAGGCGATCCGCAGCATGGGCCACGGCGTGCAGGACTGGGGCGACCTGGCCCTGCCGCCGCTGGCACCCCTGCCCCACCCCAACCCCGCCGTCCATTCCCTGGCCGAAACGCTGGCCTGGACCGAAGCGCTGACCGACCGCGTGGACGATGCGCTGTCGGAAGGGGCGCTGCCCATCATCATGGGCGGCGACCATTCGCTGGCGCTCGGCTCGGTCGCCGGGGCCGCGACCTTTGCCCGGCGTCAGGATCGCCCGCTGTTCCTGCTGTGGCTCGACGCGCACTCCGATTTCCACACGCCGATGACCACCGACAGCGGCAACCTGCACGGCACGCCCGTCGCCTATGTCGCGGGCCGCGACGGGTTCGACGCCTTCCCCCCCTTCCCCGCGCCGATCCCGCCCGAACGCATCTGCCTCTACGGCATCCGCTCCATCGACCCGGCCGAACATGCCGCCCTTCTCGACCACGACATCGCGCTGAACGACATGCGGGTGCTCGACGAACACGGCATCGTCGCCCCCCTGCGCCGGTTCCTGACGCTCGTCGCGGAACAGCAGGGCATGCTGCACGTCTCGCTCGACGTCGATTTCCTTGACCCCGCCATCGCCCCTGCGGTCGGCACCACCGTGCCCGGCGGCACCACGTTCCGCGAGGCGCATCTGGTGATGGAGCTTCTGCACGAATCGGGCCTCGTCACCTCGCTCGACCTCGTGGAACTGAACCCCTTCCTCGACGACCGCGGCATGACGGCGCGCCTGATGGTGGACCTTGTGGGTTCGCTGATGGGCAAGAAGGTCTTCGACCGCCCAACCCGGAGCAAGTGATGCTGAACCTCGTGCCCTTCGTCAGCGTGGACCGGATGATGAAGCTGGTCCTTCACCTCGGCATCGAACGGGTCCTGCGCGACCTCGAGTCCGAGATCGAGGCCGATTTCCGCCGCTGGCCCCTGTTCGACAAGACCCCCCGCATCGCCAGCCATTCCGACGTGGGGGTGATCGAGCTGATGCCGACCTCCGACGGCGAAACCTATGGGTTCAAGTACGTCAACGGCCACCCGTCGAACATGAAGCGGGGCCTGCAGACCGTCACCGCCTTTGGATTATTGGCCGATGTGGCGACCGGCTATCCGGTGCTCTTGTCCGAGATGACGATCCTCACCGCCCTGCGGACGGCGGCCACCTCGGCCATGGCTGCGAAATGGCTGGCCCCGAAAGGCGCCACCACCATGGCCATCATCGGCAACGGCGCACAGGCCGAATTCCAGGCCCTGGCCTTCAAGGCCATCTGCGGGCTGACCGAGATGCGGCTTTACGACATCGACCCCGCCGCCACCGCGAAATGCGCGCGCAACCTGGCCGGATCGGGGCTGCGGATCGTGCCCTGCGCCACGGCGGAAGAGGCCATCCTTGGCGCGCAGGTCATCACCACCGTCACCGCCGACAAGACCAACGCCACCATCCTGACCGACAACATGCTGGGGTCGGGCGTCCACATCAACGGGGTCGGCGGCGACTGCCCCGGCAAAACCGAACTGCACCGCGACATCCTGCTGCGCTCGTCCATCTTCGTCGAGTATCCGCCCCAGACGCGGGTCGAGGGCGAGATCCAGCAACTGCCCCCCGACCATGCCGTCACGGAACTGTGGCAGGTCATCGCCGGTCAGGTGCCGGGCCGCACCTCGGCGGCGCAGGTGACGCTGTTCGACAGCGTCGGCTTCGCCATCGAGGATTTCGCGGCGCTGCGCTATGTGCTGGCCCAGGCGCGCGCGACCGGCCTATTCGAGAACCTCGACATGATCGCCGACCCCGACGATCCGCGCGACCTGTACGGCATGATCCTGCGGGCCGCCTGACATCGCCGTGTCTGCACGCGATGTGCACGCCCTGTGCACGCGATGCGCATCCCCTCAGTGCAGGCGGAACTCGCCCGTCACATGCCGCCATTCGCCGGGGCCGATCAGCTTGCGATGCGCGAACTGCACCGAATGCAGCGGCCCCTCAATGCTGGTCTGCCAGAACTCGATGAACTTGAACAGCTCGGGGTAATCCGGGGCCAGATCATAGTTCTGCCAGACGAAGGTATTGAGAACATTGCGATAATCCGGCATCCGATAGAATATCTGGGCGGTCGTCAGACCATATCCCTTCAGCATCAGTTCCGTCTCGCTGCGCGTCGTCCCGGGCATCCTTTTCTCTCCATCCTGGCCCCCCATTGCAGATGATGCGCCGCCTGTCCTGAATTTCAATGAAAACAATGTGTTGTCACTCTCATCACCCTGCTGCCAACAGGCCCCGCAACGCGCCTTGCGGCCCTCTGCCGCCATGGTGTAAAGTCCCGGCAACTCCCCGGACAACAGGCAAGCGGGCGCATGAGCGACACCCCAGAAGACATTGATAAGCCGGACGAAACGCCGCCGCCCACGCACCACGGGCCGCAGATTTCGATCGCCGAGGAAATGAAGACGGCCTATCTCGACTACGCGATGAGCGTGATCGTCAGCCGCGCCATCCCCGACCTGCGCGACGGATTAAAGCCTGTGCATCGGCGTATTCTTTACGCAATGCAGGATTCCGGCAACACCCACGACAAGCCCTACCGCAAGTCCGCAAGGCCCGTCGGCGACACCATGGGCAAGTACCACCCCCACGGCGACGGGGCCATCTACGACGCCCTGGTGCGCATGGCACAGCCCTTCAGCATGTCCTTGAAACTCCTTGATGGGCAAGGAAATTTCGGCTCGATGGACGGCGACAACCCGGCCGCCATGCGCTATACCGAAGTGCGCATGGACAAGCCTGCGGCCTTCCTTCTGGCCGACATCGACAAGGACACCGTCGATTTCCAGGACAACTATGACGGCAAGGACCGCGAACCCACCGTCCTGCCCGCGCGTTTCCCCAACATGCTGGTCAACGGTGCGGGCGGCATCGCCGTCGGCATGGCCACGAACATTCCGCCCCACAACCTGGGCGAGGTGATCGACGGCACGCTCGCGCTGATCGACAACCCTGATCTCTCGACCGAGGCGTTGCTGGACCTGATCCCCGCCCCCGACTTTCCGACGGGTGCCACCATCCTTGGTAGGTCCGGCGCGCGAAAGGCCTACCTGGAGGGGCGCGGGTCGGTCATCATCCGCGCCAAGACCCATATCGAGGAACTGCGCAAGGACCGCTACGCCATCATCGTGGACGAGGTTCCCTATCAGGTGAACAAGGCCAAGATGGTCGAGATGATTGCAGATACGGTCAAGGAAAAGAAGATCGACGGGATCTCCCACGTCCAGGACGAATCCGACCGCATCGGCGTGCGCGTCGTGATCGAACTGAAACGCGACGCGACGGCGGATGTCGTGCTGAACCAGCTCTACCGTTTCACCACCATGCAGGTCAGCTTCGGCTGCAACATGCTGGCCCTGAACGGGGGTCGGCCAGAGCAGCTGCCATTGCGAGATTTTCTCACGCATTTCATTGCCTTCCGCGAGGAAGTTGTGGCGCGCCGCACGGCGTTCGAACTGCGCCGCGCGCGTGAACGCAGCCACATCCTGTGCGGTCTGGCCGTCGCCGTGTCGAATGTTGACGAGGTGGTGCGCACCATCCGGTCCAGCGCCGACGCCCCCGAGGCGCGCGAACGCCTGATGACCCGCCGCTGGCCCGCGCATGACATCGCGGGCTACATCCGCCTGATCGACGACCCGACCCACACCATCAACGACGACGGCACGTACAATCTGTCCGAGGTGCAGGCCCGCGCCATTCTGGACCTGCGCCTGCAGCGCCTGACCGCGCTCGGGGTCAAGGAGGTGACCGACGAGCTTGAGGAACTTGCAGGCAGGATCAAGGACTTCCTGGCCATTCTTTCGTCACGCGACCGGATCATGGCGATCATCTCGGACGAGTTGCGCGAGGTGAAGACGCTGTTCGCCGTCCCCCGCCGCACCGAGATCGTGGACTGGGCGGGCGACATGGAGGACGAAGACCTGATCGAGCGCGAGGACATGGTCGTGACCATCACCTCGGGCGGCTACATCAAGCGCACCCCGCTGGCCGAGTTCCGCGCGCAGAACCGGGGCGGCAAGGGCCTGTCGTCGATGCAGACCAAGGAGGATGACGTCGTCACCACCCTGTTCGTCGTGAACACGCATACCGCATTGCTGTTTTTCACAACGGACGGAATGGTTTACCAGTTGAAGTGCTGGCGCCTGCCGCTGGCCGGGCGCACCGCCCGGGGCAAGGCCATCGTCAACATCCTGCCGATCGACGGCGGCGTCAGCATCGCCGCCCTGATGCCCATCGACGCCCCGGAAGACGAGTGGGACGCGCTGCAGCTGTTCTTTGCCACCTCGGACGGCGACGTGCGCCGCAATGCCCTGTCCGACTTCACCAACGTCAAGCGCAACGGCAAGATCGCGATGAACCTGCCCGACGGCGTGCGCCTGGTGAACGTGCACACCTGCGACGAGAACGACGATATCCTGCTGGTCACCCATCTCGGCCGCGCGATCCGGTTCCCGACGACCGAGGTCCGGGTCTTCAAGGGCCGCGATTCCACCGGGGTGCGCGGGCTGCGGCTGGCCGAGGGCGACCATGTCGTGTCGATGGCCGTGATCCGCCACTTCGACGCCGACCCCGAGGAACGCGCGGCCTACCTCAAGCAGCGCCGCCTGGTCGCCGGAGTCACCGAGGACGAGGTGGATGACGAGGAAGACACGGTTGCCGCAGGTCAGCTGCCGCCCGAGCGCTATGCCGCAATGAGCGCCGCCGAGGACCTGATCCTGACGGTGACCGCAGGCGGATCGGGCAAGCTGTCGTCCAGCCACGATTATCCGGTGCGCGGACGTGGCGGCCAGGGGGTCAAGGCGATCTCGCCGGGCCCGCGCGGGGGCCGGATCGTGGCGGCCTTTCCGGTGGACCTGTCGGACCAGATCATGCTGGCGACCTCTGCGGGCCAGTCGATCCGTGTGCCGGTGGAACAGATATCGTTCCGGTCGCGATCGGCCGGGGGCGTGCGCGTGTTCAGCGTGGCCGAGGGCGAGGATGTGGTGTCGGTGGCCCGCGTGGCCGAACAGGGCGGCGAATGACGCTGCACGTCATCGGCGGCGGCATGGCGGGGGCCGAGGCCGCGTGGCAGGCGGCGGGGATGGGGGTGCCGGTCGTCATTCACGAGATGCGGCCCAAAGTCGGCACCTTTGCCCACAGGACGGGGCATCTGGCCGAGATGGTCTGTTCGAACTCGTTCCGGTCGGACGATGACGAACGCAATGCCGTGGGGCTGCTGCACTGGGAAATGGGGGCGGCGGGCGGGCTGATCCTGTCGACGGCGCGCCAGCACCGCCTGCCCGCCGGGGGTGCCCTGGCGGTCGATCGCGATCCTTTTGCCGAGGCGGTGACCCGGGCGATCCGTGCGCATCCGCTGATTTCTGTGACAGAGGAAGAGATTACAGAGCTTCCTTCGGACGGCACATGGATTGTCGCGACCGGCCCCCTGACCAGCGGCACGCTGGCCGACAGCATCCGCGCCGTGACCGGGGCCGATGCGCTGGCCTTCTTCGACGCCATCGCGCCCATCGTGCATTTCGACAGCATCGACATGAGGCAGGCCTGGATGCAGTCGCGCTATGACAAGGGCGAGACGGTCGCGGAACAGACCGCCTACATCAACTGCCCGATGGACCGAGCCGAGTACGAAGGCTTCATCGACGCGCTGCTGGCGGCGGACAAGACGCAGTTCCACGAAGGCGAGACGGCGGGCTACTTCGACGGCTGCCTGCCCATCGAGGTGATGGCGGAACGGGGCCGCGAGACGCTGCGGTTCGGGCCGATGAAGCCGGTGGGCCTGACAAATCCGCACAATCCGATGAAGCCCTATGCCGTGGTGCAGTTGCGCCGGGACAATGCGCTTGGCACGCTGTACAACATCGTGGGCTTCCAGACCAAGATGAAGCACGGCGCGCAAGTGGATGTTTTCCGTATGATTCCCGGATTGCAGGAAGCGTCCTTTGCGCGGCTGGGGGGCATCCACCGCAACACCTTCATCAACTCGCCGACCCTGCTCGACGCGCAGATGCGGCTGAAGCTGCGCCCGAATGTCCGCTTCGCCGGGCAGATCACCGGGGTCGAGGGCTATGTCGAAAGTGCCGCCATGGGCCTTCTGGCGGGGCGGATGGCGGCGGCCGAGATGCTGGGGCGCACCCTGCCGCCCCCGCCGCCCGAGACGGCGACCGGGGCGTTGCTGCACCACATCACCAGCGGGGCGGATGCGAAGACCTTCCAGCCGATGAACGTGAACTTCGGCCTGTTCCCTCCCATCGACGCCAAGGGGGGGCGCAGGGGCCGCAAGGACCGCTACAAGGCCTATACCGACCGGGCGAAACAGGCCTTCACGGAATGGCTTTCGTAACCCGGTTCGCGCCGTCGCCCACGGGGCCGCTGCACCTGGGGCATGCCTATTCGGCGATGCTGGCGCATGACATGGCGCGGGCCGAGGGCGGGCGTTTCCTGCTGCGGATCGAGGATACTGACCTTGAACGCAGCAAGCCTGCCTTCGAGGCGGCGATCCGGGACGACGTGGCATGGCTCGGGCTGACCTGGGACGGTGCCCTGCGCCGCCAGTCCGACCACATCGACCACTACAGCGGATTTCTGGTTCCGCTTGCTACGCAGGGCCTGCTTTACCCTTGCCGCTGTACCCGGTCGGACCTGCGCGCCGCCGCCTCGGCCCCGCAGGAGCGGGTCACCTTCAACGTCTATCCCGGCACCTGCCGCGACCGAAGCATGGTGTCCCGCCGCCCGGACGACGCGCTGCGGCTGAATCTGGCCAAGGCCCTGGACCGTCTGGCAAACCCCCTGCCCGCGTTCGTCGAAACCGGGCCGGGCCACACCGGACGCCATGTCATCGACCGGGATGCCGCGCTGCGGCGCATCGGCGATGTCGTGTTGTCGCGCAAGGGCGCGAACATCGTCGCCTATTTCCTGGCCTCGGCGATTGACGATGCGGTCCAGGGGGTGACGCATGTGGTGCGGGGCGAGGATCTGTTCGAGTTCACGGCGGTGCAGGTGATCCTGCAGCACCTGCTGGGCCTGCCCACGCCGACCTACCACCACCACCGCCTGATCCGAGACGACCAGGGCCGCCGCCTTGCCAAGCGCGACGATGCCCGCGCGCTGTCGAAATACCGGGCCGAGGGGGCGACGCCTGCCGACATCCGCCGGATGGTGGGGCTATAGCGGGGCCATGATCTGCACTTCGGCCCCGGCCTGCACCGCCGTGTAGAAACAGCTTTGCCGGTTGGTGTGGCAGGCCGGGCCGGTCTGGTCGACCAGCACCAGAAGGCAATCGCGGTCGCAGTCCAGCCGCATCTCGACCAGCCGCTGGACATGGCCCGAAGTTTCGCCCTTGACCCAGAACGCGCCCCGCGACCGCGACCAGTAGGTCACCCGGCCCGTCTCCAGCGTGCGCGCCACGGCCCCGGCGTTCATCCAGGCGAACATCAGCACGTCCTTCGTCGCGTGGTCCTGCGCGATCACCGGGATCAGGCCGCTCGGGTCATATCTCAGCGAGGCGGGGTCGAAGGGCATGGGCGGGGTCCTTTGCAAGCGGCCTCGGGCGGTCTATCTTCGTCGGGTGAAAAGGGAAAGCGATGAGCGACAGCGACCTGATCAAACTGTATTCCGGCCGGATCCTGGAACTCGCCGCCGACATCCCCCATGCCGGGCGGATGGCGGCGGCGCAGGGGTCGGCGCGGCGGCGGTCACCCCTGTGCGGGTCGACGGTGACGGTCGACGTGGTGATGGAGGGTGGGCGCGTCGCGGACTTTACGCAGGACGTCAAGGCCTGTGCCCTGGGGCAGGCGGCAGCCTCGGTCATGGGGCGGGTGCTGGAGGGGCGGACGCGGGCCGAGGTCGAGGCGGGCCGCGATGCGTTGCGCGCCATGCTGAAGGATGCCGGGCCGGTGCCCCCCGCGCCCTGGGACGGCTTCGGGGTGCTGCTGCCCGCCCGCGACTATCGCAACCGCCACGCCTCGATCCTCTTGGCCATGGAGGCGGCGGCCGAGGCCGTGGCGCAGGCCGAGGGTGCCGCGGCCACCGCATGAAAAAACCGCCGCCTTCCCTTAGGGAAGGCGGCGGCAAGGCGCGTATCTGGCAGGGCCGTGGGGCGCGAGGCAAGGCGCGCGGGCTGCACGGGGACAGGTGCAGGGGCCCTACGGTCAGATCGCAGGCAGAACCGTCAGAACAGGCCGGGCATCGACAGCCCGGCAAACAGCATCGCGAACAGCGAGACGACACCCAGTGCGTCGGACCAAAGCGTCGCCGAGGACCGTTCGATCACCGCCTTCACCTCATCCAGCATTGCGTACCTCTTTTGTTCGTGTTGCTGGATTGTTCTCACGCCTTCAAGATGCAGTCAAGAACATTAATAGAACATTTACGGTGTAGTCCGCCAGAACCTGGTTACTGGGGCAAGTCTCGACCAATCGGATTCACGACGACGCCACCTGGACCAGTCGTCCCCGCGAATGCCGGGACCGCGATCGCTTGCGCGCCGACCATCGGGGCCCCGGCCTTTCGCCGGGGCGACCGGTCATGTGATGAACCCGGATGAACGCGACATGCTTTAGGGCGGTCATCCCACCGAAATCAGACGGATCGCCCGGTCCTGGTCCAGCAACCACAGCAGCACCCGCACCGCCCGCCCGCGCGCGCTGTCCAGCGTCGGGTCGTCGGCCAGCAGGCGGCGCGCGTCGGTCTGGGCCACGGCCATCAGTGCGGCCTGGCGTTCCAGGTCGGCCACGCGGAACCGGGGCAGGCCCGACTGCACAGTGCCGATCAGATCGCCCGCCCCCCGCATCGCCAGGTCCTCCTCGGCAATGCGGAACCCGTCGTCGGTGTCGCGCAACGTCCTCAGCCGCCGCGCCGAGGCCTCGGTCAGGGGCGACTGGTACATGAGCAGGCAGGTCGAGGCCGCCGTGCCCCGCCCCACGCGCCCGCGCAGCTGGTGCAGTTGCGCCAGGCCAAAGGTCTCGGCCCCCTCGATCACCATGATCGAGGCGTCGGGCACGTTCACCCCCACCTCGATCACCGTCGTCGCGACCAGCACCTTGGTCTCGCCCGCCACGAAGCGCGCCATCGCCGCGTCCTTGTCGGCGGGGGGCATCTGGCCGTGGACCAGCCCCACCACCCCCTCGCCCAGGGCGGCGCGCAGGGCGGCGTGGCGCGCCTCGGCACTGGTCAGGTCCATCACCTCGCTGTCCTCGACCAGGGGGCAGACCCAATAGGCCTGCCGCCCCTCGGCCACGGCGCGGGCCAGGCGGGCCACCACCTCGTCCATCCGGTCGGCGGCGATCAGGGCCGTGGTGACGGGCTGCCGGCCGGCAGGCTTCTCATCCAGCACCGACACGTCCATGTCGCCATAGCTGGCCAGGGCCAGGCTGCGCGGAATGGGCGTGGCCGTCATCACCAGAACATCGGTGGCCTGGCCCTTGGCCCCCAGTTCCATGCGCTGCGCCACGCCGAAACGGTGCTGTTCGTCCACCACGACCAGCCGGAGGTCGGCAAAGACCACGTCGCGCTGGAACACGGCATGCGTGCCGACCAGGATGTGGATCAGGCCCGCCGCGAGGTCGGCCAGTTTCCCCTCACGCTCGGCCCCCTTGTCGCGGCCGGTCAGGATGGCCATGCGCAGGCCCGCCGCCTGGGCCAGGGGCAGCAGCCCCTCGAGGTGCTGGCGCGCGAGGATTTCGGTCGGGGCCATCAGCACGCCCTGCCCGCCCGCCTCGGCGGCGATCACCAGCGCCAGAAGGGCGACCAGCGTCTTGCCCGACCCGACATCGCCCTGGAGCAGGCGGTTCATCCGCAGGGGCGTCCCCATGTCGGCGGCAATCTCGGTCACCGCGCGGGTCTGGGCGGCGGTGGGGGCATAGGGCAGGTCGGCCAGGACGCGGGCTTGCAAGGTGCCGGTGCCGCGCGACACGATCCCCTTGCCCCGGCGCAGCGCCGCGCGGGCCAGCGACAGGGTCACCTGATGGGCGAACAGCTCGTCATAGGCCAGCCTCTGCCGGGCAGGCGCGGCGGGTGCGATGTCGGCGGCAGACAGCGGCGCATGGGCCGCAGCCACCGCAGCGCGCCAGGCGGGCCAGCCTTCGCGGGCCATCAGCGCGGGGTCGATCCATTCGGCCAGGTCGGGGGCGCGCGCAATGGCGGCGGCGCAGGCGCGGGCCACCTGTCGCTGCGTCACCCCGGCGGTCAGCGGATAGACCGCCTCATAGGGGGGCAGGCCGGCCGCCTCTTCGGGGCGCAGCACGTGGTCGGGGTGGACCATCTGCGCCAGGCCGTCGAACAGTTCGACCTTGCCCGACACCAGCCGCCGCTGCCCCGTCGGCAGCAGATCGCGCAGCGCCTCGGCACGGGCGTGGAAATAGACAAGCTGGAATTCGAGCGCCGCGTCGCGGACGAAGATGCGATAGGGTTTGCCGCGCGTCCGGGGCGGCTGATGCGCGCCGACCGCGACCTCGACCGTCACCGTGGCGGGTGGGGTGATGTCGCGCACCGAGGCGCGGCGGGCGCGGTCGATGCCGGAATGCGGCAGCAGGAACAGCAGGTCCTTGGGACGCTCGACGCCCAGGCCGGGCAGGGCCCTGGCGCTGGTCGGGCCGACGCCGGGCAGGGTTTCGAGGCCCGCAAACAGCGGGAACAGGATTTCCGGGCGGCTCATGCGTCGCCGATGAGGGCAAGCCAGGCGGCCTCGTCCAGCACGGCGATGCCGAGGCGCGCGGCCTCCTTGGCCTTGGACCCCGCACCGGGACCGGCGACCAGATAGTCGGTCCTGGCACTGACCGACCCGGCCACTTTCGCGCCCAGAGCCTCGGCCCGCGCCTTGGCCTCGGCGCGCGACATCTGTTCGAGCGTGCCGGTAAAGACCACCGTCTTGCCAGCCACCGGACTGTCGGTACGGGCGCGGGGGGCGACCGGCGTGATCGTCAGGTGCGCCGCCAGGGCATCGATGGCGGCGCGTTCGGCGGGGTTGGCAAAGGCCGCGACCAGACTGGCCGCCAGGGTGTCGCCCACGCCATCGACCGCCGTGAGGTCGGCCCATTCCGGCCCGTCACCGATGCGGATCGCGGTCAGGGCGGTCTCAGCGGCGGCCCAGGTGCCATAGTGGCGGGCGATGACGCCTGCCGCCACCTCGCCCACATGACGGATGCCGAGCGCGAAGAGGAACCGGTCAAGCGGGATGGTCCGCCGCGCCTCGATGGCGGCGAACAGGTTGGCTGTGGACCGATCACCGAAGCCGTCGCGATTCTTCAGCTTTCGCAGGGGGTTGGCGGCGTCTCTTGCAGCGAGGGTGAAGATGTCGGCAGGGGTCTTGACGCCCAGGTCGGCGTCCTTGAAGAACATCTCGACCTGCCTTGCCCCCAGCCCCTCGATGTCAAAGGCGTTGCGGCTGACGAAATGCTTCAACCGCTCCACCGCCTGTGCGGGGCAGATCAGGCCGCCGGTGCAGCGGCGCACGGCGTCGCCGGGTTCGCGGACGGCGGGGCTGCCGCAGTCGGGGCAGGTGTCGGGAAAGCGGTAGGGTTCCGTGTCGCCGGGCCTCTGGTCCAGGTCGACATCGGCGATCTTCGGGATCACGTCGCCCGCGCGGTAAACCTGCACCCAGTCGCCCACCCGGATGTCGCGCCCCTCGCGGATCGCCGCGCCCTTGGCATCGCGGCCCGCGATGTAGTCCTCGTTGTGCAGGGTCGCGTTCTGCACCACGACACCGCCCACCGTGACCGGCGACAGCCGCGCGACCGGCGACAGCGCGCCGGTGCGCCCGACCTGGATGTCGATGCCCAGCAGCCGCGTCCAGGCCAGTTCGGCGGGAAACTTGTGCGCGATGGCCCAGCGGGGGGTCGTGGACCGGAACCCCAACCGCGCCTGCAGGCCCAGGTCATCGACCTTGTAGACGACGCCGTCGATGTCATACCCGAGTGTCGCCCGCTGCGCCTCGATCCGGGCATAGTGGTCCAAGAGTCCCTCGGGGCCGGTCGCGCGGACCGTCAGGGGGTTGGTCGGAAAGCCCAGGGCCGCCAGCCGTGCGATGGCCCCGGCCTGGGTGCCGGCCAGCGGTTCGGACAGCGCCCCCCAGGTATAGGCAAAGAACCGCAGGGGCCGTCCGGCGGTGATCGTGGCATCCAGTTGCCGCAGGCTGCCGGCGGCGGCGTTGCGGGGGTTGGCAAAGGTCTTCTCGCCCCTGGCCGCCTGCCGGGCGTTCAGGGCGGCGAAATCGGGGTGCGACATGTAGACCTCGCCCCGCACTTCCAGCAGCGCAGGGGCACCTGTCAGGGCCTTGGGGATGTCGGCAATCGTGCGGGCATTCTCGGTGACATTCTCGCCGGTCTCGCCGTCGCCGCGCGTGGCGGCCTGCACCAGCACGCCCGCCTCATAGCGCAGGGACAGCGACAGCCCGTCGATCTTCGGCTCGGCGGTATAGGCGATCTCGCCCTTGTGGCCCAGGAACCGGCGGATGCGGTCGTCGAAGTCGGCGATGTCGTCCGCACCAAAGGCATTCTCCAGCGACAGCATGGGCACGGCATGGGTGACCTTGCCGAAGCCTTCCGCGACCGGGGCCCCCACCATCGCCGTGGGGCTTTTCATCGTCATGGCCCGTTCGATGGCCGGAAACGCCGCCTCGAGCGCCGCGAGCCGCCGCCTCATCGCGTCATAGTCGGCATCCGACAGCACCGGCGCATCGTCGCGGTGATAGGCGACATTGGCGTCCAGCACGCGCTGCACCAGGTCGGCCCATTCGGCCACCGCCTGCCCCTCGGTCAACTGCGCAACGGGTGTCTCGCCGGTCATCCGCCCCTCCCCTGACGCCCCATCCTTAGGGTCAGGGAAAGGTCAGGACAAGTCAGGCCCCGATGGCCATGCGCGGCATTGCCGTGGCCGGTCCCGGATCGCGCAGCACATAACCGCGGCCCCAGACGGTTTCGATGTAGTTCTGCCCGCCCGTCGCCTCGGCCAGTTTCTTGCGCAACTTGCAGATGAAGACATCGATGATCTTCAGTTCGGGTTCGTCCATCCCGCCGTAGAGGTGATTCAGGAACATCTCCTTGGTCAGGGTCGTGCCCTTGCGCAGGGACAGAAGCTCCAGCATCTGGTATTCCTTGCCGGTCAGGTGCACCGTCTTGCCCTCGACCTCGACCGTCTTGGCGTCCAGGTTGATCGCGACCTTGCCGGTGCGGATGACCGACTGCGCATGCCCCTTGGACCGCCGGATGATCGCGTGGATGCGCGCGACCAGCTCCTCGCGGTGGAAGGGCTTGGTCATGTAGTCGTCGGCGCCAAAGCCGAAGCCCTTGATCTTGTTGTCGGTATCGTCGGACCCGGACAGGATCAGGATCGGCGTCTCGATCTTGGCCAGGCGCAACTGGCGCAGGACGTCATGCCCCGACATGTCCGGCAGGTTCAGGTCCAGCAGGATCAGGTCGTAGTCATAGAGTTTGGCCAGGTCGACCCCGTCCTCGCCCAGGTCTGTACAATAGACGTTCAGATTCGCGTGGGTCAGCATCAATTCGATGCTGCGCGAGGTGGTGGGATCATCTTCGACCAGCAGCAACCGCATCTTCATCAACTCCGCATCAGCGCCATCATTGTTAACGACACTGGAGGCCAATGGTTAATCGACGGTTACTCTGCCAGAGACTGTGCAAAATACAATCTAAAGCTGTCTGTACTTCTGAATCGTCGTGACCTTCAGGGCCTTTTCGCCATGCTGCTCGATCGCGCGGCGCCACAGGGCAAACTCCTCCGGCGACAGGGCGTAGCGTTCCAGCGCCTCGGGCTCGGTGATCAGGCCGTACAGCACGGCGCGCACCACGATGGCCTTGCGGCTGGCGACCCAGCGGCGGGTGTCGGCCGGGGGCAGATCGGCGCGCGTCAGGATGCTGCCGTCCGGCAGCGTGACCTGGCGCGGCCCGTCCACACGTTTGAGATACATCACCACATCCCTCGTCTTCTAGCGGGCAGGATCGGCGATCAGGCTTAAGCAAGGGTGAAATGCCTGCCTTGCGAGTGCCTTGCATTTTCTGCTATTGCGCCGCGTCTGAAAGGGTCCTCAATGCGCGATCATCCCGTCAATTCCCTGGGCCTGCCCAAGGCCCCCGCCGACACCCGCGTGGTCGTCGCGATGTCGGGCGGTGTCGATTCGTCGGTGGTGGCCGCAATGCTGGCGGATGAGGGCTACGACGTCGTGGGCGTCACCCTGCAACTGTACGACCACGGCGCGGCGCTGGCGAAGAAGGGGGCCTGCTGTGCGGGGCGCGACATCCACGATGCGCGGCGGGTGGCCGAGACGATGGGATTTCCGCACTATGTGCTGGACTACGAGAACATCTTCAAGGGCGCGGTGATCGACGAGTTTGCCGATGCCTATCTCGCGGGGGCGACGCCGGTGCCCTGCATCCGCTGCAACGAACGGGTGAAGTTCAAGGACCTGATGGCGACCGCGCGCGATCTGGATGCCGACTGCATGGCGACGGGGCATTACATCCAGCGGTTCATGGGGCCGAACGGGCCGGAGTTGCACCGCGCGGCGGACCCCGCGCGGGACCAGTCGTATTTCCTGTTCTCGACCACGCCCGCGCAACTGGACTATCTGCGCTTCCCCCTGGGGCATCTGGCGTCCAAGGCCGAGACCCGCGCCCTGGCCGCGCGGTACGGCCTGCCGGTGGCGGACAAGCCCGACAGCCAGGACATCTGTTTCTTCCCGAACGGCAACTATGCGGCGGTGATCGAGAAGCTGCGGCCCGGTGCCGCCGATCCGGGCGACATCGTGGACATGGACGGCACGGTGCTGGGCACGCACCGGGGGGTGATCCACTATACCGTCGGGCAGCGCAAGGGGCTGGGGATCGGCGGCCTGGGCGGTCCGCTCTATGTCCTGCGGCTGGACCCGGCCCTGCGGCGGGTGGTCGTGGGGCCGAAGGCGGCGCTGTCGACGCGGGTGGTGCCGGTGCGCGAGATCAACTGGCTGGGGGATGCGCCGCTTGTGTCGCGCCCGGAATGGCCGGTGCTGGCGCGCGTCCGCTCGACGCGGGCCCCGCGCGAGGCGGTGATCCGGCCCCTGTCGGCAACCGAGGCCGAGGTGGAACTGATCGCCCCGGAAGACGGCGTCAGTCCGGGGCAGGCCTGCGTGTTCCACGCGCCCGAAGGGTCACGGGTACTGGGCGGCGGGTGGATCTGGCGGGGGCGGTAGGCCTGAGAGGCTTTTCGGAGGTCCGAGGATCCGCTTGCTCTGTTCCTCCAGCATGAAGAACGCTCTTTCCGTGATTCCCGACGCGCTGCGACAATCATCGATCAGAGTTGCCGACCTGTCACGCAGCCCAACCAACCCGGCGGACAATACACCTGCCGCTCCCTCGGCGGTCAGCTTGCCGACCTCGTCACTCCCCGAAATTTGCATCAAGATGCCAAGTCCGGCCGCAGCCCCGAGGAAGTTGGCGCGATCAGCTACATCAGGCAAATCCTTGACGTAGCCCGGCGTGATCGTTTCACCTGCGGCCAGTTCCCAACTCTGCATCGCTGCATACCCGGTTCCGGCCACGCCGCGCCACAAGTTCGCCGCGTCGAGGCCCGCAAGGCTGGAACAGGTCGTTGCGGCGCTGCCGAGAAGTTTTTCCCGGTCCTTTGACACATCGAGCGGCGTCGAATCGGGGGCGTCAAACAGCAGCACTATTCCGACCTGTTCCGCAATCAGGAACAACCTGTGGAAACCCTCGATGGAGGCCAGATTGCTTGCGGTGGCCTCGATCTGGCCGGCATAGACCATCTCCAGAAACTCATCCACGGTCATCGGACCACAGGGACGGTCACTGTCGTTGCACAAGGTTATCTTCAAGTCTTCGGACATGACACCCGGCAACGTCTGGTCAAGGAACTGCGGTAGAATGGACAAGGGCGACACAACACTTGAACCGATACCGCCTTCGCCATCGACATAGTCGCCCACCGCTCCCAGTTCCTTTTCCAGCGCGACCCGGTTGACCAACCATTCGCGCAGAAAATCGTAGCCAAGCTGCAGGTTCTGTTCACCCAACAGCTTGTTCTGCTCCTCCAGCCGTTTCGCCTGCAGGTACATCACCGCACCATTTCCCAGCGCCACGATCTGCACCATGATCCCCATCAGCATCAACACCGCCATCACCATGCCGAGCAGGCGGAAGGCGTCCGGCACCAGGCTGGACAGCGCTGCCGGGATTGCGCGGATGTCATCGCGGGTCAGGGGTTCGGTGCTGGTCCGGTCAAGTTTCGCCTGCACTTCGGCGATGGCTTGGGCGGCGCGGTCCGATGTCCTGTCGAACCACAGGCCCGCAATCCAGCGGACCAGAACGTAAAGCGCCAGCGCCAAAGACCCTGCAAGTCCCACGAACAGGAAGGCCCATGTCAGGCCTCCCGTTCGATCCGCAACGAATCCAGCAAACCACAGCACCAGTGCCAGCGACAATCCTGCAGCAAGACCGAAGGGAACGGATTTCCATAGCAGTTGCATGTGCGTCGCCTGTTGCGTCATCCGCAACAACCCTTAACGACGTGCAGACGTACGCAAAGCGCAGCGTTGCAGGCGGAGGACGGATTGACGGACTATTCACGCCCCAAGCCGCGCCAGCACCGACCGCGCCGCGCGCAAGCCCGGTGCCTCTCCGCCCTGTCCCAGGCGGCGCATCGTGACGGCCATCGCCTCGGCCTGCGCCTCGCGCATCTGGGGGTCGGTCAGAAGGCGGGCCAGGGCGGGGGCAAGGCGGGCCGGGCGGCAGTCGCGGCCAAGGAATTCGGGAACCGCGCGCGTTCCGCTGACCAGGTTGACCAGCGTCACCGTATCGACCAGCGCCATCCGCCGCATCAGCCACAGCGTCACCGGGTGCATGTCGTAGGCGATCACCATCGGGCAGCGGTTCGCGGCCAGTTCCAGCGACACCGTGCCCGAGGCCGCCAGCGCCACGTCCGCCGCGCCGAAGGCCGCGCGCTTGCGGTCGGGGTGCTCGATCACCTCGGGGCGGACCGGCCAGTCGCGCACCAGATCGCGCACCGGCCCGCCGAGCGCCGGAACCGTCGGCAGCGCCACCCGCAGCCCCGGAAAGCGCGGCTTGAGCAGGGCCAGCGTGGTACCGATGACGGGACACAGGCGCGCCACTTCGGACCGGCGCGATCCGGGCAGGGCCAGGATCAGGGGTGACGTGCCGCGCATCGCATCCGTTTCGCGCGTGGTGGCCAGCCGTTCCGCCACCACCGGGTGGCCGACGAAATCGCAGGACATGCCGGCGGCGGTCATGTAGGGCGGCTCGAACGGCAACAGCGCCAGGACGTGATCGACGACCTTCGCCATCTTGGCCGCCCGCCCCGGACGCCAGGCCCAGACCGAGGGCGCGACATAGTGGATCACCGGCAGGTCGGGCTTCGCGGCCTTGACCAGGGCCGCGACGCGCAGGCAGAAGTCGGGGCTGTCGATGGTGACCAGGGCATCGGGGGCATCGTCGATCACGGCCTGTGCGGTTTCCGCAATGCGGCGCTTGAGGTGGAAGTACTTGGGCAGCACCTCGGCCAGGCCCATGACCGACAGTTCCTGCATCGGAAAGCGGCTGTGCAGGCCCTGCGCCTGCATCTCGGGGCCGCCGATGCCGTCGAAGGTGGACCCCGGGGCAAGCGTCTTGAGGCCCGCCATCAGCGCCCCGCCCAGCCGGTCGCCCGAGGGTTCGCCTGCCACCAGGAACAGCTTCATGGCGCGCGCGACCACAGGAACAGGCCGGCACCTTCGCAGGCGTCGATGGTGGCGGCGCGGTCGAGCAGGATCGTGCCGCCCGCCTCGAACGTGATGCCGCCCAGCCCTGCGCGCGCGGCGGCGGCCACGGTGGCGGGGCCGATGGCGGGCAGGTCGATGCGGCGGTCCTGGTGGGGCTTCGGCGCCTTGTAGAGCAGACCCTGACCCATTGCGGGCCGCAGCGCGGGCGGCATCGCGGCGACGGCGGCAAGCATCGCATCGGTGCCGGGCAGTGCCTCGACGGCCAGACACAGGCCCTGCTGCACGACGGCTCCCTGGCCGACGTCGACCGCCCCCAGGGCCGCCACGATGGCGGCGGCGCGGGTCGCATCGGCCTCATCCCGGGGCGTCAGGGCACCTGCCAGAAGGCCGGGACCGGGCAGCAGGTCGGTCGCCACATCGGCAGGACCGGCGACGGCAAAGCCCTGATCCTGGAACAGCGCGATCACGGCGCGCAGGGTGGCGTCGTCGCCCGCCTGCATCGCCTGCATCAGGGCGGGCAGCACTTCGGCGGTCGCCGGGTCGATCAGGCCGGGTTCCAGCGCCTGCGGACGGGTGACGGCCCCGGCAAAGACCACCTGACCGACCCCAGCGTCCCGCAGCGTGGCCAGAAAGGGCATCAGACGCTCCAGCCGGAAGGTCATGTCGGGAGTGATCCCGTCCGGCAGAAAGCCGTCCATGGCGGCGACAAAGGGGCGTTCCGGTGCCGCAGCAACCAAGGCGGCGGGCAGTGATCCGCGCCCGGCGATCAGCGCGGTGCGCGTCATTTCGGCGTGAGAAAGCTGCGGTCCGAATCCTGCAGGATGAAATCGATCACCTCGCGCACATGGGGGCTGTCGGTGCCGTCCGACAGCCGCCGCGCGCGGTCAAGGAACGTGCCCTCGCCCTGCGCCAGCATCTGGTAGGCGGCCCGCAGTGCGGCAATCTCGGCCCGCTCGACGCCGCGGCGTTTCAGCCCGACCAGGTTCAGACCGTCCAGCTCGCCCCTCGGGGCCTGCACCAGGCCGAAGGGGATGACATCGTTCGCCACCATGGTGACGGCCCCGATGATCGCGCCGCGCCCGATGCGGACGAACTGGTGCACGCCCGACAGGCCGCCCACGATGACATCGTCGCCGAGGTGGCAGTGCCCGGCGATGGCGACATGGTTGACCAGGATCACGCGGTGGCCGACCTGGGCGTCGTGGCCGACGTGGGCTCCTGTCATGATCAGGCAGTCGTCGCCCACCCGCGTGACGCCGCCGCCGCCCGCCGTGCCGGTGTTCAGCGTCGCCCCCTCGCGGATGCGGCAGCGCGCGCCGACGGTCAGGCGCGTGCGCTCACCGGCGAACTTGAGGTCCTGCGGCACCTCGCCCACCGTGGCGAAGGGGAAGATCGTGCTGCCCTCGCCCACGTCGGTCCAGCCGGTGACGACGGCATGGGACTTGACCGTCACGCCTGGCCCCAGCGTCACCTCGGGGCCGATCACCGCGAAGGGGCCGACCCAGCACCCGGCCCCGATCACGGCACCGGGTTCGATCAGGGCAGCGGGATGGATGACGGCGGTGGCGTCGATCATGCCTTGGGCACTTCGAACATGGCGGTATAGACCGCCTCGCAGGCGAGTTCGTCGCCGACCATGGCGCGGCCCTCGAACTTCCACACCCGGCCGCCGCCGCGCAGCGCCGTGACGTGCAGTTCCAGCACGTCGCCCGGCACCACCTTGCGGCGGAACTTCGCCCCCTCGACCCCCATGAAGAACACGTTGGCCCGCTTGTCCACCAGGTCCATCGACAGGCCGACCAGCACGCCCGCCGTCTGCGCCATGGCTTCGATGATCATCACGCCGGGCATGATCGGCATACCGGGAAAGTGGCCCTCGAACTGCGGTTCGTTGTAGGTCACGTTCTTGACGCCGACGCAGGACGTGTTCAGCACCACGTCGCGCACCCGGTCGATCAGCAGGAAGGGGTACCGGTGTGGGATGATCCGCTGGATCAGGGTCAGGTCGGCCGTCGTCACGGTCATCTGCCACTCCTTGGCGCGGGCGCGTTCGCATCCTGCCTAGCAAACCTGTCCGGGCTTGCCAAGGATCGCCACCCTGTGGTGGTCAGGGAGCCGGTGGGTCGCCCGACAGGGACCCGCTGCCGATCCGGGCGTCCAGCCGTGCGATGGCCTCGGCGGTGATGTCGATGCGGTCAAGGCTGAGCACGACCTGGCTCTGGTCCAGCACCACCACGGCCCTCCGTTCGCGCAGGATCTCGGCCAGCACCGGGGCCGCCGCCGCGAAGAAGCGCTGCCGGTCCTCGTCGCGCGCGCGGGTGATCGAGCGCGACTTGGTGTCCTGCGCCTTGCGGATGCCCTCGACCTTGACGTTGAATGCCTCGGCCAGGGCGCGGAACTCGGCCGGGGGCAGGGTCGCGCGACGCGCGGTCAGCGCCCGCTCCTCGGCCTCGAGCGCGCCCTCGATCTCGCGGTTCTCGGCGACAAGGGCGGATGAGGCGGCCTCGAGCCGCGCCTGCGCGCCGCGTCCGAAGGCCGACTGTTCGAACATCGCGTCCTGGTTGATGACCAGCACCGGCGGCGGCGCGGGGGGCTGGGGCATCGCCTCGGGGAGGGGCTGCGGTACCGGTTGGGGCACGGGTCGCGGCCCTGCCGGGTCCTGCGCGAGGCCCGCTGTCGGCAGCCAGGCGGCCAGCAGCAGGACCCGCGCGGCCCGCATCAGAACGAGGTCGAGATCGTCAGATCGAACGCCTGTTCCTTGTCGTAATCCTGCTTTTCCAGCGCCTTGGACAGGTTGAACCGCAGCGGCCCGATGGGCGTCGTCCAGAAGATCGACACGCCTATGGACGACCGCAGGTGGAAGTCGTCATCGACCAGCCCCGCCGTGCCGTTCACGTCGTCCAGGCCCCAGACCGACCCCACGTCCAGGAACACGCCGCCCCGGATGCCGTATTCCTCGGGCAGGCCCAGGGGAAACTCGGCCTCGAACCGGGCCGCGACAAAGGCGTTGCCGCCCAGAGCATCCTCGTTCTCGGCCGTCAGGTCGCGCGGACCGATGCCGTTGCCCTCGAACCCCCGGATTTTGCCGTTGCCGAAGAACCGTTCCGTTGCGCGCGACGGATTGTCGCCGCTCGTGGCAATGGCACCGCCCTCAAGCACTGCCCGCAGGGTCACGTCGTCGTTGAAAATCCGCCGCTCGAACTGGGCCAGGGCCGTGGTCGCGACATAGGTCGTGTCGCCACCAAGGCCCGCGAAATCCTGCGAGAACCGCAGCAGCAGGCCGCCGTTGGGGTTCAGTCCGTTGCGCCGCGTGTCATAGCTGAAGGAATAGCCGATGGACGAGGTGACCAGCCCGCCAAGCGCCGCCTCGCGCTGCAGGATGGCCGAACTGGTCGCGGGCACCCCCTTGATCTCGTCCTTCGACACGCGATAGCGCAGATCGAGGCGGCTGTTCGCGCCCACCGGAAAGCCGAGGGACGGACGGAACCCCAGGTTGCGCGTGCTGTAGTCGGAATTCTGGTTGTCGGTCTCGCGGTAGTACAGTTCCAGCCCGAAGCGCAGGTCGCGCCCCAGAAAGGCCGGTTCGGAAAAGCTGAAGCTCGCGTCGGCATTGTCGGTGCCCGACTGGATGTTCAGGCCCAACCCCTGGCCACGCCCGAGAAAGTTGTTCTCCTGGAAGGTGATCGAGATGCCCGGCCCCGAATCCGCGCCATAGCTGAGGCCGAACCCCAGCGTGCCTGTCGGCTGCTCGGCCACATCGACGTTGACCACGACCTGGTCGGCGGCGGATCCCGGCTCGGCCTCGACCGCCGCCGTGGTGAAGAACCCGAGCGCGCGGATGCGCTCGGCGGCCTGGCGGATTTCGCGGGGGTTGAAGGGGTCGCCCTCGACGGTGCGGAACTGGCGGCGCACCACGTCGTCGCGGGTCGTGGTGTTGCCCTCGATGTCGATCCGCTCGACAAAGATGCGCTCGCCCCGGATGATGGCGAACTCGATGTCCAGCGTCAGGTTGCGGTCGTTGCGCGTCGTGCGCGGCTCGACCCGGATGAAATTCAGCCCCTTGCGCTGCGCCAGGGCCTCCAGCCGGCTGATGTTGGTGTCGATGATCTGCGGCGAATAGGTCACGCCGGGGCGCAGCTTGACCAGGGCCCCGAACTCGGCGGCGTCGATGCCCTCGACCTCGGACACGGTCGAGACATTGCCGATGCGGTAGCTTTGCCCTTCGCGCAGGGTGAAGGTGACAAAGAAGGCATCGCGTTCGCGCGTGATCTCGGCCCCGGCATCCAGCACCTGGAAGTCGATGAACCCGCGCGAGGCATAGAAGTCGCGCAGAAGCTGCTTGTCGAATTCGACCCGGTCGGCGGCAAAGGTGTCGCGGCTGATCAGTTGGCGCAGGAACCCGGCCTGCTTGGTCTGCAGCACGTCGCGCAGGCGGCGGTCGGAATAGGCCCTATTGCCGACGAAGGCCAGGCGCTCGATCTCGACCACAGCACCCTCGCGCACCTCGAACACGAGGTCGACGCGGTTGCCGTCGCGCCGGATGATGCGGGGCTCGACCGTGGCGGCGTAGCGGCCGGCCTCTTCGTAGGCGTCGGTGATGGCGGCGGCGTCAGCCTCGGCCTGCGCGGGGGAATAGGCGCGCCGGGCCTGCGACTTCACGATGCCCGCAAGCGCTTCGTCCTTGAGCCGCTTGTTGCCCTGGAACTCGATCACGTTGACCGTGGGCAGTTCGCGCACCCGGATCAGCAGGGTGCCGCCCTGGGGCAGCAGTTCGACGGTTTCGAACAGATTTGAATCGACCAGACGCTGGTAGGCATCGTTCAGCCCGCCCGCCGTGACCGGCGTGCCGCGCCCGATTCCCGCAAAGGCCAGGATGGTGGCGGGGTCGACGCGGTCGTTGCCTTCGATGACGACGTTCGAAAACGAAAAGGTCTGCGCGCGGGCAACCTGGGGAAGGGTCAGGCAAAGCGTTGCCAGGATGAGGAAAACTGTCAGCAGGGCAGAGGATAATTTGGACTGACGCAACATCTTGCGCGCCGTGGTGGCCTCTGTCGCAACATCCATCGTTCCGCCCCGCCCTGTGGTCCTGCTTCCCAGCCTGACTAGCGGGATTGGAAGGGCTTGTCAAAACCGCCCGACGGCGGTTTCGACAGGCGTTGCAATGGGCTGCGTGATGTTCGCGGACCCGTGGTCCAGGTCGCCCTGCGCGTGTGTCAGCGCGGTGTCATCGCGTCGATGGCAAAGGCGCAGGTGAACATCGTGATCAGGATGATCGCCGCCGAAAACAGGTGATCCCTGTTCAGGTTCACCAGCAGCGCGACGCCGCGATATCCCTCTACCATGGTCTGCATGTCGGCCTCCGCCTTCCTGATAGCGGCGGTCTAGGGGGTGAATGTGGCAAGGTTAGGGCGGCGGCGCGGGCCGATTGCGGTCAGGGGCAGAACAGATCGTTGCCAAGGGCAAAGACCATCAGCCCCAGCACCAGGGTGATCCCGGCGGTCATCAGGATGCGCAGGGCGCGGTCGGTGGGCGGCTTGCCCGTCACCGCCTCCCAGGCGTGGAACACCAGGTGGCCGCCGTCCAGCACGGGAATCGGGAACAGGTTCAGCAGGCCCACGGCGGTCGACAGCATGGCCAGGAACAGGATGAAGCTCTGCACCCCCTGCGAGGCCGCATCGCCGCTGGTTTCGGCAATGCCGATGGGCCCTTGCAGGTTGCACGACGAGATCGCGCCCGACACCATGTGCCACAGCCCCGACAGCGAGGTGGTGGCGATGCGCCAGGTCTCGGCCCCGGCGAAGCCGACCGATTCGAACACCCCCGGCGTCCGCGTCTCGGGCTGGAACACCAGGCCGCCGGACATGCCGATCAGCCAGCGGGTTTCGAACCCGCCCTCGGGCAGGGGCACGTCCATGCGGCGCGGCACGAGCGCGATGTCGATGGTTTCCCCCGCGCGCCAGACCTTGAGCAGCAGCGGGCGGCCTTCGGACGCGCCGACGATGCTGCGCAACTGCTCGAAACTCGCGACGGGCGTGCCGTCGATGGCCTGGACCACGTCGCCCGCCGCGATGCCCACGTCCTGCGCCGCCGACTGCGGCTGCACCCGGTCGACGATGGGGGGGAAGGGATAGGGTCCGTCCAGCGTGACCGCCTGGCCGCCACGGTCGACGGTGTAGGTCACGGCGGGGGCCGGCGGCATGGCGCGGGCCGTGGTGACGAAACTTTCCATGTCGGGCGTGTCGGTGCCGTTGACGGCGGTGATGCGGTCGCCGGGCAGCAGGCTGGCCTCGGCATAGGGGCTGGGTTTCAGCGTGCCGACGACGGGCGTGTCCGCGCTGACGCCGTTGATCAGGAAATAGCCCGCAAAGACGGCAATCGAGAAGATGAAGTTGAACACCGGCCCCGCCGCCACCGTGGCCGCCCGCGCCCACAGCGGCGCGCCGTGCATGGTGCGGCGGCGTTCTTCGGGCGACAGGCGCGACATCATCGCGCCGTCCTTGCCCGATGCGGCATCGGCGTCGCCCCGGAACTTGACATAGCCGCCGAAGGGCAGTGCCGCCAGTTGCCACCGCGTGCCGCGCCGGTCCACACGGGCCGCCAGCACCGGGCCGAAGCCGAGCGAAAACACATCCGCATGGATGCCCGACCAGCGCCCGACGATGTAGTGGCCGTATTCGTGGACCGCCACGATGACCGACAGGGCGACGACGAAGGCCACGATGGTGAAGGCGAGGTTGCCGAAACTGGGGATAAGGCCGATCAGATCCAAGGTTTACCTGCTGTGCTGCCGGATAAGGACCGCTTCCGTGGCGATCTTGCGTGCGAGATGGTCCATTGCCTGCACGTCCTCAAGGGTCGCGGCGGCTTTTCCAAGGCTATTTCCGCGCGAAACCCGGTCGAGCGTGGCTTCCACCACATCCGCCATCTCGAGAAACCGCAGGCCGCCCGCGATGAAGTGGTCGAGCGCGATCTCCTTGGCGGCATTGAAGACGCACCCCGCCATGCCCCGCACGGCCAGCACATCACGCGCCAGCCGCAGCGCCGGAAAGCGTTCGGGATCAGGCGCTTCGAAGACAAGGCTGCCAATCTGCGCGAGGTTCAGCCGCGCCACGGGAAGGCTCCGCCGCTCGGGCCAGTGCAGGGCATAGCCGATGGCGTGGCGCATGTCGGACGGCCCCAGGTGCGCCATCAGGCCGCCATCGACGAACCCCACAAGCGCGTGAACGATGCTCTGGGGATGGACGACAACTTCGATCTGCCCAGGGTCGAAGCCGAAATATTCTCGCGTTTCAATCAGTTCCAGCGCCTTGTTGAACATCGACGCCGAATCGATGCTGATCCGCTGCCCCATCGACCAGTTCGGATGCGCCACCGCCTCGCGCACCGTGGCCTGCGCCAGCCGCGCCTTGTCCCAGGTGCGGAACGGACCGCCCGAGGCGGTGATGATCACCCGCTCGACCGCCCGGCGATCCTCGGTGCCCAGGGCCTGGAAGACGGCGGAATGCTCGCTGTCCACCGGCACGATGGTCGCGCCATGCGCGGCGGCGGTGGCCAGCAGGAGCGGCCCGGCGGTCACCAGGCTTTCCTTGTTGGCCAGCGCCAGTGTGCTGCCGTTCTTCAGCGCGTTCAGCCCCGGCACCAGACCGGCCGCGCCGACGATGCCGCTCATCACCCAGTCGGCCGGGCGGCAGGCGGCCTCGGCAATCGCCTGCGGACCCGCCGCCACTTCGGTGCCCGAGCCGGACAGGGCGGCGCGCAGGTCGTCAAGGCGCGTCTCGTCCGCCGTCACCGCGATTTCGGCGCGCAGCGCACGCGCCATCTCGGCCAGGCGCGCCACGTTCCGCGCGCCGGTCAGCGCGACGGTGCGATAGGTGTCCGGTCCCCCGCCCCGCATCAGCAGGTCGAAGGTGTTCTCGCCGATGGACCCGGTGGCCCCGAAAACCGACACGCTGCGCATTCAGTTGCCCCTCACGTGGAAGGCAAACGGTTGAGGCAAAGCGCCTCCCCTCCCCCCCGTGGGGAGGGGTTGGGG
>JBQTJI010000026.1:0-10240 GCA_052387255.1 Gemmobacter sp. | reverse complement strand
ACCCCGGTCGCCCCGGCGCCGGCCGGGGCCCCGTTGGTCTCGCCGCAGCCCAAACCACCGCGGCCTCGGCCGGCGCCGGGGCGACCGGATTGTACCCGGCACGTTTGGGTCTATCTTGACGTCGGGCAAACCAAAGGGGCACTGACATGCGCTATGCCGTGGTGATCGAAAAGGCGGGGGCGGGGTACTCTGCTTACGTCCCCGACCTGCCTGGATGTGTGGCGGCGGGCAGCAGCGTCGCAGGCGTGCGGGCGGCACTGGCCGAGGTGATCCCTTTCCATCTGGACGGGTTGCGCCAGGGCGGGCAGGCGGTGCCCTTGCCGGAAAGTGCTGTGGAGTGGGTGGAGGTTTGAGGGGGTGGTCAAGTCAAGGCTCGTCCTTGCTGCTTTGGTCACTTCGCCGAAACAAGTCTAGTTGTCGCACTCTAGGCGCAGGGTGCTTTTTCTGTTTCGGCTTCCGATTTGCTTGAGTCTTTCTGGCTAACTTGGCCAGACCAGTGTTCTCAGATGAATTCGGGGGCACAATTAAATCTCGGGGCGATTCTGGAGCTGCTTCCAAATCTTCCTTGAATTCAATTATCGCGAGTGCCGATCCAATCTTGTTCGACAAATAGACGATGAGGATCGCGAAAAAAATGCTGAAAGTGATCGCCGCATTTACGGCAGACCTATCTACGCCGCCATGGGATGAACATGCACCCTGTGTTCCAATAGATGGAGAGCGCCAACCATCCTCGCACACTACTCGGAGATCGAAGATTGTCCCCAAGTACCAGCGAGTTGCGATGAGAACCGTAAACCCCAATGCAACATTGAGGAGAATGAAGTTGCGGCCAGATATTGGCATGCCAAGAAAGTAGACCACAATGGTTCCTTCATCGCGACCATGTTCTTTCTGCTTGGCGAGAGCTGCCAAGCATCACTGATCCAGAAAACTCCGCAACTTCCTGCTCCTACTCGGATGCTTCAGCTTCCGCAGCGCCTTCGCCTCGATCTGCCGAATCCTCTCCCGCGTCACCGAGAACTGCTGCCCCACTTCCTCCAGCGTATGATCCGTGTTCATCCCGATCCCGAAGCGCATCCGCAACACCCGCTCCTCGCGCGGCGTCAGGGACGCCAGAACCCGCGTCGTCGTCTCCTTCAGGTTCTCCTGAATCGCCGACTCAAGGGGAAGAATGGCGTTCTTGTCCTCGATGAAGTCACCGAGTTGCGAATCCTCCTCGTCGCCGATCGGGGTCTCCAGCGAAATCGGTTCCTTGGCGATCTTCATCACCTTGCGGACCTTTTCCAGCGGCATCTGCAGCTTCTCGGCCAGGTCCTCGGGCGTCGGTTCCCGCCCGATCTCGTGCAGCATCTGGCGGCCCGTCCGCACCAGCTTGTTGATCGTCTCGATCATGTGTACCGGAATGCGGATGGTCCGCGCCTGGTCGGCAATGCTGCGCGTGATTGCCTGCCGGATCCACCACGTCGCATAGGTGGAAAACTTGTACCCGCGCCGGTATTCGAACTTGTCCACCGCCTTCATCAGGCCGATGTTGCCCTCCTGGATCAGGTCCAGGAATTGCAGCCCGCGGTTCGTGTATTTCTTGGCAATCGAAATCACCAGACGCAGGTTCGCCTCGACCATTTCCTTCTTGGCCTGGCGCGCCTCTTTCTCGCCCTTCTGCACCTGGTTCACGATGCGGCGAAACTCGGAGATGTCGACGCCGATGTACTGGCCCACTCCGGCCATCTCGTTGCGCAGGTCCTCGACCTTGTCGCGCGATTTCTCCATCAGCGCCTGCCAGCCGCGCCCCGCCTTGGCCGCCATCCGGTCCAGCCAGGTCGGGTCCAATTCGTACCCCTGATAGGCGTCGATGAACTCGCGGCGGTTGATGCGGGCGGCGTCGGCCAGCTTCACCATGCCCGAATTGATCGCCATGATGCGGCGGTTGATGCCGTACAACTGGTCGATCAGCGCCTCGATCCGGTTGTTGTGCAGGTGCAGCTCGTTCACCAGCGTCACGATTTCGGACCGCAGTTTCTGATACGCGGCCTCGTCGGCGGCGGAAAAGCGGGTCTTCTCCGACAGCGTCGCGGTCATCCGCGCGGTCTGCATCTCGGCCAGTTTCACATAGTCGCGCTCGATCAGGTCCAGCGTTTCCAGGACCTTGGGCTTCAGCGCCGCCTCCATCGCGGCGAGCGACATGTTGGACGCCTCGTCGTCCTCGTCATCCTCTTCGGCGCGCAACAGGGGGTTGCCGTCGGCATCCAGTTCGGGTTCGTCCGTGGCGCGGCGGGGCGCGGACGACACGTCCATCCCCTCGAGATCGCCCCCCACCAGTTCCTCGTCGCCGTCGAGCGACCGCCCGAACGTCGCCTCCAGGTCGATCACGTCGCGCAGCAGGATGTCCTCGGACAAAAGCTCGTCGCGCCAGATGGTGATCGCGTGGAACGTGAGCGGCGACTCGCACAGCCCCAGGATCATCGTGTTGCGGCCGGCCTCGATCCGCTTGGCGATGGCAATCTCGCCCTCGCGGGACAAGAGTTCCACCGACCCCATCTCGCGCAGGTACATGCGCACGGGGTCGTCGGTGCGGTCCAGCGTCTCGGACGTGCCGCCCGCAATCGCGATCTCGCGCGAACCCGAGGTTTCCACCAGGTCCCCGGCCGACGGCTCGGCCTCTTCCATCTCGTCGTTCTCGGTGACCTGGATGCCCATCTCGTTCAACATCGACATCACGTCCTCGATCTGGTCGGACGACACCTGATCGGGCGGCAGCACGGCGTTCAGCTGGTCATAGGTGATGTAGCCACGCTCTCGCGCGTCGGCGATCATCTTCTTGACCGCTGCCTGGCTCATGTCCAGCGAGGTATCGGCCTCGGGCTCGTCGGGCTTGCTGTCGTCGGTGTCCTTGAGGGCCATCGGGGTTCCTTCGGGCAAAGGGCGAATCAGGGGGCGAATCAGCGGGCGTTCCCTGATTCAATAGCGCGAATCAAGGGCGGGGACAGGGGGTCACCCCCGGCGCTTGATCCAGATTTCGGCGTCGATCAGGTCTTGCAGACCTTTCGACAGGGCCTGGCGGTCTTCCGCCCCGGCATCGGGCATCGTCGTCGTCTCGGCCTGGTGGCGCGCGCGGGCCGATTGTGCCAGCCGCCAGGTCAGCCCCTCGTCGGCCAGACCGTCGATGTCGGCCATCGCTTCGGCCACCTCGGCCCGCGCCCCGCGCCGCGCCTCGAGCTTGGCCAGACCCTCGGCCAGGCACATCCGGGCCAGTTCGTCGTCGCTGCCGGGCCGCACCGGCGGGGCTGACAAGACATGGGCAAGGTTAAGCAACCTTTCAAGCACCGCGCGCGCCTCCGTCTGCCCCGCCAGCCCTCCGTTCGCCAGCAGGCCGTCGCGCAGCCGCGCATGCCCCTCGCCGCGCAGGGTCAGCACCTCCAGCTCGGCCTCGAACGCAGGCACCAGGCCTGGATGCGCCGCCAGCGTGGCCAGCAGCACCGCCTCCAGCATCACCTCGTCGACCGCGTCGCCCGCGCGGGCCAGCGCCGAGGCGCGGGTCGCCGTGCTCGGCACCGGGGCAGGGGGCGCGCGGCGGCCGGGCACAAAGGGGCGGAACGGCGCTTGCCCGCTGCCGAACAGCTCCACCCGCAGCCGCCGGATCTCCTCGCCGTAGTGCCCCCGGATCGACGGGTCCGCGATCCGCCCGATCGCCGCGCGCAGCGTCTTGTCCAAGCCCGCCTTCCGCTCGGGGCTGTCGAACACGCGCCCCTCGGTCTCGCGCCGCCACAGAAGACGCACCATCGGCTCGGCCCGGTCCAGCACGCCCTGCATCGCCGCCGCCCCCTGGCCCCGGATCAGGTCGTCCGGGTCCTGCCCCTCGGGCAGGATGGCAAAGCGCAGGCCCTGGCCCGCCTCCAGCATCGGCAGCGCCAGGTCCACCACGCGCAGCGCCGCGCGCAGGCCGGCCGCGTCGCCGTCCAGCGCGATCACCGGCTCGGGGTGCACCCGCCACATCAGGCGCAACTGGTCCTCGGTCACCGCCGTGCCCAGGGGGGCGACGGTCGCCCCGAACCCCGCATCGCACAGCGCGATCACGTCCATGTAGCCCTCGGCCACGATCAGGGGCGCGCCCTTGGCGGCGGCATCGCGGGCAGGGCCGAGGTTGAACAGGTGCCGCCCCTTGTCGAACAACTCGGTCTCGGGGCCGTTCAGGTACTTGGCCTGCGCCTTGGCGTCCAGCGCCCGGCCCCCCAGGCTGATCGCCCGCCCCCGCGCATCGCGGATCGGAAAGATGATGCGCCCGCGAAACCGGTCATAGGGGCTGCCGTCGTCGGCCCGCGCCACCAGCCCCGCCGCCTCCATCATCTCGACCGCGATGCCCTTGGCCCCCAGCGCCCCGATCAGGAAATGGCGGCTGTTCGGCGCAAATCCCAGGTCCCAGCGGTCCTGCGTCGCCTCCGACAGGCGGCGGCGCGCCAGATAGTCGCGCGCCGGGGCCGCCTGCGCGGTGCGCAACTGCAGCCGGTACAGCTTGACCGCCTCTTCCACCACCGCCTGCACCTGGCCCCGCCGGTCGGCCTTCTGCGCCGCCTGCGGGTCGCGCGTGGGCATCGCCATCCCCGCCTCGCGCGCCAGAACCTCGACCGCCTCCATGAACCCCAGCTTGCCGTTCTCCTTGAGAAAGGTCAGCGCGTCGCCTTTCGCGTGGCAGCCAAAGCAGTAATAGAACCCCTTGCGGTCATCGACGTGGAATGACGGCGATTTCTCCTGGTGGAACGGGCAGGGGGCCCACCAGTCACCCTTGGCCATGTTCGACTTGCGCATGTCCCAGGTCACCGCCCGGCCGACGATGGCCGACAGCGTGACGCGCGTGCGCAGTTCGTCCAGGAAACCGGGAGGCAGACTCATGGCCGCCAATATCGGTCGCCCGGTCCCTGCTGTCCATGGCACGAAGCGAACAACCGTTTGCCCTACTACTGTCCCATCCTGCCCCCGCCCAATCTGGGTCAGCCGAAACTCCAAGACTCAATCGCCCCGGCGCAGGCCGGGGCCCCGATAGCCAGTGCTCACAGCAGCGAGGCCCCGGCCTGCGCCGGGGCGACTGCCTCGGGGTCAACCGTCGGACTTCAGGCCTGCCCCTACAGCCCGCGCGCCCAGTCCAGGACCGCCGCGACCATCGGCGCGGTCTGGTCGGGCGACAGGATCCGCCCGGCGATGACATGCGCCCAGGGGTCATCCGCGGCCGTCAGCACCGGATGTTCGATCCGCGCATCGGCCCCCCAGGCACCCGCGACAGCCTCGGTCACCGCCGGATCGACCACCCGGTCCTCGCGCGAATATACGAACAGCGCGGGCACCCGTGCCGCGCCTGCGTCCAGCCCCCGCACATGGCGCATCAGCGTGGCCATCGGGTACAGCGCCGCTGTCGGATAGCGCGTCGTCCACCATCGCCCATGGTCGGCATTCGCGGGTGGAAAGCTGCGCTCCGCGCCCGCCACCCAGGCCCCCCAGACCGCGACACCCGGCGCGTCCAGAAGCCCCTGCGCCATCCCGTCCCGCAGCCGATAGTTGGGCGAGATCAGCACCACCCCCGCCAGCCCCTCGGCCCGCACGGGGTCCAGCGCCGCCAGCGTGGCCAGCGTGCCGCCCGTGGAGGTGCCGATCAGCACGACGCGGGTCCCCAGCCGCCGGCCGACGGCCAGCGCCTCGTCCAGATCGGTGACCCAGTCCTCGGTCGCCACGTCCCCCAGCGCGGCCCCCGGTCGCCCGTGTCCCGCCAGCCGCGTGAAATACAGGTTCGCCCCCAGCCCCTGCGCCACCTCGTCGGGCAGGGGCCGCACCTCTTCCAGCGTGGCCGAGAATCCGTGCAGGTACACCACCGCCAGCGGTGTCACGGCACCCTTCGCGCCCGCCCAGACGATCTGCTTTTCGGCACCGGGGGTGATGTCGCCGAATACGCCCTCGCGCGTCGCCAGCCACCCGTCCAGGTCCTCGGGCAAAACGCTTGCCTCAAAGGTCACGCCAGGGTCCAGCCCCGCGCGCGGGGCCAGAAACCACAGCGCCAGCCCCAGCACGACCAGCCCCAGCAGCCCGCGCCCCAGCCACCGGCCCACCTCACGCATCGCCCGACACCTCGTCCACCGCCCGCCCGATCAGCGCCAGGCATTCGGGCGTCGAAAACCGGTGATCCGCCCCTTTGACCAACGTCAGCCGGATGTCCGGCCCCGTCGCGTGGTCCATCAGGCGCAGCGCCACCGCCGGGGCCACATCCGCATCCGCCGTCCCCTGCAGCAGCCGCACCGGACAGGGCAGGGGCAGCGGGGACCGCAACACCAGATGCGCCCGGCCATCCTCGACCAGCCGCCGCGCGAACACATAGGGCTCGGGCGAATACGCCGACGCCCGCTCGATCCGCCCCGCCGCGGCCAGCGTCGCGCGCTCGGCCCCGGTCATCCCCGCCCACAGGCTGTCCTCGGTGAAATCCGGCGCGGCGGCGATGCCGACCAGCCCGGCCACCCGCGCGGTCATCGCCCGCGCCACCAGCAGCGCGATCCACCCGCCCATCGACGACCCGACCAGAACCTGCGGACCCTCGGTCAGCGCCAGCACCGCCATCGCATCCTCGGCCCAGTCGCCGATGCACCCCTCCTCGAACGCGCCGCCCGACGCGCCATGCCCCGAATAGTCGAACCGCAGGAACGCCCGGCCCCGCGCGCAGGCCCACTCCTCCAGCCACAGCGCCTTGGTCCCGCCCATGTCCGACCGGAACCCCCCCAGGAACATCACGCCCGGCCCGTCACCGGAGGTCTGGTGATGGGCCAGCCGCCGCCCCTGCGGCGTGGTCAGATAGGCCACCACCTAGAACGCCTCGTCTTCCGGCCCGATGCTCTGCGCCAGCACCCGGCTGATCGCGGTCAGCCCCAGCCCGCTTTCCGCGCGCCAGGCGTCAAACGCCGCCTGCACCGCCGCCATCGCCCGCGCCGACCCCGGCGGCCCCGCGACAACACCCTCGGCCACCAGCCGCGCCACCACGTCGCGCGACAGGATCCACCCGTCCCGCCCCATGAAGCGCAGCACATAGGCCCCCGTCGATCCGCCCAGACGGCTTCCCTCCCGCGCCAGCCAGCCCACCAGCCCGGCGAAATCCGACGCGGGCCAGTCGCCCACCCGGCGGCCAAAGCCCCCGGACTCGGCCCGGATGAAGGCCGCGTTCTCGCGGATCGCGGCAATCTTCGCCCCGCTGCGGATCACGCGGGCGTCCGCCAGCAGCGCGTCGAACCAGCCGTCATCCATCATCGACACCGCGCCCACGTCGAACCCCCGGAACGCCGCCTCGATCCCCGGCCACTTGGCCCCGACCACGGCCCAGCTGATCCCCGCCTGGAAGATGCCCTTCGCCATGCAGGCCAGCCAGCGGTCATCCGGAATGGCCGCCAGCTCCCCGGCCGTCTTCACCCCCGGCACCGCCGCCATCACCGCCTCGACGCCGCCCTTCCGCGCCGCCGCAATCGCCAGAATCTCCGCGAACGTCCGCATGACCATGCCCCCCGGCCACAAGGCTGGCAGACCGCCGACAACTTCGCAATCCACCCTTGACGGCGCGCGGCCCCTGCGCCACCAAACGCCACCCGCAACCGGGCGCACCCGTAGGCGCCAGACCGACGAGGAGACACCCCATGTCCCAGATTTCCCTGACCTTCCCCGACGGCGCACAGCGCCAGTTCCCTCAAGGCACCACGCCCGCCCAGGTCGCCGTCGCCATCGCCCCCGGCCTGGCGAAACGCGCGATCAGCGCGCAGGTCAACGGCACCCACTGGGACCTTGCCTGGCCCATCCCGTCCGACGCCAAAATCGCCATCCACACGATGCAGGATGCCGCCCCCGCGCTGGACCTGATCCGCCACGACCTCGCCCACATTATGGCCCGCGCCGTGCAAGAGCTTTGGCCCGACGTCAAGGTCACCATCGGCCCCGTCCGCGACGAAGGCTGGTTCTACGACTTCGACCGCGCCGACCCCTTCACGCCCGACGACCTCGGCGCGATCGAGGCGCGGATGAAATCCATCATCAACGCCCGCGACCCGATCCGCACCGAGGTCTGGGACCGCGCCCGCGCCCGTGCCCATTACGAAGCCGCGAACGAACCCTACAAACTGGAACTCCTCGCCCGCATTCCGCCGGGCGAGGCGATCCGCATGTACTGGCACGGCAACTGGCAGGACCTCTGCCGCGGCCCCCACCTGCAGCACACCGGCCAGGTCCCGGCCGATGCCTTCCGGCTCACGCATGTGGCGGGGGCCTACTGGCTGGGCGACGCGACCCGCCCCATGCTGCAACGCATCTACGGCGTGGCCTTCCGCAACCGCGACGACCTCAAGGCCCACTTCACCATGCTGGAAGAGGCCGCGAAACGCGACCACCGCAAGCTTGGCCGCGAGATGGAACTCTTCCACCTGCAAGAGGAAGCGGCGGGCATGGTGTTCTGGCACCCGAACGGCTGGCAGGTCTGGCGGGGCCTTGAAGATTACATCCGCCGCCGCCTCGGCCGCGCAGGCTACCGCGAGATTCGCACGCCGCAGGTGGTGGACCGTGTCCTGTGGGAAAGGTCAGGCCACTGGGAGGCCTACCGCGAGAACATGTTCATCGTCGAGGTCGACGAGGAAGGGGCCAAGGAAAAGCGCATCAACGCGCTGAAACCGATGAACTGCCCCTGCCATGTCCAGGTCTACAACCAGGGCCTGAAATCCTACCGCGACCTGCCGCTGCGCCTGGCGGAATTCGGGTCCTGCCACCGCTACGAATCCTCGGGCTCGATGCACGGCCTGATGCGCGTGCGCGGCTTCACCCAGGACGACGCCCACATCTTCTGCACCGAAGACCAGATCGAGGGCGAATGCGCCGCCTTCCTGGGCCTGCTGTCAAGCGTCTACCGCGACCTCGGCTTCGACCGCTTCGACATCAAGCTGTCCACAAGGCCGGAGGTGCGGGTCGGCTCGGACGCGGTCTGGGACAAGGCCGAGACGGCCCTTTCCGGGGCCATCGAAAAGGCCGGCTACCCCTATACCGTCAACCCCGGCGACGGCGCGTTCTACGGCCCCAAGCTCGACTTCAAGCTGACCGATGCCATCGGGCGCGAATGGCAGTGCGGCACCTTCCAGGCCGATTTCAACCTGCCCGACCGTCTGGGGGCCGAATACGTGGGCGAGGACGGGGCCAAGCACCGCCCCGTCATGCTGCACCGCGCCATCCTGGGCAGCCTCGAACGCTTCATCGGCATCATGATCGAGAACTACGCCGGCAAGCTGCCCTTCTGGCTGGCCGCCCGGCAGGTCGTGGTGGCCAGCATCGTCTCGGACGCCGACGCCTTTGTGGCCGAGGTGACAGAGACCCTGCGCGCCGCCGGGATCCGCGCCGAGGCCGACACCCGCAACGAAAAGATCAACTACAAGGTCCGCGAACACTCGGTCGGCCGCGTGCCGGTGATCCTGGCCATCGGCCAGCAAGAGGTCGCCGCCCGCACCGTCTCGATCCGCCGCCTGGGCGAGAACCGGGTCGAGGTCCTGCCCCTGGCCGAGGCCCTGGCCACCCTGGCCGCCGAGGGAACCCCGCCCGACCTGCGCTGACCCGACCTGCGCTGATCCCGTCGCGCGTCCCGATGGCAGTGCAGGGCGGTCACGACTCTGTAACCTCGGTTGCAATGGGGTAACACGGTTGCACTCCCATGCGAAAAGACGGAAGGCGCTGCACTGTGCAGCCCGTCCCAATCCGGAGAAAACCCCATGACCCAGCCCGTCACCTCCCTGGCCCTTGCCGGAGCCTTTGCCGCCGCCCTCGCCGGTCTTGCCACCACCCCGGTCGCCGCGCAGGAGCAGGAAAAGTGCTTCGGCGTTTCGCTGACCGGCCAGAACGATTGCGCCGCAGGGCCGGGCACGACCTGCGCCGGCACCTCCAAGGTCGACTATCAGGGCAACGCCTGGACGCTGGTCCCGGCCGGCACCTGCGCGACCATGGAACTGCCCGACGGGCGCACGGGCAGCCTCGAGGCGCTGGACCGCGACCTGCCCGCCGGCTGATCCATCGACAGCATGTCGCCTTCCTTTCGGATTCATCCCCCGGACCGGGGGGGGGGGGGGGGGGGGGGGGGGGGGGGGCCGCGGACCCGCCCGCCCACGGGGGGGCGGGGGGCGGGCGGGCGGCCCGGCCCGCGGGCGGGCGGGGGGGGGGGGGGGGGGGGGGGGGCCGGGCCGGGAACCCCCAC
>JBQTJI010000025.1:0-5396 GCA_052387255.1 Gemmobacter sp. | reverse complement strand
TTTGGGCTCTTTTCTTCTTTTTTACCCTCTTGGTGTGGGTTAAATAATCTTGGGGGGGGCTCTTTTTTTCCCCCCGCGCCAAAAAAAAACGGGCCGCCCCGGCTCCGGCGGGCCCCCACCGGTCCGGGGGATGAGACCGAATGAACGCGACCTGCTCTAGAACCCGTCGCGTTCATCCGGGCCTGTTCCTTCCCGCCCGGATCAGACGACCGACCTACTCCAGCCGGTGCAGCCGCACCTGCGGGCAGACGCGGCGCGCAATGTCGCACAGATGCCGGTGATGGGTCAGGTAGATCACCTGCCCCTTCGCGGCCATCCCTGCCAGCACCTCGAAGGTCTCGGCGGCGCGGTCGTCGTCGAAGGTTTCCAGGATGTCGTCGGCCACGAAGGGCGGCACCGGCCCCTGCGCCGCGCGTTCGTGATAGGCCGCCACCCGCAGCGCCAGGTACAACTGGAACCGCGTGCCCTTGGACAACTCGCCCGCGCGCTTGGCCCCGCCCCCCGCCGCCTGCGCCACCAGCACCTCGCGCGCGCCGTCGGGCTGGGTGTCAAGCCCGCCGTAGGCTCCCCGCGTCATGGTGCGGAACGCGGCCGACGCAGCCTCGATCATGGCACTCCGGTGCCGGTCGCGATAGCGGCGCAGGCCCTGCTCGACCGCGATCAGCCCCAGGCGGCGCACCAGATGGTCGCGCGCGCCCTCGGCAATCTCCTGCAGCAGCGTCTCGCGCGCCTCGGCCAGGCGCAGCACGGCATCGTCGCCGCCGACCGCGTCCAGCTGCCGCCCGGCCTCGGCCAGCGCGGCAAAGGCCGCCTGCGCCGCCCGCCCGCGTGCGGCCACCTCGTCGGCCAGGCGCAGCGCCTCGGCGGCCGGCGCATCGCGGTCCAGCCCCGCCAGCGCCGCCCGCGCGTCGGCAACCGTCGGCACCTCCAGCACCTGGCGCAGCGCCTCGGCCAGACGCGCGACCTCGGCCTGCGCCCGCTGACGCTCGGCAGCCTGCGCCAGCCTGCGCCCCAGGTCCGCCGCATCGGCTGCGCCAAAGCCCTCGGCCATGGCTGCAACCCGATCCGCGATCCCTGCCAGCGCCTGCCGCTGCGCCTCTGCCGCCCGGTCCGCTGCGGCAAGTTTCGCGTCCAGGTCGGCCAGCCTTTCCGCCGCCGTCGCCGCCGCCGACAGCCGCGCCGCCAGCGCGTCACCCAAGGGTGCGGGCGCATCGGGGGCAAGGTCCAGATCGCGCGCCACGGCCTGCACCGCCACCGCATAGGCCGCGACATTGGCCTCCATCTTGGCCACACGGTCGGCCAGGTCGCGGTGCGCCCGAAGGTCCGCCGCCAGGGCGTCCAGCGTCACCAGGTCGGCGCCCACCGCATCCACCCCCTGCCCGGCGGGCAGCCCGGCTGCCGCCAGCGCCTGCGCCCAGTGCCCGTCCCAGTCGTCCAGCGCGCCCTGCGCCCGGCCAAGGTCGGCCTGGCGCAGCGTGACCTGCGCCTCCGCCGTGCGCAGCGCGCGCAACCCTGCGGCTTGCGCGGCAACCGCATCGCACAGCGCCTGCGCCCGCGCCACCAGCACCGCCAGCGCGTCCTCTGCGGCACCCTGAACCCCGGCCAGCGCCAGGGCCTGGCCCAGCACCGCCCGCGCCTCGGCCACAACAGCACGCGCCCGCTCGACGCCCCGCCCCGCCGCCCGGACGGCGTCCCATGCCTCGACCGCCGCCAGACGCCGCGCGAGCCAGGCGTCCAGCACCTCGGGCGGCATCGGCGGCAGTCCGATGGCCGCCAGCGCCGCCGCGATCTCGGCCTGCAACGCCCGGTCGGCATCGTCCAGCGCCGCCAGCCGGTCCGCCGCCGCCTGACGCTCGCGCTGCACCGCCGCCCGCGCCACCTCGGCCTCGGCCCGCCTGCGCCCCTCGGACAGGCTTTCGGCCAGACCCGCCGCCACCGCATCGTCGCGCCGCATCGCCGCTTCGAACGCCGCCGCCGTCGCGCCGTCCAGTGCGGCCCGGTGCGCCGCCCAGGCCGCCTCGCGCAGCGCGCGGGTCTCGGCGGCGGCGGCCAGCGTGGTGCCCGCCGCAGTGTCGGGCACCAGGGCCCCGGCCAGCACGCCATCCAGCCGCCGCAGGTCGGCCAGCGCCAGCGCCAAGTCCTGCACTGCCTGCGCGGCCCGCGCCTTCCACCCCGTGACCACCTGCGCCGCCGGGGGCAGCAGCAGCGCCAGCTCGGCCCCGGTCCCCGACCACGGCAGCAGCACCCGCAACCGCTGGTCCAGCACACCCTGCGCCGCGTCCGCCGCCTCGGTCGCCCGCTGCAGCGCCATCGCCGGGGCCTCGTCCTGCAAGCGGCGCACCAGCAGTGCCAGGGGGGCCGCGTCGCCGCCGGCATCTTCCTGCCCCGCCACGTCGCCCCGCGCCCGGTCGGCCTCGGCGCGGGCGCGGACGGCCTCGGCCCCGGCCCGCACGACCCCCTGCACCACGCCCGACCGCGCCTCGATCAGCGCCCGCAGCGCCGCCACCTCGGCCCGGCCCGGCAGCACGGTGCCCGGATCGGCCCCCGCCCGGCCCAGCCGTTCCAGCGCGGCACCAATCCGCAGCGCCAGCCCAGCCGCCTCGTCGCGGCGCGCGGGCAGGTCCTTGACCGCCTCGTCATGCCCCGACCGCAGGGCCGCCGCCGCCGCGATCCGTGCCCGCTGCGACAGCACCTGCGGATCGGGCACCAGCCCCGCCCATTCGGCCACAAGCCCCTCGCGCTGCGCCACCAGCGTCGTCAGCCGCGCTTCGGCGGCGGCCCGGTCGCGCAGCAGCACCACCAGCGCCTCGGCCCAGCCCTCGGGCGGGGCGGGCAGGTCGGGCAGGTCGGCCAGCCGGGCCTCGACCGCGTCAAGGGCGCGCAGGGTCGGCAGGGCCGCCTGCTGCCGCTCGGCCACCTTCAGGCGGACTGCCGCTTCGGTACGGGCAAGCTCGGCTGCATCCCAGGCCCCCTGTGCGGCATCGCGCGCCTGCACCAGCCGCTTCCACCCCCGCGCATCGGTGTCCAGCCGTGTGCGGTCCTCTTCCAGCGCTGCCAGCCGCGACTTCATCTCGGTCAGCGCGCCCGATCGGGGGGCCTTGAAGAACGGATCGGGGGTCTTGCGCAACTCGGCCAGCGCCGGGGCGAACCCTGCCAGCCCCGCGCCCGAGGCGAACAGCAGCTGCCCCGCCTCGCCTTCGCTGTCGAGGATGCTGTTGCCGCCCGCCTCCAGCGTCTCGTCGTCCAGCGAGAACATCTCGCGCAGGGCGCGCCGGTCCATGCCCCCCAGCAACGCGCGCGGCAGGTCGTCGGCCAGCACCTGCCCCGCATCATCGCGCAGCGTGTTGCGGCTGCCCTTGGTCCGCACCAGCGCCAGCACCCGGTCGCCCATCTCGATCCGCCCCGCCACCTGCATCGCGTCATAGCCGTGCAGGAACCCGTACCCCGTGCGCATCTCGATCCCGAACAACAGGTCCAGCCAGGCGTTCAGCGCGGTCGACTTGCCCGCCTCGTTCGCGCCGTAGACGACATGCAGGTCGGGCACTCCCCTCTCGCCGAAATCCAGCGCTCCGCCGGTGAACCGGCCATAGCGCACCAGATCCAGCCGCGACAGCCGCATCAGCCCTCGCCCCCCGCCAGCCGCGCCAGAACCTCTGCCGCCCCCTCGGCCATCAGCGCGCGCACCAGATCGGCGCGGGCTTCCTCCGCGCCGAAATCGTCGCGCAAGCTCGGCGGCAGGGCGCGCACCAGCGCCTCGACCGCCGCCGCACCTTCGGCCAGGGCCGCAGGCGACGGCTCGGCCAGCAGCGCGGCCAGTTCCCCCAGCGCCCCCGCCGGAACCGCGCCCGCGCCGCCCGCGACCTCGACCTTGTCGATCCACACCGTGCCGATGGCCTCGGCCGCCGACTGCGCTTCGGCCAGCACCAGGTCGCGGTCGCGCGCCAGCCGCCAGGCCAGCGCATCGGCCCCCTTGATCACCGGGCGCAGGATCAGGTCGGGCGTCGCCATCTCGCGCCGGGCCTGGCGCAGCGCCTGGCCCACCGCCGCCACCAGGGCCGGCCAGTCGGCCAGACCCGCCGCCTCGACCGGCACCCGCGCGAACTGCAACAGCGCCGTCGCCCGCTCCTCCAGCGCGATGCGCCCGTCGTCGCCCACCGTCACCAGCGTCACCGATTTCGGCCCCGCCTCGCCCATGTCGCGGCCCTGCGGCATGCCGGGCATCACCACCGTGGCGGCCCCCAGATGCACCGCGCGGCGGTGCACATGCCCCAGCGCCCAATAGGCGAACCCCGAGGCCATCAGGTCGGGCAGCGCACACGGAGCGTAAACATCATGCCCCGCCGCCCCGTTCAGCGAGGTGTGCATCATCCCGATGTTGACCGCCCCCGCCACGGGTGCCCCGAACCAGGGCAAGAGGCTGTCGGGCGCATGCCGGTCGGCAAAGCTGATGCCATGCACGGCAACCGCCCCATCGGCGAACCGCCGCACCCCCGCCCTGGCCCCGAAGACATGGACCGACGGCGGCAGCACCAGTTCGCGGGTGATCGCCGCCACCGAATCGTGGTTGCCCCGGATGATGCAGGTGGCGATCCCCGCCGCCTCCAGCCGCCCGAGTTCCGCCACCAGGAACCGCGCCGTCTTCATCGACGTCTGCGACCCGTCATACAGATCCCCCGCGATCAAGAGCGCATCCACCGCCTCGGCCAGGCACAGGTCCACGATGCCCCGGAACGCCTCGCGCGTGGCGGCACCGACGCGCGCCGACAGCGCCGGGTCGCGCAGCGCCAGCGAGCGCAGCGGCGAATCCAGGTGGATGTCGGCGGTATGGACGAAACGGAAGGCCAAGGGGTCACTCCGGACGGCAGTCCTGCACCGTCCGGCCATCGCGGGGCGAAGTCAACCGCCCCGCCCCGCCGGTCACACCGGGCCGTTCGGTCCGGACGGCGTGGCACCTGCCACCTCGTCCACCGCGCCCGCGATCCCCTCCATCCCCTTGGTGAAATCGATGCCGATCTCGCGGCCCAGCGCGGTCAGGATCGGCAGCGCCACGGCGTTGCGCTGCATGCCCGACATCACCTGATCGACGATCCCGTCGCTGCCGCGGTCGGTGCCGCCACCGGCGGCGGCACCGCCCATGCCGGTGATCTGGTTGATGCGGAACGACTGGATGTGCCGCGCCGGTTCCACCATCTCGCGGATGATGGCGGGCAGCGCCTCGATCTTGGCCAGCCGCAGCTTGAAGGCCATCACCTCGGGCGACAGCGCGTTCTCGGCCTCGACCCGCGCGCGGATCGTCGCGGCTTCGGCCTCGCCCTTGGCGCGCTCGGCCTCGGCGGCGATCTTGACCGCGTCGGCCTCGGCCCGCGCACGGGCGATGACCGCCAGCGCCTGATCCT
>JBQTJI010000024.1:0-149997 GCA_052387255.1 Gemmobacter sp. | reverse complement strand
CCATCATCGGCACGCTTCCTCTCGTAACATGCCGAGAAAGACTCCTGTCAGCCGCCCATCGCATCAACGAACCACCCAGACGAAGGATACCGCAGATGGCTCAAAGCTTAAGTTAGCGCATATGGGGGCGCTGCCCCCCGGCTGAAGCCTCCCCCCGGGATACTTGGGGACAGAAAAAGGGCGCAGGTTCAGCGCAGGCGCAGGGCGCGGGCCAGGGTCTCGACCATCAGGGCCAGGTCCAGGCAGATGGTGCGGTGCCGCTGGTAGATCAGGTCGAGGCGCGCCTTGCGCGGCACGCAGGCGCGGGCATAGAGCGCGTCGGTCTCGGTCGCGCTGCGGCAGCGGGCGAGCAGCCGTTCCTCGTGCCGGTGATAGCGCAGGGTGGCCAGGCCGGTGATGCCGGGGCGCGCGCGCAGGACCTGCGCATAGAGGTCGGGGAAGCGTTCGACATACTGGCGCAGGGGGGGGCGCGGGCCGACAAAGCTCATGTCGCCGCGAAGGACGTTCCAGAGTTGCGGGATTTCGTCGGCGCGCGTGCGGCGCAGGAGGCGGCCCGCGGGGGTGATCCGCGCGGCCTTGTCGCCGCCCGAGACGCCGCTGTCGGCCCGCGCGACGGTCATCGTGCGCAGCTTCCACAGGCGGAAAGGGCGACCGGGCGCGTGCATCCGTTCCGAGACGTAGAAGACCGGGCGACCCTCTCTCACCAGCAGCCAGAGCAGCAGAAGGGCGAAGGGCAGCGCCAGCAGCGCGCACAGGAGCAGCGCCGCGACCAGGTCGAGCGTGCGTTTCGCGGGGGTCATGCCTCGCCCTGCCATTGCCGCCATTCGGCGACCAGGTTGCGGGGATGGCTGGACGTCGGCGGCATGCGGATGAGTTGTTGCAGGCGGGTGGTGTCGAGACTGACCTCGGGGATGACCTGCGGGTTGTCGGGGCCGAAGTGCCAGGGCAGTCCTGCCGCCTCCAGCAGGCCCGACATGGCGACGGGCAGGGGGGTTGCGATGTTCAGCACGAGGGGTGGCGGGGTGCCTTCGACGGCCAGCGTGGCCAGGCGCGACAGCACGGCGGCCAGGGTGACGGGGCCGATGTAGCTGCGCCGGGGGCCGGTGCCGTCGGGCGTAGGATCGAGCACCACAGGACCCGTGCGCCTGCGCCCGAGCAGCGCATCCGCCCCGGCGATGTTGCCGATGCGCAGCAGCGTCAGGCCCGGCCCGCCGTGGCGCGCGTGCCAGTCGAGCGCCGCCGCCTCCATCGCCGCCTTGGCGCGGCCGTAGTCGGCCACCGGGGCGGGGGCGGCGTCTTCGCTCAGGGCGCGGCCCGGCCCGTAGACCGCGGAGGATGACGCGATGAAGACATGGGTCGCGCCTTGTTCTGCCGCTGCTTCCAGCGTGCGCAGCGCGATGGCGGTGTTGGGGTCGGGGTCGGCCCGGCCACCCGCGAGGCACAGGACCACGCCATAGGCCCAGGGCGGGGCGGGTTCGTTCACGATGTCCCAGTGCAGGTACAGGTCGCGGCGGTCGCGGGCCTGCCAGATCGGGCGCAACCCGCCCTTCAGCGCAAAGGGCCAGAAGTCGCGCAAGGCCCCGCCAAGCCTTCCGGTGCCGCCCAGCACCAGAAGGGGAACGGCCCGCGCCGGCATCTATTCGCCCCCTTCGAGGCGCGTCCGAAGTTCGCGCAGCACCGGCAGCACGGCGCGCACCCGGTCGGCCCCCAGGTCGCGCACAAGGTCGCTGATCACCGGGGCCACCGCCTGCACTGCCGCATCGCGGGCGGCGCGGCCCGAGGGGCTGATGCCGACGAACTTGCGCCGGGCATCGTCCCAGTCGGGACGGATGTGGACGTGACCCGCCCATTCCAGTTTCGCCAGCGTGTTGGTCATCGCCCCGCGCGTCACGTGAAAGCTGCGGGCAAGCTGGGCGGGGGTGCGTTCCTCGGACAGGCGGGCGAGGTGATTGAGCACGCCGAAATGCGACAGCTCCATCCCGCGCGGCAGCACCTTGGAGATGCGGTTGCGCGCCAGCTGGTCGGCCATGAACAGCTCGCCGAACAGCGTGACGGCGATATCCTCGGACTTGTCGGCCATCTAGGGCCCCTCGAAGGCGCGGTCGTGGGCCAGCGAGGGCACGCGGGCGCGGGCCTGGGTAACCTGCGACAGGTCGAGATCGGCAAAGGTCACGCCCGGGTCGGTGCCGCCATCGGCCAGAACCTCGCCCCAGGGGGCGACGGCCAGCGAATGGCCGTGGGTGCGGCGGCCCTTGCCGGCCGCCTCGGCGTGGAACCCGGTCTGCGCCGGCGCCAGCACGAAGCAGCCTGTCTCGATCGCGCGGGCGCGCAGCAGCACCTCCCAGTGGGCCTGTCCGGTCAGGTGGTTGAAGGCGGCGGGCACGGTCAGCACCTGCGCCCCTGCCTGTGCCAGACGGCGATAGAGATGGGGAAAGCGCAGGTCGTAGCAGACCGTAAGGCCGATGCAGCCAAGCGGTGTATCGGCCAGGACGGCCTGCGCGCCGGGCCGGTAGCCCGCCGATTCGCGGTAGACCTCGGTGTCGGACACGTTCACGTCGAACATGTGGATCTTGTCGTAACGCGCGGCGATCCTGCCGTCCGGCGCGATCAGGAAGCTGCGGTTGGCAAAGCGGCCATCAGCGTCGGTCGTCAGCAGACCAAGCGAGCCGATCAGCAGCCACTTGCCCGCGCGGGCGGCCTCGTCACGAAGGGCGGCGAGCGTGGGGTCGGTGTCCTCGCGGTGGAACAGCGCCCGCTGCCGGGCACGGTTCGAGGACAGGGCATTGGTGCATTCGGGCGTCAGGATCAGGTCGGCGCCCCCCGCCGCCGCCTGGCGCACCAGGGCCACCGTCGCGGGCAGGTTCGCGCCCGGATCGTCGGTCACCGTCAGCTGCACCAGCCCTGTGCGCATCATCCCGCCAGCATCGGATCAAGTCTGCCCGCCCGGTCGAGCGCATAGAGATCGTCGCAGCCGCCGACGTGCACGCCGCCGATGAAAATCTGCGGCACCGTTTGGCGACCACCCGCCCTTTGCACCATGGCCCTGCGCAGGTCGGCGTTGCGGCTGACATCGGTTTCGGCAAAGGCCGCGCCCTTCTGCGCCAGAAGACGCTTGGCAGCATGGCAAAAGCCGCAGAGCGGGGTGGTGTAGATCTCGACGGTCGGCATCGGTGACGGTCCGCACTGGGGAACAGGCGTGGACTATACCCATCTGGGCTGGCCGCGCAACGCGGGCTCAGGGGCGAAGGGCCAGCAGGCTGATCGCGGTCAGTGCGCGCGGATCGGCCAGCCCCGTCACGCGGATGCCGGTCGAGGCGGGGCCGGGGCTGCTGTAGCGGCGGTTGCGGACGGCCATGTTGTCGTGCAGGTCGTCCGGGGTGGGATTGCCGACGTAGTGGGTGGTGGATTTCACCACATCGGCGAAGGTCGCGCCGTTGTCCTGCAGGATCGTGGCGAAGGATGCCATGATCGCCTCGGTCTGGGGCACCAGGCCGGGGATGGTCGGGGCCGTGCCCGTCAATGCCAGCCAGCGGGGTGACTGGCGGAGAATGACATGGCTGTCGCCGATGGACAGCGCGACTTCGGACGCATCCCCGACGGTCACCGCCCAGAGACGCGCCTGCGGGGCGATCATGGCATGGGGCGGCAGGCCGCCGGTCGCGGGATGGCACCAGTGTTCGATCAGCGCACCATGCAGGTTCAGCGACTTGCGCAGTGCGGCGGGGTCAGTGCCGGCTGGCGGGTTGGCAGAGACAAAGCGCAGGCCGCCTGCGGGCACGCTCATGCTGGCCGGGCCGAAGCCCGGTATCGGTTCGGGCCGGTGCGGGCCGCCTGCTACGACGAACAGGTCAAGCTCGATCTCCATGCCGGGATAGTAGAAGGCCGGAACAACGACGGGGACCAGCAGCGCCCGAGTCCGCAGCGCCGTCCGCAGGCGGGACAGGACGTCGCCGGGATCGGGGGCCGTGGTGTAGACAACAGCCATGGTCAGGTCGTCGGTGTGGAACCCGCCACGTTCCAGGACGGTGCGCGCCAGGTCGCCGACGACCTCAGCTTGGGCCAGGACGTCACCGGGGGCGATGACCGCGCCGTCGCGGTCCAACGGGCACTGGCCGCAGGACCAGCCCAGATCGCCCGACCGGACCAGCAGCGAATAGGGCACGGGGATGCGCATCGACCACAGTTCATCGAAACCGACATGGCTGCGCATGACCCGTCCCCCTGTTGCGGGGGCAGGCTAGCCGTCCTTGACCACCCGTGCCAGCACCACCACGACCACGCGGGACGCACCTGCGGCAAGGCAGGCCTCGGATGCGGCGGCCAGCGTCGCGCCCGAGGTCATCACGTCGTCGATCAGCAGCACCGCCCGTTCCGACAGCATGGCGCGGCGGCGGGGATGGACACGAAGCGCGCCCGTGAGGTTGGCAAAACGCGCGTCGCGGTCGCGGCCGTCCTGGGTGGGCGTGCGGCGGCCGCGTTGCAGAAGGTCGGGGCAGTGGTCAAGCCCCGCCAGTTGCGCGAACGCCCCCGACAGCAGTGCCGACTGGTTGTAGCGACGGCGCAAGAGACGCATCCAGTGCAGGGGCACGGGGGCCACCAGCATGCCGGGCTCGATCATCGGTTGCGCTGCGCGGTGCATCCAGCGGGCGGCAGGGGCGGCAAGGTCCATCCGGTCGCCGTGCTTCAACGACAGGACCAGCGCACGGGCATTGTCGCGGTAGATCAGCGCCGCACGGCCCCGCGACCACGGGCGGGCCATTGTCAGGCAGTCGTCGCAGTGCACGGGATGGCCGGGGTCCTGCCCCGGCAGCGGCGTGCCGCACAGGTCGCAGACCAGGCCCGTGACAAACGGCGTGTCGCGCCAGCAGGTGGGGCACAGTGCAAAGTCGGTGGTCACCTGCGCATCGCAGGTCAGGCACTGCGGCGGATAGACCAGATGCAGCGCCGCCTGCGCCAGCCTGTCTTGCAAACCCATCCCCGCCCCCTCACCTATGCCGGACATGACATCGCCGCCGCCCCTGACCGACCGCCACGCCCTGGCCCGCCACCGGGACCGGGCCACCACCCTGCCCGACCGCGCCCTGTTCCTGCAGCACGACGCCGTCGATGAGGTGCAGGAGAGACTGGCCGAGGTTAACAGAACGTTTACGGACGTGGCCGTGGTGACGGCGGAGCCGGATCTGTGGCGCGCCGCCATGCCGCATGCGCGCATCGTTGCGGATGATCCGGTGCTGGATCTGCCCCCTCGATCGCTGGACCTCGTGGTGCATGCAATGTGCCTGCACTGGGCCGACGACCCGGTGGGCCAGATCGTGCAGTGCGCCCGTGCGCTGCAGCCCGACGGGCTGTTCCTGGCGGCGCTGTTCGGGGGGCGGACCCTGCACGAGCTGCGCGCCTGCCTGGCCGAGGCGGAGGTGGCAGTGACCGGCGGCCTCAGCCCCCGCGTCCTGCCGATGGCCGAGATTCGCGACCTGGGCGGGCTGCTGCACCGGGCGGGCCTGGCGCTGCCCGTCGCTGATTCGGTGGTGCGCACTGTGCTGTACCGCAATGCGCCGCATCTGATGGCCGACCTGCGGTCGATGGGCGAGACCAACGCCCTGCAGGCCCGGCAGCGCCGATTCACCCGGCGCGGCGTGATCGCCGCGGCAACGGCGCGCTACGGCGATGTCTTCTGGCGCGATGACGGGCGGGTGCCTGCGACCTTCGAGACCATCTTCCTGACCGGCTGGTCCCCCCATGCCGACCAGCAAAAGCCCCTGCGCCCCGGTTCGGCACAGCAGCGGCTGGCCGACGCGCTGCGACCGCCGGACAGGGCGTGACGAAGGGCGCGTGTGTTGACCCCGACGCGCAACCCTATATGTCCCCCCGAGTCGCCACGACAATGACCGGCCCGGACAGGACAACCCCCATGCTGGACGCAAAGCCTGCTCAGTCACCCCCGACCGCGCCCCTGGCTGCCGGTCAGGGCAGGTTGACGCATGCGCCCGCCGACCACCCCGCCGTGCGCCCGGCGCGGATCGGCGTTCTTCTGGCCAACCTGGGCACGCCCGACAACCATGACTACTGGTCGATGCGGCGGTACCTGAACGAATTCCTGTCGGACAAGCGCGTGGTCGACTATTCGGCCTGGCTGTGGCAGCCGCTGCTGCAACTGGTGATCCTGTCGAAGCGGCCGTTCAGCAGTGGCGCGAACTACAAGCTGATCTGGAACCACGAGCGCAACGAAAGCCCGCTTCTGACCATCACCCGCGACCAGACCACCAAGATCGCCGCCGCGATGCAGGCGCGGCACGGCGACGGCGTGTTGGTGGATTTCTGCATGCGCTATGGCAACCCCTCGACCGAAAGCAGGGTCCGCGCGATGGTCGAGGCGGGTTGCGAGAAAATCCTGTTCTTTCCGCTGTATCCGCATTACGCGGGCGCAACGTCGGCGACCGCGAACGACCAGTTCTTTCGCGCGCTGATGAAGGAAAAGCGCCAGCCTGCGGTGCGGACGGTGCCCGAGTATTTCGACCATCCGCTGTACATCGACGCGCTTGCCCAATCGGTGGAACGCGCCTATGCCGCGCTGGACCATCGGCCCGACGTGCTGGTCGCCAGCTATCACGGCATGCCGCAGCGCTATCTGATGCAGGGCGATCCCTATCATTGCCAGTGCGCAAAGACGTCACGCCTGCTGCGCGAACGGCTGGGCTGGGACAAGGGCAGCATCGACACGACGTTCCAGTCGGTGTTCGGCCCGGAGGAATGGCTGAAGCCCTATACGGTCGAACATGTCGCCGCCCTGGCGCGGGCGGGCAAGACGCGGATCGCGGTGATCGCCCCGGCCTTTTCCGCCGACTGCATCGAGACCCTGGAAGAGATCAACGGCGAGATCCGTGAGGCGTTCGAACATGCGGGCGGTGAGGCGTTCACCTACATCCCGTGCCTGAACGACGACGACGCGCATATCGCAGCACTGTCGGCGGTGATCGAGGCCAACCTGGGTGGCTGGACCCCGCCCTGAAAAAGCAAAGGGACGACAGGCAGCGCTGCCGTCCCTTGCAATCGGACCAGGGTCCGACAGTCTTGGTCAGTCGGACGCGGCAGCAGCGGCGACCAGCAGCAGGATCAGCAGGGGGATCAGGATCCCGCCAGCGGACGAGCTGGTTTTCGCTTCGACAACGGCCGGCTCCATCACGGGCTCAACCAGGCCGCCAGCCATGGCGGTCGATGCGGTGGCTGCCATAGCGGCGGCGAGCGCAAGTTTCTTCATAGTAACCTCCAGTTTTCGCCTGCGGTCGAATTTTTCAGAGGACGACCGCCGACACCCAAGTGAATACCTCGTATGGCTGTGTAAGCAGCTTGGACCCGGAAATGCAATCACTGGAAAGACCGATTTCCGGCACACCGCACCCATGTCGTCAAATCGGCAACACTGCGTCCAATCTGCATAAATCCACGCCGCGGGCAAGGCTCCGGACCCGCGCCCCAAGTCCCTCAGACGTCGGGCACGACCGCGTCAGAACCGCCGCCTGACGAGACGGCAGCGGCGACCAGGAGCAGGATCAGCAGGGGAATCAGGATGCCGCCCGCTGAACCCGCCGTCCTGGATTCGACAACAGCAGGCTCCATCACAGGTTCATCCAGACCGCCTGCGAAGGCCGTGGTGGTGCTGGCCGCCAGGGTGGCGGCAAGGACGATCTTTCTCATGGTTCACTCCAGCCAATCATGCCGAACAGCCGCGACATGCCCGGTTTCGGCACCGACGCCGAATCAGAAAAGTATGCGCCGGGACGCCTGGATTTCAATCTTTCGCTGAAGGCAAGGTCAGATCAGCAACACCTGTGTGCCCACCTTGCACATATCGTACAGATCGATGATGTGCTCGTTGTACAGCCCGATGCAGCCGTTCGACGACCGCCGCCCGATCTTGCGGGTGTCATGTGTGCCGTGGATGCGGTAATACTGCCACGACAGATACAGCGCGCGCACCCCCAGCGGATTGTCGGGCGCACCGCCCTCGACCAAGTCGGGCCACTCGGGGTTGCGTTCCTTCATCGCGGGCGTCGGGCGCCACGGCGGGTTGACCACCTTCTGCACCACCTCGGTCCGGCCCCGGCGGGTCAGATCCTCGGACAGCGGCACCGAAGTCGGGTACAGCCGGTACACCGCCTGATCCTCGGACCAGTAGTGCAGCGCCCGCGATGTCAGGTCGACCAGCACCGCCCCGCTCCGCGTGTCCGAGAAATAGGGCCGCCAGTCCAGCATGCGGAAGCTGGAGATGTTGTTGCGCACCGACCCGGACGCCCCCGGCTCAATCTCGGTCGAGCCTTCCATCGCCCAGGCGGGCAACGCGGCAAGGGCACCGGTGGCGGCCAGGCCACCCAGAACTGTGCGGCGGTTGAATGCGGGGAACCGGTCGTCCGACATCGTTTCTGCTCCTTGTTTTTCGGGGCACCATAGCGCCACGGCGCTCCGGGGGCAATTCACGGCAATGTCACGTGGTGACGCCAACCCGCCGGCTTGCCACCTTCGGCATTTGAACTGCCCCCGGTGACGCTGTAAGCAGCACAGCAACTTGCGATTTGGATGGGCGTAGGCATGAAGGCGATCACGGTTCTGGCGGTTTGCGCGGCTCTGGCCCTTGCCGGATGTGCCACGGGCGGGGGCGGCCAGGTTGGCCCCGACGGCAGGCCGTTGCCGCAGGTCTACCGGATCGACGGGGCCCAGGGGCAGCGCATTCCGTTCCGATTCCTCGACTCGGTCAACGCGCTGCGGTCGGCGCGCGGAGCCCCGCAACTGGCCTACAATGCCCAGCTGAACGCCGCCGCCGCCACCCATGCGCGCGACATGTCGGTGCAGAACCGGCCCTGGCATTTCGGGTCGGACGGGTCGTCGCCTCTCGTGCGGGTGCAGCGCGTGGGCTATGCGGGGCGGCTGGCGGGCGAGCTGATTTCCGAGACGTTCGAGACGGAACTGGAAACCCTGTCGGCCTGGATGGCGCAACCCGATACCCGCGACGTGATCCTTGACCCTACGGCGAACGAGGTGGGGTTCGCCTGGTTCCAGGAACCTTCAGGCAAGATATGGTGGACGATGGTGACCGGTTCTACCGCATCTGGGCCGGTGGCTACGGCTGGATTATGATCGGCGTGCCGTCCTTGACCATGGCATAGATCGCCTCGATCTCGCGGTCGGTCACGGCGATGCAGCCCTCGGTCCAGTCGCCCTTGTTGCCGCCGCGATAGTCGCTGCGCCCGTGGATGAATATCTCTCCGCCCGGAGATTTGCCCTGCGCCTGGGCAAAGGCGGTGTCGGCCTCGTTCGGATAGGAGACACCGATCGAAAGGTGGTATCTCGAGTTGGGGTTGCGCCGGTCGATCGTGTAACGCCCCTCGGGCGTCTTGCCGTCGCCCTCGAACTGCTTGTGCCCGGCGGGAGTGCGGCCCAGGTCGACGTCGTAGGTCTTGAGCACTCGGTCGTCGTTGAACAGCCACATGCGCCGGTCGCTCTTGTCCACCATGACCAGGGTGACAGCGGGGCCCCGGTACTTGCGGAACTTGGTGCTGCCGCAGGATGCCAGCGTCAACGCAAGCACCGTCACCAGAATGATCTTGATCACCGCCTGCATGCCCCTGATCCCGTCTGTCGCGAGGTTTCGTCGGGCCATACCGCAAACCGCGCCAATCCGGTAGGCCGAAATCCGCGCAAACGCTCACGCTTTTGTCAAAGCGACAGGCGGGCCACCAGTTCGACGTGGGGGGACCAGCGAAACTGGTCGATGGGCTGCACCCAGTCGATTCGGTACCCCGATGCCACCAGAATGCGCGCGTCGCGAGCAAAGGTGGCGGGGTTGCACGACACCATGGCGATGACGCGCACCCGGGCACGGGCGATGGCCGCCGTCTGCGCCTCGGCCCCGGCACGGGGCGGGTCGATGACGATGGCGTCGAAGATACGCAACTCGTCGGGCTCCAGCGGGCGGCGGAACAGGTCGCGGGTCTGGATGGTCAGGCGTTTCAGATCGGGTGCGCTGCGCCAAGCCTTCTCCAGCGCCGCCGTCATCGCGGCGTCGCCCTCGACCGCCGTCACCTCGGCCTGCGCCGCCAGCGGCAGGGTGAAGGTGCCGCATCCGGCGAACAGGTCGGCGATGCGGCGGGCCGGGCCGATGGCCTGCGTGACGGCGGCCAGCAGCGATGCCTCGCCGTGGTCGGTCGCCTGCAGGAAGGCCCCCGGCGGGGGGGTGACACGCGCCGCGCCGAAGGCAATCGCCGGCTGCGACCACAGGGCCACCGTCTCGGCGTCCCAGGTCAGGCGGGACAGGCCATGCGCCTCGGCGATGCGGGCCAGGTCCCGGCGCAGGGCGGCATCGGCGGGCTTTCCCCCCGACACGACGACGTCGGCACCTTCGCGATACCGCGTGACGGTCAGCTGCATCTCGGCGCTGCGCGATCCCCCAAGCCGCACGACGGCGTCCAGTGCCGGGAAGGCGGCAACCAGCGCGGGGTCCAGCAGCTGGCAGTGCGGGACCGGCAGGATCGTGTCCGATCCGCGCATATGGAACCCGACAAGCGTGCCGCCCTTCGTCCGGCGCGCCGACAGGGTGGCACGGCGGCGACTGCGGGGCGGCGAAGTCAGGATGGCGTGCATCGGCGCGGTCAGGCCCTGCCCCGCCAATGCGCCCTGCACGATGCCTTCCTTCCAGCGCGCGACCAGATCGTCGGACGCATGCTGCATCAGGCAGCCGCCGCAGGATTTCGCGTGCGGACAGGGCGGTTTCACGCGGTCGGCAACCGGCGTGGCGATGCGCACGTTTTCCAGCCGGTCCCCGACAAGGTCGCCCTCGACCGTTTCGCCTGGCAGGGCGCGCGGGATATAGACGGCCCCGTCCGGTCCATCGGCGATGCCGTCGCCATGATGCCCCAGACGCGCGACGGTCAGCCTCACGGCGAAACCCCGGTCGCGGGTGCGGCGCGATCCCCTCTCCCCCTGGGGGAGAGGGTCAGGGTGAGGGGGAAAACCGCGCCAAAAGTCACTCCGCCGCCTCTTCTACGCCGATGAACCCGCCCGACTGGCGGTTCCAGTAGCGGGCGTAGAGGCCGCCCTTGCGCAGAAGCTGGTCGTGCGACCCTTCCTCGACGATGCGCCCGTCGTCCATCACGACGATCCGGTCCATCTGCGCGATGGTCGACAGCCGGTGTGCGATGGCCAGCACCGTCTTGCCCTGCATGACCCGGTCCAGGCTTTCCTGGATCGCGGCCTCGACCTCGCTGTCCAGCGCCGATGTCGCCTCGTCCAGCACCAGGATCGGCGCGTCCTTCAGGATGGTGCGCGCCAGCGCGATGCGCTGCCGCTGGCCGCCCGACAGCTTCACCCCGCGCTCGCCCAGATGGGCGTCATAGCCCTTGCGGTCCTTGTGGTCCTGCAGGTGTTGGATGAACCCGTGCGCCTCGGCCGCCTCTGCCGCCGCGACCACCTCGGCCTCGGTGGCATCGGGGCGGCCATAGCGGATGTTGTCGCGGGCGCTGCGGTTGAACATCGCGGTGTCCTGCGTGACGAACCCGATCTGTCGGCGCAGGGATTCCTGCGTCACCCCGCGCACATCGGTGCCGTCGATCAGCACGCGCCCCTTTTCGGTGTCGTAGAGCCGCAAGAGCAGCGCCACCAGCGTGGACTTGCCCGCGCCGCTTGCCCCGACGATGCCGATCTTCTCGCCCGACCGGATGCGCAGGGTGACGTCCGCCACCCCACCCCGGCGGCGGCCATAGGCAAAGCTGACCCCCTCGAACGCAACCTCGCCCCGCGATGGCGGCAGGTTCACGGCATCGGCGCTGTCGGCCAGGGCATGGGGCACGGCCAGCGTCCGCATGCCATCCTCGACCTCGCCCACGGATGTGTAGATCGACATCAGGGTAAAGCTGACCCAGCCCGACATCTGCGCGATGCGCATGGCGATGGCACCGGAGGCCGCGATGGCCCCGGCTGTCGCGTTGCCTTCCTGCCACAGGACCAGCGTGCCGCCGATCAGCAGGACCGGCAGCACCCCGGCCAGTGTCATCAGCGAGGTGCGGAACCAGGTGGAGATCTCGCCGAATTCGAGGCTGCGGTCGCGGAACACGCCCATGGCATCCAGTGCCACCTTGTCCTCATAGGCGGCATGGGCGAACAGCTTGACCGTCTTGATGTTGGTGATCGTGTCGACGACCTGCCCCGTCACTATGGCGCGGGCGGCGGCGCGGGCGGTCGAATTGACCCGGACGCGCGGCATGAAGTACCGGATCAGCAGGACATAGGCCACCAGCCACACCGCCAGCGCCACGGCGACGCGCCAGTCAATCACGATCAGGAACACGATCGACCCGATCACCGAGGCCAGGGCGAAGAACCCGGTGTTGATGACCTCGGTCGCCACATCGGTCACGGCGCGGGCGGCCTGCATCTGTTTCGTCGCGATGCGGCCCGCGAAATCGTTGTCGAAAAAGGTGACGGCCTGCCCCAGCGTCCAGCGATGCAGCCGCGACAGGACCAGGGGCAGGACGTTCGGGCCGACGACCACGCTGTTCGACGCCGAGGACAGGCCAAAGGCGGCAGGCCGCAGGACCAGATAGAAGACGATGAACCAGATCAGCAACGCGGCATGGTCCTGAAAGAACCCCGCCGGTCCTGCCGACACGGCGGCATCGACCACCCACCCCAGGATCAGCGCCGAGATCACCTCGGTCGCGCCCGCCAGCGAGGACAACAGCGCCGCGACCCCCAGCATCGGCCAGGACCCGCGCAGGCACCAGCGAAAGAATGCCCCCAGCCGCTGCGGCGGGGGTCCCTCGGCGGGCGCGAAGGCGTCGATGGTGTCGCCGAGGCGCTGAAGCGGGGTCATGCAGGCACGTCCATGCCCCCTACATGGACGCAAGCGGCGGGAATTTCAAACTCCCGCCGCGCACGACCATTTGTGCGGGGATGCAGGAACCCTATTCCGCCGCCTCTTCCAGCCCGATGAATCCGCCCGACTGGCGTGCCCAGAACCGGGCATAAAGCCCGTCCCGGGCGATCAGCGCGGCATGGCTGCCTTCCTCTGCCACCTGGCCATCGTCCAGCACGACGATGCGGTCCATCGCCGCGATGGTCGACAGGCGGTGCGCGATGGCGATCACGGTCTTGCCCTGCATGACACCGTACAGCGTGTTCTGGATCGCCGCCTCGACCTCGCTGTCCAGCGCCGATGTCGCCTCGTCCAGGATCAGGATCGGCGCGTCCTTGAGGATCACCCGCGCCAGACCCACGCGCTGCCGCTGGCCGCCCGACAGCTTCACCCCCCGCTCGCCGACATGCGCGTCATAGCCCTGGCGGCCCTGCGGATCCTCCAGCGTCAGGATGAAGTCATGCGCCTCGGCCCGTTTCGCGGCCTCGATCATCTCGGCCTCGGTGGCCTCGGGGCGACCGTACAGGATGTTGTCGCGGACCGAGCGGTGCAGGAGCGAGCTGTCCTGCTGCACCATGCCAATCACGCGGCGCAAACTGTCCTGCGTCACACCCGCGATGTCCTGCCCGTCGATCAGGATGCGGCCCGCTTCGGCGTCGTAGAAGCGCAGCATCAGCTTGACCAGCGTGGACTTGCCCGCCCCCGACCGACCGACGACGCCGATCTTTTCGCCCGGCCGGACGGTCAGCGACACGTCGCGCAGACCCCCCGACCCGCGCCCATAGTGGTGCGACACGCCCTGAACCTCGATCCGCCCCTCGGTCAGGTTCAGGGCGGGCGCGGCGGGCCTGTCGGTCAGGCCGATGGGCTGGGTGATGGTCTGCAACCCTTCTTGCACGACGCCCAGGTTCTGCACCAGGCTGGTCGTCGCCCACATGATCCAGTAGGTCATGTTGTTCAGCCGCAAGACCAGCGCCGTCGCCGCCGCCACGGTGCCGACGGTCGCGGCCCCCAGGTACCAGAACCAGATCGCAAGGCCCGTGACCGCCACGATCAGCGCGCCGTTGAGCACGGTCAGCACCACGTCCATGGTGACGATGATCCGCATCTCGCGCTTGAAGGTCTCTCGGGCATGTTCGATGGCCTCGCGCGCAAAGCCGCGTTCGCGGTCGTGGTGGGCGAACAGCTTGACTGCGTGGATGTTGGTATAGCTGTCCACAACCCGGCCCGTGATCGCCGAGCGCGCATCGGACGAGGCGGTGGACGCGGGTCCCGCCCGCCGCAGCGTCCAGCGGATGAGCGCCAGGTAACAGGCGAACCAGACAACCAGTGGCACCAGCAGCCGCGCATCCGCCCCGGCCAGCATGATGGCGGCCCCGATGATCAGCACGATGGCAAAGGCCAGGGCATCGAAGGTCTGGAACACCGCCTCGCCCGCCGCCGGGGGGGTCTGCATGATGCGGTTGGCGATGCGGCCGGCAAAGTCGCTTTCGAACCAGCCGACGGGCTGGCGCAGGACATGGCTGTGGGCGCGCCAGCGGATCATGGTGCCGAAGTTCGGCAGGATGGTGGAATGCAGCAGGGCGACATCGACCCCGGCCACGATGGGCCGCACGATCAGGATCAGGGCACCAACGACCAGCATCTCGGTGCCGTGCGACGCCCAGACGGCAGCCGGTTCTCCCGAGGCCAGCAGATCGACAACCCGGCCCACATACCAGATCAGCGCGACGTCCGCCGCCGCGACAAAGAACGACAGGAAAGCGGTGATCGCGAACACGCCCCGGAACGGCACCATGTATTCGCGCAGGAACGGCCACAGCCCGCGCGGCGGCGTGTCGGTTTGCGCATAGGGCTGATAGGGATCGACGAGGTCTTCGAAATAGCGGAACATGGAAGGCACCTTTTCAGGGCGATGTCGGAACGACTGGGGGGCGGGGGGCAACAGGCCGCCCGCACGGGATCAGACCTGTTCAGAACAGGGGATAGATGATCCCGGTCTCCATGGCGTTCTCCTTCCAGAGTTCCCGCACTCCGTAGCGCAAGTCGCGCGGTTTGTCACGACCCCGCAAGCAATTCGGCACGCGTCAGGCGCAGGTCCGACGCAATCCAGAGGTCGGTCAGTTGCGCCAGCCTTGCCCCAAGCGCCGGACCTTGCAGCGCAGGCATCAGGTCGGCGGCGGTGACGGGAAAGGCGGCCTGCGCGCCGCGCGATACATCCACAATCCACAGCGCAGGGGCCTGCGGCCCCAGCACCGCCTGGCGCAGGCGCATGGCGTCGGCGGCAAGGTCCGGCCCCAGCCGCCAGCCCAGCACGGCGGGCGATTCGCCGCTGCCGATGGCGGCGCGCAGGGCGGCCAGGTCGCGCGCCTCGGCGCGCGACAGACGAAGGCGGGCCTCGGCGTCCTCACCACCGATGGCGGCCAGGCGGCGCAGCCAGGCGGGCTGGGCATCCTGTTCGACATGCACCATCAGCGCCAGTGGAAGCGGATCGGCCCCCGGCAGCACCCGCGCCAGGATACCTGCCTGCGCCATGGCGGCCACGGCGGGCGCGGGGTCGGGGGCGGACAAGAGCTTGCGCATTTCCGCGCCGATGCGTTCGCGCGACAGGGTGTCGATCCCCTCGGCCATGGCAGCACTGGCGGCCTGCCCCTCGGCGTCGATGCCGTCGGCGGCATAGTGGGCATGAAAGCGGAAGAACCGCAGGATGCGCAGGTGATCCTCGGCGATGCGGGCGGCGGGGTCACCCACGAACCGGACGCGGCCCGAAGTCAGGTCGGGCAGGCCGCCCAGCGGATCGATGACCGTGCCTTGCGCGTCGCAATAGAGCGCGTTCATCGTGAAGTCGCGGCGGGCGGCATCCTCTGCCACGTCGTCGGTGAAGGCCACGACGGCATGGTGCCCGTCCGTCTCGACATCGCGGCGAAAGGTGGTCACCTCGTGCGGGATGCCACCCGACACCACGGTCACGGTGCCATGGTCGATGCCGGTCGGCACGGCACGCAGGCCCGCACGTTCGACCGCCGCGATGACCTCGGGCGGTCGCGCATCGGTTGCCATGTCGATGTCTGCCACGGGGCGGAACATCAAGGCGTTGCGGACACAGCCGCCCACCGCCAGCACCCTGTGTCCGGCCAGGGCGGCAAAGACGGCCTGTGTCGCGGGCCGGGTCAGCCAGTCGCCGGTGACCTTCACGGTGACAACCGTTCCGCCAGCCCGCGCAGGATGCGCGCCGTTGCCCCCCAGATGTAGTGAGGGCCATAAGGAACGGCATAGTAGCGCCGCCAGGTGCCGCGCCAGTGCCGCCCCTCGATCCGATAGCTGGCCGGGTCGGCCAGATAGGACAGCGGCACGCTGAACGCCTCGTCGACCTCGCCGGCCTCGGGGACCGGCGTGAAGGGGCCGGTGATGTGGGCCAGCACCGGCGTCACGGCAAAGCCGGTGATCGTCTCGTGCATCGGCAGATGGCCCAGGACCTGGACAAGGCCCGGATCAAGGCCGATTTCCTCGCGCGCCTCGCGCAGCGCCGCTGCCTGCGGGTCGGCATCGCCGGGGTCCTGCTTGCCGCCGGGAAAGGCGACCTGGCCCGGATGGTGCTTGAGGTGCGAGGCCCGCTTGGTCAGGATCACCCGCCCGTCCAGCACCCCCACCAGCACCCCCGCCGGGCGCAAGCTGCGCCCCGCAGGCAGCACCGTGCCGGGGTTCAGGTCGAAATCCGACGACGACGCCGCGCCCCGGTCAAAGGCGCGGGCCAGCCCCTCAGGCGCCATCGCTGACCACCTTGGCCGCATCGAAGCCCACGGTCGCAGGGTCGAGCACGTAATGCGCGCCGCAGAACTGGCAGTCGGCGGTCACGGTGCCCTCGGGCGTGGTCATGTGCCGGATGTCCCTGGCCGAATAGATCGACAGCGACTGCCGCACCTTCTCGGCGGAACAGGAACAGCCAAAGCGCACCGGCTGGGCATCGAACACGCGCGGACCCTCTTCATGGAACAACCTGACCAGAAGATCGGTCGGGGCCACGCCGGGGCCGACAAGTTCGATGTCCTCGACCGTGTCCAGCAACAGATTGGCGCGGGTCCAGTTCTCGGCCTGCGCACCGCCCAGGATGTCGGCATGGCTCAGCAGCCCGCCCTCGCCCGACCCGCCCGGACTGGCCACCCCACCACCGGCGACGGGCATGTGCTGCAGCATCACGCCGCCCGCCCGCCAGACCGGTGCCGTTCCCGGCAGCGTGCTCTGCCCGAAGGACAGCGCAAAGCGGGTGGGCAGTTGTTCGGACTGGGCAAAGTACGTCTCAGCACAAGATGACAGCGATCCCCCGGCGATCGGCGTGATCCCGGAATAGGGCTCGGTCCCCTCGCCCTGGTCGATCAGGATGGCAAAATACCCCTCGCCAATCTGGCTGAAGGGCACGGCGTCGGGGTCCAGACGCGCCGGATCGAAACTGGCATAGCCCCGGATGCGGGCCGGGGTGCCTTCGTCGGTGGGCGCGTAATAGTCTGTGGCGATGATGCGCACCGGCCCCTTGCCGCGCACCTGCAGCGACAGCTTCCAGCGCAGCTTGATCGATTGCCCGATCAGCGCGGTCAGCAATGCGGCCTCGGCCACCAGCGCCTCGATCTGGGGGGGATAGTGGTGCTGGCGCAGCACATCCTGCAACGCAAGGTCCAGCCGGGCCACCCGGCCCCGGATGTCGGATAGGTCAAGCTGGAACGGCAGGACGGTGTCGTCCCAGGCGATCTGCGAACCGGACGTCATGGGCAATCTTCCTTGGGGGGTTTTCCGCGATGCCAGGCTTTGGCATACCGCAGCCATATAGGTGGCGGCAACCGGGGGTGAAAGGGACGATGCGCAGGTTCGGCGATGCACCCCGTGCAGGGCAGGTCTACCGCCGACGCCCCGGCGTCTATGCCATCCTGCCGCAGGGCGACAGCCTGCTGGTGACGCACCAGAGCGAACCCTGGCCCGAGTTCCAGTTGCCCGGCGGCGGCATCGACCGGGGCGAACAGCCCATCACGGCGCTGCACCGTGAGGTATTCGAGGAAACCGGCTGGCACATCGGGGGGGTGCGGCGGCTGGGGGCGTTCCGGCGGTTCACCTTCATGCCCGAATACGACCTCTGGGCGGAAAAGGTCTGCACGATCTATGTCGCGCGGCCCCTGCGGCGCGTCGGTCCGCCGTCCGAGGCCGGGCACAGCGCCGTCTGGATGCCCGCGTCCGAAGCGCTGCGGCGGCTCGGCAATCCCGGCGACCGCGCGATGCTGGCCGACTTTCTGCGCCTGCGCTGACCGGTCAGCGCGACCGGGGTCGACCCGCGAACTGGAACATCAGGCCCGAGACGTCGTCGGGAAACTCGTCGGACCCGGCATGAGCGGCGAGATCCCAGACCAGCGCCTCGAGCAACGCGGCATCGGCCAGGCGTTCGTGCCGGGCCAACAGCCGCGACAGCCCCGCCTCGCCCAGTTCCTCGCCACCAGGCGACGGGCATTCGGTCAGCCCGTCAGACATCAGGAACAACCGGTCGCCGGGGCGCAACTGCGCCTCGATCCGCTCGTACCGGGCATCGGGAACCAGACCGACCGGCAGCCCGCCGTGTCCGAGGTACTCGACACGGCCCCCCTGCCGCAGGATCGCAGGATGCGGATGGCCCGCCTGCACCAGGCTGACACGCCCGGTTTCAAGATCGGCCTCGGCGTAGGCCATGGTGAAGTACTGATCGACCTGCATGTCCTCCAGCATCATGCGGTTCATGCGGTAGGCCACCATCTCGGGCGGCCAGGCTTCGCGCTGGCCATAGGCGCCGACCGTCAGCGCGATGTTCTGTCCGGGCGACACGCCGGACAGCAGGCCCGCCAGCCGCGCCGTCATCATCGCCGAGGCCACGCCGTGCCCCGACACATCGACGGAATAGAGCGCGACCCGCCGCGGATTGATCTCGAAGAACCCGACCAGATCGCCCCCGACGTGGCCCGACGGGCGCAGCGTCACCGTGACCCGCCCGCCGTTGAAGTCGCGCTGCCGTTCGCGGACCAGCGTCTGCTGCAACTTGCGCGCCTCGATCAGGTCGCGGTCGAGCGAATCATAGACCTTCTGCAATTCGTCCAGGGTCGTGCCGATCAGCGCGTTCTTGCGCGACAGTTCGGCATGCATCGCGATGATGCGTTCCCCCACCCGCAACCGCGCACGCAATTCGTCGGGACTGACGGGTTTCGACAGGAAATCGTCGGCCCCGCAGTCCAGCCCGCTGGCGACGTCGTTCTTTTCCGACTTTGACGTCAGCAGGATGAAGTAGCCGTAGCCTGCGCGGGGCAACGCCTTGAACGCGCGACAGAAATCCAGCCCGGACATGCCCGGCATCATCCAGTCGCTGATCACGAGGTCGAAGGCGGTTGCAGCACAGAGGGCAAGCGCCTCTTCCGCCGACCCCGCCTCGGTCACCAGATAGCCACCCCGCTGCAGCGCCAGGGACAGCAGGCGGCGCTGACCGCGGCTGTCGTCCACGATCAGAATCCGGCGTGGCTGCACCGGGACGGGCAGTTCCGAAATGGCATTGGCTGCGGGCTGCCGCAAGGTTCGACTCCTTCTGTCGCCCGGCATCGTTGCCGCCTTCCCCTTAAGGCACCGTGAACCGTAAAATGTCCTGCGTTCCGCCGTGGTCCGGTCATCCCGCGTTAAGAAACAGGGGGCAAAACTCTGGGTGTCGCCGGCGCGTGCGACGCGAGGCAGGGTTTGGTGATGGTCGACTGGACGCGGGTCAGGGAACTGCAGGACGAAATCGGGGCTGATGACTTTGCCGAGGTCGTGCAGCTTTTCCTGGAAGAGACGGATGACGTCGTGGCGCGCCTGATCGCAGGGCCGCCCATGGCCGAGGTCGAAGCCCTGCTGCATTTCCTCAAGGGCAGTTCGGTGAACCTGGGCCTTGCCACCCTGGCCAAGCTCTGCGCCGATGGCGAGCGGCGGGCGGCAGGCGGGCAGCCGCAGGATATCGACCTTGCCGCCGTCGCCGCCGCCTATGCCCGCTGCAAAGAGGAATTCCTCGCGGGGCTGCAAAGCCGTCGCGCCGCCTGACCCCGGTCAGATCAGGAATTCGGCCAGCGCCTCGTCCGCCGTGATGTCGCGATAGGAAAATCCGGCGGCATCCATGCGGGCAAAGAGCAGGGCAAAGTTCTGGGCCGCCTTGGTCTCGATGCCAATCAGCACAGAACCGAAGTTGCGCGCCGATTTCTTCAGGTACTCGAACCGGGCGATGTCGTCGTCGGGCCCCAGCATGAACAGGAACTCGCGCAGGGCTCCGGGCCGCTGCGGCATGCGCAGGATGAAGTACTTCTTCCGGCCCTGGTGGCGCTGCGCGCGTTCCCTGACCTCGGGCAGCCGCTCGAAATCGAAATTGCCGCCGGAGGTCACGCAGACCACGGTCTTGCCCGCGATCTGGTCCGCCAGTTCCGGCAGCACGTCGACCGACAGCGCCCCCGCCGGTTCCAGCACGATCCCCTCGACGTTCAGAAATTCCAGCATCGTCACGCAGATGCGGTCCTCGGGGGCAAGGATCACATGGTCGGAGTCGATCCAGTCCAGCCGCGCGTGGTTGGCGGCACCGATCCGCGCCACCGCCGCGCCGTCGACAAAGCTGTTGATGCGCGGCAGGCTTACCGGCGCGCCGGAGGACAAGGCAGCGGTCAGGCTGGCCCCGCCTTGGGGCTCGACGAACCGGAACGCCGTCCGGGGCGACATCGCGCGCAGATAGCCCGTCACCCCGGCGGCCAGTCCCCCGCCGCCCACCGGCAGGATCACGAGGTCGGGCGACTGTCCAAGCTGGTCCAGCAGTTCGACCCCCACGCTCGCCTGCCCCTCGATCACGTCGGGGTCGTCGAAAGGCGACAGGAAATGCGCCCGGCTTTCGCTGCAGAATACCTGCGCGGCGGCCAGCGTCTGGTCGAAATAGTCGCCGGTCAGCACGATCTCGATGGCCGTGCCGCCAAAAGCGCGGGTCTTGTCGATCTTCTGCTGCGGTGTCGTCACCGGCATGAAGACGGTGCCCCGCACCCCGAAATGACGACAGGCGAAGGCCACACCCTGGGCGTGGTTGCCGGCACTGGCGCAGGCGAAATGGTTGGCCTGCGGCACCCGCTTGCGCATGGCGTTGAATGCGCCCCTGATCTTGTAGGACCGCACCGGCGACAGATCCTCGCGCTTGAGCCAGATCTCGGCGTCATAGCGCGCCGACAGGTGGTCGTTGCGCTGCAGCGGCGTCGGATCGAACAACGCGCGCAGGGCGGCAGTGGTCTGGCGGGCGGCGTCGGGGAATGCGGTCATCCGCCCTGACTGCCGCTTTGGCCCCAAGGTTGCAAGGCCCCGCCAAAGACGCTAGGCGATTGCGGTCCGTGTCCGGAGGTTCTGCCTATGTCCGCCCCGAAGAAAGTCGTCCTTGCCTATTCCGGGGGTCTCGACACCTCGATCATCCTGAAATGGCTGCAGACCGAGTATGGCTGCGAGGTGGTGACCTTTACCGCCGACCTGGGCCAGGGCGAGGAACTGGAACCGGCGCGGGCCAAGGCGATCCTGCTCGGGATCAAGCCGGAGAACATCCACATCGTCGACGTGCGCGAAGAGTTCGTGCGCGACTTCGTGTTTCCGATGTTCCGGGCGAACGCATTGTACGAGGGGCTGTATCTCTTGGGCACGTCCATCGCGCGGCCCCTGATCGCGCAGCATCTGGTGCGGATCGCGCATGAGACGGGGGCGGATGCCGTGGCCCATGGCGCGACCGGCAAGGGCAATGACCAGGTGCGGTTCGAGCTGTCGGCGGCGGCGCTGGACCCTGCCATCCGGGTGATCGCGCCCTGGCGCGAATGGACATTGTCCAGCCGCACCAGCCTGTTGACCTTTGCCGAGGCGAACCAGATCCCGATAGCCAAGGACAAGCGGGGCGAGGCCCCGTTCAGCGTGGATGCGAACCTGCTGCACACATCCAGCGAGGGCAAGGTGCTGGAGGACCCCGGTGTCGAGCCGCCGCCCTATGTCTGGCAGCGCACGGTCGACCCCGAGGCGGCCCCGGACGCGCCCGAGATGGTCGAGATCACGTTTGAGCGGGGCGACGCGGTGGCGGTGAACGGCCAGGCGCTGTCGCCCGCCGCCCTGCTGACCTTGCTGAACGACATCGGCGGGCGGCACGGCGTGGGGCGTCTGGACCTGGTCGAGAACCGCTTTGTCGGGATGAAGTCGCGCGGGGCCTATGAAACGCCCGGCGGCACGATCCTGCTTGAGGCGCACCGCGGGATCGAGCAGATCACGCTGGATGCAGGGGCGGGGCATCTGAAGGACAGCGTCATGCCGCGCTATGCCGAGCTGATCTACAACGGCTTCTGGTTCAGCCCGGAACGCGAGATGTTGCAGGCGCTGATCGACCGCTCGCAAGATCATGTATCGGGAACGGTGCGGGTCAAACTGTACAAGGGATCGGTGCGGACGGTGGCGCGGTGGTCGCGGCATTCGCTGTACAGCGAAAAGCATGTGACCTTCGAGGAAGACGCCGGGGCCTATGACCAGAAGGACGCGGCCGGGTTCATCCGGTTGAACGCGCTGCGGCTGCGCCTGATCGCGGCGCGGAACGCGCGCGTCGGCGGCTGACGCGGTCAGCCGGGTGGCGCAAACGCCGCGATGATCGCCTCGGCCCTGTCGTCGGACAGGATCGGCGGGATCAGCGTCAGGAACCTGCCCTGCCCGTCCAGCAGGTACAGAAGGCTGCCGTGGGCATAGACGGGCTGGCCTGCGGGGTTGATGAAGACGACCTCGTTCTCGACGGCGAAATGGCGGTAGGCAGCTTCCAGCGCCTCGGGCGATCCGGTGAGGCCGACGAAGTCGGGGTCGAGCGGGGCGAGGACGCGGTCCATCGCGGGGCCGGTATCGCGGTCGGGGTCGACGGTGATCATCACGGGCCGGATCGGGATGCCCTTTGCCCGCAGGCGGGCGGCAAGGCCCGCCATTTGCGGCAGGGCGACCGAGCAGATGCTTTCGCAGGCTGCATAGCCGAAGAACAGAAGTTGCAGGCGGCCGTCGGGATCGACCTCGGTCCTTTCGCGGCCGTGCTGGTCGGTCAGCCGGAACGGTCCGCCCAAAGGCAGCGGCAGGGCCTGCCCGGCGGGGGCGGGCAGCGTCCTGGCGTGCGGCTGGCTGTCGTGCGCGGCTGCCGGAGCGGCCAGCAGCGCCGCGATCAGAAGCGCCGGAATCCTCATTCGAACAACGCCTTGATGGCGGCGGCGTCAACCTCGAGGCCGAGCCCGAAGTAGCCGTCCTTCGCGATGTCGGCGTTGACGCGTGGGTCGCGGCGGAACCAGGGTTCCTTGCCCGGTACATCGGGATTGGCCGCCTGCCAGTCCTTGGTCCAGCGGTTGGTCTTGGCCCAGTCGGCGGCCCCCTTTTCGCGGATCAGCTGGATCTGGAAGACATTCTGCAGCCCGATGTCGGGGTCGGTCAGCGTCAGGCCATCGACCTCGACCACCTTGCCGCAATAGGGCTGCAGGTCGTTCGCCGCCCCGGTAAAGACCGGCTGGGTGTTCTTGAGCGGCAGGATCATCGCCTGGTCGGCGCTGCGCAGAAGCGCCAGCTGGCGCTTGCCCGCACCGCAATCGGCGGGGCAGTCCCCGGTCAGCACACACAAGGGATCGACGACGGTCGCCTCGAACAGGGCGGGAGATTCGGCGTAGAGGTTCCACGGTGCGGCCTTGGACCCGGCCGAAAAGTCCTGCGAAAACACGGGGGTGGCAAGCAGGAGCGCGGCAGCGGCGAGACGGGCGATCATTACTTCGGCTCCGGAATGGCGAAATCGGGGACGGGGCCGTAATCTTCGTGGTTCAGCCGCGTAATGCCTTCGTTCGACACGACTTTCTCGACGACGATGTAGTTCAGGCCATCCTGCCGGTAGACCAGCCCATCCGCCGTGATCGTGTCGCTGGCCAGCGACAGCAGCGTGTCGCCACCATTGGAGGTGTCGCTGCCCTCGATTTTCAGCACCATGTAGACCTGACCATCCTCGGCCAAAAGCCCCACGGGGATGCCGCCCGCCGAGCACCACAGCGCGCAGGTGTGGTGGGCCGAGCCGACAACGGCATCGGGGCCGCCCATCACGCCCGAGAAATAGCACCAGGTATCAATGAGTTCGCCCTTGACGGTAAGCCTTTCGCCCTCGGCGGCAAGGGCGGGCGGGGCAAGGGTGATCGCCAGGGCGGCGAGCCATCGGAAAGCGGGGCTGGGCATCGGCGGCTCCTTCAGGGGCAAAGGTTGAGACAGCATTCGCCGGAAAGGAAAAACTGGTTACCCCTGCCGGGTGACAACTGCGTGAATAGTGCCCGGGGACGGGGCACACACGCGATCACAGCGCATGGATACGCAGCCTTTGGTAGTAATTTAAGGCGAGGTCTGCCAGATGTTGATAGTCGGCCGGAAGTTCCGGCAAGCCCCCTACCGCCGCGTCGAACCCGGTCGAGCGATGCACGGCCCAGTACCAGTGCGGTGCCCAGACGCCATCCTGGGGTTTGGGGCCGGCCGGCCAGGAAAGCATGCGGTCGGTGAAGGAGATGCCCAGCGCCGCGCAGAGTTTCGTCAGGGATTCCTGGGGGTTGGCACGGATATCGGCGCTATCGATGACCAGGGGCGCGCGTCCGAGGCGATTCGCCTGACGATCGAAGAGTGCGGCCTGCTGGACGAAACCCAGATCCAGGAGTGTCGGATCTTCGCGCTTGGCGGCATAGCTGGCGATCACCCGGGCGGGATGGCGGATGAGGAACACGTTCTGGCACATGTCCATGAAATCCATGGGGATTTCCGGCACCATGTGGTGCGTCATGTGCTTTTGGTAGAACAGCGGCTGCCCGTCCGGCGCAGGCCCCGCGCAGGCCGCTGCAACGCGGGCATGATCGGCGTCCCCTGCCGCAAGAATCTCGGCCTTCATCGGGTGGTCAAGGCCGGTCAGGGTCAAGTAGGCGGCATAGAACGGCTCGTCCCAGACGGCGCAGTCGCCGCGCGCGGCGAAGGCATACATCATGGCGGTGGACAGGTTCCGGGGGCCGGACCACATGGCAATTCTCATGTCTTCTTTCCGTCTTCCTGACGTCTTCCTTGCGTACGTACGTTCATGCCCCGACCAGCGCCTTGTACAGGCCGCGCAGGCGTTCCGTCACCGGCCCCATCTGCCCGGTTCCGATCACCCGTCCGTCGACTTCGGCCACCGGGGTCTGCGCGCCGAAAGTGCCGGTCAGGAACATCTCGTCCGCGCCGTACACATCGACCAGGCTGTAGTTGCGTTCGAAGACCGGAATGCCGTTGGCGCGGCACAGGTCGATCACCTTGGCCCGCGTGATGCCGTTCATGCAGTAGTCGCCGGTGCTGGTCCAGACCTGCCCCCGGCGGACGATGAAGACGTTGCAGGCATTCGTGGTGTTTACGAAGCCGTGGATGTCCAGCATCAGCGCCTCGTCCGCGCCCGCCTTGTCGGCGGCGATGCAGGCGAGGATGCAGTTCAGCTTGGAGTGGCTGTTCAGCTTGGGGTCCTGCGTCATCGGCAGCCCGCGCAGGTGGGGTACGGTGGCCAGCCGCAGCGGGCGGGGGTGGCGGGGGCGGGAATGTTCCATGATGATGGCGACGGTCGGCCCCGCTTGCGCCAGGCGCGGGTGCTGGAAGGGCCGGGTCTTGATGCCCCGCGTCACCATCAGGCGGCAATGGGCGTCGGTCGTCATCGCGTTCGCGGCCTGGGTGTCGAAGATCGCCTGCTTCACCTGGTCCTTGGTCATGCCGATGGTCAGGTCGATGGCCTTGGCCGCCTCGAACAGGCGGTCCATGTGTTCGTCGAGAAAGGCCCAAGCGCCGTTGTACAGGCGGATGCCTTCCCAAACGCCGTCACCCAGCATGAAGCCAGCGTCATAGACCGACACGACGGCCTCTGCCTTGGGCAGGATGCGCCCGTTGACGTAGAGCATGAGCGTTTCGTTGCGCGCGTCTTCTTCGGCGGCGTGGCTGAAGGTGTCGGTCATCGGGCCCTCCTGTCGCGGCGCAGGCTAGGCGGTTCCGGTGGCGGGGTGAAGGGGCAGCATCACCCTTGCGTGACCTCACGGCGGGGTGAGTGGACGGATTGTGTGCCACGGCGCAGGTCTGACGTCGTTGTCCAGGAGAGCGCCCGATGCTGCGTCTTGCCCTTGCCCTGCTATTGGCCCTTCCGGGGGCCGCCCATGCCGAAAAGGCCATCCTTGCGGGCGGCTGTTTCTGGTGCGTCGAGGCCGATTTCGAGGGGGTCGGCGGCGTCACCAAGGTGGTGTCGGGGTTCGCAGGCGGGTCGGCGGCCGATCCCACCTATGAGCAGGTCACCGACGGGGGCACCGGGCACTACGAAGCGGTCGAGATCACCTTTGACCCCGCGCGGATCAGCTATGCCGAGATCCTGCGGCTGTTCTTCCGCTCGGTCGATCCGACCGACGCCGGGGGGCAGTTCTGCGACCGGGGCGACAGCTATCGCACGGCGGTGTTCGCGAAGGGGGTCGAACAGAAGGCGGCGGCCGAGGCGGCAAAGGCCGAAGCCGGCAACGTGCTGGGCGCGCGGATCGTGACGCCGATCCTGCCTGCGGGGCGGTTCTGGCCGGCCGATGCCTATCACCAGGACTATTATCGCCAGTCGAAGGTGATCGTCACGCGGTTCGGGCCGCGCAAGAAGTCGGTCGCCTACAAGCTGTACCGCGAGGCCTGCGGACGCGATCAGAGGGTGCGCGCCCTGTGGGGTCCGCAGGCGGCCTTCGCAGGCTAAGGGCGGCTTTCCCCCTGCGGCATCCATTGCTAGGGTTCCCCCCGGAACAGGGGAACACGCGTGACCGACACCGCTGCCTCGCCCATGATGGCGCAGTATCTGGAGATCAAGGCGCGGCATCCGGATGCCCTGCTGTTCTACCGGATGGGCGATTTCTACGAGATGTTCTTTGACGATGCCGTGGCGGCCAGTGCCGCACTGGACATCGCGCTGACGTCGCGGGGGGTTCATGCGGGTGCGGCGATCCCGATGTGCGGGGTTCCGGTCGTGCGGTCGGACGACTACCTCATGACGCTGATCCGCAAGGGATTTCGGGTTGCTATCGCGGAGCAGCTGGAAGATCCGGCCGAGGCGAGGAAGCGGGGGTCCAAGGCGGTCGTCGCGCGCGACGTGGTGCGGCTGGTCACGCCCGGCACGCTGACCGAGGACACGCTGCTGGAGGCGCGGCGGAACAACTGGCTGGCCGCCTTTGCCGAGGTGCGGGGCGACGGCGCGCTGGCCTGGGCCGACATCTCGACCGGCGAGTTCCGGGTGATGGCCTGCGAGGCGGGTCGGCTGCCCCTGGAACTGGCGCGTCTGGCCCCGCGCGAGGTGCTGGTGGCCGAGGGGCGCGTGCTGGACGGGGTCGATCTGGCGACGACGCCGGTGGCGGCCTCGTCGTTCGACAGCACGGGTGCCGAACGGCGGCTGTGCGGCCTGTTCGGCGTGGCCTCGATGGCCGGGTTCGGGACGTTTTCGCGGGCGGACCTGGCGGCGATGGGGGCGCTGGTCGGGTATCTGGACCTGACGCAGCGGGGGAACCTGCCGCTGCTGCGACCCCCGGTCCGCGAAGGCGCGGACGAGGCCATGGCCATCGACCCCGCGACGCGGCGCAACCTGGAACTGACGGCAGCCCTGGCGGGCGGGCGCGAGGGGTCGCTGCTGGCCACCGTGGACCGCACGCTGACCGGGCCGGGGGCGCGGCTCTTGGAACGGCGGCTGTCGGCCCCGTCGCGCGATCTGGCGGTGATCCATGCGCGGCTGGAGGGGGTGGCGCATCTGGTGCAGGCGGCCCGGCTGCGCGATACCCTGCGGGCCGAACTGCGCCGCGTGCCCGACCTTGACCGCGCACTGTCGCGGCTGGCGCTGGACCGGGGCGGCCCGCGCGATCTGGTGGCGATCGGGGCGGGGCTGGACCGCGCGGCGGTGATCGCCACGATGGACGCGGGGATGCCGCCGCTGCTGGCGCAGGCGATGGCGGCGCTGACCGGACTGGACGAGGTACGCGGCCTGCTGGCGCGGGCGCTGGTGGCGGAACCGCCGCTGCTGGTGCGCGACGGGGGGTTCGTGGCCGAGGGGTTCGACGCGGAACTCGACGACACGCGGCTGCTGCGGGACCAGGGGCGCGGGCGGATCGCGGCGCTGCAGGCGGACTATGCGGCGATGACCGGGGTGCCGGGCCTGCGCATCAAGCACAACAACGTGCTGGGCTATTTCATCGAGACCACGACCGCCCACGGCGACCGGTTGCGCGCGCCGCCCGTGTCGGCGACCTTCCTGCACCGGCAGACCACGGCGGGCCAGGTGCGGTTCACGACGGTCGACCTCAGCGACCTCGAATCTCGCATCCTGAATGCGGGTGGCCATGCCGTCGAGATCGAGAAGCGGCACTATGCGGCCCTGCGGGCGGCGGTGGTGGCGCTGGCCGCCCCCCTTGCGGCGGTTTCGCAGGCGCTGGCCGAGATCGACGTGACGGCGGCGCTGGCCGAACTTGCCGGCGGCGGCGACTGGACTGCGCCGGTGGTCGACGACAGCCGCGCCTTCGTGGTCGAGGGCGGCCGTCACCCCGTGGTGGAGCGGGCCCTGCGGCGCGAGGGGCGTGCAACCTTTGTCGCCAACGACTGCGCCCTGACGCCCGGCGACACCCCGGCGATCTGGTTGCTGACCGGGCCGAACATGGCGGGCAAGTCGACCTTCCTGCGGCAGAATGCACTGATCGCGCTCCTGGCGCAGGCGGGCAGCTTTGTCCCCGCGCGCGCCGCCCGGATCGGCCTGGTCAGCCAGTTGTTCAGCCGTGTGGGGGCCTCGGACGACCTGGCGCGGGGGCGGTCGACCTTCATGGTCGAGATGGTGGAGACGGCGGCGATCCTGAACCAGGCCGACGACCGCGCCCTGGTGATCCTGGACGAGATCGGGCGCGGCACGGCGACCTATGACGGCCTGTCCATCGCCTGGGCGGTGATGGAGCATCTGCACGGCGTCAACCGCTGCCGCGCGCTGTTCGCCACGCATTACCACGAGATGACGGCGCTGTCCGCCCGCCTGCCCGGCGTGGCCAACGCCACGGTGCGGGTCAAGGAGTGGGAGGGTGACGTGATCTTCCTGCACGAGGTGCGCATGGGGGCCGCCGACCGGTCCTATGGCGTGCAGGTGGCGCGGCTGGCGGGGCTGCCGCCAAGCGTGATCGAGCGGGCGAAAGCGGTGCTTGTCGCGCTCGAATCGGGCGAACGGCAAGGCGGCGCGCGGCCCCTGGCGCTGGTCGACGACCTGCCCCTGTTTCGCGCCACGCCGACTGCCCCACCGCCCGCACCGAAGCGGCCTGTCCTGGAAGAGGCGCTCAGGGCGATCAACCCCGATGACCTGACGCCGAAACAGGCGCTGGAGACACTCTACGCGCTCAAGTCAAAGCTCTGATTTATCTAAAACTTTTGCGCCCTTCATCTGTTCCCAAATATCCCAAGGGGGGTCCGGGGGGTGTGAAACCCCCCGGTCCGGTGCCCGCCACGCTATCCGACGCTCGACGACACGCCCACCTGCGCCGGCCGCAACAGCCGGTCGTGCAGCAGGAAGCCTTCGGTCATCACCTGGATGATCTGCCCCGCCTTGGTGCCGGGGATCGGGGCCTCGAACATGGCCTGGTGCAGCTGCGGGTCGAACATGTCGCCGATCTGCGGCATGATCGGCGTCACGTTGTGCTTGGTCAGCACCTTGATCAGTTCGCGCAGGGTCAGCTCGACCCCCTCGATCAGCGGGCCGGCCGCCGTGCGCTGGTCGTCCGTTGCCACATCCAGCGCGCGCTTGAGGTTGTCGAACACCGGCAGCAGGTCGCGCGACAGCTTCGATCCACCATATTGCTCGGCCTCGCGGCGGTCACGCTCACCGCGCTTGCGGGCATTCTCGGCCTCGGCCAGGGCGCGCATGAAGCGGTCGCGCAATTCGTCGCGTTCGGCGCGCAGCACCTCCAGTTCGGAGAGGTCGGCATCCATCGCCGCCTCGAAGGTTTCCTCGGTTGCCTGTTCGTCGCCCATGATTCGCCTGCCTTGCCTTTTCTGCCCGCCCCTTACCCCTTGCCGCGTTCGGACACGAGTCGTCCGACCAGCTGGGCGGTATAGTTCACGATGGGCACGACGCGCGCATAGTTCAGCCGCGTCGGCCCGATGACCCCGACCGCGCCGATGATTCGGCGGTCGGCATTCATATAGGGAGAGACCACCAGAGAGGAACCCGACAACGAGAAAAGCTTGTTCTCGGACCCGATGAAAATCTTCACGCCTTCGCCCGCCTCGGTCAGATCCAGGAATTCGGCGATGTCGCGCTTGCGTTCCAGGTCGTCGAACAGGGTGCGGATGCGGTCGACCTCGGCCCCTTCGGTGCCCTCGCCGATCAGGTTCGACCGGCCCCGCACGATGAGCCGTTCGCTCTGCTCGCCCGCGTTTTCCCACAGGGCCAGGCCCTGGTCGACCAGCGCGCGGGCCAGTTCGTCAATCTCCTGCCGCCGCAGGGCAATGTCGTGGGCGACGGTGGTGCGCAGGTCGGACAGGCTGCGCCCCTCGACCAGCGCGTTGAGAAAGTTTGCGGCCTCGCGCATCGACGACGGGGTCTGTCCCGGGGGCGGGGTGAAGACGCGGTTCTCGACGTGGCCGTCGGCGAACACCAGCACCACCAGCGCCCGGTCGGCCCCCAGGCTGACGAACTCGATATGGCGGATGACCGCCTCGTGCTTGGGTGCCAGAACAAGGCTCGCCCCCTGTGTCAGGCCCGACAGCGCCGCGCCGACCCTGTCCAGCATCGCCGTCACGTCCGGCTCATGGCCGCTGGAGGTGGCGTCGATCTTTTCGCGGTCTTCCTCGGCCAGGGTGCCAACCTCGAGAATGCCATCGACAAACATGCGCAGGCCCATCTGCGTGGGCACCCGCCCGGCCGAGATGTGCGGGCTGCCCAGAAGCCCCAGAAACTCGAGGTCCTGCATGACGTTGCGGATCGTGGCCGCGCTGACTTTTTCCGACATCGTGCGCGTCAGCATGCGCGAACCGACGGGGTCGCCATGGGCCAGATACCCCTCGACCACGCGGCGGAAGACCTCGCGCGAGCGTTCGTTCATCTCGGACAGCAGGACAGAGCGGTCGGTCACGTGGCGATCCCCAAAGGGCGACATCGGAAGATAGGGAAGCGCGGGGGCCTTCGTCAATGTGGGTTGCGTTGCGGGGTCGGGCGCGCCTATGTGGCGAGGGATCGGCAGGAGGCAAAGATGCGGCCATCGGGGCGAAAACTGGACCAGATGCGCGCGGTCACCATCGAGCCGGGCGTGATGCGGCACGCCGAGGGGTCGTGCCTGATCGCCATGGGCGGCACGCGGGTGCTGTGTTCGGCCTCGGTGGAGGATCGGCCGCCGCCGTTCCTGAAGGGCACCGGCCAGGGCTGGGTGACCGCCGAATACGGCATGCTGCCCCGCGCCACCATCAGCCGCACCCGGCGCGAGGCCGTCACCGGCAAGCAGGGCGGGCGGACGCAGGAGATTCAGCGGCTGATCGGCCGCTCGCTGCGGGCGGCGGTCGACAAGCTGGCCCTGGGCGAGCGGCAGATCGTCATCGATTGCGATGTCATCGAAGCTGACGGGGGAACCCGCTGCGCGTCGATCACCGGGGGCTTCGTTGCCTTGGCGCTGGCGTTGCGACGGCTTCGGTCTGCAGGAACGCTGCTGTCGGACCCGGTGCTGGACCATGTGGCCGCAGTGTCGTGCGGTCTTTATGCCGGGCAGCCCGTGCTGGACCTGGACTATGCCGAGGATTCGCAGGCGGGCGTCGACGGGAACTTTGTAATGACGGGGGCGGGGCGGCTGATCGAGATCCAGATGACGGCGGAAGGCGGCACGTTCAGCCGCGCCCAGATGGACGACCTTCTTGCCCTGGCAGAGGCGGGTGTGGCCACCCTGGTGGCTGCGCAAAAGGCGGCGCTGGCCTGAGATGGCGCAGGTTGTTCGGGGCCAGACCTTGTGCATTGCCACGCACAACCTTGGCAAACTCGCGGAAATCCGCGATCTGCTGCGGCCTTACGGCGTTTCTGCGGTCGCTGCGGGCGAGTTGGGCCTGCCGGAACCCGTCGAAGATGGCGTGACCTTCGTAGCGAACGCGCGGATCAAGGCGCATGCGGCGGCACGGGCGACCGGCCTGATCGCCCTGGCGGATGACTCGGGGATTTGTGTCGATGCGCTTGGGGGCGCGCCGGGGGTCCACACGGCGGATTGGGCCGAGACGCCCTCCGGTCGTGACTTTGTGTTGGCGATGACCCGGACCTGGGGCGCGCTGGAGGCGATCCGCGCGCCCGAACCCCGCACAGCGCAGTTTCGCTGCACGCTGGTCCTGGCCTGGCCGGATGGTCACGACAGGGTGTTCGAGGGGCTGATGGCGGGGCGGGTCGTCTGGCCGATGCGGGGGGCGCAGGGCCATGGCTATGACCCGATCTTTCAGCCCGATGGCCATGACCGGACCTTGGCCGAGATGGAGCCGGCACTGAAGAACCAGATCAGTCATCGCGCCGCCGCCTTTGCCGCGCTTGTCGCCGCATGTTTCACGTGAAACATTCCGAGGATTGGCGGCAGGGTGGCTTCGGCCTGTATCTGCATTGGCCGTTCTGCACCTCCAAGTGCCCCTATTGCGACTTCAACAGCCATGTTGCTGCGCGGATCGACCAGGTAGAGTGGCGCACAGCCTATCTGAGTGAGATTGCACGGGTCGGGGCACAGACGCCGGGACGTATCCTCGACTCGGTTTTTTTCGGTGGTGGGACGCCGTCGCTGATGGTGCCCGATCTGGTGGCCGATATCCTTGATGCCATCCAGCGTACCTGGCGCATCGCGAACGATTGGGAGGTGACGCTGGAAGCCAACCCGGGCTCGGTTGAGGCCGGGCGGTTTGCAGCGTTTCGGCAGGCGGGGGTGAACCGCGTATCGATGGGCGTGCAAAGCCTGCGCGATGCCGACCTGGTACGTCTGGGTCGTCGCCATAGCGTGGCAGAGGCGAGGGCCGCGTTTGCCATCGCACGTGACCAGTTCGACCGGGTCAGCTTTGACCTGATCTATGCCCGGCAGGACCAGACCCTTGCCGACTGGAAGGCCGAACTGGCCGAGGCGCTGGCGATGTCGGTCGATCACCTGTCGCTGTACCAGTTGACCATCGAGGACGGCACCCCCTTTGCCGCCTTGCGCAAGACGGGAAAGTTGCGCGGGCTGCCTGACGAAGATCTGGCCGCCGACATGTACCTTGCGACCCAGGACCTGTGCGGTCAGGCAGGCATGGTGGCCTATGAGGTGTCGAACCACGCGCTGCCGGGGGCCGAGTCGCGCCACAATAGCATCTATTGGTCGGCGGGTGACTTTGCCGGAATCGGTCCGGGGGCGCATGGCCGCCTGACGCTTGCCCAGGGCCGGGTAGCGACCGAGGCGCTGCGACAGCCGGAACAGTGGCTGCACGCGGTCCAAAAGGATGCGCAGGTCGAGACGGTGACGCTATTGTCACCCGACGACCAGGGCCTTGAGTATCTGCTCATGGGCCTGCGCCTGTCCGAGGGCGTCGACCTGGACCGCTTGCAAGCGATGTTCGGGCGCGACCTTGACCCGACGGTCCTTGGCGGGCTGATCGAACTGGGTAAAGTCGAGCGGACCGACAGGCGGGTGCGCGCCACGCCGGAGGGGCGGATGGTTCTGAATGCCGTGATCGCCGAGCTTGCCGCCGCCTGGACCTGAGCGGACACGGCGCTAGTCGGCGCCGAGGCTGAGGATTCGGCACAGGGTATCCAGATCGTCCAGCGTGGCATACCGCACCGAGAGCGTGCCAGACTCGGACCCGCTGCGGTGGTCGATGGTGACCTGCATCCCCAGCGTTGCCGAAAGGTCGGCTTCCAGTGCGCGGGTATCGGCGTCCTTTTCCCCGTGCCGGGGCTCTTTCGACTCTGGCTTGCCCGCCTTGTCGGGCGACCGCATCAGCGCCTCGGTCTCGCGAACCGACAGGTTGCGGGCGATGACCTGGCGCGCGTGGGCCGCCGGATCGGGCGCGGTCACCAGCGCCCGTGCATGACCGGGCGACAGACGCCCTTCGCGGACATGCACCTGAACCTCGTCGGGCAGGGTCAGCAGGCGCAAAAGGTTCGCGATGTGGCTGCGGCTTTTCGACAAGGCCTCGGCAAGACGTTCCTGGGTGTGGCCAAACCGGTCCATCAGCGCGCGGTATCCTGCCGCCTCTTCGATGGCATTCAGGTCGGCCCGCTGGATGTTCTCGATGATGGCGACTTCCAGGACTTCGGTGTCGTCGAAATCGCGGATGATGACGGGAACCTCGTGCAAGCCGGCGCGCTGGGCCGCCCGCCAGCGACGCTCGCCCGCGACAATCTCGAAGCGCCCCTCGGTGACCGTGGGCCGCACGATCAGCGGTTGCAGCACGCCCTTTTGCCGGATCGAGCCGGCGAGGTCTTCCATCGCCTGTTCCGGAAAGTCGCGGCGGGGCTGGTTCGGGTTCGGAACCAGGGCCTCGACCGGCAGTTCGGCGTCCGACCGCCGCGCGACGGGTCCGTCAGAGCCGATGTCGGCCATCAGTGCCGAAAGCCCCCGGCCCAGGCCGCGCCGTTCGGGTTTGCGGTCATTCATGGTGCAGTCTCCTTCACCGTGCTGCCCAGGGGGTGGCGCGTGACAATCTCGGCGGCCAGGTTGCGATAGGCCACGGCACCGCGCGACGTGCTGTCATAGGACAGGACCGGCAGCGCATAGGACGGGGCCTCGCTGACCCGGACGTTGCGGGGAACGACGGTCTTGAACACCAGGTCGCCCAGGGTGGCGCGGGCGTCAGCCTCGACCAGCTGCGACAGGTTGTTCCTGCCGTCGAACATCGTCAGCACGACGCCCTCGATCCGCAGGCGCGGGTTCGCCGTGGCCCGGACCTGCCGGATCGTCAGCATCAGCTGTGACAGCCCCTCGAGAGCGAAGAATTCGCTCTGCAGCGGCACCAGAACCGAATGTGCGGCGACAAGGGCATTGACCGTCAGCAGGTTGAGCGACGGGGGACAGTCGATCAGAACCGCATCCAGCGCGAAATCGTCGATGCCAGGGTGCCGAAGCGCGTCGTGCAGCAGAAAACTGCGCCGCTCATTCGCGACCATCTGCATGTCGGCCGAGGCAAGATCGGCATTCGCGGGGCACAGGTACAGACGATCAAACGCGGTGCGCAAGATCACGGCGGCAATCGGCGCATCGTCCATCAACAGGTCGTAGGTGGTCAGCTTGCGATCCTTGGCCTCGATCCCAAGGCCGGTCGAGGCATTGCCTTGCGGGTCAAGATCGACCAGCAGCACCCGCGCACCCCGTTCGACCAACGCAGCCGCGAGGTTGATCGCGGTCGTCGTCTTGCCCACGCCGCCCTTTTGATTCGCGATGGCGATGATGCGTGGCACGGGATTGGGCGCGTCAGACATGGTGCAGGTCCTTCAGGCGCAGGATTTCGGCGGAGGGTTCGGTCTGGCTCGCCAACCGTTCCACCGAGAAGGACCATGCGGCGAAAGCCGAGGCAAGCTCTGAGTCGACGCTTGAACCTTTCTGCAGCAGGGCCACCCCCCCCACAGCGAGATGGCGCGCAGCCAGGGGGATCAACCGGTCCAGCGGGGCCAACGCCCGGGCCGACACGACATCCGCCTGCAGCGGCGGAAGGCTTTCGATGCGCTGGGCCAGCACGGTCGTCTCGAGCCCCAGCAGGCGGATCGTCTCGCGCAGGAAGGTGGCCTTGCGCCGGTCCGCTTCGACAAGCGTGACGCGGGTGGCAGGAGAGCGTTCAGCCAAGATCGTTGACACCACGAGACCGGGAAATCCCGCACCGCTGCCGAGGTCCAGCCAATGCACCGGTGCGGCGGGTGCAAGCGGCACCAGCTGTGCGGAATCGACGAAATGACGGTGCCATGCCTCGGGCAGCGTCGACTTGGCCACCAGGTTGATCGCCGCGTTCCAGCGCAGCAACTGGTCACGATGCAGGCGCAACCGCGCCAGCGTCGCATCCGACAGGGACAGGTCGCCGACGATCAGGTCGGTCGTCATCCGGCGTGACGCTCGCCGGTGGTCTTGCGGATACGGGCCAGCAACAGCACCAGCGCGGCAGGTGTCATCCCCTCGATCGCCGCAGCCTGCGCCAGGTTGTCGGGGCGCAGGCGCTGAAGCTTCAGCGCAAGCTCGTGCGACAGGCCGGACATCGACAAGTAGTCGAGCGACGCGGGGATTGCCCGCGCCTCGTCGCGCCGAAGGGCTGCGATGTCGCTGTCCTGACGGCCCAGGTACTGCGCATAGAGGGCATCGCGTTCAATCTGTGCCGCGATCTCGGGCGCGACCGCGGGGATCTCGGGCCGTTCGCGGCGCAACCGTGCGACGGTGACATCGGGCATCGCCAGCAGCGCAAAGCCGGATCGACGCAGGCCGTCCTGGCGCGTCGGTACGCCCAGGGCCTGGACCTGTGCCGGGGTAAAGCTGACATGCTCGAGCGCGCTCTTCGCCGACTGCAGCGCCTCTGTCTTTGCCATGAAACCCGCGGCGCGATCCCTGGACACGCAGCCAAGCGCGATTCCCAGAGGTGTCAGCCGCTGATCCGCATTGTCGGCGCGCAGGCTGAGCCGGAATTCGGCGCGCGACGTGAACATCCGGTAAGGTTCGGTGACACCACGGGACACCAGATCGTCCAGCATCACGCCGATGTAGCTGTCGGTGCGGCTGAAATGGACCGGATCGCCGCCTTGCGCCTGTCGCGCGGCGTTCAGGCCGGCAACCAGGCCCTGGGCTGCCGCCTCTTCATAACCCGTGGTGCCGTTGATCTGGCCAGCGAAGTACAACCCCTGCACAGCCAGCGTTTCCAGCGTGCGGTGCAGGCTGCGCGGATCGAAGTAATCGTACTCGATGGCATAGCCGGGCTGCAGGATAGTGACCGACTCCAGCCCCTTGATCGAACGGACATAGCTTTCCTGCACGTCGGCGGGCAGCGACGTGGAGATGCCGTTCGGATAGACGGTGTGATCCGACAGGCTTTCAGGCTCCAGGAACACCTGATGCGAGGTCTTGTCGGCGAACCGCACGACCTTGTCTTCGATCGACGGGCAATAGCGCGGGCCGACCCCTTCGATATGGCCGCCGTACATGGCCGAGCGTGACAGGTTCGCGCGAACGATGTCATGGGTCTGTGCGTTCGTATGGGTGATCCCGCAGGCGACCTGACGGGCGAAGGGCCGGTCATGCAGAAACGAGAACAGCGCCGGATCATCGTCCCCCGGCTGCATGTCGAGCCGCGACCAGTCGATGCTGCGGCCGTCCAGCCGGGGGGGCGTTCCGGTTTTCAATCGCCCGCGCGGCAAGTCCATCTCAGCCAGGCGCGCGGCCAGACGAACCGAGGGCGAATCGCCGACCCGACCACCGGGACGACGCTGATCTCCGACGTGGATGACACCGTTCAGAAACGTGCCCGCTGTCAGGACGACGGCGGAGGCGGCATGCGAGGTTCCATCGGCAAGTGTCACGCTCGTGACGCGACCAGCCTCGACGGCCAGGTCGGTCACTTCGCCTTCCCGTAACGTCACGCCGGACTGCGCCGCGAGTTCGGCCTGCATGGTGCTGCGATAGATCGCGCGGTCGGCCTGCGCCCTCGGCCCCTGGACAGCCGGGCCCTTGCGCCGGTTCAGTAACCGGAACTGGATGCCGGCCCGGTCCGCGACACGGCCCATCACGCCGTCCATCGCATCGATTTCGCGCACAAGGTGGCCCTTGCCCAAACCCCCGATGGCCGGATTGCAGGACATCACGCCGATGGCGGCGCGGCGCAGCGTGACAAGAAGCGTCCTGGCACCCATCCGCGCGGCGGCGGCGGCGGCCTCGCATCCCGCATGACCGCCGCCGATCACGATGACATCGTATTGTTTCACGTGAAACATTCCTTACTTTCCGATGCAGAACCGGGCAAAGATCTCGCCCAGAAGCGTTTCGGCGTCGACCTTGCCGACCAGCGATTCCATGGCGCGGGCAGCCTGCCGGAGGTCTTCGGCAACCAGCTCTCCGGCATCACCCTCTGCTTCTAGCGCAATTCCCGCCGATTCCAAAGCCTCGATCGCCCGCTGGATCGCGTGGCGGTGGCGGGCCTGGGTGATCACCGACGACGATGTCGCGCGGGGTGAGAGTTCGGCAACGATCCGCTCCAACAACCTGTCAACGCCGAGCCCGGTCAGGCCGGACACATCGCCATCGCGAAGGTCGGCCTTTCCGCGAAGAACGACGTCACCTAGACGCGGCAAAAGCTCGACGGGCATCGCAGGTCCGTCCAGAAGAAAGACCCGCAGGTCGGCCGCTTCGGCGCGGGACAGGGCGCGGTCGACGCCCATCGATTCGACAAGGTCATCGGTTTCCCGCAGTCCGGCAGTGTCCAGCAGGGTCACCGGCAACCCGCGCAAGTCCATCCGGACCTCGATGACATCGCGCGTGGTGCCCGCAAGATGCGAGGTCAGGGCGGCCTCGCGACCGGCCAAGGTATTGAGAAGCGTCGACTTTCCGACATTCGGCGCGCCCACGATGGCCACTTCGAACCCATCGCGCAGGCGTTCCGTTGCGGCCGCACCCCGGACTTCGGCGCGTAGGTCGGTCAGCAGGCCGGTGATCAGCGCCGACACCTCGGGCCGGACATCCACCGGCACGTCTTCGTCGGCAAAGTCGATGGTCGCCTCGATCAGCGCGGCGGCACGCACCATGCGGTCGCGCCATCCCGATGCGCGCTGCCCGATGGCCCCTGACAACACGCGCCACGCCTGCCGCCTTTGCGCCTCGGTCTCGGCATCGATCAGGTCGGCCAGGCCTTCGACCTGCGCAAGGTCAAGACGGCCGTTCTCCAGCGCCCGGCGGGTGAATTCGCCGGGTTCGGCCATCCGCAGTCCGGGTTGTAGCGACAGGGCCCGCAGGACGGCGGACAGGACGGCAGCACTGCCGTGGGTGTGCAGTTCGACCACATCCTCGCCGGTAAAGCTGTGCCCGGCGGCAAAGACCAGCACCACCGCCTCGTCCAGCACCTGCCCGTCGTGTGTCAGCCTGCGGACAGCACTCTGCCGGGGCGCGGGCAGCACGCCGCACAGCGATGCCGCCGCCGCCTGCGCCAGGGGGCCGGAAATGCGGACGACCGCCACCCCCGCCTTGCCGCGCGCGGTGGCCGGGGCATAGACCGTGTCCATCGCCGCCCTAGCTGTTCATCGAATCGAAGAAGTCGGCGTTGGATTTGGTCTGCTTGAGCTTGCCCAGCAGGAACTCGATGGCGTCGGTGGTGCCCATCGGGTTCAGGATGCGGCGCAGGACATAGGTCTTGGACAGGTCGACCTTTTCGACCAGGAGGTCCTCTTTCCGGGTGCCGGATTTCAGGATGTCCATCGCCGGGAAGACGCGCTTGTCGGCGACCTTGCGGTCAAGCACGATCTCGCTGTTGCCGGTGCCCTTGAACTCCTCGAAGATGACCTCGTCCATCCGTGACCCAGTGTCGATCAGCGCCGTCGCGATGATGGTCAGCGAACCGCCTTCCTCGATGTTGCGGGCGGCACCGAAGAACCGCTTGGGGCGTTGCAGGGCGTTGGCATCGACGCCGCCGGTCAGGACCTTGCCCGACGACGGGACAACGGTGTTGAAGGCCCTACCAAGTCTTGTGATCGAATCAAGCAAGATCACAACATCTCGCTTATGCTCGACCAGGCGCTTGGCCTTTTCGATGACCATCTCGGCTACGGCGACGTGACGAGTTGCCGGTTCGTCGAAGGTTGACGACACCACCTCGCCCTTCACCGACCGCTGCATGTCGGTGACTTCCTCGGGCCGTTCGTCGATCAGCAGCACGATCAGATAGCATTCGGGGTGGTTGGTCGCGACCGAATGGGCGATGTTCTGCAGCAGAACCGTCTTGCCGGTACGGGGCGGGGCCACGATCAGGCCGCGCTGGCCTTTGCCGATGGGGGCCACAAGGTCGATGATCCGAGCCGAACGGTCCTTGAGCGTCGGATCGTCCACCTCCATCTTCAGCCGTTCGTCGGGGTAAAGGGGCGTCAGGTTGTCGAAATGGACCTTGTGCTTGGCCTTTTCGGGATCGTCGAAATTGATCCGGGTGACCTTGGTCATGCAGAAGTAGCGCTCATTCTCGCGCGGGGCCTGGATCACCCCTTCGATGGTGTCGCCGGTGCGCAGGGAGAAGACGCGCAGAATCTCGGGGCTGACATAGATGTCATCGGGACCGGGCAGATAGTTCGCTGACGGGCTGCGCAGAAATCCGAAGCCGTCCTGCAGCACCTCGAGCACGCCGTCGCCGCCGATCTCCCACCCCTCCTCGGCATGTTCCTTGAGGATCGAGAACATCATCTCGCCCTTGCGCATGCTTGGGGCGTTCTCGATCTCCCACTCCTCGGCCATGGCCAGAAGGTCGGCCGGGGTCTTGGCCTTGAGTTCGGAAAGATTGAGCCGCTGGATGGTCTCGTCGGTCATGGGGAAACACCTGTGGCACCCATGGGGTGCGAGGATCGGAGAGGGAACGGGGGGCGCATGGGCCGGACGGCCCCGCAGCGCCCGAGTTAGGCGAGGCGGCGGCGGAAGTCAACCGGCCTAGAAGCGGACGATGACCGACAGGACGATGACGACCATCAGCAAGGTCGGAACCTCGTTCAACAGGCGGTACTGGCGACCTGTCAGGATGTTCCGCCCGCCCGCAAAATCCTTGCGCCGCGCCGCAAGCCACATGTGGAACCAGGTCAGCAGCAGCACGGCAAGCGCCTTGGTCCACGGCCAGTAGGATGTCCAGTCGACGATGCCGGGGGTCATCACCAGCGCCAGCCCGGCGGCCCAGGTCACGATCATCGACGGGTTCATGATGAGGCGCAACAGTTTGGCTTCCATCACCTGGAACACCTTGTCCACCTCGCCGCCTGCCTTGGCACGCTCGGCGTGGTAGACGTAGATGCGGGGCAGGTAGAACAGCCCAGCCATCCAGGCGATCACCGCCATCACGTGCAGCGACTTGATCCAGGGATAGGCCGTGGCAAGAACGTTTTCCAAGATGCCTCCAGCAGGTTCGTGCGGGACCCTACTTACTTAGAGAAAATGAAGAAAGGAATGATGTGGTTGTAGGGCCGGTGGACAACTGGAATGTTCGAACCGTCCACCATGTTATCAACAGCGTCCATCGGTGCCAGAGGGCGCGCAATTATCGTTCGCCAAACCAGATCCACGAATATTTTCAGTGCATTTTCAATCACATGGAAAGAATGACCGAATGTTCGGAAACATGCCGGTTAGCTGATCCGGAAAAGCGGCGTGCGGGTTGTCCCCTGCGGGTGCGGACAGATGCGAACAGGTGGAAAACAGGGGGCGGCCCGCGCCGAGCTTGACAAGACGGGGGGTGCCGCCGCACCAATCGGCACCGGCGTGGCGTTTCCGCCCGACATTGCGCCCAGAACAAAGCCGGACTTTCCACCGCCCTGCCCCCAGCCCGACACGGACATGCCGCCGCCCATCGTCCTCGCCTCGTCCTCGGAAACGCGTCTGCGCCTGCTGCGGGCGGCGGGCCTGCCCGTCACGGCGCAATCGGCGCGGCTGGACGAAGAGTCCATCCGCAGCGGGCTTGAGGCAGAGGGCGCGTCGCCCCGCGACGTGGCCGACACGCTGGCCGAGATGAAGGCGCGCAAGATCGCCGAAAAGACACCGGGGGCCATCGTCATCGGCTGTGATCAGGTGCTGGATTTCCGCGGCCGGGCCTGGGGCAAGTCACCGACGCGCGAGGCCGCACGGGCGCAGTTGGTGGCGCTGCGGGGCGAGACGCATCACCTGTTGTCGGCGGTCGTGGTCTATCACAATGCCCAGCCGCAATGGCGGCACTTGGCCGAGGCGCGGCTGACCATGCGCGACTTTTCCGACGAATGGCTGGACAGCTACCTCACCCGCAACTGGGACTCCTTGCGCCATTCCGCAGGCGGATACCTGCTCGAGGCCGAGGGTGTTCGCCTGTTTGCGGGGGTCGAGGGGGACTACTTCACGGTGCTTGGCCTTCCGCTCCTGCCCCTTCTGGGGTATCTGGGCGACAGGGGGTTCATACCGACATGACCGACCATCCGCGTCTTCCGCTGGCGGGCGTCATCGGCTCGCCGGTCGCGCATTCCCGTTCGCCCACGCTGCATGGCTACTGGCTGCGGCGCTACGGCATCAAGGGCCACTATGTCCCGATGGACGTGGCCCAGGCCGACCTGGCCGAGGCGCTGCGGATGCTGCCGAAGCTCGGGTTCGTGGGTGCGAACGTGACGATCCCGCACAAGGAGACGGTCCTGGGTCTGGCCGACATCGTCACCGACCGGGCGGCGTTGATCGGGGCGGCGAACACGCTGGTGTTTCGCAAGGACGGCAAGGTTTACGCCGACAACACCGACGGCACCGGGTTCATCGCCAACCTGCGCCAGCACGCACCGCACTGGCAGCCGGGCAGCGGTCCGGCGGCGGTGCTGGGGGCCGGGGGGGCGGCGCGGGCGGCGGTGGCGGCGCTGATCGAGGCCGGCGTGCCCGAGATCCGCATTGCCAACCGCACCAAGCAGCGGGCCGAAAGCTTGCGGGCCGACCTGGGGGCCAAGGTGGTGGTGCATGACTGGGTCAAGGCGGGCAACATGCTGGAAGGGGTGGCGACGGTGGTGAACGCTACGGCGCTGGGCATGGTGGGCAAACCCGATCTGCGCGTGCCGCTGGATGGTCTGGGTCCGAGGACGGTGGTGACCGATCTGGTCTATACGCCCCTGCGGACCCAGTTCCTGATCGAGGCCGAGGAGATCGGCTGTACCGTGGTCGATGGGCTGGGGATGCTGCTGCACCAGGCGGCACCGGGGTTCGAGCGCTGGTTCGGCCAGCGCCCCGAGGTCGACGAGGCCACCCGCCGCGCCGTGCTGGGGGGCTGAGGCAGGTGTTCCGGCTGGGGCTGACCGGGTCCATCGGCATGGGGAAATCGACGACCGCCGGGTTTCTTGCCGACCATGGCGTGCCGGTCTGGGATGCCGATACCGCCGTGCATCGGCTGTATGCGCCAGGGGGCGGGGCGGTGGCGCCGCTGGCGGCAGTCTGGCCCGAGGCACTGCGGGATGGCGGGATCGACCGCAACGTGCTGAAGGCCATCATCGCCGCCGATCCGGGCGCGCTGCCCCGGATCGAGGGCATCGTCCATCCGCTGGTCGCCGCCGACCGCGAAACCTTTGCCCCCGATTCTGATATCGCGGTTTTCGACATCCCCTTGCTGTTCGAGAAGGAGACCGAGGCGCAGATGGACGCGACGCTGCTGGTCACCGCCCCGCCGGACGTGCAGCGGGCCCGCGTGATGGCGCGGCCGGGGATGACCGAGGCGATGTTCGCGACCATCCTGTCGCGCCAGATGCCCGACCGCGACAAGCGCGCCCGCGCCACACATATCATCGAGACCCTTGGCCTGGATGCCGCCCGCGCCTGCGTGGCGGCCCTTGTCGCCCATATCAGAGGCCGCCATGCGTGAGATCGTGCTGGATACCGAGACGACCGGGTTCGAACCGTCCGACGGCCACCGGATTGTCGAGATCGGGGCCATCGAACTGGAAAACCACCTGCCGACGGGCCGGACCTATCACCAGTACCTGAACCCCGAACGCCCCATGCCGCCCGAGGCGTTCGAGGTGCATGGCCTGGGCGACGATTTCCTGCGCGACAAACCGCTGTTCGGCGACCGCGCGCAGGCGTTCCTGGACTTTATCGGCGATGCGCGACTGGTGATCCACAACGCCTCCTTCGACATGAAATTCCTGAACGCGGAACTGAAGGCGGCAGGCAAACCACCCCTGCCCGACGCCCGCGCGCTGGATACCCTGATGATCGCGCGGCAGAAGTTTCCCGGTGCGCCGGCGTCACTGGACGCCCTGTGCCGCCGCTTCGGCGTGGACAACTCGAACCGGGTCAAGCACGGCGCGCTCTTGGACTGCGAGCTTTTGGCCGAGGTCTATCTGGAGCTGATCGGCGGGCGGCAGCCGGGGCTGATGCTGGCCGAGGGGCCGCGCGGCGACAGCACGCGGGCCGATGGTGCGGCTGCCCGACCCACAGGCCGCCCCGCCCCGCTGCCTCCCCGGATCACCGATGAGGAAGCGGCGGCGCATGCGGCCTTTGTCGCGAAGATGGGCGAAGGCGCGATCTGGCTGAAGCGCTGAGGGTTCAGGAAACCGTCGCGGCGGCCTTCTGCGCTTCCATCCGGCGTTGCAGTTCCTGGCGGTACAGGCCCAGGAAATCGACCGTGTCGATGTTCAGCGCCGGGAACCCGCCGTCGCGCGTCACGTCCGACACGATGCGGCGCACGAAGGGAAACAGCAGGCGCGGGCATTCGATCAGCAGGAACGGGTGAAGCTGTTCCTCTGCCACGTTCTCGACATGGAAGATGCCGCCGTAGTCCAGTTCGACCAGGAACAAGGTGTCGCCGTTGGCCTTGTTCTTGGAGGTGATCTTGAACTTGGTGATCACCTCGTACTGGTGCTCGACCGACCGCTTGCGTGCGTCCAGGCTGACCACGACCGTGGTATCGGGGGTCACCTCGCCGCCCTGCAGCCCGCGCTGCGCCACGGCGTTCTCGAACGACAGGTCGCGGATGAACTGGCCCAGGACCTGCATCTTGATCTGCGGCTGCGGCACGGCTGCGCCGCCGTTCATGCCTGCGTTGTCGTCTGTCATGGCCGTGTCACCCCTGCGATTGGCATTTGCGCGCCTCTCTAGCAGGAAGGCCGGGGCCGCTCAATGCCGCGTCCAGCCCGATTGGCCTGCGGGCGGGTGCGGTTGCTGGACGGGCGGGTCGAGGTCGATGAACTCTCCGTCGATCACCTGATCAGCGGGACGCGCTCCGAAACCTGCGCCCTGCATGGTCACACGCGCTGCCACGGCGGCAATGAGGGCGCGCCGGATGGGCGGGGTCAGCAGCGCCAGCGCCACGATGTCGGTCAGGAACCCCGGCAGGATCAGCAGCACCGCCGCCACGGCGATCAGCGCCTCTTCCGCAATGGGCTGCACGCCGGTGAACCGCCGCAGGCCCTGCGCGGCGGCCAGCCCCCGGCGGCGCAGGATCGCCGACCCCGCCACCGCCGCCAGCACCACCAGCCCCAGCGTGGCCCAGACCCCGATCCAGCGCCCGACGATCACGAACAGAGCGATCTCGATCAGCGGGATCAGGCCAAAGGCAATGAACAGCGCCCGCGCCATGGGCATTCCTTCCGGTCATCATGGGTGCGGTGGACTTGGCCCCCGCCGTCACCTACATAGGGGATCGACGCCCGACCCCCAACCCCCGCCAGCGCCGCGCCACCGTGCTGCGGCGGGCTGCCCGACCGAGGATGCCGATGAACTCTTCCCTGATCCAGCTTCTGGTGCTTGCCGGGATCGCGGTGTTCCTGATCATCAAGCTGCGCAACGTGCTCGGCACACGCGAAGGCTTTGAAAAGCCTGCCCTTCCGCCCGACGAGGCGCGCCCCAAGATGACCAAGCGCGACTTCGAGGTGATCGAGGGCGGACCCGACCGCGACATCACCGACCACGTCCCCGATGGCAGCGCGGCGGCCAAGGCGCTGGCGTCGATGAAGATGGCCGAACCGGGGTTTTCGGTGAACACCTTCCTGCAGGGTGCGCGCGGGGCCTATGAAATGATCGTGATGGCCTATGAACGCGGCGACCTGGCCCCGATCAAGCCGTTCCTCGGGCCCGAGGTCTATGACAGTTTCGCCGCCGCCGTGCAGGCGCGCGAGGCCGAGGGGCTGACGGTCGAGGCAAACTTTCTGGGCATCCGCGAGATGGGGCTGACCGACGCCACATTCGACCGCGACACGCGCGAGGGCGAGGTGACGGTGCGGTTCCTGGGCGAGCTGACCTCGGCCATCCGCAACCGCAATGGCGAGATCGTCGAAGGCAACGCGACCACCCCCAAGAAACAGCGCGACGTCTGGACCTTTGCCCGCAAGATGGGCGCGGACGATCCCAACTGGCTTCTGGTCGCGACCGGAGAGTGATGCGTGCCGTGCGCGCCCTTGTCGCCGTGCTGGCCCTGGTGGCGACGGTGACCGGTGCGCAGGCACAGATCGTCGAATTCGACGCGCTGGACGGCTGGCATCAGGATGATCACCAGGCAGCGTTGTCCGTGTTCCGTGACACCTGCTCGCTTCTGGATGGCCCCGAGTGGCAACCGCTGTGCCGCCTGGCCGCCGATGCGGGCGACACCCCGGACGCGGCGCGGGGGTTTTTCGAACTGCTGTTCAAGCCGGTGCTGGTCGGCACGCCCCCGGCGCTGTTCACCGGGTACTATGAGCCCGAGTTGCAGGGGTCGCTGACCCGCACCCCGCGTTTTGCCTGGCCGATCTACCGCCGCCCGCCCGAACTGCGCGACGGGGTGCAGTTCCTGTCCCGCGCGCAGATCGAGAATGGCGCGCTGCGCGGAAGGGGGCTGGAGATTGCCTGGCTGGACGATCCGGTCGAGGTCTATTTCCTGCAGGTGCAGGGGTCGGGGCGGATCGTGCTGCCCGATGGCCGGGTCATGCGGGTGGGCTACGGCGGGCGGAACGGGCATGCCTACCGCAGCATCGGGCAGGAACTGATCCGGCGCGGCACGCATACCTTCGACCAGTTGTCGGCGCAGGAAATCAAGTCCTGGGCGCGGCGCAATCCGGCGGCGGGGGCGGATTTGCTGGACACCAACCCGTCCTACATCTTTTTCCGCAAGCTTGACACGCTGCCCGCCGACAAGGGCCCCATCGGGGCCATGGGCCGGTCGATCACGGGCATGCGCAGCGTGGCCGTCGATCCGGCCTTCTACCCCCTGGGCGCGCCGGTCTGGATCGAGAAGGCGGGCCGCGATCCCTTGCGCCGCCTGATGGTGGCGCAGGATACCGGGGGCGCGATCAAGGGGGCGCAGCGCGCCGACATCTTCTTTGGCACGGGCCGCGCGGCGGGGGATGCGGCGGGCACGGTCAAGGACGGCGGGCGCATGCTGGTGCTGATGCCCATCGAGCGCGCCTTTGCGATGCTGTCGGCCGAGTAGCCAGCCGTGCCGCGCCGCCGCACCCTGCGCCCCGAGGAGGCAGAGTTGTGGCAGGCCGTGGCACGCATGGCCAAGCCGATGCCGGGGCGGTCGCCGCCCGTCGATCCCGCCCTGGTGCCGATTGCAGATCTGCCCCCCGCGCTGGCCCCGTCCCCCGTCGCCGCGCCCCGCGTGCAACCCTTCCGTCTGGGTGAGCGGTCCAAGGCCCTGCCGGGGCACGACCTGGTTCCGCCCTTGTCCGACCGGCTGGCCGCTGCCCCCCTGCGGATGGACGCCAAGGCGTTCGGGCGCATGTCGCGCGGCCGCATCGCCCCCGAGGCGCGGATCGACCTGCACGGGATGACGATTGCCGAGGCGCATCCCGAACTGATCCGCTTTGTCCTGAACGCCCAATCCCAAGGGATGCGCCTGATCCTGGTCATCACCGGCAAGGGCCGCCCCGGCTCCGACGACGGCCCCATCCCGCGCCGCCCCGGCGTGCTGCGCCACCAGGTGCCACTGTGGCTGGCCCGCGTGCCGCTGGCCCCGGCGGTGCTGCAGGTGGCCGAGGCGCACCAGCGCCACGGCGGGGCGGGGGCGCTGTATGTGTACCTGCGGCGCGGGTAGGATTACCCTACTGCCGCGTCCCGATCACCGGCGTCAGGATGATCTCCGTGGCGCTCTGCACTGTCAGCACGATGCCGGGCAGCAGACCTGCCCGCCCGCTGCGGTCGGCACCGAAGGCCGTGTCGATGTCGCCGATCCGCGACAGGATCCGGATCAGCGCGGGCGAGTTGCCCACGTTCAGGTGACCCGACCCGGTCGAGAATGCGGCGACGTCCACGACTGTGACCTCCAGGCTGGCAACCTTCGACACGTCGCGCAGGTTGCCCAGACGTTCGCGCCGCACGCCGGTCAGGCGCGCCGCCAGCGCCAGGGCGCGGTCTTTCTGCGAGGTGAAGATCAGAAACGGCTGCGGCAGTTTGCCGATGGCGTCGGCCTGCGAGAGGAACACGTCGATGTCCAGATCGGGCGACAACAGCAGCACGCCGCCGATCCGCGGCCGCACCTTGCGGTCACCCCGGATCGCCATCTGGCGCAGCGTCTCCATTGTCAGGGCACCCCCCATCGAGTGCCCGACGATGACGATCCGCTGTGCCCCTGCGGCGGCCACCTCGTTCAGCAATTGCTCGAACCCGTCCCGCGCGAACAGGATCGAATCGCGGTCGCGGACATAGCCCAACGGCTTGCCGATGGATGGCCAGGAGTAGTGCACCGTCAGGCCCGGAAACTCGAGGTCGTTCGACATCTGCGCGATGCGGTACAAACCTTCGGCAAAGGTGTTGTTAAAGCCATGGGTAAAGACCGTGACCTCGCGCTCGGACGCGGGCAGGGCGGCAAGGCTGCGCGCCAGTTCCCGGCGGAACGCGGTGGCATCGTCATAGGGAATGACATCGGTGGTCAGGAAATCGGTCCGGGGGTCGGGGGGTCGGCCCTCGCGCGGCCAGGTGATCTGGCCAAGGTCGCGGTCGGGCGGGATCGACACATCGTAGCGGGCAAACGTTGCGTTGCCGCGCAGCCGCCCGCCGCCGTAGATGCCGGTGTCGGGGTCGACGGTGCGGGTGGTGGCGACAAAGACCGTCCGCACGTTGGCCGCCTGCACCCCCGGCGGCATCGCCGTCAGCGTGCCGCGCGGACCGCAGGCGGCGAGGAAGACGAGCAGGACGACGCAGGCGACACGCAACATGGGCAACCCCTTGGCTGGCCAATGTCTTGGTGCCCCGGTCGGGCAGGGTCAAGGTCAGCGTCAGGCGCGTATCCGCCGACTTTCCGGATCAATGAAAGGTTTCAGCGTGATCGTCGCGGGCAGCACGTCGGTCGCCACCACCAGCGCATAGGTGCCGCCGGCCAGCCAGTCGTCGGTCACGCCGTCCGGATTGCGCACATAGCCATAGCCGATGCTGGCCCCCAGCGTATAGCCATAACCGCCCGAGGTGAGGTATCCCACCGCCTGGCCGTCGCGCAGGATCGTCTCGCGCCCGACCAGCACGGCATCGGGGTCGTCCAGCCGGAACCCGGCGAACCGCTTGGTCAGCGGCCCGGCCCCGGCCAGCGCGTCGCGCCCCAGGAAGGGGCGATTGGTGGCCATCTTGACCGCCCAGCCCAGGCCCGCCTCGAACGGCGTGTCGTTCGGCGTGATGTCCGACGACCAGGCGCGATAGCCCTTTTCCAGGCGCAGCGATTCCAGCGCGCGATAGCCGACGGGCCGGATGCCCTGCGGCTGGCCCGCCAGCATCAGCGCATCGTAGACCGTCCCCAGATCGGCCAAGGGCACATGCAGCTCCCACCCAAGCTCGCCCACATAGGTGAGGCGGATGGCACGGACGGTGACGCCGGCGATGTCGATGATGCGGATGTGACCGAAGGGAAAGCCTGCATGCGTCACGTCGGACTGGGTGACCCGTTCCAGCACCTCGCGCGCCAGCGGCCCCATCAGCGACAGCGTGCCCCACTCCTCGGTCACGTCGCGCAGGGTGGCATCGCCGGTCAGGTGGCGGGCGATCCAGTCGGCGTCGTGGCTGCGGAACCCCGTGCCGGTGACGACATAGAACCGGTCCCCGGCCAGCCGCGCCACGGTCAGGTCGCACTCGATCCCGCCGCGCGCGTTCAGGCATTGCGTGTAGGTCACGCGACCCGGCGGCTTGAGGATATCGCCCGCGCAGATGTGGTCCAGCGCGGCGACGGCATCGTCCCCTGTCACCTCGTACTTGGCGAATGACGACTGGTCGAAGACGCCGACTGCCGTGCGGACATGGGCATGTTCCGCCTCCACAGCATCGAACCAGTTCTGCCGCCCCATGCTGTAGATGTCGCGCGCTTCGGTTCCTGCCGGGGCGAACCAGTTGGGCCGCTCCCACCCCAGTTTCGACCCGAAGACAGCCCCCGCCGCCTGCAACCGTCCGTACAGCGGCGAGGTGATGCACGGGCGGGCCGACGTGTATTCCTCATGCGGGAAGCCGACAGTGTAGTGCTTGCCATAGGCTTCCAGCGTGCGGTCCAGCACCCAGTGCCGGTCGCGGTGCAGCCCGGAAAAGCGCAGGATGTCGACCGTCCACAGGTCCAGCGGGGCCTCTCCCCGCATCGCCCATTCCGCCAGCACCCAGCCCGCGCCGCCCCCCGACGCGATGCCAAAGGCGTTGAACCCCGCGCCGACGTACATGTTCGCGCATTCGGGCGCGCGGCCCAGGATGAAGTTGCCGTCGGGGGTAAAGCTTTCCGACCCGTTGATCATCTGCTTGACGCCGGTCTCGGCCAGGGCGGGCACGCGGGCGATGGCCTGGTCCATGTGCTGCTCGAAATGGTCGTAATCGTCCCCGAACAGCCGGAACGCCCAGTCGTCGGGCACATCATCGGTCACCCAGGCTTGGGGGTTCGGCTCGTACCCGCCCAGCACCAGGCCGCCGACCTCCTCCTTGAAATACGTCCGCCGGTCGGGGTCGCGCAGGGTGGGGGCGTCGGGCGACAGGCCGGGAATGCGGTCGGTGATGATGTACTGGTGCTTGACCGGTTGCAGCGGCACGTTGATGCCCGCCATCGCCCCCACCTGCCGCGCCCATTGGCCCGCGCAGTTGACCACGGTTTCGCAGGCGATCACGCCTTGCGTCGTCTGCACATGGGTGATGCGCAGGCCCTCCATCGCGAACCCCGTCACCCGCACCCCTTCGACGATCCTCGCCCCGTGCATCCGCGCGCCCTTGGCCAGGCTTTGGGCGATGTCGGACGGGCTGGCCTGCCCGTCGGTCGGCAGCCAGGACGCGCCGATCAGGTCCCCGGTGTCCATCAGCGGCCACATCCGTTTCACCTCGTCCGGCGACACAAGGTCCATCTCCATCCCGAAACTGCGGGCAGTGGTGGCCAGGCGGCGATACTCGGTCCAGCGGTCGGGCGTGGTGGCCAGCCGCAGGCAGCCCGTCATCTTCCACCCTGTCGCCAGCCCCGTCTCGGCATCCAGCCGCTTGTAGAGATCGACCGAGTATTTCAGCACCTTGGTGACCCCTGCCGATGACCGCAGCTGCCCCACCAGCCCCGCCGCATGCCAGGTGGACCCGCTGGTCAGCTTCCCCTGCTCCAGCAGCAGGACATCCGCCTTGTGGTCGCGCGCAAGGTGATAGGCGGTGGAACATCCGATGATCCCCCCGCCGATGACGACGATCTGGGCATGGGCGGGCAGGGTCATGTCATGGGTCCATGCTGGGCAACAAAGGCCGAAACGGCGGGTGCGAGTCTGTCGAGGTTTTCGCGGGCATAGGCGTCGTAGTCCACGCCGGGGGCCGAAAGATGCAGGTCGCTGACCATCGCCCACATCGCCTCGCGCAGCAGGCTGGTGCAATGCATGGCATCGAAGGCGCGGCGGAACGCGGGGTCGGGCGGGTGGCCAAGATAGGCATGCAGCAGGGCGTCGGTCTCGGCGCCGTCCATTCCGGCGTTCGAGGCGGCACCGGCCAGATCGAACATCGCGGTGCCGAACCCGGCGTATTCATAGTCGATCAGCCACAGCCTGTCCCCGTCATCCAGGATGTTCGCGGGCAGCAGATCATGGTGGCCAAAGATGATGGGCAGCGGAACCTGCATCGATTCGAAATGCCGCGCCAGGGCCAGGTACTTCGGCACGGAACCCCCAAAGGCGCTGTTGCCGGCGGTCAGGGTGCGGGCATAGTCGCGGATCACATGGAACGGCCAGAACACAAAGGCCGTGCCCGAGACATGGTCGGCCATCTGCCGGTGAAAATCGCGCAGCAGGTGCCCCATCCGGTCAGGCGCGGTGCGCACATCGGCCGCAGTCGAGGTGCGGGCGGCCACGAACTGCGTCACCATGACGCCCGGTTCGGTGTATTCCACCGCCGGGGCAAAGCCTGCCGCATGGGCGGCGCGGGCCGTCATCGCCTCGCGCAAGCGGTCGACATGGTGACAGGGATAGTCAGTGCCAAAGCGCACGACATGGCTTCCGGCGTCGTCGGTCACCTTCCAGATCTCGTTGGACAGCCCGCCCGCCAGGGGAATGGCCACCGGCGCACCTTGCCAGCAGGGAAGCATCGCGATCCGGGTGTCTGCGCTGGTCATCACGGATTGGTAGCGGAAGGTGGGGGGCCGTGCCTAGAGGTCACAGGACAAACCTGGGGCGGTGCGGTGCGGGCCGGGCTGTTGACAGGGGTAGGGCGCGGTCGCAATCTGCCCGGCACGAAGGGGGTCCGATGTCGGCCTGTCTGCGACCATCCACGCTGCGCGAGGCGATTGCCGCGCTGGCCGCGCCCGGACTGCGCGTGCTGGCGGGCGGGACCGACCTGTATCCGGCCACCCAGGCGGCAGACCTGCACGGGCGGGTCATCGACCTTGGCGGATTGCGCGAACTGCGGGGCGTCACGCGCGGGCCGGACGGTCTGCGGATCGGAGCCTGCACCACCTGGACCGACATCCTGCGCGCCGACGTGCCGCCCGCGCTGACGGCGCTGCAACAGGCCGCACGTCAGGTCGGCGGGTGGCAGATCCAGAACGCGGGCACTTTGGGCGGCAACCTGTGCAACGCCTCGCCCGCCGCCGACGGCGTGCCGCCTTTGTTGGCCTGCGATGCCGTGGTGGAACTGGCGGGGGGCGACGGCAGCCGCGGGCTGGCCCTGGCCGACTTCATCACCGGCCCCCGGCAGACGGCGCTGCGGCCCGGAGAGATCGTGACAGCGATCCTGCTGCCCCAGGCCGCCCTGACCGGGCGATCCGTCTTCCTGAAACTGGGCGCACGGGCGCATCTGGTGATCTCGCTGGTCATGGTGGCCGCGCGGGTCGAGGTGCGGGACGGTCGGGTTGCCGCCGCGTCGCTGGCCGTCGGGTCGGCCTCGCCTGTGGCGCGGCGGCTGCCGCAGGTCGAGGCGGCGCTGGTCGGTATGCCTGCGTCGCAGGCCGCTGCTGCCATCGATGCAGGGGCGGTCGCCGCCGCCCTGTCCCCCATCGACGACATCCGCGCCACCGCCGCCTATCGGGCGACGGCAGCCGCAACGCTGCTGCGCCGCGCCGTGGCCGGGGCGGTCGCATGACCCCCGAGGATCATCCGCCCGAGGCCCTGACCGGCACCGTCGCCTTCACCCTGAACGGCGCGCCCCTGGTGCTGGCCGTGCCCCCCCTGCGCCGCCTGTCGCAGGTGCTGCGCGAGGATGCGGGCCTGCGCGGCACCAAGGTGGGCTGCGATGCGGGCGACTGCGGGGCCTGCACGGTGCTGGTTGACGGCGCGCCCGTCTGCGCCTGCCTGACCCCGGTTGCGCGCGTTGCCGGGCGGCGGGTCGAGACGGTCGAGGCGCAGGACCCCACGCTCGACCGCCTGCGCGCGGCGTTCCTGGCCGAGGGGGCGGCACAATGCGGCATCTGCACGCCGGGCATGCTGATGACGGCGACCGCGCTGTTGCGGCAGGGGCCGCCCGACGAGGCGCAGGTGTCGGACGCCCTGGGCGGTGTGTTGTGCCGCTGTACGGGGTACCGCAAGATCCTGCGCGCGGTGGTCGCGGCGGGTCAATCAGGCACAAAATGGCCGGATATCGCGGATACCGCCATCGTCGGCGCGCGCTGCGTCCGGCTAGACGGCGCGGCCAAGGTGGCTGGGGACAGTTTCGGCGCGGATCACTGGCTGCCCGGCGGTCTGGTGCTGCAGGCAGTCCGGTCGCCCCATCCGCACGCGGCCTTTGCCCTTGGCGACGTGCCTCGGTGGATCGCCCGGACGCCGGGGGCCGCCGCCGTCTGGACCGCCGCCGACATCCCCGGTCGCAATGCGTTCGGCGTGATTCCGGCCTTTGCGGACCAGCCTGCCCTGGCCTCCAGCCCCGCCCGGTTCCGGGGTGAGGCGGTGGCATTGATCGCGTTCGAGGATCGGGGGCCGCCGCCGCCGTTGCAGGATTTTCCCGTCGTCTGGACGCCCCTGCCCGCGCTGACCGACCCTGGACTGGCCGAGGCACCGGGTGCCGCGCTGGTGCACGGGAACCGTCCGGACAATCGCCTGATCGAGGGCACTGTTCGGCGCGGCGATGCAGCGGCGGCGCTGGACCGGGCGGCCCATGTCATCGACCATGCGATGGAGACCGGCTTTGTCGAACACGCCTATATCGAGCCCGAGGCCGGGGCGGCTTGGATGGACGGCGACACCCTGGTGATCCGCGCCTGCACCCAGGCCCCGGTGATGGACCGCGACGACACCGCCGCGATCCTGGGCCTGCCTCAGAACCGGGTGCGCATCGTCCCGTCGGCGGTGGGCGGTGGGTTCGGGTCGAAACTGGACGTCAGCCTGCAACCCCTGCTGGGACTGGCGGTGCTAAAGACGGGCCGACCCGCGCGCATGGTCTATACCCGCGCGGAAAGCATGGCCTCGACCACCAAGCGGCATCCGGCGCGGATGTCGGGGCGGATCGGCTGCGACGAGGCGGGGCGCATCACGGGCATGGCGTTCGAGGGCCTGTTCGACACCGGGGCCTATGCCAGCTGGGGGCCGACCGTGGCCAACCGCGTGCCAGTCCATGCCAGCGGTCCCTACCGGACGCCGCACTACGTGGCGCGGGCGCGGGCGATCCACACGCACAACCCGGTTGCGGGTGCGTTCCGGGGCTTCGGCGTGCCGCAGGCGGCGATCTGGCAGGAAACGGCCTATGACATCCTGGCCGACAAGGCGGGGATCGACCGGCTGGAATTCCGGCTGCGCAATGCGCTTGGCGACGGCGATGCCACGGTGACGGGGCAGGTGCTGGCCTCGACCGGCATCGCCGCCTGCCTGCGGGCGCTGCGGCCCCATTGGGCACAGGCTCTGGCGGCAGCAGGGCCGGGGCGCGGGGTGGGGGTGGCGTCCTGCTGGTACGGCTGCGGCAACACCGGACTGCCCAACCCCTCGACCATCCGCATCGGCCTGGCCAAGGGCCGCGTGGTCCTGCACCAGGGGGCGACCGACATCGGGCAAGGGTCGAACACCGTCATCGCCCAGATTGCGGCGCAGGCGCTGGGCCTGCCGCTGGCGGCGGTCGATCTGGTGGGACCCGACACATTCCTGACACCTGACGCGGGCAAGACTTCGGCCAGCCGCCAGACCTTTGTCACGGGGCGCGCGGCGCAGGCGGCGGCGGGGGCCCTGCGGGCCGAGCTGCTGCGGCGGCTGAACATGGGCGACGGGGCCGTGCTGTCGCTGTCCGGCACGGGCGTCGAGGGGCGCGAGGGCACGCACGCGGCAAGGTTCGACCTGCCCGCCGGTGGCCTCTGGGCAGAGGAAACCTACGACCCGCCGACGCAGGCGCTGGATGCCGACGGCCAAGGCGCGCCCTATGCCCTCTACGGCTTTGGCGCGCAGATGGTGGAACTGGAGGTGGACCGCGACCTCGGCACCGTGCGGCTGATCCGCATTGTCGCCGCGCATGACGTGGGCCGCGCCGTCAACCCTACGCTTTGCGAAGGCCAGATCGAGGGCGGCATCGCCCAGGGCATCGGCATGGCGCTGATGGAGGAATACCTGCCCGGCCGGACCGAGAACCTGCACGACTACCTGATCCCCACCACGGGCGATGTGCCGCCCATCCACAATATCCTGATCGAGGTGCCCGACCGCGAAGGCCCCTTCGGTGCGCGGGGCCTTGGCGAACACGTCCTGATCCCGACCGCCCCTGCCATCCTGAACGCGATCCGCCATGCCACCGGCGCGCTGGTGACCCGCCTGCCCGCCCTGCCGCACCGGGTGCTTGCGGCGATCCGGGGGGTGTCATGAGCGACGACAAGATCCGCTGCGGCGCCTGCCCGGTGATGTGCTATGTCGCCCCCGGCCAGACCGGGGCCTGCGACCGCTATGCCAATGACGCAGGCCGCATCGTGCGCACCGACCCGGTGGTGATGCTGTCCGCCGCCACCGCGCGGGGCGACCGCATCGTGCCCTTCGCCGCCCGCGACTGGGACGGCGATCCCTTCCCCGCCGACACCCGCGTGACCGGCATCGGTGCGGGCACGACCTATCCCGACTACAAGCCCGCGCCTTTCATCGTGTCCTCGCAGGTGGCAGGGGCCGACATGGTCACCGTGGTGACCGAAGCCATCTTCTCGTACTGCGGGGTCAAGGTGAAGATCGACACCGACCGCTTCCTCGGCCCCGAAACCGCCCCGGTGCGCGCCGAGGGCGAGGTGATCGGCCATGTCACCACCGCCGAATACGGGTCACAGATGCTGTCGCTGGGCGGCGTCCACCACCTGACCGGCGGGACCAAGGCCGAGGGCCGCGCCACCTGCGCCGCCCTGCTGGCCCTGTGCAACGGACAGGCTGTGGACCTGATGATCGACGGCGGCTCGGCCGTATTGGTGCAGGCAGGCGCTGCCCCTGTCGTGGACGGCAAGCCCGAGAACCGCATGCGCGTCGGCTGCGGGTCGGCCACCATCGGCATGTTTGCGGCAGGGTGGCGCGGTCTGGTGGACGAGGTGGTGGTGGTCGACGACCACATCACCGGCGTGGTCAGCGAACACCAGGCGGGCCGCGTCCTGGGGTGGGAGCCGACCGGCATCCGCATCCTCGGCCACCGCTCGACGCCGGGCCGCTATTTCCGCGTGTCCGAGCCGGGGCAGGGCTGGGGCGGCACGCGGCTGACCGACCCGTTGCAGATCCTCGGCCCCTGGCTGCCGAAGAAGGGCGCGCGGCCCGGCCTGCGCCTGCTGATGGTGTCGACGACGGGCGAAGAGTTCGCCTACTACGTGCTGGACGACACCCTGACCCCGCAACCCGCAGCCCTGCCCGACGCGCTGCTGCCGACCGTGCGCCTGATCGACGAAAACTGCGAACCCTCGCGCTGCACGGTGCTGTTCATGGGCGGGGCAGGCGGGTCCTTGCGGGCGGGCGTGACGCGGAACCCGGTGCGCCTGACGCAGTCGGTGCAGGGCGGCCACACGCGGCTGACCAGCGGCGGGGCGGAGTGTTACGTCTGGCCGGGGGGCGGGATCACCTTCATGGTCGATGTGACGCGCCTGCCGCCGGGGGCCTTCGGCTATGTGCCCACGCCTGCGCTGGTGGCCCCCCTCGAATTCACCCTGCCGCGCGCCGACTACCTGGCGATGGGCGGGCACAACGGGGCGGTCCGCAGCCTGGACGATGTGATGCGGCAGGGCGGCGAATACCCGCAGGCGGCCCGGCTGGTGGGGCAGGGATGACCGGACGCGCGCGCACCCGGCGGAACCGAGGCGGGGGGCTGTCTGCCCCCCTCGTCGCTTCGCTCCTCACCCCCCGAGAATACTTGGGGACAGAAAAAGCCGCAGCGTGTCAGCGCGCCCCGGTCCGGGTGGTCAGACCAAGCCGATCCGAGGCGCGCCTTTTCCCGTCGCGGTCATCGGCTTCCCAGCCTGTACCGCAACGACAGATTTGCCCTTTCGTTGCTAAGATTTCCTTAACGGCCCCCTTTTTCTGTCCACAAATATCCTCGGGGGGGTCCGGGGGGGCAGACAGCCCCCCCGGCCTTTCCGCCTGGACCTGACCATGCAGGTCGCGCGCCTGTCCGACGGTCGCCTGCACCTGCACCACGGCCCGATCGACCTGATCCTGGCCGCCGAAGGTTCCGGCGCAGCCGGAGCCGAGGCCCGCGCCATCGCCCGTTTCGACGGCCTGCTGGCGGAACTGGTCGCGGAACTGCCCGCCCTGCGGTCGCCCGAACCGCAGGCCCTGCGCGGCCCCGTGGCGCAGGCGATGGCGGCGGCGGTTGCGCCGTTCCGCCCGGCCTTCATCACGCCCATGGCGGCCGTGGCCGGAGCGGTGGCACAGGCTGTGCTGGCGGCGATGGTGGACGGCCCCGGCATCCGCCGCGCCCATGTGAACAACGGCGGCGACATCGCGCTGCATCTGGCACCGGGCGCGCGGTTCGACGTGGCCGTCGCCGCCCGTCCCGGCTGGCCCGACCGGATCACCGTCCGCGCCGAAGACCCGGTACGCGGCATCGCAACCTCGGGCTGGCGCGGGCGCAGCCAGTCGCTGGGCATCGCCGATGCCGTTACCGTGCTGGCGCGCACGGCGGCCATGGCCGACGCGGCGGCCACGATGATCGCCAATGCCGTCGACCTGCCGGGCCATCCGGCGATCCTCAGGCGACCGGCGACCGAGGTGAAGGCCGACAGCGATCTTGGTGACCGCCTGGTGACCGTGGGCGTCGGGCCCCTGTCCGCCGCCGACGTCGCCCGGGCGCTCGACCGGGGCCTCGCGGTGGCCCGCGTCTTTGGCGCGCGCGGGCTGATTGAAGGGGCGGCACTTTTCCTGCAATCTGACCTGCGCGTCGCCGGGGCCTTCCCGGTGCTGGAGTCCGTCCCCCATGATCCCTGACTTCCCCCTCCGCCGCATCACGCTGCAGATCGAGGACATCCTGCACGAAGGCGGCCCCCCGCCCGCAATCCCCGTGCAGCGCGGCGCGATCTTTGCCATCTGCGCCAATCCCTATGCGGGCCGCCACGCGCCCGACCTGCACCCGGCGATGGAGGCGCTGAAGCCGCTCGCCCTGGCCCTGACCGACCGTCTGGTCGCCGCCCTGGGGGGTCGCCCGGGGATCGACGCCTATGGCAAGGGGGCCATCGTCGGCGAGGACGGCGAAAGCGAACACGGCGCGATCTGGCACGTCGCGGGCGGCTACGGCATGCGCGAACGGCTGGGCGAGTGCCGCGCCATCGTGCCAAGCGCGATGAAGGTCGGCGGCATGGGGGCCACGCTGGATGTGCCGCTTGGCCATCTGAACGCGGCCTACGTGCGGTCGCGGTTCGACGTGATCACCATCCGCGCCGAGGATGCGCCGCGCGCGGGCGAGGTGCTGTTCGCGCTGGCCATGGCACGGGGGGGCCGCGTGCACAGCCGGATGGGGGGGCTCGAGGTCGATCAGGTCAGGGGCGAGGACGGGTTGCGGTGAGGGGGCTGGCCGCCCTCATCTGCCTTCTCCCCGGTGCCGCCGCCGCCTGCGCCCTGCCCGCCTCGGTGGTGCTGACCCTGCCCACGGGGCACTACATGGCCGGGGCGGCGGCGACCGTTGCCGTGACGGCGCTGCTGGTGGCCGTCCTGCCCCGCCTGCCTGTGATGCGCGCGGTCACCCTGTGGCAGCGCCCGGTCCTTCTGCCCGGGACGCTGACCAGCACGCTGTCCTTCCTGCTGTGGGCCGGGCTGATCGGTGTCGGGGCCCTCGGCCCGCGCGATCCGATGCACAACCTCTTGACGCTGGTGTTCTGGACCGGGGTCTGGGTGGCGCTGCCCCTGGCGTCGATCCTGTGCGGCAACCTGTGGCGGGCGGTGAACCCCTGGACCGGGCCGGTGCGGCTGATCCGGCTGGCCTTCGGGATGACCGCGACCCTGCGGCTGGACGGGCTGGGCCACTGGCCAGCCGTGGCGGGGCTGTTCGGGTTCCTCTGGTTCGCCCTGGTGTCGTTGTCACCCGAGGACCCGGCGGTGCTGGCCACGGTGCTGGCCGCCTATGGCCTGGCGATGCTGGCCTTGGGCGTGCTGGCGGGCGACGGCTGGCTGCGGCAGGGCGAGTTCCTGACGGTCTACTTCGGCTGGCTCGCCCGCATCGCGCCCCTGTGGCTGGAGATCACCGGCAACCGGGCCCGGCTGCGCACAGGCTGGCCCGGAACGCAGGTGCTGGACATGGCCCCGCTGACCCCTTCGGCCATCGCCTTCGTCACGCTGGCGCTGGCGGGGCTGACCTTCGACGGGCTGCAGGTCACCTTCTGGTGGCTGGCGCTGGTGGGCGAGAACCCGTTGGAGTTCACCGGTCGGTCGGCGGTGCAGGGGGTGAACACGGCAGGCCTGCTGGCGGTGTGGGGGCTGACGGCGGCGGCGATCCTGGGGGCGATCCGGCTGGGCGCGGGGTTGCGGGCGGGTCCGGTTGCCCTCAGCTTTCTGGCCATCGCGGCGGGGTATCACGGGGCGCATTATCTGGTGACGATGTTGTCCACCGGCCAGTACACGCTGGCCGCACTGAACGACCCGCTGTTCCGGGGCGATGCCCTGCTGGGGCTGGAGCCGTTCTTTGTCTCGATGGGGTTCCTGGCCGACCACGCCGCGATGACCGCCGTCTGGAACGCGCAGTTCGCGGCGATCCTCTGCGCGCATGTGCTGGCGGTGGTGCTGGCCTTCCGGCTGGCGGGGCCGGGGGTGCGGGCGGCGGCGCACCTGCCGCTGACCGTGCTGATGGTCGGTTACACGGTGCTGGGGCTGTGGCTGCTTTCATCGCCTGCGGGGGCGTGATTCCATTGGACAAGGCGACGCCGGGCGAACATGTTTGCCGGAAAACCACCCCAGCAGCGGAGCAACCGACATGACCCTTGCCCTTCCCCGCCGTACCGTGCTGCAAGGCCTGGCCGCAGGCAGCGCCGCCCTGGCCCTGCCGCGGTTCGCCCAGGCGCAATCGTCGGGCCCGATCCGGCTGGGGTTCCAGTTGCACCGCACCGGCATCGGGGCCTCCTACGGCCGCTGGTACGAACGCACCGCGCAGGCCGCCCTTGCCGCCCTGAACGCGGCAGGCGGGATCAACGGCCGGCCCGTCGAGGTGATCTTCGAGGATGACGGCACCGACCCCAAGCGCGGGTCGGAGGTGGTCGAGAAACTGGCCACGCAAAGCCAGTGCGACGTGATCTTCGGTCCGCTGTTCAGCCACGTCGTGATCGGCTCGGCCCCCCGCGCGGGTGAGTTGAAGGTGCCCTACCTGGTCTGTTCCGAAGGGTATCATGTGGCCTCGGGCATGCTGAACCGCTGGACCCTGCAGCCCGGCATCACCGACGTGCGGTCGCAGATCGCGTCGATGGCCCCCTGGGTTTCCGCGAACCTCGGGAAAAAGGTCACGATGATCTTCCCCGACTTTGCTTTCGGCCACGACCACCGCGATTTCTTCACCGCCGCGATGGCCGCGCAGGGGGGCGAGGTCATCGCCCAGATCGCCATCCCGCCGACCGAGACCAGCTTCACCCGCTACTTCCCGCAGATCCCCTCCGAAACCGAGGTGCTGTACCACGTCATGGTCGGCCCCGCCGTCCTGAACTTCGTCAAGGAACTGGGCGAGTTCTACGGCAGCGGCGCGAAACCCCAGATCTTCGGCTTCATGGACAGCCTCGAGGCCGTCGATATCGCCTCGCCCGGTCTCGAATTCCTCGAAGGCACCCATTTCTGGGAGGCCCACTGCCGCATGAAGCAGTCCGATGCCGGGCCGGAAGAGGCCACCTATCGCACGGCGGTGGGGGTGGACGACAACGGGGCCTCGGTCGCCGACCCTGCCGATGTGGCCACCTTCAGCCACATGTTCAGCTGCTGGGAAACCCTGCACGTCATCCGCGACGCGATGACGGCCAGCGGTTACCAGGGCCCCGCCGACCGCCAGAAGTTCGTCGAAGCGGTCGAGGCGATGACCGACCTGCCCGCAGGCGACGCCCATCCGCAGGGGGCCAAGCGGTTCAACGGCAAGACCCACCAGGTCTTCGGGTCGCAGAACATCTCCAAGGTCGAGGGCGGCAAGCTGGTGCGCGTGCATCGCACCTCGATCGAGGATGGCCTTTATGACGACGCCGTGGACTACACGGCGCAGGCGTTCTGATGACATCGCCCGGGGCCAGCAGTCACGGGCGCTAGCCTGGTGGAAACTCGTGCGAAGATGGAAAAAACTTTGGATATCGTCTGCTCGCTTGCACTCATCCTTTTCTGGACGCCTGCGTCGGCGCAGGAGGGTTTTGTGGGAGTAAACGAATTGACATCGGAAGCTGCGCAGAAGGTATATGGCATCACACTTCCTGCCTCTATGTGGTGCTGGGAGGAGGTGGACGGCTCCAACACACCTATCCGGTGCAACATTTTTCCAGATGGATTGCACATGCGTGTCGGCTCATTGGAACGCAATGTGCTCGACTGGTCGCAAATCGCGGCCAACGCAAACACTGATGGTAGATGGGTAAATGGCTCGCCTGACGCTCAGATCACTTGGGGCCTACTCCCATCTAGTTACTTCGGCGAACAACAGGGCGCGCGTTTCTCGATTTGCGCGCGTGGGTTTGCTCAAGTCGAGAAAGGCGAAACTGTCGAACCGCATGTTGCGAAGTGTTTCGGCGCGTCCCTCACCCCTGGATCGCCGATTCTGGAGATGTGGTTTTATCAAAGGCGTTGGGTTGCGACGGGAGTGTTGGCATCAGAGCCGCCAACAGTCGGCGAGTTTGAAGCAAGTGTGGGTTATTTTTCCCGTCAAGTTCAGTTGTTCTAGTTGACCCATGGACTTCGGCCCGTTCCTGCTGTTGGCACTGATGGAGGGATGCGTCACGGCGGCGGTCCTGGCGCTGACCGCCGTGGGGCTCAGCCTCGTGTTCGGCGTCATGCGCGTGGTCAACGTGGCGCATGGCGAATTCTTCATGCTGGGCGCAGTGGTGGCGTGGTTCGTGACGCAAGGCGTGCCCGGCCCGCCCTGGGTCGCCTTCGTTGTCGCGCTGGCCGTCGCCCCGGTTGCCGTCGGCGCGGTGGCGCTGGCCACCGACCGGCTGGTCCTGAAGCGCCTGAACTACGACCCCGAGGCGACCATCGTCGCCACCATCGGCCTTCTGTACATCCTGCAACAGGCCGCCCTCACGCTCTATGGCCCCGATGCCCGCCCGGTCGAGGCCCCCTTCACCTGGCGGATCCAGCTGCCATGGTTCGGCTGGTCGGGCTACAAGCTGTTCGTCATCGTCGCCGCCGTCGCGGTCCTGCTGGGTGTCTGGCGCTTCATGACCCGCACCAGGGCGGGCCTTGTCATGCGCGCCACGCAGATGGACCGCGACACGGCCCGCGCCTTCGGCATCGACACCGACCGGGTCTATGCAGGCGTCTTCGCCCTTGGTGCGGGGCTGGCGGCAGTGGCGGCCGTGCTGGTGGTGCCGATTTCGCAGGCGCACTACCTGATGGGGGCCGATCCCCTGCTTCTGTCCTTCATCGTGGTCATCATCGGCGGGCTGGGGTCCCTGCGCGGCACAGTGGTGGCGGCGCTGGCGATCGGGCTGTCGGACGGGGTGGTCAGCGTGTTCTTCTCGCCCACGCTGGCCAAGATCCTCGCCACGCTGCTGGTGGCGCTGGTGCTGGTGTTCCGCCCGCAGGGCCTGTTCGGTGCGCGAAGCCCATGACCCGCGCCCTGGCCCTGCATCTGGCGGTGATCGCCGCCCTGCTGGCCGCGAACTGGCTGCTGCCCGCCTATCACCACACCAACGTGGCGCGCGTCATGGTGATGGCGGTCTTTGCCATGGGGTACAACATCGCCTTCGGCACCACCGGCCTGCTGTCGCTGGGCCACGCACTGTTCTTCGCCGCCGGCATGTACGCGGCAGGGCTGGGCATCAGCCTGCTGGCCATCCCGGCCGGCCCCGCGTTGGCCCTGGGTGTGCTGGCGGGTGCGGCATTGGCCGGGGCTGTCGGCCTGCTGGCCCTGCGCACCGGGGGCGTCAGCTTCATGATCGTGACGCTGATGTTCGCGCAGGCCGGGTATCTGACGTTGCTGTACTTCGGCCCCGTGACCGGCGGCGACGAAGGCTTCGTCATCGACCGCGCCGCCCGCGCCGTCGGCCCGCTAGACCTGAGCGCCGACACCCCGCGCTATCTGGCCTCCCTTGCCCTGTTCGCCGTGGCCCTGCTCGGCCACCTGGCCCTGACCCGCAGCGCCCTTGGCCGCAGCATGGTCGCGATGCGCGAGAATGAGGAAAGGTCGCGCATGCTGGGCTACAACCCGTTCGCGGTAAAGCTGGTGGCGCTGACGCTGTCGGGGGCCTATGCGGGTGCTGCAGGCGCGGCATTCGCGGTGATGTTCGGCTATGTCGGCGCCACATTCGCGGGCGTGCAATACTCGATCCTGCCCCTGCTCTACGTCCTCGTTGGCGGTGCCGGCACGGTTCTGGGGCCGTTCGTGGGTGCTCTGGTGATGTTCTACGTGATCGACCTGTCGTCGCTCGTCACCACGGCCACGCTGTTCGTCACAGGGGCAGCCCTTCTCCTCATCGTCATCTTCGCGCCGAAAGGGCTGCTCGGCGCGGTCAGGGACAGGTGGCTGCCATGGCTGCCGTGATCCTGTCGGCGCGCGGCCTGACGCGCCACTTCGGCGGCCTGCGGGCGGTGGACGAGGTCGATTTCGACCTGGCCACCGGCGACATCCACGCCCTGATCGGCCCGAACGGCGCGGGCAAGACCACCTTTGTCAGCCTGTTGTCGGGGCGTCTGGCGGCGCAGTCCGGCACGGTCACGCTGGCGGGCCGCGACATCACCCGCCTGCCCGCCCATGCGCGCGTGCGGGCAGGGATCGCCTATACCTTCCAGATCACCTCGATCTATCCGCGCCTGTCGGTCTTCGACAACGCGGCCCTGGCGGTGCAGCGCACCGGGCCGTCCGATCTGGGTGCGGCCACAATGGCGGCGCTTTCCCGCACGGGGCTGGAAACCCGTGCGCAACAACTTGCCGGAACGCTCAGCTATGGCCACCAGCGGCTGCTGGAGATCGCGATGGGCCTTGCCCTTTCCCCCCGCGTCCTGATCCTTGACGAGCCGACACAGGGGCTGGCCGCCTCGGAAATCGAAGGATTCAAGACCCTGATCCGCGCCCTGACACCGGCAACCACCGTGCTGCTGATCGAACACAACATGGACGTGGTGATGGATCTGGCCGACCGCATCACCGTGCTGAACTTCGGCCGCCACCTGGCCACCGGCCGGCCCGTCGACATCCGGGCCGATCCTGCCGTGCAGGCGGCCTATCTGGGGACGGGCCATGCTGCGGCTTGACGGGATCAGCGCAGGGTACGGGCCGGTCGGCGTGTTGCAGGACGTGTCGCTGCAGGTCGGGCCAGGCGAGGTGGCCTGCCTGATGGGCCGTAACGGGGCAGGCAAGACGACCCTGCTCCGCACCATCATGGGCCAGACCGACCGCAGCGCGGGCACGATCACGCTGGACGGCACGCCCCTGCACGACCTGCCGCCGCATCAGGTGCCGCGCCATGGTCTGGGATATGTGCCGCAGGGGCGACGGCTGTTCGGCGACCTGACGGTGGCCGAAAACCTGACCGTCGGCCTGATGACGCGCGGGCAGGGGCAGGCGGCGCTCGACCGCGTGCTGTCGCTGTTCCCGCGCCTGGCCGAACGGATGGACCAGACCGCGCGCACCCTGTCGGGGGGCGAGCAGCAGATGCTGGCCATCGGCCGCGCCCTGTGCCTGTCCCCCCGTGTCCTGATGCTGGACGAGCCGACCGAGGGGTTGCAGCCGTCGATGATCGCGCTGATCCAGGACGTGATCCAGACCCTGCGCACCGCCCGTGTCGCCATCCTGCTGGTCGAACAGCGGGTCGATGCGGCGCTGGACCTGGCCGACCGCATCCTGTTCCTGGCGCAGGGCCGTCTTGCCGAAAGTCACCCCGCCGCCGCCCTGACCCGCGACGCCCCCGCCTTCCGCGCCCATGTCGGTGTCTGAGATGGTCAAGTCAGTCGCCGGCGCCGATGTCGGCGGAACCTTCACCGATCTGGTCATCCTCGACCCCGCGACGGGGGGCGTGAAGCTGGCCAAGGTGCCGACCACGCTCGACCCGAAACAGGGCGGACAGGCGCAGGGCGTGCTGGCGGCCTTCGACGCCGCGGGCGTGGCGCTGGCCGACATCGGCCTGATCGTGCACGGCACCACCACCACGACCAACGCGGTGCTGGAGCGCAAGCTGGCCTGCACCGGCCTGATCACCACCGAAGGGTTCCGCGACGTGCTGGAGCTTGGCCGCCGCACCCGGCCCAATCCCTATGGCATGACCGGCCGCTTCACCCCCGTCATCCCCCGCAACCTGCGCCTCGAGATCCCCGAACGGATGGACGCGCGGGGCCGTGTGGTGACGCCGCTGGAAGAAACCGCGCTCGAAACCGCCATCCAGAGCCTTCTGTCCGCCGGCTGCGAAAGCCTGGTCATCCATTTCCTGCACAGCTACGCCAACCCCGCCCACGAAACCCGCGCCGGCCAGATCGCGCGCGAATTGTGGCCCACGCCCTATGTCACCCTCGGCCACCGCCTGCTGTCCGAAAGCCGCGAATACGAACGCGGCGTCACGGCGGCGGTCAATGCCGCCGTCCAGCCCCTGCTCGAACGCTACATCTCCACCCTGGCGGGCAGCCTGGCCAAGGGCGGCTATGCCCATGACCTTCTGGTGATGAACGGCAACGGCGGGATGGTGACGGCAAGCGCTGTGTCGGCCGAGGCGGTCAAGACGGTGATGTCCGGCCCCGCATCGGGCGTCACCGCCGCCATCGCCACCGGCCGCCGCGCGGGCACGCCCAACCTCATCACCTATGACATGGGCGGCACCTCGACCGACGTCGCCCTGATCCGCAACCTGCAGGCCCCCGTCTCGAACGAGATCGAGGTGGAATATGCCATGCCGATCCACGTCCCCATGGTGGACGTGCGCACCGTGGGCGCGGGCGGCGGGTCGGTCGCACGGATCGACGGCGGCGGCATGCTGCGCGTCGGCCCGGAAAGTGCGGGTTCGGTCCCCGGCCCCATCGCCTATGGCCGGGGCGGCACCAGGCCCACCATTTCGGACGCGAACCTCCTTCTGGGCCGCCTGTCGCCCACCCGCTTCGGCCAGGCACTGCCCGAGGTGCGCAAGGTCCTCGCCGCCACTCTCGCCACCCCCCTGCGCCTGACACCCGAGGTGGCGGCGGCGGCGGTCATCCGGCTGGCCAACACCCACATGGCGGGGGCGATCCGCATGGTGTCGGTCTCGCTTGGCGCCGATCCGCGCGATTTCGCGCTGTTCGCCTTTGGCGGGGCCGGGCCGCTGCACGCCAGTGCGCTGGCGCGCGAGCTGTCCATCCCCCGCGTGCTGATCCCCGCCCGCCCGGGCCTGACCAACGCGCTCGGCTGCGTCTGCGCCGACCTGCGGCAGGATTTCGTGCGCACCCTGAACCGGCCCGTCGCCAGCCTGGACCTGACCGAGGTCCACGGCATCCTGGCCCTGCAACAGGCCGAGGGCCGCGCCCGGATTGCCGCCGCGGGCATCGCCCTGACCGGCATCGACGTGACCCACGCCGCCGACATGCAGTTCGTCGGCCAGACCCATATCCTGCGCGTGCCCCTCGCCACGGGCACCCCGACGCAGTCGGACCTGCAGCAGGGGTTTGAGGCCGCCTACCGCGCCCGCTTCCACGTCGACCTGCCCGAGATCCGGGCGAACCTGGTCAACCTGGTCACCGCCGTCACCGGCCGCCGCCCCGAGGTGGACCTGTCGCGCCTGATCGACCCGGCGGGCCGGGCGACATGGCTGGTCGATGCCCAGATCGCCACCCGCCCGGTGTGGTTCGACGAATGGGTCGAGACGGCGGTCTACGACCGCGAACGCCTGCCGCTGGATGCCGTCGTCATGGGGCCTGCCGTGCTGGAACAGATGGACACGACGATCCTCTTGCACCCCGGCGACCGCGCCGGGCAGGACGCTGACGGCAACCTGATCGTGGAGGTGGGCGCATGATCGACCCCGTCACCCTGGCCGTCATCCAGGCCGGCCTGCAGCAGACCTGCGACGAGATGGACCTGACCTTTTCCCGCGCCGCCTTCAGCCCGGTGATCGCCGAGGCGGACGACCGCTCGGACGGTCTCTATTCGGCGCGGAACGGGTCCCTGATCGCGCAAGGGCTGCGCGGCCTGCCGGTGTTCACCGGCACCATGCAGTTCAGCACCCGCCACCTGATCGAGCGGATCGAGCGGGGCGAAACCCTGCCCCCCGAACCGGGCGACATCTACATCGTGAACGACCCCTACCTTGGCGGCACGCATCTGATGGATGTGCGCTTTGCCATGCCGTTCTGGCGCAAGGGGCAGATTTTCCTCTGGCTGTCGAACACCGGCCACTGGCCCGACACGGGCGGCGCTGTGCCCGGCGGGTTCTCGGCCTCTGCGCGCGAGGCGGAACAAGAGGGGCTGCGCCTGCCGCCGGTCAAGCTGTTCAAGAAGGGCGTGATCGACCCCGAGATCTGGGCCATCATCCGCAGCAACATCCGCGTCAGCGACCAGCGCATCGGTGACGTGACGGCGCAGCGGGCGGCCCTTTTGGTGGGGGCCGAACGGCTGACGGCCCTTCTGGACCGCTACGGCGACGCCACGGTGTCCGAGGCGATTGCCGAAATGCGCCGGCTCGCCGCGCGGGCGATGCGGGCCGAGATCGGGGCCATTCCGCACGGCACCTACCGCGCACAAGCCATCGTTGACAGCGACGGCGTGGTCAACGAACCGCTGACCATCGCCCTGGCCGTCACGCGCGACGGCGACGGGCTGACCTTCGACTTCGCCGGGTCGTCGCCGCCCTGCCTTGGCCCCATGAACTCGGTCCGCGCGACGACCCTGTCGTCCGTTTACCTCGCGATGCGCCACATCTTCCCAGAGGTTCCCTTGTCCGCAGGCGCGTTCGAGCCGCTTTCGGTTTCGGGCATCGCCGGCACCTTCCTCGACGCGCACTATCCGCGCCCCGTGTCGGGCTGCGCCGCCGAAGTCAGCCAGCGGATTGCCGAGGCGGTCTTTGCCGCCCTTGTGCAGGCGATTCCCGACCGGGTGACGGCGGCCCCGGCGGGCACCAGCGGAAACTTCGGGCTGGGCGGGCACGATCCCGAACGGGGCCGCGACTATGTGATGTACCAGATTTCGGGTGGCGGCTATGGCGGCAATGCCGACCATGACGGGCTGTCGAACGGCTGTTCCACCATCGGCATCTCCAAGGCCCCGCCGGTCGAGATCATGGAGCAGACCTATCCCGTGCTCTACCGCCGCTATGCGCTGCGCGAGGGGTCGGGTGGTGCGGGCCTGCACCGGGGCGGCTTCGGCCTCGACTACGAGATCGAGCTTCTGCGGGGTCAGGCGCGCGCCAGTTTCGTCATGGACCACGGGCGCACCGGGCCGCAGGGCGCGCTTGGCGGACAGGACGGCGCGGTGAACCGGGTCGAGGTGATCCGGGGCGGCGAGGTGACGGTGCCCGAACACCTGTCCAAGGCGCAGGACATCGCCCTCGGCCCCGGCGACCGGGTGCGCGTGCGCACACCGGGCGGCGGCGGCTACGGCGATCCAGGCTCGCGCGATCCCGCGCTGGTGGCCGAGGATGTGGCGCTGGGGCGGTACACGGCAGAGGATGCCACGCGGCTGTTCGGCGCGCCAAAGGTTAACAACTCACGAAAGCGACGCCGCAAGGCCTTGAAAAACCTGGCCTGACCTCCTGTCGCACATGTGGACATCCCACAGGATCGGTCGCCACGGCGCAGGCCGGGGCCTCGATGGTCGGCGCGCAACGCACCGGGGTCCCGGCCGGTGCCGGGACGGCTGGTGGCGAGCGGGTCAGCCCCGCCCCAGGAACGGCATCTTCGTCGCCATCACCGTCATGAACGGCACGTTGGCCGACAGCGGCAGCCCCGCCATGTAGAGGACCGCCCGCGCCACGTCCTGAACATCCATCACCGGCTCGGGCCGGACCGACCCGTCCGCCTGCGCCACGCCGCCGCCCATCCGGCTGGTCATGTCGGTCGCCGCGTTGCCGATGTCGATCTGCCCGCAGGCGATGTCGAAGGGCCGCCCATCCAGCGCCAGCGTCCGCGTCAGGCCGGTGACGGCATGTTTCGACACCGTATAGGCCACAGAACCGGGGCGCGGGGCGTGGGCGGAAATCGAGCCGTTGTTGATGATCCTTCCCCCCTGCGGCGACTGCCCCCGCATCGCCCGGAACGCCGCGCGGGCACAGAGGAACATCCCGTCCACATTGACCGCCATGATCCGCCGCCATTCCGCGAACCCGACCTCGTCGATCAGTTGCGCCTGCAACCCGCCGCCCGCATTGTTGAACAGCGCGTCGATCCGGCCCCATTCGCCCGCCGCCCGCATGAAGGCCCCCTCCACAGCGCCCTCTTCGGTCACGTCGCAGGGCAGGACCAGTGCCGCCGCCTGCCCCGATGCCGTTTCGGTCAGCGCGTCCGTCCGCCGCCCAACCAGCCCCACGCGCCAGCCTGCCGCGAGGAATGCCTGCGCCGTGGCCCGCCCGATGCCGCTGCCCGCCCCCGTCACGATGATGCTCTGCCCGGTCATGCCGCCCCTCCGATCGCCGCCAGATGGCGGGAAAACTCAGCCTGCCCCATCAGCGCCCCGCAGCGGGCGAACCGGCCGTCGGCATAGGCGCGGAAATCATCCGCCCGGTTGCCGTCGGACAGCTGGATCAGCCCCCACAGCGTCCACAACAGATCGCACATCGCCTTGTAGGCCACCATCCGCCCCCGGTCCGCCATGGTCGCCTCGTGCCCGAAATAGGCGGTCAGCATCGCCTCGTCCTGGCTTTCGTCCATGCCCGCCTCGACCGACAGGTCGCCCAGGTCCCACATCGGATCGTTCATCCCGGAATACTCCCAGTCCACCACCCACATCCGCGCGCCGTCGTCCAGGAAGTTCTCACACAGCGGATCGCAGTGGCAGGGGGCCAGCGGCAGGGGGGCGCGGTCCAGGGCGGACCGAACCGCCGCCGCCTCGGCCACCACGTCGTGATAGCCGGGCGGCAGGGCCACCTCGCGCGGGGCCAGCAGCGCCAGATAGCTGTCGATCATGCCGAACAACTCGAACCGGAACGGAAAGACCGCCCCCGACCCGTGCAACCGGGCGAACACCTGGCCGGCGCGGGCGGGGGCACCGGGACGGCTGCGAAAGGCCTCGGGCGTCATCGTGACGGCCTCGATGTAGGCCGTCACCATCAATCCCGCCGCCGGATCGGCATGGATCAGCGCAGGCGACACCCCGGCCTCTGCCGCCAGCCGGGCCGCCACGGCCTCGTTCGCGCGGTCGATATAGGCCTCGGTCCCCGCGCCGGGCAGGCGCAGCACATGGTCCCCCAGCCGGTAGACCCGGTTCGTCAGGCCGCCGAGGCGCTGCGGCGTGCCGCGAAACCCGGCAAGCGCGGGAATGGTTGCCAGAAGCGGGGTCAGGTCGTCGGTCACAGCTTCCCTCTTGCAGGCCGGGCGGGCTAACGTTCGCGGGCAAGGCGAGGGCGGTCAAGGGAGAAAGCGGTGGCGGGCCAGCACGAAGGACACCTTGGCGCGGTCTATGGCGCGACCGATCCGGCAGATGTTGCCGCCGCCTACGACGCCTGGGCCGAGACCTATGAGGCCGAGATGCGGGCGGCGGGGTATCGCCACCCGTCGATCGGCGTGGCGCTGCTGGCGCGCCACATGGCCGCCGATGCCGGGCCGGTGCTGGACGCGGGGGCCGGCACGGGGTTGGTGGGCGAATGGCTGGCGATCCTCGGTTACCACCCGGTGCAGGCGCTGGACCTGTCGGCGGGCATGCTGGCCGTGGCGGCGCGCAAGGGGGTCTATGCGGGCCTGACGCAGGCGGCCCTTGGCACGCCGCTTCCGTTTCCCGACGGCCATTTCGCGGGCGTGATCTCTACCGGTGTCTTCACCACCGGCCATGTCGGCGCGGCGGGCCTGCCCGAGCTGTTCCGCATCACGCGCAAGGGCGGGGTGATCGTGCTGACCGTGAAGTCCACGCTCTGGCAGGCCGAAATCGACCCCTGGCTGACCGCAAGCCGCATCGGGCGGGTCGAGACGACGGCCCCCTATGTCTCGATGCCCGGCGACCCCGCGACGATCCCCAGCCTGGCCGTCGTGCTGCGGGCCTAGTTGTTCATCTTGGGTGAAGGCACCGAGGATTGCTGCGATCCGTTCCATGATCCGGACTCGGTCTGATCGGCTTGTCGACGAGGGTGTCGCAGGGTGTCGCGAGAGGGTCAGGCTCTGGCCTGATGACCACCTCGGGGGGCAGGGATGCGAGGCCCAGGCTGCGCACCGAGGCGGTCGCCGAAGAGGCCGAACGCCACCCCGTCTCCGCCGCCACCCTCGCCAGACGCCGGACTGCCCCCAACTGCAGGCCGCGACTTCTTCCGGGGTCAGACAGGCTTCAACCGATGGCCAGACCGTGCCGTTGCGAGGTGATCGGGCAGAGTTGGTATCGCACCCCCCGGTCCTGCCCGCACAGCATGTGCTACCGCAACCGGTTGCCGTCCTTGTCGAAATGGAACGCGCGGGCCGGATCGACAGTCAGGAACACCGCCTCGTCCACTGCGTGATCGTGCTCGCCGAACAGCCGCACGGTCAGCAGGCCATGGGGGTCCGCCCGTACATAGACCAGCGTCTCGCCGCCCAGCTTTTCCACATGGCTGACCTGCCCGGCAATCGCGCCGTCCCGCCGTGACAGCCCCAGATGTTCAGGCCGGATGCCCAGGGTCTCGCCCAGCATGCCGACCGCCCCGGCGCGCAGGAAGTTCATCATCGGGCTGCCGATGAAGCCCGCGACAAAGGTGTTCGCCGGGTCGTTGTACAACTCCATCGGTGCGCCGACCTGTTCGACGCGGCCCGCGCGCAGCACCACGATGCGGTCGGCCAGCGTCATCGCCTCGACCTGGTCATGGGTCACATAGATCATCGTGGCGCGCAGTTCGCGGTGCAGGCGTGCAATCTCGATCCGCGTCGCCACGCGCAGCGCGGCGTCGAGGTTCGACAGGGGCTCGTCGAACAGGAACAGCTTCGGCGTCCGCACGATGGCCCGCCCGATGGCCACCCGCTGCCGCTGCCCGCCCGACAGTTCGGCGGGGCGGCGGTCCATCAGCGGCCCGAGCGACAGCATTCCGGCGGCCTTGTCGGTCGAAGCGGCGATCTCGGGCCGTCCTACCCCGGCCTGCTTCAGCGCCAGCCCCATGTTGTCGCGCACCGTCAGGTGCGGGTACAGCGCATAGGACTGGAACACCATCGCCAGTTCGCGTTTCGCCGGGGCCAGGTCGTTCACGCGCCGCCCTTCCAGCAGGATGTCGCCCCCGGTTGCATCCTCGAGCCCCGCGATGATGCGCAGAAGGGTGGACTTGCCGCAGCCGGACGGGCCGACGAAGACACAGAACTCGCCGGGGTTCACCGTCAAGTCGACGCCCTTGATCACATCCGTCGTTCCGAAGGTCTTGGTGACCCCCCGCAGTTCCAGCGCGCCCATTCCCGCCTCCGTCACAGTTTCACCGGCACGCCGGAGCGCACGCTTTCATCCGCCGCCAGACACACCGCCAGCGACCGCACGGCATCCTGCAGGTGCCGGGTCAGGTCGATGTCCTCATGGATCGCGCGGGCGACAAAGGCCTGCTCGCGGTCGCACAGGTCCTGATGGCCGGGTTCGTCGGCCATCGAGATATCCTCATGCCCGCGCCCCACCCGGTGCACCCGCAGCAGCGAGGTCTTCGTGTGGGTATCAATATCGTCGGACCGGGCGCTGTCGGGCATGCGGATCGACACGGCCCCCTTCGGACTGACCACATCCTTCACGAAGAACGCCGTGTCCGACATCATCGGGCCCCATCCTGCCTCGTACCACCCGACCGACCCATCGGCGAACAGCACCTGGAAATGGCCGTAGTTGTACATGTCCGGCGCAATCTCGTCCGACAGGCGCAGACCCATGCCGCGCACCTCGACCGGGGCGGCGTCGGTGATCTGGCACATCACGTCGACATAGTGGACGCCGCAGTCGACGATGGGCGGCGTGGTCTGCATCAGGGCCTTGTGGACGTCCCAGGTCGGGCCGGAAGACTGCTGGTTCAGGTTCAGCCGGAACACGAAAGGACCGCCCATGTCCCTCGCCTCGGCGATCAGGCGCTGCCAACTGGGATGGTGGCGCAGGATGTACCCCACCACCACCTTGCGCCCGGTCCGCGCGGCGCAGTCGGCGACGCGCTGGGCATCGGCCACGGTCGTCGCCAGCGGCTTTTCCACGAACACGTGGGCCCCCGCCTCCATCGCCGCCACGGCATAACCGGCGTGGCTGTCGGAATAGGTCGCGATGCAGACAAGGTCGGGTTTCAGGCGGGCGAGCGCCTCGGCATAGTCGGTTGTCAGGGAATAGCCCCGCAGCGCATCGTGCAGGGTCGTGGCCGAGCGGTTGACCAGCCCGACAATCTCGAACGCAGGATCGTGATGATAGGCCAGGGCATGGCTTTGCCCCATGTTCCCCAGACCGGCAACAAGGACGCGGATCATTTCACGGCTCCTGCGGTAATGCCCCGGATCAGCTGGCGCGAGAAGATGAGGTACAGCACCAGCACCGGCAGGATCGCCAGCGACAGGGCGGCCAGCACGGCGTTCCAGTTGGTGACGAACTGGCCGATGAAGACCTGGGACCCCAGCGTGATCGTCTTGGTGTCCTCGGACGGGGCCAGGATCAGTGGGAACCACAGGTCGTTCCAGATCGGGATCATGGTGAATACCGCGACCGTCGCCATCGCGGGGCGGACGAGGGGCAGGACCAGCACGAAGAAGATCCGGTATTCGGACAGCCCGTCGATGCGCCCGGCGTTCTTGAGGTCATCCGAGACTGTCCGCATGAATTCCGACAGGATGAACACGGCCAGCGGCAGCCCCTGCGCGGTGTAGACAAGGACCAGCGCGGTCAGGGTGTTGACCAACCCGCCCGCGACCATCAGCTCCAGGATCGCCACCGTGCCCAGCCGGATCGGGATCATGATGCCAAGCGCCAGGTACAGCCCCCACAGCATGTTGCCCCGGAACCGGTATTCGGATAGCGCGAACGCCGCCATCGCCCCGAACAAGAGGACGAAGAACAGGCTGGCGACGGTCACCACCAGCGAGTTCTGGAAGTACAGCACGAAGTCGCCCTGCTTCAGCACTGTGGCATAGCCGATCCAGTCGAAATTCGCCGGTGTCGGCAGGGCCAGCGGATCGGCAAAGATGGCCTTGCGGCTCTTGAAGCTGTTGATGACGACGACGAACACCGGGAACAGCGCGATCACGGTATAGGCGATCAGCACGGCATGGGCGGCGATGCTGCGCGACAGGGGGGTGCGGACGGCCATCGGATGCCCCTCAGAACTGATAGCGGCGCAGCCGCGTCTGGATGCCGAACAGATAGATGCAGACGCCCACCAGGATGATCACGAACATCGCCGTGGCGATGGCCGCCCCCATGTGCGGGTCGCCCAGTTGCAGCTGAAAGCCGAAGAAGGTGCGATAGAGGAACGTGCCCAGGATGTCGGTGGCATAGTTCGGCCCGGCCAATGCACCCTGGCTCACGTAGATCAGGTCGAAGGCATTGAAATTGCCGACAAAGGTCAGGATCGAGATGATGCCGATACTGGGCAGGATCAGCGGCAGCTTGATCTTCCAGAACTGCGACCAGCCCGTCACGCCGTCCATCTCGGCCGCCTCGATCACCTCGTCGGGGATGGTCAGCAGGGCTGCATAGATCAGCATCATCGGGATCCCCACGAACTGCCAGACCGAGATCAGCGCCAGCGTGGTCAGCGCCGTCGCCTCTTGGCCCAGCCAGGGTGCGAACAGCACCTTCAGGCCAATCGCGTCCAGCATGCCCGGCGCGATGCCCCAGATCGGCGACAGGATCAGCTTCCAGACGAACCCGACGATGACGAAGGACAGGACCGTCGGAATGAAGATCGCGGTGCGGTAGAACGCCGCCATCCGCAGGCGTGGGGATGACAGGATCGCCGCCAGCAGGATGCCGATGGGGTTCTGCACCAGCATGTGCACCACGAAAAACCATCCGTTGTTGCCCAGCGCGTTCCAGAACGCATCGGACCATCGCGGGTCGCCGAACAGCGTGGCAAAGTTGGCAAGGCCGACAAACACCGTCCCGCCCTCGCCCTTGTTCCACAGCGCAAGGTTCAATGTGCCGAACAGGGGCACGATCATGATCGCGGTATAGACCAGCACCGCCGGGGCCAGAAACACGGCGATGTGCCAGCGCAGGGGCTTGCGTGAAGACATCTTGAATCCTCGCTGAGGGGCGGTCCCTCGTCGAACCGGACGGTCATTGAAAGCCTAGTCGGATTCGGGAATCTCGGGTAAGCGCAGCCTGAAGTCGTTGCTTCTGTATGGACCCTGCCAAACCTCGTCAGACACGGAGCAGCGAAAGGTCTTGGCGGCCTCACGGGTGGCATAAAGCGGAAAAACGGTCAGAGTTGCCGGAATGATCTTTCCTCGGACCTTGACCACCGACTTGTAGAAGCGCTCACGACTGGCGGTACTGTCGCCCCTTTCGTCAGCGGGCCAGAGCGCCCCGCAAATCGCTATTCTGCCATCCACTTCGTGCAGGATTATCCCAACGACGATTTGAGCGGACTCTTTCGCCGAGATGTACCACAATTCGAAACGCTTCGGTTTCGGGATTTCAGGCGAGGCGGCCTGCGCAATGCCGGTCAACGCCAGGACGAACCCAAACACCAGTCCGAAGATACGCAAGTGTGTCATGTCGTGGCTCCAGGCGAATTCGAATGGCACTTCCGTGCGAATGCGCAGACGTCCGGGGAGCATTGCGCACCCCGGACAGGTGCGGTCAGGTCACTTCTGCGGTTCGTACCAGCTGGCCAGCCCGTCCTGCAGGCGCTTGGCCGCGTCGGCAGGCGTCTCGGACCCGCGGATCACGTTGGCCGAGGCATTCCACGTCTCGTTTTCCAGGTTCGGCGTGCCGCGCGACAGGATCTGGTAGGTGGACCGGATCGTCGACTGGCACTTGGCCCGCCAGGAGACGAACTCCTGCGCCAGAGGGTCCTGCATCTCGACCGGGGTCGAGTTGAGCGAGAAGAACCCCGGAAGGGCGTTCGCGTACATCGTCGCGAATTCGGGGCTGCCCACCCATTCCAGGAAAACCTTCCCGGCCTCGGCATTGGGCGACTTGGCGTTCAGGCCAAGGCCGATGTCCGTGTGGTCGGAAATGTAGCACGGATCACCCGCCGCCTGCACCGGCGGGGCAAAGGCGCCCATCTTGAACGTGGCCTGCGTGTTGAACCCGCTGATTTCCCACGACCCGGCCGGATAGATCGCGGCCCGGCCCAGGGTGAACAGGTTCTGGCTGTCGGGATAGGTCTGGGCCTCGAACCCGTCGCCCAGATAATCCTTCCACCGCGCCAGCGCCTCGAACGGGGCCACCCATTGCGCATCGGTCAGTTTCTGCTCGCCCTTGATCAGCGCAAGACGGCCCTCTTCGCCCTTCCAGTAGTTCGGCCCGATGTTGTTATAGCCCATCGTGGCCGCTTCCCACTGGTCATTCACGCCCATGGCCATGGGAATGTAGGTGCCGTCGGCCTTGATCTTGTCCAGCGCGGCAAAGAATTCGTCGTTGGTCGTGGGCACGGCGATGCCCAGTTCGGCAAAGGCATCGGCGTTGTAGATGAACCCGTGGATCACGGATGCCATCGGCACGCAGAAGGTCGCCGAACCGTCATCGGTCTGCCAGGCGGATTTGGCGACGGGCGAGAAATTGGCCATCGACGCCAGACCCGACAGATCGGCCAGGTGCCCCGCGTCGTACAGCGCCAGCGAGGCGTCGAAGGGGCGGCAGGTGATCAGGTCGCCCGCACTTCCCGCATCAAGTTTCGAATTCAGCGCGGCGTTGTACTCGGCCGGGGCCGAGGGGGCGAAGATCACCTTGATGTCGGGATGCTGCGCCTCGAACGCCGGGATGATGGTGTCCTGCCAGATGGCCAGGTCGTCGTTGCGCCAGGACTCGATGGTCAGCGTGGTCTGGGCCTGGGCCACCCCGGCCAGCATGGTGCTGGCCAGAAGGGCAAGGCGAAGTGTCCGTGTCATGCGTCGTCTCCCTGCTTTGTGCGGGCCATGGCGGCCCGTCGTGGTACGTTCTCGTGTTACAGATGCGGTGCCAGATGGCCGCCGCTGCGTTCCAGCGCCTGCACCGCCCCTTCGGGGGTCAGGCCCCGCGCGACCAGCACCGCCGTCTTGACCACCCCGCCGGTCGCGGCCAGCGCGTCGCGCGCCCGATCCTCGCCCGTGCCTGCGATGGCGGCCACGATGCGGGCCGCACGTTCGCGCAGTTTGGCGTTGTCGGCCACCACGTCCACCATGTGCCCGTCGTGCACCGCCCCCAGGCGGATCGCCATCAGCACCGACAGCATGTTCAGCGCCACTTTCTGCGCCGTGGCCGCCCCCAGGCGGGTGGACCCGGCGATGACCTCGGCCCCGGTTTCCACCAGCACGGGATGCGTCGCCTCGTCCAAGAGCGCCGAGCCCGGCACGTTGGCGATGCCGATCACCGCCGCCCCGCCGGTGCGCGCGGCCCGCGCCACCGCCAGCGTATAGGGCGTGCTGCCCGAGGCCGAGACGCAGATCACCGCATCCGCCGCCCCCGGTGCCAGCCGGGTGATGTCGGCCACCGCGACGTGCAGGTCATCCTCGACCGCGCCCTGCATGTGCAGAAGCGAGGCCACCCCGCCCGCCAGCAGCACCGGCGTGCGTTCCGGCGGAATGCCGAAGGTGCCCGCCAGTTCCAGCGCATCCGACAGCGCCATCAGCCCCGACGACCCCGCGCCCGCATAGATCAGCCTGCCGCCGCCGTGCAGCGCCGTCGCCGCCGCGTCCGAGGCCCGTTCCAGGGCCGGGATGGCGCCGGTCAGCGCCTGCACCGCCTGCGCCTGACCAGCCAGCAGACGCTTCAGCGCCTCGCCCGCAGGCAGGGCGTGCAGGCCGCGAGAGGCCGGGTGCAAGGCTTCGGTCGGTCGGTCGGTCATGCGATTCCCCCCTGATGTGAAATAATGCCAAACTAATACCAATTGTAAAGCCCCCTTCTTGCTCGTGAGGTTCGAAGGCCATGGAGGGGCATCAGAATCGAAGGCATCTTCCAATCTGGTATTGTTTTGGTATTATGCGTGGCAGGGAGAATCGGATGACCTTCTATCTGGGCGTGGATGGCGGTGGCAGCGGATGCCGGACGGTGCTGACCGATGCGGCAGGCGGCGTTCTGGCCCGCGCCGAGGGGGGCCCCGCGAACATCAATTCCGCACCCGAGACCGCGATCCGCAACATCCTCGATGTGGCGGGGGCCGTCATGGCCGAGGCCGGGGTGACGCCAGATCAGGTCGCAGCAGGGCTGGGGCTGGCAGGAGGGAATGTCGGCACGCGCAAGGCCGCCGTGCTGGCCGCCCTGCCCTTTGCCCGCGCGCGGGTGGAAAGCGATGGCTGGACGGCGGCGCGCGGGGCGCTGGGTCAACAGGACGGGGTGGTCGCGGCGTTTGGCACGGGGTCGGTCTTTGCCGTCCAGCAGGGTGGCACCATCACCCTTGCGGGCGGCTGGGGCTGGGTCCTGGGCGACGAGGGGGGCGGTGCCGGGATCGGGCGCGCCGTTCTGGCCGCGCTGTTGCGCGCCGTTGACGGGCTGCCGCCGGGAATCACGCCGCTGGGACAGCGCCTGCTGGACCGGCTGGGCGGGCCGCATGGCGTCGTGGGTTTTGCCGACGCGGCCGGTCCTGCCGATCTGGCGCGGCTTGCGCCCGAGGTTGCGGCGGGGGGCGATCCGCTGGCCGAGATGGTGCTGGACCGGATGCAGGGCGACATCCATGCGATGCTGCGGCACCTGAACCCCGGCGGGACCCTGCCACTGGTCTATCTGGGCGGTTTGGGTTCTCTATGGCGCGACCGGCTGGGCCTGCCCTTTGTCCCGTCGCGGGGCAATGCGCTGGACGGGGCGCTGATGCTGGCGCGCGAGGGGGACGCATGAACGAGCTCTTCGCACCCGAGACGTTTCGCGACAGCGGGCCATTGTACCTGCAACTGCAACGCCGCATCGCCGAGGCCGTCGGCAGCGGGCATCTGAAACCCGGCGACAGCCTGCCGCCCGAGCGTGACCTGGCCACGATGACGGGCCTCAGCCGCGTGACCGTGCGCAAGGCCGTGCAGGCGCTGGTGGCCGAAGGGCTGCTGGTGCAGCGGCGCGGATCGGGCACCTTCGTTGCCGCACGGGTCGAGCGGCTGGAACAGGCGCTGTCGCTGCTGACATCCTTCACCGAGGACATGGCGCGGCGCGGGCGCAGCGTCGAATCGGTGTGGCTGAGCCGCGCGATCCACTCGCCCGCACCGGAAGAAGTGATGGCCCTAGGCCTTGGCGCAGGTGACCGCGTGGCCCGGATCGAGCGGGTGCGGCGGTCGGATGGGGTGCCCCTGGCGATCGAGCGTGCCTCGCTGCCCCTGTCGGTGCTGCCCGATCCGATGGCGGTCGACACCTCGCTGTACGCCGTGATGCAGGCGCGGGGCATGCGGCCCGTCCGGGCGGTGCAGCGGATCTCGGCGGCTAACGTGGGCGCGCGCGATGCCGAGCTTCTGGGCGTCGCCCCCGGTGTCGCGGGCCTGAAGATCGAACGGATCGGCTATCTGGCCAGTGGCCGGGTGGTGGAGTTCACACGCTCGCTCTACCGGGGCGATGCCTATGATTTTGCGGTCGAGCTGACGCTGGGACCGGAACCCGAAAGGAAAGACCCATGACGCAATCGCACATGGCCCGCGAAGTGGCCGAGATTCCCGAGGTTGCGGCGCGGTTCATGGACCGCTCGTCCGGCGCGGTGGCCGGGGCTGCCGCTGCGCTGCAGGGGCTGGACCCGGCCTTGCTGGTCACGGTGGCGCGGGGGTCGTCGGATCATGCGGCGACCTATCTGAAGTATGCCGTGGAACTGCTGGCAGGCGTCCCCGTGGCCTCGGTCGGGCCGTCCATCGCCTCGATCTACCGCCGCCCGCTGCGGCTTGGGCGGGCCGGGTGCGTCGGGATTTCGCAATCGGGGCAAAGCCCGGACATCGTCGAGATGATGCAGGCGGCTGGGTCGGGCGGGGCGCTGACCATCGCCATCACGAACCACGCGGACAGCCCGCTGGCGAAGGGGTCGGCGCATTGCCTGCCGCTGGCGGCGGGGGTCGAGCACAGCGTGGCGGCGACCAAGACCTTTGTCACCTCGGTGCTGGCCGGGCTGGCGCTGCTGGCGGAATGGCAAGAGGATGACGGGCTGCGCCGCGCGCTGGCCGACCTGCCGCGCGCCCTGGCGGAGGCTGTGGCGCTGGACTGGTCGCCATTGGCCGACCGGCTGGCGACGGCGGGATCGTTCTATGTGCTGGGTCGCGGCCCTGCCTTTGCCATCGCCGCCGAAGCGGCGCTGAAGGGGAAGGAAGTCTGCGGCCTGCATGCCGAATCGTTTTCGGCCGCAGAGGTGCTGCACGGGCCTTCGGCCATCGTGCAGGCGGCCTTTCCGGTGCTGGCGCTGGGGGTCGGGGACGCCGCCCTTCCGCAGGTGATCGCCACGGCCGAGCGGCTGACGGCTCAGGGCGCGCAGGTGTTCCTGACCGGCGGGCAGGCGGCGGGGGCGGTGACGCTGCCCTCGGTCGAGGGGCTGCATCCGCTGGTGGCTCCGCTGGTGCTGGCGGTGACCTGGTACGCGACGGTGGAACGGCTGGCCCGCGCGCGCGGCTTCGACCCCGACACGCCGCCGCATCTGCGCAAGGTGACGGAGACAGTGTGATGCCGCAGGTCTATGCCGGGGCGGACGTGTTCGACGGCACGGTGCTGCACCGAGGTGCCGCGCTGGTGGTCGAGGGCGGGGTGGTGCAGGGCATCGTTCCCGCCGGTGACGCAACCGCAGGGGACGTCGTGCGCTTGCCGGGCGGCATCCTGGCCCCCGGCTTCATCGACCTGCAGGTCAACGGTGGTGGCGGATGGCAGGTGGACGGGTCGGCGGATGCCACAAGACTGGCGGCACTGTGCGACGTGCAGGCCCGTCTCGGGGCGACCGGCATTCTGCCCACCCTCATCACCGACACGCCCGAGGCGACCGCGCGGGTGATCGCTGCCGGGGTCGCGGCCAAGGGCACGCCGGGTTTCCTGGGCCTGCATCTGGAGGGTCCGCATCTGGACCCCCGCCGCAAGGGCGCACACGACCCCGCGCTGATCCGCCCGATGGACGAGGCCGACCTTGCCCGCCTGCTGGACGCGGCGGCGGCCCTGCCCGCGCTGATGCTGACCGTCGCCCCCGAGGCGGTGACGCCGGACCAGATCGGGCGTCTGGCGGCGGCGGGGGTGGTCGTCAGCCTGGGGCACAGCGATTGCGATGCCGCGACCGCCTTTCGCGCCATCGCCGCCGGGGCCCGCTGCGCCACGCATCTGTTCAACGCCATGAGCCCGCTCGGCAACCGCGAGCCGGGGCTGGTCGGTGCCGTGCTGACCGGATCGCTGGCGGCGGGGCTGATCGCCGATGGGCTGCACGTCGCCCCCGCGACGATGCGGGTGGCGCTGGCGGCGCGGGCCGACGGAATTTTCCTGGTGTCGGACTGCATGGGCGTCGCGGGCACGGATGCGACCGACCTGGTGCTGGGCGGGCGGCGCATCCTGCGGGCCGGGGGCCGCCTGACATTGCAGGATGGCACGCTTGCAGGGGCGGATCTGACGCTTGACCGGGCGGTGGCCGTGCTGGTGCGCGAGGTGGGCGTCGCGTCGGCTCGCGCGCTGGCCATGGCCACCTCGGTGCCCGCAGGGGTGATGGGGTTGCAGGACAGCCACGGTCACCTTGCACCGGGACGCGCGGCGGACATGGTGCATCTGGATGACGGGCTGGCCCTGCGGGCAGTCTGGCGCGGCGGTGTGCCGGTTCTGCCGTAGGGTGTCGATGGTGAGCCGGACAGGATTCGAACCTGTGACCCGGTGATTAAAAGTCACCTGCTCTACCAACTGAGCTACCGGCCCCACGACAGGCCCGGTTCCTAGAAAGGTTGTCCGGCAGGGTCAAGGGGAAAACCCCAAGGGTCCGGGCGCATCTGGAAAAACCCCGCGAAAGGGCGTAAGGCGTCGCGCCATGAACCGGATGACCCCCCAAGGCCGCCTGCCCTTTGCCAAGATGCATGGCGCAGGCAACGATTTCGTCGTGATCGACTCGCGCGGGCGGGGCGGGGCGCAGGTCACGGCTGCCTTGGCGCGTGCTCTTGGCGACCGGCACCGGGGCGTGGGGTTCGACCAGCTGGCCGAACTGCGCGACGGGGCGGGGGCGGACCTGACCCTCGACTTCTGGAACGCGGACGGCACGATGGCCGGGGCCTGCGGCAATGCCACGCGCTGCGTCGCGCAGACGGTGATGGCCGAGACGGGACGCGATGCGCTGTCCATCCGCACGGCGCGGGGGTTGCTGCTGGCGGAGCGGCGGGGCCAACAGGTGTGGGTGAACATGGGCGCGCCGCAGCTGGCGTGGCACGAGGTGCCGCTGGCACGGTCGGTCGATCCCTTGCATCTGCCACTGGCGGGCGATCCGGTGGCGGTCGGGATGGGCAATCCCCATGTGGTGCACTTCGTGGCCGACGCCGAAGCGGTCGCCCTGACCACGCTGGGGCCGGGGGTCGAGCATGACCCGCTGTTCCCCGAGCGGACGAACGTGGAATACGTCTCGGTGACGGTGCCCGGCACGCTGCGCATGCGGGTGTGGGAGCGGGGCACGGGCGTCACGCTGGCCTGCGGGTCGGGGGCTTGTGCGGTGGCAGTGGCGGCCCATCTGCGGGGGCTTGGCGGTCGGCAGGTGACGGTACGGGCCGACGGCGGTGAACTGCAGGTGGATTGGCGCGGCGATGGTGTCTGGCTGACCGGGCCGGTGGCGCACGCGTTCGACGGCTGGCTGACGCCCGCGTATCTGGCGGCACTGGCATGAACGCGCCGGTCTTTGCGACACTCGGCTGCCGCCTGAACGCCTATGAAACCGAGGCGATGCGGGAACTGGCGGTTGCCGCCGGGGTGCAGGGGGCGGTGGTGGTGAACACCTGCGCCGTGACCGCCGAGGCGGTGCGCAAGTCCAGGCAGGAAATCCGCCGCCTGTCGCGCGAAAACCCCGGCGCACCGGTGATCGTCACCGGCTGCGCGGCGCAGACCGAACCCGAAACCTTCGCGGCCATGCCCGAAGTCACCCGCGTCATCGGCAACACCGAAAAGATGAAAGCCGCGACCTGGGCCGCGATGGTTCCCGACCTGATCGGCACGACCGAGCGGGTGCAGGTGGACGACATCCTGTCGGTGCGTGAAACCGCCGGGCACCTGATCGACGGTTTCGGGCGGCACCGGGCCTATGTCCAGGTGCAGAACGGCTGCGACCACCGCTGCACCTTCTGCATCATACCTTACGGCCGGGGCAATTCGCGGTCGGTGCCTGCGGGCGTGGTGGTCGATCAGGTCAAGCGCCTGCGCGACCGGGGGTTCAACGAGGTGGTGCTGACGGGGGTGGACCTGACGTCCTGGGGGGCCGACCTGCCGGGTACGCCCCGGCTGGGCGACCTGGTGCTGCGGCTCTTGCGGTTGGTGCCGGACTTGGCCCGACTGCGCATCAGTTCGATCGACAGCATCGAGGCGGACGACCGGCTGTTGGAGGCCATCGCCACCGAGCCTCGCCTGATGCCGCATCTGCACCTGTCCCTGCAGCACGGGTCGGACCTGATCCTGAAACGGATGAAGCGTCGGCACCTTCGCGACGACGCGGTCCGGTTCTGCGAGTCGGCGCGCGCCCTGCGGCCCGGCATCGTGTTTGGGGCCGACATCATCGCCGGTTTCCCGACCGAGACCGAGGCGCATTTCGGCGACAGCCTGGCGCTGGTGCAGGACTGCGGGCTGACATTTCTGCACGTCTTTCCCTATTCGCGGCGCTTGGGCACGCCCGCCGCGCGGATGCCACAACTGCCGGGGCCGGTGATCCGCGACCGGGCAGCGCGGTTGCGGGCGGCGGGCGAGGCGGCACTGGCGCGACACCTCGCGGCCCGCGTCGGTACTGCGCAGACCGTGCTGACCGAAGGGCCGCATCTGGGCCGGTGCGAGGATTTCACCGAAGTGGCCTTTGCCGATGCCCAGCCGGAAGGCGCGCTGATGACGGTGCGGATCGGCGCGGCGGGACCGTCGGGCCTGGTGGCCGAACGGCAGCCTTGCGCCGCTTGACCGCCCCTGCCCTTCGGCTAGGCTGCCGCAGCCCTGTTCACGAGGTTTCCCGATGACCCAACGCCTGCACCTCGTCTTCGGCGGAGAGTTGGTCGATCCCGGTTCGACCACGTTCAAGGATCCCGACCAGATCCACATCGTCGGGATGTTCCCGAACTATGCCGCCGCCCATGCCGCCTGGAAGGCCGAGGCGCAGCGCACCGTCGATGATGCCCACATGCGGTACTTCATCGCCCACATCCACCGCCTGCGGGACGAGGAGCAGGCCACCTCGCCGGCCGTGGAGTTCGGCCGCTAGGGCCGCGCCCGTCCATGTCCTATTCCCTCGGACTGACGCTCTACAACCTGCGGGCCCCCGCCGCGCAGGGCCCGGTGCCGGTCCGTACAGCCAGGCCTGCGGGACGGCTGGTGTGGCTGCACGCGCCCACGCCCGACGCGCAGCGCCCGCTGGTGGCGCTGGCGCGGCGGCTGCTGGCGGGGGCCGACGGGGTGGCGGTTCTGTTGACGTCACCGGCCCTGTTGCCCGATCCGCTGCCGCGCGGCCTTGTGACCGATCTGCCCCCACCCGATTCGCCTGCGGAAGTCCGGGCGTTTCTGGATCACTGGCACCCCGATGCGGGGGTCATCGCCGAAGGGGAACTGCGCCCCGCCCTGGTGCATGCGGCGCTGGATCGCGGCATTCCGATGATGATCGTCGAAGGGCGCGAACCCTATGTGATGCGGGGGCGCGAAGGGTGGTGGCCGGGGCTGGTGCGCGGCCTTCTGGCCGAGTTCCGCCAGGTCCTGGCGCTGGACGAACCTGCGGCGCGCGGGTTCCGGCGGGCCGGGGCCGTCCCTGCGCGGGTGTTCGCGGCGGGGCGGATGGAACTGCCCTCGGCGGCCCTGCCCTGCACCGAGGCCGAGCGTGCGGCCCTGGCCCGCGCCCTGGCCAGCCGCCCGGTCTGGCTGGCGGCGGGTCTGCCCGCGCCCGAAGAGGCCATCGTCATCGCCGCGCACCGGGCGCTGTTGCGGCTGTCGCACCGGCTCTTGCTGATCGTGGTGCCGGAAGACCCCGAACGCGCAGGCCCCCTGGCCGAGCAGATGGAACAGGTCGAGGGCTGGACCGTCGCGCGGCGCGGTGCCGAAGAGGAACCCGGCGAGGAAACCCATGTCTACATCGCCGATACCGCCGCCGAATACGGGCTGTGGTACCGGCTGGCCCCGGTCACCTATCTGGGCGGTTCGCTCAGCGCACCGGGTTGCCGGATCAGCCCGCTGGCCCCGGCGGCCCTGGGGTCCGCGCTGGTCCACGGGCCGCGCAGCGGAGCCTGGGGCAGCATCATCGGGCGGCTGGCGGCGGCGCAGGCGGCGGCGCTGGTGGGGTCGGCGGCCGATCTGGCCGCAACGCTGGCCGAACTGCTGGCCCCCGACCGCGCCGCGCGTCTGGCGCAGGCGGCCTGGGCCGTGACGTCCGAAGGGGCCGAGGTGACCGACCGTGTACTGGCACTGCTGCGCGACCATGTGGCCACAAGCCGGGGCTGAGCGCTATCCCTGCATCGCGTCAGTGATCGCCTGGACCAGCATCGCTGCCGATACCGCGCCGGGGTCGGGGTGGCCCAGGGCGCGGTCGCCCAGACGCGCGGCGCGGCCCATCGTGGCAGGCATGGTGCGGGTGGCCTCGGCCCCCTGACGTGCGGCGTCGAGGATTGCGGCGGGCGCGGCACCGGCCAGCGCGGCAGTGGCGGCGGGCGACCAGGCGTCGAGCATGGTCTTCTGCCCCGGCACCGCCTTGCCGCGCTGTGCGATGCCTTCGGCCATGGCGGCGATCATGTGGCGCAGCCCGTCGCGGGGCATGGCAGACCCCGGTCCCGCGACCTTGCCCGCGCGCAATAGCGCCGTAGCGTAAAGCGGCCCCGACGACGCCCCGACGGCGTTGAGGAACGCCTTGGCAGCCGCATTGAAGATGTCATGCAGGCCATCCCCGGCGGCGCGTGCCGCAAGCGCCGCCGCCTGCATCCCCTGTTCCATGGCAATGCCATGGTCGCCGTCGCCGATGGCCCCGTCGAGCGCGCACAGGGCATCCCGCTCGGCCGCCATGCGGGCGGCAAAGGCATCGAACAGGGCGCGCAGGTCGTCGGTGGTGAAATCCATGTGACTAGCCCACCCGGAACATCGCGCAGTCGCAGGGGTGGTCGATCAGCCGCGCCAGGTCGTCGTCCAGATGCATCAGCGTGATCGAGGCCCCCTTCATGTCCAGCGACGTGCAGTAGGGGCCGACCAGTGCCAGATGTACCTGCAACTGCGCCTGCGCCAGCCGCGCGGCGACGCGGGCGTGCAGGATGTACAGTTCCATCAGGGGCGTCCCGCCCAGCGAATTGACCAGCACCGCCACGCGGTCCCCGGGGGCTGCGCCCATTTCGGCCAGCAGGGCATCCATGATCTCGTCGGTCACCTGGTCGGCGCTGCGCAGGGGGCCGCGACGGATGCCGGGTTCGCCATGGATGCCCATGCCGATCTCCATCTCGCCGACCGGCAGGTCAAATCCGGGGCGGCGCGTCTGGGGCAGCGAACAGGACGACAGCGCCACGCCCATGGTGAAGGTGCGGGCGTTGGCGCGGCGGGCGATGCGCTCGACCCCGTCCAGCGGCAGCATCAGGTCCGCTGCCGCGCCTGCCGCCTTGAAGATGAACACGTTGCCCGCGACGCCCCGGCGCTTGTCCCGGTCAGGCGAGGACGCGATGTCGTCGGTGGTCAGCACGGTGCGCGCCTCGATCCCCTCCATTTCCAGCAGTTCGGTCGCCATGTCGAAGTTCATCACGTCACCGGCATAGTTGCCGTACATGAACAGCACCCCCGCGCCCCCGTTCGCCGCCATCGCCGCATCGACGGCTGGCTGCGGCGGGGGCGAGGCAAAGACGTTGCCGATGGCGGCAGCATCGGCCAGCCCCTTGCCGACATAGCCGAGAAACGTCGGTTCATGCCCCGACCCGCCGCCGATCACCAGCGCCACCTTGCCGGGTCGGGGACCGTGGCGGGCGATGACGGCGCGGGGGGCATGATCGGGCCGCCATAGGTGGCGGCCATGCGCGGCCAGCACGCCGGTCAGCATCTCGTCCACGGCGGCGTTGCCGTCGTTGATCAGCATCTGCGTCAGTGCCATGCCGCTGCCCCCCCTGCTCGTTCCCGCAAAGCCTAGCGGGGGCCGGGTTCGCCGACAACCGTGGGTCAGGTCCGCGTGTACCTGGCATCCACGTCGTCGATCGCTTTGACGTTGCCAGCGGATTTGCCTGCGGGGTCGAAGTTCATGGTTTCGGCCAGCCAGGCACCGGCGATGGCCTTGGCCAGTTCGGTGCCGATCACCCGCGCGCCCATGGTGATGATCTGCGCGTTGTTCGACAGCGCAGCGCGTTCGGCGGAATAGGTGTCATGCGTCAGCGCGGCGCGGATGCCCGGAACCTTGTTCGCCGCGATGCAGACGCCGATGCCGGTGCCGCACACCAGAATCGCGCGGTCGTACTTGCCCTGAAGGACCTCGTTCGCCACCCGGTCGGACAGGTTGGCATAGAAGGGGTCCAGCGCATCGCCGGTGCGGCTGACCTCGGCCACCTCGTGTTTCCCTTTCAGGTGGTCGGCCAGGACGCGGGCCAGTCCTTCGCCCGCGCTGTCGCCTGCAATTGCCAGTTTCATGGTGGGTTCCCTCACAGCTTGGCGGCGCAGCGGGCCAGGATGTCGAGATAGCCTTCGACAGTCCAGGCCGAGCGCCCGATGAACAGCCCGTCGATGTGCGGGCAGGTGATGAGTTCGGCACAGTTGCCGGGGTTGACCGACCCGCCATAGAGGCAGGGGATGCGGCGGCCAAGCACGTCCTGTGCCACGGCGATGATCTCGGCCTGACGCGCGTCGGCATAGTCCGACGTGGCCGGAATGCCGTTCGCGCCGATGGCCCAGACGGGTTCATAGGCCAGCAAGACGTGGGCATCGCGCTGTGGGCCGGTCAGTGTCGACAGTGCCCCCCGCACCTGGGTTTCCAGCACCTCTGCCGCCCGGCCGGCCTGCCATTCGGCCAGTGTCTCGCCGATGCAGATCAGGGGCGTTAGGCCGTGCCGCACGGCGGCCTCGACCTTGAGACCGACGGTCGCGTCCGTCTCGCCGAAGTGTTCGCGGCGTTCGGAATGGCCCAGTTCGACCAGGTCCAGCCCGCAGTCCACCAGCATCGGCGCGCTGATCTCGCCCGTCCAGGCCCCGTCATCGGCCCAGTGCATGGTCTGCGCGCCGACCCTCACCGTGGTCTGCGCCAGCATCGCCTTGACCTCGCGCACCAGGGTGAAGGGGGGGATGACGAAACGCTGGATGCGGGGGTCGTCCGTCGCGCGCAGCAGCCCCTCGGCAAAGGCCCGGCCCTCGGGCAGGCGCTTGTTCATCTTCCAGCTTGTGCCGATCCAGTGGGGCATGGTCACTCCTTTGCATCCGACAGCAGCGCCTGGGCTGTCGCCTCGTCGGTGATCAGGCCCGACAGCCGCCCGCTTTCCAGCACGGCCTTGATGGCGGCCTGCTTGGCCTGCCCCCCGGCGATGGCGACGATGCGGCCCGAACGGCGGTCGTCCAGCCGCACGGCGACAGTGCGGGCGTTCAGCGCGAGGTCAAGGACATGGCCCCGCGCGTCGAAGAAATGGCCCAGCATCTCGCCCACGCCACCGACGGCGTTGATCTGCGCAACCTCGCGCTCCTCGATCATGCCCGAAGTGACAAGCTGCGCATTGGCGTCCACCGTGCCGATGCCTGCGATCTTGAGGCCCGCCCGGTTCGACATGCCGAAGATTTCCGCGACACCGGGCTGGGCCAGGATGACCTTCCGGTCGGCAGCCGAGTTCGTGAGGAACGGCACCGGCAGGACATAGGCCTGCGCCCCGGTCTTTTCGGCCAGACGGTGCATCACGTCGTGGGGGTTGGCGGCGTAGTTCCGGGTCAGGCCGCCCAGAAGCGAGACGAACCGGACCTGACCCCCGTCGATGCGGGGCAGGTGCTGGACGGCGGCCTGCAACGTGCGGCCATGGCTGAGGCCGATGATGTCCTGATCGGCGCTCTCGATCTCGCGCCGCAGGAAAGAGGCCCCTGCCTGGCCCAGCGCACGCAGGGGCAGGCCGATTTCGCCCAGGTCGGGGGCCACCTCGGCCTGGTCCAGGGCGAAGCGGGCGCAGAGCCGGGCCTCGAGTTCGACACAAGCGATGATGTCGCCGTCGATGGTCACCTTGACCGCGCCGGCATCAACCGCACGGGCGATCAGGCGGTGGGTCTTGGGCTGGGGCAGGCCGAGGCGCTTCGCCACGGCGGCCTGGGTCAGCCCGCCGACAAAGTGCAGCCAGGCGGCGCGCAGCGCCATGCTGTCGTCGTCCTGGGTCATGGCGGTGGGGTCAGGTGCGCGGCACCCGTGTCGATGTGGGGGGCCCAGAAGGCGATGCTTTCGGCGATCTGGGGAATGACCTCGCGGTCGTTCGGCTCGCGTTCCTTGAAGCTGAGTTCGAGACAGATTTCGTTGTTCGCAGCACCCCCGGCGGCAAGGGCGGCCAGCAGGGGTTCGGGCTGTACGCGCCCCCTGACGTTGAAGGCGGCGGTAAAGGGGCGGTGGCCGCCCTTGTCCATCTGGCTTTGCTTGATGTGGATGATGGGGCTGACACGCGGCACCGCCCGCGCCCAGGCGTAGGGGTCATAGTCGTCGGGGTTGGGGCTGGTCACGTCGCCATGGTCGATGTCGGCCATCATCCACATCGGCACGGCCATGTTCGCGGCGGTCAGGCGGTCCTGCAAGGCCATGCAACCGGCAATGGTGTCGCCAAACTCGCGCGCGATGCTCATCGGTTCCCAGAAGACATAGGACAGCCCGGAGGCGCGGGCGTGTTCCGCCACCTCGGCCCAGCAGTCGATGGCGGTCTGGATCAGGGTTTCGCGCCGGGCCGGGTCGTCATAGTCACGGTAGGTGAAGATGGCAAACTGCGTGCCGACCGAGGTGCCGCCCAGGTCGGCGATGATGTCGGCGAATGTCTTGAACCAGTCGACGTAGTACCGCCGCACGTCCCGGTCGGGATGGCCGAAGTGGTTGAGGCGACCGTAGGGGCCGGTCATGCCGCTGGTGACGCGGACGCCGGTGCGCCGCAGGGCCTGCGTCATCGCCCTGGTCAGGCGGCGGATCACCGGGGCGGGCCAGGACGGGTTGATGAACTCGTGGGTCAGTTGCAGGTCGCGGATGCGCAGGTCGCGCGCGACGGTGTCGATCAGGTCATCCGGATCGGCAAATCGATTCACAAGCGGGTTGGTGTTCAGGGAAAGGGTCAGCGGCATGTCAGGCGGCCTGTGAAAGCTGGGTGCCGAACCAGTCGGCGAAGGCCGCCTGTTCCTGCGGTGTCAGGTGCAGGCGGTGCTTGGTGCGCCGCCACAGGATATCCTCGGGCGTCTGCGCCCATTCGCGGGCAACCAGATAGCGCGCCTCGGCCTCGTACAGGGTTGCGCCGAAGTGGCGACCCAGACCCGCCAGCGAGGTGGCGGTGCCGATGACATCCCGCGTGCGCGCGCCGTAGAGCCGCGCGTAGTGCTGCACCAGTGCGCGGGGCATCCAGGGGTAGCTGTCGCGCAGGGCGTTGGCGAAGGTCTCAAAGTCGGCACCCGGTATCTCGCCGCCGGGCAAGGGCGCGCCATGGGTCCAGTCCGGCCCCATGTTGGGAAAGATGTGCTTCAGCCGGTGCATCCCCCGTTCCGCCAGTTCGCGGAAGGTCGTGATCTTGCCGCCAAAGACGTTCAGCAAAGGCGCACCGCCGGTTTCGTCCAGGTCGAACACATAGTCGCGGGTGACGGCGGACGGGTTGCCCTTGCCGTCGTCGAACAGGGGACGGACGCCCGAAAAGCTGTGCGACACGTCGCTGCGCCGCAGCTTTTCCTTGAAGTAGCGGTTCACGGCGGCCAGCAGATAGTCGATCTCCGCCTCACTTGCCGTCACATCCTCGGCTCGCCCCTCCCAGGCGACATCGGTGGTGCCGATCAGGGCCTTGTCGCCTTCGTAGGGGTTGATGAAAATCACCCGCTTGTCGTGGTTCTGCACCAGATAGGCATGCGCCCCTGCCCACCATTTCGGCACGATGATGTGGCTGCCCTTGACCAGCCGCACGTTGCGGGTCGAGTTCGACCCCGCGACGCGCCCGATCACATCGGACACCCAGGGACCGGCGCAGTTTACCAGGCAGCGGGCGCGGTGCGTGCGGGTTTCGCCGGTGCGGATGTCGCGCGTGGTGATCGTCCAGGCACCGTTTTCGCGCCGCGCCGTGACGGCGGGGCACCGGGTGAGGACCTTTGCGCCCTTTTCGGCGGCGCTAAGCGCGTTCAGGACCACAAGGCGCGCGTCATCGACCCAGCAGTCGGAATACTCGAACCCGCGCGTGTACTGGTCCAGCAGGGGAATGCCTTCGGGGTCGCGGCGCAGGTCCAGGGTGCGGGTGCCGGGCAGCTTTTTCCGCCCGCCCAGGTGGTCGTACAGGAACAGCCCCAGACGCACCAGCCAGGCGGGGCGGTCCTGCGGGCTGTGCGGCAGCACGAACCGCATGGGCCAGATGATGTGGGGGGCCGCGTTCAACAGCACCTCACGCTCGATCAGCGCCTCGCGCACCAGGCGGAACTCATAGTACTCCAGATACCGCAGCCCGCCATGGACCAGCTTGCCCGAGCGCGACGAGGTGCCCTCGGCCAGGTCGTCCTTTTCGCACAGGATCACCGACAGGCCCCGTCCTGCGGCATCGCGGGCGACCCCGGCCCCGTTGATGCCGCCGCCGATGACGAACAGGTCGGTGAGGCCGGGTTCGTCGGTCATGCAGGGTCTCCAGTCGTTCGGGCAGAGGCCAGCGCCGCCCAGGCGGGTCCAAGGCCGTGGCGGGTGGCAGTGAAGGCGGGAAAGATGCGGGCATAGGCATCAACCAGCCTTGGGTCGGGCGGCTCCGGCGGCCCGAGCAGCGGCGTGACCCATTCGGCGATGCAGGCGTGCATGTCGGGATAGGCCCCGATGGCAACCGCCGCCATCATGGCGGCCCCCGCCGCCCCCGCCTCGTCACGCGCCGACACGCGAACAGGGGCGGCGATGGACGCGCCCAGGATGCCGCGCAGGGCGCGCGACCGGGCGGCACCGCCTGTCAGGCGCAACTCGCCCGGCAATGGCCCCATCGTAGCGTAGCAGTCGCGCATCGCATGGCCCAGCCCCTCGACCACCGCGCGCAGCACATCGGCATAGCGGTGGTGCAGCGACAGGCCGGTAAGACTGGCCCGCGCGTCGGCGTTGACGAAGGGGCCGCGTTCCCCCGCCTGCGAGATGTAGGGCAGATAGGCGATCTGGCCAGGCACCGAGGCGGCCAACCAGCCCTCGATCCGCGCGACAAGATCACGCTGGGGCACGACTTGCCCGAAGTCGCGCAGCACGTCGGCGGCCAGCGACAGCGCCCAGTCGATGTTCAGCGTCGCTGCCATGTTGGTCTGCACCTGCGTCACCATGCCGGGGATCGGCAGGCAGATGACATAGCCGGTGCGGTCGGGGTTCAAGGGAACGGCCTCGGCCGCCACCGCGCGCATGTGGACGCCGGTGGACCCGACGGTGGAACAGGCGATGTCGGGCCCGTTGCCCACCACGCCCGCGCCCAGGGCGGTCATCACCATGTCGACATAGCCCAGACTGACCGGGGTTCCGGCGCGCAGGCCGACCTGCGCCGCCGCTTCGGGCGACAGAGGATGGGTCACCTGGGTGCCGTCCAGGATATCGGGCAGCAGGGACCTGCGGTGCGTCAGGCCCAGGGCATCGATGACGGTGGCGTCATAGGCACGGGTGCGGAAGTTGCCGAAGGTAAAGCTTGCCTCGGACGGGTCGGTCGCGCGGATGCCGGTCAGGTTGAGGTAAAGCCAGTCCTTGCAATGCAGGGCGGCTTCGGCCCCGTCCAGAAGGTCGGGGTGGTGGTGGTCCATGTGCGCCAGGTGGCTGCCCTGCTGGCAGGTGTTGAGGCCGGTGCCGGTCGCCGCGAATCGCGTCCGGTCCGACGGCAGGGCAGACAGCCGCGCGACCGTGGGCGCGGCGCGGGCATCGAGCCACAGCCAGGCATCGCCCGCGGGCGCATTGCCCCTGCCCACCAGCCAGGTGCCGTCACCCTGCGCCGTGACTGCCAAGGCAGCGGTGCGGGCGGCAAGGTGCGGGACGTGGTCGGCCAGCCCGCGCAGGGCCGTCGCGCAGTCGGCCCAGGTTTGCGCAAGCGGCTGCGTGACAGCCCCGCCCGCGCCTGTGACATAGCGGTTCGGGACGGCCGATGCACCAAGCTGTCGGCCCGACAGGTCAAAGGCCACGGCCTTGATGACCGAGGTGCCCGCGTCGATGCCGATCAGGATGTCAGCGCCCGGCATGGCCGCTCTGCACAACGCCGTGCATCATGGTTTCCCCCCGCATGCTGCGGTCAGTCTAACCCGGTTCCTGTCCCGAGGTCGCCGATCCTATCGCGAGAGGTTAATACCACATAAATCACATTAGTAACGCATTTTCTTGCAGACTCGACAAAATCCTTCAGCTAGACTTGCCATGGTGGTGCGAACTCCGTGGCCAGCGTCGTCGTGGTTGCCCTCTTTGTCTCGATAGCTTCTGCCCCACGCCTTCGTCCTCCCGAGGCGGCGGGCGGCGGGACTCTCGCTGCTGTTTTTGATGTTTATCAATGATTTCTGCGGCTGCAGTGCTGCGGTTGCAGCGGTTTTGGTGTAGCGCCAGGGAATCACCCAATGGCCACCCTGACCTATCCCAGCGCGAGAATCGCCATCGGCGACCCCAAGCCGCCTAAGCCCATGATACCGCCGAAACATCTCTCTCTTGACGCATTAGATATCATAGATATACCATGAAAGCAGGTCGAGGGGGACGTCTGGGCGAGCGCAGTGGAGAGCGCGGCTTTGGCGGTGCAACAACGAGGGGGGAAGTCGCCATGCCGTGCGCACCCATGCGCCATCGTCCAGGGCACTGCTGCGCCGTCTTTTCGCGGCGGCAAGTGCCGTCATGACCGCTTCGGCCGCCCTTCCTCCGGCCCCGAAGGCCCCGCCGTCATCGCGCAGGGGTCTGCTGATCACCGTCGGCGTGGCGGTCGCGCTGCTTGCCGCCATCGCGGCGGACACCAAGGTGGTGGCCATCGGGTCGGATCTGGATGTGCGCCAGCAGGCGTTTTCACCTGATGCCTGGGGCGCGGCAGAGTTTCCGCGCGTGCGGGTCGTGATCCTGGAAAAGGCCGTCGATGCGCTGGTGCTGGCCCCGGCCGTGCTGGCCGACAAGGTCGCAGCGGGCAAGCAGTACGGCACCCCTGCCTCGACCGGGTCGATCATGATGGTCAGGGCAACGGGTGTCGTGGGCGAGGGCAAGTCGGGCATCCATGCGCTGTCGGTCGACGGCATGCCGCCCGACATCCGGGTTCGCCTTCAGACCGGCCCTGCGATCAACGGCACCGACCTGCGCGATGCGCCGGGGGACATCGCATTCGGGGCGTTCAAGAACCAGATCGAATATCAGGACGCAGGCGCGGGTCTGAACCGGGCGATGAAGGCGGCTGTGCTGGACGGCATCGACACGGCGAACCTGACGGGCAAGACGGTCGAGGTGGTGGGCGCGTTCCGGCTGGTCAATCCGAAGAACTGGATGATCACCCCGGTGCAGGTGACCGTGAAATGACCGGAACGGTGGGCGAGGTCGTCCTGGCGGCGCGGAATGTCGCGAAATCCTATGGCAGCGTCCATGCGCTCAAGGGTGTGAACTTCGACATCCACCGAGGCCAGGTCACGACACTGTTCGGTGAAAACGGGGCGGGCAAGTCCACGCTGATGAAGATCCTGTCGGGGGTGATCCGGCCAAGTTCAGGCGCGATCATCCTGGACGGCGCGCCCGTTGTGTTCGCGAACGCGACCGAGGCGCGCGACCGGGGCATCTCGATCATCCACCAGGAACTGAGCTTGGCCCCCAACCTGAGCGTGCGCGACAACATCTTCATGGGGCGCGAGATCAGCGGGCCGATGGGCGTCGATTTCGCGGAAGAGGAACGCCAGTGCCGCCGCCTGATGACGGAGCTGGAAGAGGACATCGACCCTGCGACCCCGGTCGAGGAACTTCGCCTTGGCCAGCAGCAGATCGTCGAGATCGCGCGTGCCCTGTCGGTGGACAGCCGCATCCTCATCATGGACGAACCGACGTCGGCGCTGAGCGCGACCGAGGTCGAGGTGCTGTTCAAGGTGATCCGCGACCTGACGGCGAGGGGCGTCAGCATCGTCTACATCTCGCACCACCTGGAAGAGGCGTTGCAGATCACCAACCACGCCGTGGTGCTGCGCGACGGCACGATGACGGCCTGGGCACCGCGCGCCGAGATCGACCTGAACTGGATCGTCCGCAACATGGTGGGCGAAAACTATGACCTGGGGTCGCCGCCGACCGGCTATCCCTATGGCCCGGTGGCCCTTTCGGTGCGGAACCTGACGGTGCCCGATCCCCGTGGCGGCGCCTACAACGTGGTCGACCGGGTGTCGCTGGACGTGCGGGCGGGCGAGATCGTCTGCATCTACGGGCTGATGGGGGCGGGGCGGACCGAACTTCTGGAAACCGTCGCCGGTCGCCTGCGGGCCAGCAGCGGCGAGGTGGTGCTGGAAGGGCGCGAGGTGTCGCACCTGTCCATCGCCGAGCGCATCGCGCGGGGGCTGGCCCTCGTGCCCGAGGACCGGCAGCGCGATGGCCTGGTGCAGACGATGACCGTGGGTCAGAACCTGTCGCTGGCCTCGATCGCGTCGTTCACGCGGGGGCTGTTCACCAGCATGAAGGCCGAACAGAGCCTGATCGACCACACCATCCGCGAAGTCACCGTCAAGACCTCGGGCGGGGGGGCCCCCATCGGGTCGCTTTCGGGCGGCAACCAGCAGAAGGTGGTGATCGGCAAGATCCTGGCGACGGAGCCGCGCGTCATCATGCTGGACGAACCCAGCCGAGGCATCGACATCGGGGCCAAGGCCGAGGTGTTCCGCCTGCTGGCCGAGGGTGCGAGGAAAGGCCTGGCGGTGATCTATTCCACCTCGGAAGTCGGCGAGTGCCTGTCGGTCGCCCACCGCATCATCGTCATGCACAAGGGTCGCGTGTCAGCCGCGTTCGACGCCACCGTCACCAAGGAAGCGATCATGGCCGCCTCGGGCGAATCCGTGGCCGCCTGATCCCATGGAGCCTACCCGATGACCCAGGCCGGAACGGCACAAGCAGGCGCAAAGGCACAGGGGTTCAGCCTGGGCCGCATGCTGCTGGAGGGGCGCGCCTTCTTTGCGCTGATCGCCATTGTCGCGGTGTTCTCGACCCTGTCGCCCAACTATCTGACGGTGTCGAACCTGCTGATCATGGCCAGCCACGTCGCGATCTACGGCATCCTGGCCATCGGCATGCTGCTGGTCATCCTCAACGGCGGGATCGACCTGTCGGTGGGGTCGGTGCTGGCCCTGTCGGGGGTGGTCGCGGGGGCGCTGATGCAGGGCATCGAAATCCCGGCATTGGGCGTGATCCTCTACCTCCCGGTCTGGGCGGTGGTGGTCGTCACCTGTTGCATCGGCGCGCTGGTCGGGGCGGTCAATGGCGTGCTGATCGCCTGGTTCAAGGTGCCGGCCTTTGTCGCCACCCTGGGCGTCATGTACGTGGCGCGCGGCGTTGCACTCTTGCAGACCAACGGGCTGACCTACAACAACCTGTCGGGGCGGCCGGAACTGGGCAACACCGGGTTCGACTGGATCGGGTTCAACCGTCTGGGGGGAATTCCCATCTCGGTCCTGGTGCTGGCCACCATCGCGGTCGTCACGGCGCTGATGCTGATGCGGTCGTCGTTCGGGCGGTGGTTGTACGCCTCGGGCGGGAACGAACGCGCCGCCGACCTGTCGGGCGTGCCGGTCAACCGCGTCAAGATCACCGTCTACATGCTGTCGGGGATGCTGGCGGCGGTGGCGGGCCTCGTGCTGGCGTCGCAGCTGACCTCGGCGGGGCCGACGGCGGGCGAGACCTACGAACTCACGGCCATCGCTGCCGTGGTGATCGGGGGCGCCGCGCTGACCGGCGGACGCGGCACGGTGCAGGGCACCATGCTGGGTGCCTTCGTCATCGGGTTCCTCTCGGACGGGTTGGTCATCATCGGGGTGTCCTCGTACTGGCAGACCGTCTTCACCGGGGCCGTGATCGTGCTGGCCGTGCTGATGAACTCGATCCAGTACGGACGGGGGGGCCGCCGATCCTGAACTTCTCCGTCCGCACGCGGCACTGGGCTGCGGTCGCGCGGAAAGCCTGCCTTTCAAGGCAATACCTGACCTAACCCAAGGGAGAGAGACCAATGCTGAACCTGACCCGCCGCGCGCTGATGGCCGCAGTGGCCGTCGTGCCGCTGATGTCCTATGCGGCAAACGCCGAGGGGCTGATCACGATCATCGTGACCGACCCCGCCAACCCCTACTGGTTCACCGAAGGCGAGGTCGCCAAGGCGACGGCCGAGTCCTTGGGCTATACCGCCAACGTTTCGGCCCACAAGGGCGACACCAACGTCGAAAGCACGATGATCGACACGGCGATCACCAACAAGTCGGTGGCGATCATCCTTGACCCGGCGAATGCCGACGGGTCCATCGGCGCGGTGAAGAAGGCGGTCGATGCGGGGATCCCGGTGCTGCTGGTGAATGCCGAGATCAACCAGGAAGGTCTGGCCAAGGCGCAGCTTGTGTCGAACAACGCGCAGGGGGCGGCCATGGGGGCCGAGCAGTGGATCGCCAGCGTGGGCGAGGCCGGGACCTATGTGGAACTCTTCGGCAACCCGGCGGACAACAATGCCGCGACCCGGTCGAACGGCTATACCACCGTGATCAGCCAGTACCCCGACATGGTGCAGGTCGGCAAGGAAGTGGCCGACTGGGACCGCACCAAGGGCTACCAGAAGATGCAGTCGCTGCTGCAGGCGAACCCCGACATCACCGGCGTGATCTCGGGCAATGACGAGATGGCCCTGGGGGCGATTGCGGCCCTGAAAGAGGCGGGCAAGCTCGGGCAGGTCAAGGTCGGCGGCTTTGACGGGTCGCCCGACGCGGTGGCGGCGGTCAAGGCGGGCGAGATGCAGTACACCGTGCTGCAGCCCGTCGCGGTGTTTTCGGCCGAGGCTGTGCGCCAGGCCGACAGCTTCATCAAGACGGGCAGCACGGGGGCCGCGACCGAAAAGCAGCTGTTCGACTGCCTGCTGATCACCAAGGACAACGTCGACAAGTATACGGCGGCCTTCACCCTGTCCGAGTGACCTCCCGCGGGGGCGGGCTTCGTCCCCGACGACCTGCGGCACCGGGGCTATCCGGTGCCGCCCTTTTCTGAAAGTCTGCCCGGACGGCAGTCTGTGGCTGACCGCCAAAGGGCCAGGAGGCGCGGATGGTCGAGTCGAGGTTGTTTCCCGATCCGGGCGGCGAGATGTCGGCGGACAGCCGCCAGGCCCGCCAGATCGCGCGGCGGCAACTGATTGCCCAGGCGGTGATGGCCGAAGGTGCGATGCGGATCGAGGACGTCACGGAACGCTTCGGCATCAGCCTGATGACGGCGCATCGTGACCTCGATGACCTGGCCGAACGCGGCCTGTTGCGCAAGACGCGCGGGATCGTGTCGGCGGCCCCGACCAGCCTGATCGAGGCAAGCGACATCTACCGGTCGCAGCGGCAGGGGGCCGAGAAACGCGCCATCGCGGCAGCGGCGGCGGCACTGGTCGAACCCGGACAGGCGGTGTTCTTCGACGACAGCACCACGGTGCTGCAGATGGTGCCGCACCTGGCCGCGCGCGTGCCGCTGACGGCGATCACCAACTCGATCACGCTGATGCTGGCGCTGAAGGGCATGCGCGACATCACCCTTCTGGGCCTCGGCGGGCAGTTCCACCACTGGTGCAACGCCTTCATGGGGCCGGTCACGACCGCCGAAATCCGGCGGCTGCGGGCCGATGCCGTGTTCCTGTCGATGTCGGCCATCACCGACGACACGGTGTTCCACCAGTCGCCCGAAATGGTGGAAACCAAGCGCGCCATGTTCGACAGCTCTGCCCGGCGCATCCTGCTGGCCGATCACACGAAATTCGGTCGCCGGGCGCTCTATGCGATGGTGGGCCTCGACGCCTTCGATCTGGTCATCGTCGATGCGGCCATGCCTGCCCGCATGGTGGTGCAGATGCGCGAGCGGGGGATCAAGGTGCAGGTGGCGGGGCCTGCGGTCGATGATGCGGCGTGACCGGCGATGACCGGGCGCGCTTGCGTATTGGGCATTGACAACGGCCTTACCGTGACGAAGGCGGTCGTGTTCGACGCGACGGGCCGGGTTCTCGCCGTGGCGCGGCGGCGATTGCCACAACAGATGCCCGCGCCGCGTTTCGTGGAACGCGACATGGCCGCGCTGTGGCGCGCCACCGCCGAGGCCGTGGCCGAGGCGGTCTCGGTTTCGGGGCGCGGCGGGGATATCGTGGCGGTCGCCGCCACGGCGCATGGCGACGGGCTGTACCTTCTGGACCGCGACCTGGCACCGCTTGGCCCCGGCATCCTGTCGCTGGACAGCCGGGCGGGAGGGATTGCAGAGACCTGGCACAGGGACGGCACAGCCGATTCGGCCCTGCGCCTGACGGGACAGATGCCCCACGCCTCGGCCCCCGCCACGCTTCTGGCCTGGATGCGGGACCACCAGCCCGAACGTTTCGCCCGCATCGCCCATGTGCTGGCCTGCAAGGATTGGCTGCGATTCTGCCTGACAGGGACGGTGGGCACAGACCTGACCGAGGCGAGCACATCCTTCACCAACGTCGCGACGCAGGACTATGGGCCCGAGGTGCTGCCCCTGCTCGGGCTGGAGGGGCTGAGGTTGCCCGCCATCGCCCTGCCGACTGATGTTGTGGGGCATGTGACCGCCGCAGCTGCGGCACTGACCGGCCTGCAGGCGGGCACGCCGGTGGTCGCAGGGCTGCACGACGTCACCGCGAGTGCCCTGGGGATCGGCGGCTACGGCGTCGGTCGCGTGGCCATCGTCGCCGGAACCTATTCGATCAACGAAACCGTCTCTGATCGCCCGAAAGTCGATGCCCGCTGGTTCTGCCGCAACGGGATCCGGCGGGGCGAATGGAACAGCATGGCGATCTCGCCCGCCTCTGCCGCAAACTACGACTGGTTCCTGGACAGGCTCTGCGCGGCCGAACATTCGACGGCGGGCGCAGGCATCCATGCAGCACTTCTGCCCGAGATCGAGGCGGCGCTGGCGCGGCCGTCGAGTGTCCTGTTCCACCCCTACCTGTTCGGCTCGCCCCATGGTGCCACGGCAAGCGCGGGGTTTCTGGGCCTGCACGGCTGGCACGACCGGGGCGACCTGTTGCGCGCGGTGCTTGAGGGGATTGCCTTCAACCACCGTGTCCATGTCGATGCCCTGCGCGAGGGTTTCCAGCCGCAACAGGCGCTGCTGACCGGTGGCATCTCGCGCAGTCCGGTGTTCGCGCAGCTGTTCGCGGATGTCCTGGGGTTGCCGGTGGCGGTCACCGAGACGGAAGAGGCCGCAGCCTGGGGCGCGGCCCTGTGCGCCGGCGCGGGGGTGGGGCTGTTCACCGCGCCCGAGGCCGATCCGCGCGACCTGTCCGCCTTGCGCCGGGTCCATGCCCCCGATCCGGCCCGCAGCGCCAACCTCGACCGCCGCTATCGCCTGCATTGCGACGTGGCCACTGCGATGGCGCCCCTGTGGTCCCGGATCGAGGCACTGTCGGAATGACCCCGCACGACATCGATGTGCTGATCATCGGCGCGGGCATCAACGGGGCGGGCCTGTTCCGCGACCTGTGCGAGCAGGGGGTGGTCTGCACCATCATCGACAAGGGCGATTTCGGATCCGGCACCTCCGCCGCGCCGTCTCGGCTGATCCATGGCGGCATCAAGTATCTCGAAACCGGCGAGTTGCGGCTGGTCGCCCAGTCGACGCTGGAGCGGAACCTTCTGCTGCGCAATGCGCCCCATTGCGTGACACCGCTGGAGACCGTCATCCCGATCTTTTCGTGGCTGCGCGGCATTCCGGCGGCCCTGCGCACCCTGTTCGGGGCCACCACGGCACCCCGGTCGCGCGGTGCGGTGCTGATCAAGCTGGGCCTGATGATGTACGACTTCTACGGTCGCCGCGCCCGCGTGATGCCGCGCCATGCGCTGTGGTCACGGGCGCGGGCCTTGCGCGAAATCGCCCCGCTGACCCCGCGCATCGTGGCGGCAGGCACCTATCACGACGCCAAGGTCAGCCACCCCGAGCGGCTGGTTCTGGAACTGCTGCAGGACGGGGTGCGGGCCTGTCCGGGGTCGGTGATGCTGAACCATGCGACACTGGAAGGAACGGACGGCGATGTCGTGCGGGTTCGGGCGCATGACGGCACCGCCATGGCCCTGCGGCCCCGCATCGTGATCAATGCGGCGGGGCCCTGGATCGACAGCGTGAATGCGGCGCTCGGCGTGCCGACGCGGCTGATCGGGGGCACCAAGGGGTCGCACATTGTGCTGGACCATTCCGGCCTGGTGCAGGCTCTGCAGGGCCGGATGGTCTATTTCGAGGCTGACGACGGGCGCATCTGCCTGGTGTTCGAACACCTTGGCCGGGCGCTGGTCGGGTCGACCGACATCCGCGCCGACAACCCCGACGCCGTGCGCTGCGAAGGTCCCGAAGTGGCTTATTTCCTGGATGCCCTGCGCGGCCTGTTTCCGGGGCTGACCTTCGACGAGGGCCAGATCGTCCATACCTATGCGGGCATCCGGCCCCTGCCCGCCTCGGACGGCATGGCAACGGGGCTGATCAGCCGCGACCACTCCGCCCCCGTCATCGGGGCCGGTGACAGCCGCCGCTGGCTTGTCATCGCGCTGGTGGGCGGCAAGTGGACGACGTTCCGGGGCTTTGCCGAGGAGGTGGCCGATACCGTGCTGGGCCGGTTGGGCAAGGCCCGCCTCGTCAGCACGCGCGATCTAGCCATCGGCGGCGGGCGGGGGTTTCCCACAGACCGGGAAGGCTGGGCTGCCCGGTTGGCGCACGAAACCGGAGCCGATGTCGCCCGCGCGGCCCTGTTGCTCAACCGCTACGGCACCACCGCCGCCGCGATCCTGCGCGCCGAGGGGGCGGCCCCCGTGGCGCTTGTGGACGCGCCGGACCATACCTTGCAGGAACTGGACTGGCTGGTGCGGCACGAGGGCGTCGTCCACCTGCCCGACCTTGTCCTGCGCCGCACGGGCCTGGCCATCACGGGACGGCTGACGCTGGCCGGACTAGCGACGGCGGCGGCGGTCGCGGGGACCGCACTGGGCTGGGACGCAGCCCGGCGCGACGCCGAAATCGCCGCCACGCGCCTGCTGCTGGAAACCCGCCACCACATGCGTTTCGGTCCCTGACACGGGCTTTGACCGGCCCCTGCCACCCTGTCATGCTGTGCCAAAGGGCCGGGAACAGGCCTGCCGGGCGGAGGGGGACCCATGTCGGAAAAGCGCAAGGCGGCGCATGTCGAGGAATTTTCGGCGGCCGAGATCGGCGCGCTGGCGCACCTGTACCGGGGCGAGGTCTATCGCAGCACGGTCTGGCGCACGCGGCTGGACACCACGACGAACTGGGCGGTCGTGACCCTGGGCGTGGCGCTGTCGATCACGTTCTCGTCCCCCGACGCCTCGCCCCTGCCGCTCTTGCTGGTCGGCATCCTGATCATGCTGTTCCTGGCGCTCGAGGCGCGGCGCTACCGGTTCTTCAACATCTGGCGGGCGCGGGCGCGGTGGCTGGAAAAGCACTTCTACGTGCCGATGCTGATCGACGGCGACCTGCACACCGAAGAAGACTGGCAGGACATCCTGGCCGCCGATTACCGCAACCCGCAGTACCATGTGTCGTATCTGGTGGCGCTGGCCCGCCGGGTGCGCAGCAACTATCTGTGGATCCTGCTGATCCAGACGGTGGCCTATTGCGGCAAGCTGATCGTCCATCCCACCCCGGCGGCGGATTTCGGGGCCTTCGTGACACGCGCCGACATCGGCCCCCTGCCGGGCGAACTGGTTCTGGGCCTGGGCGCGGTGTACATCGCCAGCTGGATCGCCCTGGCCATCTGGGTGTCGATGGCCGACGCCCGTCGGGTGAAGGCGCGCGGCGGGACGCGGATGATGGGCTAGTGGCCTGCGCCCGGTCCCGAAGCGTCCGGCGGTCCATCCCGGAGGTCCGGGCCGCCGTCGCGCGATCATTCGCCATCGCGCCCGAACCGATGTCGCGACGATGGCTCATCCTTCCAGCACCGGCGCGATCGCCGACATCCGCCGTGCCGCCCGACCGTCCTTCGTCCTGCCAGATGCCCGATGCAGCTCCGCCGCCGTCCGTTCCACCCGCGTGATCGCGATCCCTGCCATGCCCACCTCCATCCTCTGAAGCGGCAGCGAGCCAGAGTCCGGCAGACGTGGGACTTCCCCGCAAAAAGCCACACTCAGCGGCCGTTGGTCGGATCCCTGCTTCTGGAGCCGCAACATTTCATCGGCGGTCGGTCGGCAAAGCAGAAACTGAAGCGCAAACGAAGACGATTGCCATTGCTCTGAAAACCGACCGGACGCCGGTGCGCTGTTCACGCGCCGTGTCTGATCACCATCGTGCGGGTGGCGCTGAAGTCGTAGAGCGCCTCGAACCCCTTTTCGCGGCCATGGCCGGATCTCTTCATGCCGCCGAAGGGCAATTCGATGCCACCGCCGGCACCATAGCCGTTGACGAACACCTGCCCTGCCATGATGCGCCGTGCGACCCGGATCGCGCGCGCGCCGTCGCCTGACCACACTCCGGCCACCAGGCCGAATTCGGTGCCGTTGGCCAGGGCCACCGCGTCAGCCTCGTCGGTGAAGGTCATCACCGACAGGACCGGGCCGAACACCTCTTCGCGGGCGAGCGGATGATTGCGCGGCACCGGGCCATAGACGCGCGGGGCGACGAAGAACCCCTCTGCGGGCGCACCTTCGGCAATCTGGCCCGCCGCGATCAGGGGCACGCCGTCGGCCTCGGCCTGGGCACAGTACCGCTCGATCCGGCGCTTCTGCGTGGCGTTGATGACCGGGCCCAGCGTCAGGTCCTGCTCGGGCGTGCCCGCCCGGACCTGCGCGAAAGCCGCCGCCAGCCGGGCGATGAATTCGGGCGCGATGCTGTCCTCGACCAGCACCCGCGCGCCCGCCGAACAGGTCTGGCCGGCGTTCTGCACGATGGCGTTGACCACCACCGGGATCGCCGCGTCCAGATCGGTGTCGGCGAACACGATCTGCGGCGACTTGCCGCCCAGTTCCAGCGTACAGCCGATGTGGTTCCGGGCGGCGGCCACCTGCACCAGCGTGCCCACCTCGGGACTGCCGGTGAAGCTGATGAAGTCGATGCCGGGATGCGCGGTCAGCGCCGCGCCCGCCACCTCGCCCCGCCCCGGCACCAGGTTGATCGCACCGGGCGGAAAGCCCGCATCGCGCGCCAGTTCCACCAGCCGCAGCGCGGTAAGGCAGGCATCCTCGGCCGGTTTCAGCACCGTCGCGTTGCCCATGGCCAAGGCAGGGGCCAGTGTGCGGCCGAACATCTGTGCCGGATAGTTCCACGGCACGATGTGGCCGGTGACGCCGTAGGGCACGTATTCGGTCGTCACGAAATAGCCGTTCAGGAACGGGATCGTGTCGCCGTGCACCTTGTCGGCGGCAGACCCGTAGAACTCGAAGTAGCGCGCCGTCGCGGTGATGTCGGCGCGGGCCTGCTTCATCGGCTTGCCGGTGTCGCGGGCCTCGAGCGCTGCCAGTTCCTCGAAGTTGTCCAGGATCAGCACCCCCAGCCGCATCAACAGCCGCCCGCGGTCCAGCGCCGACAGGCGGCCCCAGTCGCCGTCAAAGGCGCGGCGCGCGGCGGCGACGGCGGCGGCCACGTCCTCGGCATTGCCGGCGGCGATGCGGGTGAACACCTGCCCGGTCGCCGGGGCCACCACATCCACAGTCTTGCCCGACGCACACGGGCGCCAGGCATCGTCGATGAACACGCCGTCGGATGCGGCAACACAGGCGAACGGGGTCTGGGCGTTCATGGGTGTTCTCCTGTCAGGCGTGGGGCATGGTGGCCAGAACCGACGCGCGGTTGGCCTGGCGCTGCCGCCAGTCGGCAAGGGCTGGCAGGCCCGCCAGCCAGTCGCGGTCGGTGAAGCGGAAGGTGATGTAGTCCACCGCCGTCACTGCCGCCATGTTGGCGATGTCGGGCCGGTCGGCGAAATCGCGCGGCGGGCTCGCGTTCAGCCGGGCCAGTCCGTCGGCCATGGTGCGGTACCGCTTGGCACCGACCATGTCGGCATCGAACGCCTCGCTCGACTTCCTTCCGATGATGATGGCGGTCGCGGCCTCGGTCGCGCCGATGGCCGGGGCGGCGATGGCCAGGGTGCGCTCCAGGTCGTCGGCGGGCCAGATCGAGGGGGCGGGCACCAGCCCCTCCAGCCAGCGCAGGATCAGGAAGGTCTCGGCAATCGCCGTGCCGTTGCCTGTGATCAGGGTCGGCACCCGCCCCGCAGGGTTGTCGTCCAGAAACGGGCGTGGATCGGCCCAGGGGTTCACGACCTCGGTCGCGATGGCCTCCGCCAGTCCCTTTTCCGCGATGGCCAGCCGCACCAGCCGCACGAAGGGCGAAGTGGTGTTGATGTAAAGCTTCATCGCTATTTCACCTTCAGCGTGATGCCGCCATCGACCACCAACTCGATCCCCGTGATGCACTTGGCCTCGTCCGATGCCAGAAACACCGCCGCATGGGCCACGTCCCAGGCATCGCCCATATGGCCCAGGGGCACCAGCGCGTCGCGCTGGCGCACCATTTCCTCAGTCGATCCGTACACCGCCGTCACGTTGCCCTTGTGGATCAGCGGCGTGTTCATCAGCCCCGGCAGGATGGTATTGCAGCGGGTGCCCTTGGGGCCATAGTTCAGCGCGATGTCGCGGGTGAATGCGTTCACCGCGCCCTTCGACGCGGAATAGCTGATGCAGGAATAGCCCAGCGAATGGGTCGAGGCGATGGAACTGATGTTGATGATCGCGCCCTTGCCCCGCGCCACCATGATCGGCAGGATTTCGCGGCAGGTCAGGTAGATGCTTTTGACATTGATCGCCATCAGCCGGTCCCACTGGTCTTCGGTCAGTTGTTCCGGGGTGCCGGGGTCGATGATGCCGACGTTGTTGTGCAGCACGTCGACGGTACCCAAGGCGGCGACGCAGGCCGCGACCGTGGCGGTGACCTGATCGGCCCGTGCCACATCGCAGACGGCAGAGACCACGGTGCCACCCTCGGCGCGGATGATGCCTGCGGTTTCGGCCACGGCGTCGGCGCTGATGTCCGAGACGAACACGCGTGCCCCTTCGCGGGCAAAGGCCACGGCGGCGGCCTTGCCGTTGCCCCAGCCGGGGCCGATCGACCCGGCCCCGGTGACGAACACCACCCTGTCCTGCAACCGCCCCGCCATCGCCGCCCCCCCTCATCGCTGTGCGACCATCGGCGCGGGGGGTGCCTTGTGCAAATACCGATGCACTCTGGCATTCAGAGGTTTCCGGTCTGGATACCCCCGATCACCGCCGGGCCGTCAACCGGGCCGTCCAGCGTATGCCAGATGCGCCGGGCCACCAGATCGCGGATCACCTCCAGCGTCAGGCGTTCCACTTCGTGGCTGGCGCGGGTCACGGGTTTGGCGGGGTTGCGCACCAGATAGACCGGGCGCACCAATTGCGGCTCGATGATCGGGGCCATGATCAGTTCGCCCCGCTCGACAAAGTCGATGGCGGCGGCGGGGGCCAGGATGGTGTAGCCGCTGCCGCGCGACACCATGGTCTTGATCTGCCCCAGCCCGTCCATCTCGGTCGCGACGTTCAGCGTCAGGCCCTGCGCCCGCACCACCCGGTCGATCATCGCGCGCAACCGGTGGTGCTGCGACGGCAGCACCAGATCCAGCGGGGCAAGGTCGGCCAGACGCACCGCCGAGCCTGCACGGCTGCGGAATGGCCAGGCATCGGGGGCGGCAAAGAAACACAGCGCCTCGGTCATCAGCTGCCGGTGCTGCAGGTGGCGCACCGCAGTCACGTCATACAGCATGCCAAGGTCAATGGACTGGTCCTGCAGCCAGGTCTGGATGAACCCGCTCATCGCGTCGATGGCGCGCAGGCGGACCTGCGGCAGTTCCAGCCGCACGGTTTCGGCCAGCGGCACCGACAGCACCATGGCGATGGAACTGGGCAAACCGAACGACACCGGCCCCTGCGGATCAGACCCGGACTGGCGCACCGCATCCATCGCGCGGTCCATCGCCTGCACCACGTCGCGCGCATGGGCCAGCAGCACCTCGCCCGACTGGGTCAGCGTCACGCCGCGTTTCGACCGCTCGAGCAGCGTCACACCCAGCGCCCGCTCCATCCCCAGGACATGCTGCGACAGGGCGGGCTGCGCCACATGCACCTGACGCGCCGCCGCCGACAGCGACCGCTGTTCGGCAATGGCAATGAAATAGCGCAGGTGGCGGATCTCGATGGCGACGGAGTCGGGGACAGGAGCATTCATATCCAGAAGAAACCGGAATGGATGACGGACGCAATGCCTCTTACCTTGTGGGCGGGCGGGGATGGTATTCGAACCGTGGATCGTCCCGCACCACAGGCCGGTCTTCGCAAAGGGGGAGTGCGAAACCGATGGCCGAGATCATCCTGCACCACTACGACCTGTCGCCGTTCTCCGAAAAGATCCGCCTGGCCCTGGGCTACAAGGGCCTATCCTGGCGGTCGGTCAAGGTTGATGCCGTGCCGCCGCGCCCCCTGCTGGATGCGCTGACGGGGGGCTACGGGCGGCTGCCGGTGATGCAGGTGGGTGCCGACATCTATTGCGACAGCGAGGTGATCTTCCGCGCGCTGGAGCGGATACAGCCCGCTCCCACGCTGTACCCCGAGGGCGAGGGCATCGCCGAGGCCCTGTCGCATTGGTGGGACCGCGCCACATGGAAGCCCGCCATCGGCATTCTGGTGGCCCACATCGGCGAACACCTGCCCGAGGCGTTCCTGATGGACCGCAGGCAGAACTATCTGGGCTACGACATTTCCAAGCCCGCGATGGCGCCGATGCTGCCTGCCTATGTGCAGCAGATGACGGCGTTTGCGGGCTGGCTTGACTCGATGCTGGCGGCAGAGGCGGGGTATCTGACCGGCGGGCACGTCAGTGCGGCGGACATCACCTGTTACCATGCGCTGTGGCTGCTGCGGGCCAACTGCGGGGCTGCGGTGATCGACGCGCAGCTGCACCTGAGCACCCGCGTCACCGCATGGATGGACCGCATCGCCGCCATCGGCCACGGTACCCACGCCGACATGACACCCGAGGCGGCATTGGAGGCCGCCCGCGCCGCGACCCCGGCCGCGCCTTCCATCGCACCAGACAGCGACCCGACCGGCATCGCCCCCGGCACCCGCGTGACCGTCACCCCCGACGACAACGCGCGCGTGCCTGTTGCCGGCACACCGGTCGCCGCCCATGCGCAAGAGGTGGTGATTGCCCGCACCACCGACGCGACAGGCACCCTGCACATCCACTTTCCCCGCGCGGGGTTCGAGACGATCCCCGCCGCCTGACCCATCCCACAGGGAGACATGCCATGACCGACGCCACCCTCGCCGCCAACAAGGCGCGCGCCCGCGACTACTTCCGCGCCTTCGCCACGCAGGACCGGGCCTGGCTGGAGGCGAACGTGGCCACGACCTATGTCCGCCGCGACACCACCCTGCCGTTTCCCGTGGTCGGCCCCGAAGGCGTGCTGGCCCTGGGCGATGTGCTGCTTGGGGCGTTTTCCGAAGTGGACCTCGATGTTCAGGATGTCGTGGCCGAAGGAAACAAGGTGCTGATCCGGCTTCAGTTTCGCGATGTCCACAGCGGGCCGTTCGGTCCCCATGCAGCGACCGGCAGGCGGTTCGATGTGGCCGTGCTCGACCTGTTCCGGATGGAAGACGGCAAGATCGCCGAACAATGGCCCGCCATCGACAACCTGGGCCTGCAACAGCAGATCGGCATGCTGCCGTCCTGACGGCGCGCAACATGTGCCTTGTGATGTACCGCCCTTTCTTTGATGCGTGACCCGTCGCAAACGCCCCGCGCGGGCAAGCTGTGCGCCTCGCTCGATGCCGCCATCGACGCCTGCGGGCTGTCCGACGGGGCGACGGTGTCGTTCCACCATCACCTGCGCAACGGCGACGGGGTGCTGAACCTGGTGCTGGACGCGCTGGCGCGGCGCGGCCTGCAAGGCTTGCACGTGGCGGCAACCTCGATCTTTCCGGTGCATGCGCCGCTGGTCGGGCACATCCGCAGCGGCACCGTGGCGCGGCTGTCGGCCAGTTTCATTGCCGGGCCGGTGGCCGAGGCGATCAGCCGGGGTGTGTTGACGGAACCGGTCGTGCTGCGCAGCCATGGCGGGCGGGCGCGGGCGCTGGACATGGGGCATCTTGCGGTGGATGCCGCCTTTGTCGCGGCTCCGGCGGCAGACTGTATGGGCAACATCAGCGGCCGCACCGGGCGGGCGGCCTGCGGCACGATGGGCTATCCGCTGACGGATGTACAGGTGGCGCGGGCCGTGGTCGCAGTGACGGATACGCTGGTGCCCTATCCCGCCGTACCCACCGACATCCCGCAGGGGTTGGTCGATCATGTGGTGCAGGCGGACAGCATCGGCACGGCGGCGGGCATCGCCTCGGGCACCACGCGGCCGGCCGAGGATGCCGTCAGCCTGGGCATCGGCGCACAGGCAGCGGCGGTGATCGCGGCCAGCGGCCTGATGGTGGACGGCTTTGCGTTCCAGACCGGCGCGGGCAGCATCTCGTTGGCCACGGCGGCGGCGGTGGGGCGCGCGATGGCGGAGGGCGGGGTGACCGGCAGCTTCGTGTCGGGCGGGATCACCGGATTCCATGTGCAGATGCTGCAGGCGGGGCTGTTCCGCGCCCTGATGGACGTGCAGTGCTTTGACCTTGACGCGGTGCGGTCCTATCAGTCCGACCTGCGGCACCAGGCGATGTCGGCGGCGACTTATGCCGCGCCGCACATCGGCGGCGCGGTCGTGGACATGCTGGATGCCGTGGTGCTGGGGGCGGCCGAGGTGGACATGGGGTTCAACGTCAACGTCACCACGCGCGGCGACGGCACGATCATCGGCGGGTCGGGCGGCCATGCCGACACGGCGGCGGGGGCGCGGTTGACCGTGGTGACCACGCGGCTGACGGCGGCGGGTTTTGCCAAGATCGTGCCGCGCGTGATCACCCCCACGACGCCGGGGGCGACGGTGGATGTGGTGGTGACCGACGGCGGCATTGCGGTGAACCCGGCGCGCCTCGGTCTGGCCGACCGCCTGCGCCATGCGGGCCTGCCGGTGGTGGACATCGCGGACCTAGGCGCGCGGGCGGCGGCGGCGGCCACGCGGGCCGCACCGATGCGCCCCGGGGGCCGCATCGTGGCCCTGTCGGAATCGCGCGACGGGGCGACGCGCGACCCGGTGTATCAGGCGGGCGAGCCATGACGCTGATCCGCGAATCCGATCTGATCGACAGCATCGCCGATGCATTCCAGTTCATCTCGTACTTCCATCCGCCCGATTTCATCCGCGCCATGGCTGCCGCGTGGGCGTCCGAGGAAAGCCCCGGTGCCAAGGACGCGATGGCGCAGATCCTGGTCAACGCGCGGATGGCGGCCATCGGACGGCGGCCGATCTGCCAGGACACCGGTACGGCGAACGTATTCCTGGAATTGGGCGTGGGCGCGCGGCTGGACCTGTCGCGCCCCTTGCAAGAGGTCATCGATGAGGGCGTGCGCCGCGCCTGGGCCGCCGACACCAACCCCTTGCGCGCGTCGATGGTGGTCGACCCGCTGGGCACGCGCGCCAACAGCGGCGACAACACCCCGGCGATGGTGCATGTCGATCTGGTGGCAGGCGACCGGCTGGACGTGCATGTCTCGGCCAAGGGCGGCGGGTCGGAGAACTAGGCGCGGTTCGTGGTGCTGGACCCCTCTGCCTCGGTCGCCGACTGGGTGGTCGGCACGGTCGAAACCCTGGGTGCCGGCTGGTGCCCGCCCGGCGTGCTGGGCGTCGGCGTCGGCGGCAGCGCCGACCGCGCCATGCTGCTGGCCAAGCAGGCGGTAAGCGACCCCATCGACATGCCCGACCTGCGCCGCCGTGGCCCGTCGAGCCGCCTTGAGGAATTGCGGCTGGTCATCCACGACCGGGTGAATGCGCTGGGGATCGGGGCGCAGGGGCTGGGCGGGCTGACCACGGTGCTGGACGTCAAAATCCGCAGCTTTCCCACCCATGCCGCGTCGCTGCCTGTCGGACTTATCCCAAACTGTGCCGCCACCCGCCACGCACATTTCACGCTGGACGGGTCGGGGCCTGCGCGTCTGACCCCGCCAGACCTGTCCGACTGGCCCGAGATTCTGCTGGACCGCGCACAGGGAAGTGCCCGCCGCGTGGACCTTGATACACTGACCGACGCCGAGATTGCCAGCTTCCGCCCCGGCGAGACGCTGCTGCTGGACGGCACGCTCTACACGAGCCGCGATGCGGCGCACAAACGGATGTTGGAGATTCTGGACGCTGGCGGCACCCTGCCCGTCGATCTGCGCGGGCGGGCGATCTACTACACCGGCCCGGTCGATGCCGTGGGGTCCGAGGTCCTAGGCCCCGCCGGCCCCACCACCGCCACCCGGATGGACCGTTTCACCGACCGCATCCTGTCGGAAACCGGCCTGCGCCTGATGATCGGCAAGGCCGAGCGGGGGCCGGACGCCATCGCCGCGATCCGCCGCCATGGCGCGGCCTATCTGATTGCCGTGGGCGGCGCGGCCTATCTGGTGTCCAAGGCGATCCGTCAGGCCGAGCGTGTGGCGTTCCACGATCTTGGCATGGAGGCGATACACCGGCTGCGGGTGGAGGGGATGCCGGTGACGGTGGCGGTGGACAGCACCGGCAGCTCGATCCACACCACCGGCCCTGCCCGCTGGCGGCGCCGGTAGGGCCGTCACGCCACCAGCCGCCCCGCGCTGAACAGGCGCAGCCTGTCGGGATCGACGGCCAGGCGGACGGCATCGCCCTGCCCTGCCGGATGGCCGCCCGCAACACGCACCCGCACCTGGTGGGCACCGGAGCCGATGGCCAGCACGGCATCCGCACCTTCGTACCAGACGCGCTGCAACGCCCCCTGCATCAGCCCGCCTTCGGCCACGATGCGGGCGTGTTCGGGGCGGAAGCCGATCTTCAGCGCCGCATCGTCCAGACCTGTCGGGGCCGGAACGGCCAGCCCCGTGCCGGGCACCACGACCTGCCCGCCATCCCGGCGGGCGGCCAGAAAGTTCATTGCGGGCGATCCGATGAACCAGCCGACATGTTCGGTCGCGGGGCGCTCGAACAGGTCAACCGGGCTGCCCGACTGCACCACCTCGCCGTGGTTCATCACCACGATCTCCTGGGCAAAGGTCATCGCCTCGGTCTGGTCATGCGTCACCAGCACCATCGTCACCCGGAATTCCGCGTTGATTTCCTTGAGGATGCGGCGCAGGTCGAACTTCTGCTGCGGGTCGATGACGGTCAGCGGTTCATCGAGCAGGATCGCGGCCACATCGTCGCGCACGAGGCCGCGGCCCAGCGACACCAGCTGCTTCATGGCCGCCGTCAGCGCGTTCGCCGGGTGCCTCAGGTGCGGACCCAGGCCCAGCCGGTCTGCCACCGCCTCGACCCGCGCCTTGATCCGCTCCGCCGCCACCCCCCGGCAGACCAGCGGAAACCCGAGGTTCTGTCCCACCGTCATTGACCGGTAGATCACCGGCACCTGGAACACCTGCGCGATGTTGCGCCGCCCGGTGTCCAGCGCCGTCACATCCTGCCCGTCGAACAGCACGCGGCCCTGGGACGGGCGAAGCAACCCCGAGATGATGTTGAGCATGGTGGACTTGCCGCAGCCCGACGGCCCAAGCAGCGCATAGGTGCCGCCGTCGCGCCAGGTCATGTGCAGGGGTTTCAGCGCATAGGCCCCCCCCGTCGCATAGGCATGGGCCAGATGGTCCAGCGTGATCTCAGCCATGCGCAGGCCCCCGTTCCAGCAGGTTGCCTGCCGCGTCGAACACCAGCCCATCGGCCAGATCGAGCGACAGCGCGAGGGTGTCGCCGAGCGCGTGGCCCGTCACCGTCCGCTCGCGCATCACCAGCGGCTGGTCACCCGCCACAAGGTGGGTGACGGTTTCCGACCCCGACACCTCGGTCAGGGTCACCCGGGCGGGGAGGGTGCCGCCCGGCCCGATGGAATGCGCGCGCAGGCCAATTGTATCGCGGCCCGGCGGCAACGACCGCCCGAGGGCTGTAGCGGGCAGGTCGGCCAGACCGTCCAGCCGCAGCGCCGCGCTCGTCACCTCCATCCCGATCAGGTTGATCGGCGGGTCGTTCACCACCACCGCCGCGCGGGTGGTGGCCGGGTGATTGTAGACGGCCTGGGGCGCGCCCGCCTGCACCACCTGCCCCTCGGCCAGCAGCACCACGGCATCGCCCATCTGCAGCGCCTCGCGCGGGTCGGTCGAGGCGTAGATCACGATGGTGCCCTGTTCGGTGCGCAACAGGTCCACCAGTTCCTCGCGCAAGCCTTCGCGCAGCTTGTAGTCGAGGTTGACGAAGGGTTCGTCCAAAAGAACGACCGGGGACTTCTTGACCAGCGCGCGGGCGATGGCCACGCGCTGCTGCTGGCCGCCCGACAACTGGCCGGGGCGGCGGTCGGTCATGGTGGCAAGGCCCACCCGGCCCAGCATGTCGCGCGCGGTGTCGCGGGCCTCGTCGCGGGGCACGCGGCGGCGCAGCAGCGGGAAGGCCACGTTGTCCAAGACCGACAGGTGCGGATAGTTGATGAACGCTTGCGTCACCATCGCCACCGGGCGCTGCCAGGGGGCCAGGTGCTGCCAGTCCGCACCGTCCAGCGCGATGGTCCCCCGGTCGGGCACCACCAGCCCCGCGATGGCGCGCATCAGCGTGGTCTTGCCCGCCCCGGTGCGGCCCAGCAGCGTGGTCAGTTGCCCCTTGCGGAAGCGGATCGTCACGTCGTCCAGATGCGGGATGCCGCCTTCGACCAACGACAGGGATACCAGTTCCAGCATCAGCGCACCGCCCCGGCCAGCCCGCCGCGCGACAGGAAGCGCTCGACCACAAAGGCCAGCACCGCCAAGGGTGCCACCGACACGATGGCCGCCGCCGACAGCGACCACCACGGCGTCACCGACGAATTCAGCGCGACGATGGACACCGGCAGCAGCTGCACCTCGGTGAAGGTCATGGTGAAGGCAAAGAAGAAGTCGTTCCAGCCGAAGATCAGGCAGAACATCCCTGCCACCACCAGCCCCGGCAGCGCATTGGGCAGGATCACCCGCAGGAACGTGGTGACCGGGGTGCAGCCGTCCATCCAGGCCATCTCGTCCAGTCCGCGCGGGACGGTGTTGAAGAAATCGACCATCACCCAGACGGCAATCGGCATCAGCATCGCGACATAGATCAGGATCAGGCCGGGGATGGTGTCCAGGAGCCCCAGCGTCCGCAGCATCAGGAAGAACGGGATCGCCAGCACGATGGGCGGCATGATGCGCTGGCTGATGAAGAAGAAGGTGATGTCGCCGTTCCGGATCGGCCCGGCGCGGAAGGTGAACCTCGACAGGCCGTAGGCGGCCAGTGTCCCCAGCACCAGCGCGATGGCCGACCCCGACAGGGTGACGATCAGTGAATTGGCAAAGGGACGCACGATGTTGATCCCGCCCGCGCCCCCGAACAGCGCGTTCCACCCGGCCAGCGAGGGGTCGTACTGCACCCAGGGGATCCACTTGGCCCCCTGCGTGACGCCGTTGGCGGTCTTGAAACTGGTCGAGAGCATCCACAGGAACGGGAAGATCACGAAGGCTGACCACAGGGCCAGGGCTGCGTATTTCAGCGCAAGGTAGGGCGTTCTCATGTCCGGTCCCTCACCATCAGGCGCACCAGCGCCTTGGCCACCAGCGTCAGCGCCACCGTCATCACCACCAGGTAGGTCAGCGACAGCGCCGCCGAATAGCCGATCTGGAAGTCGCGCATCCCCCGGATGTAGATGTAGTAGCTGGTGGTTTCCGTGGATGTCCCCGGCCCGCCCGAAGTGAGGACATAGACGGTTTCCATGAGCTTCGACGCCTCGATCAGCCGGATCAGGATCGCGCCCACGGATATCGCCCCCATCATCGGAAAGGTCACCGACAGGAACGTCCGCACCGGCCCGGCACCGTCAATCCGTGCCGCCAGGAACGGCTCGTCGGGCAGCGACAGAAGGCCCGCGAGCAGCAACAGGAACATGAACGGCGTCCACTGCCAGACCTCGACGATGATCACGGCGGCCACCGAATGGGCGGCGGCGCTCAGCCACGGCTGCGCGCCGATGCCGATGGCCTCAAGGATCGGGTTCAGCGGGCCGAGGCTTTCGTGAAAGATCGTGCGCCAGATCACCGACATCACCACCGGCGTCGTCATCATCGGCACCAGGAACAGCACCCGGAAGAACCGCCGCGCCGCAACCTCGCGCCAGACCATCAGGGCCAGCGCGAACCCCAGCACGTATTGCAGCAGCACCGAGGCCACGGTCATCAGCGACAATCGCCACAGCGCCTCCCAGTACCGGCTGTCGTCCCACAACCGCCCATAGTTTTCGCCGCCGATCCAGTTCAGGCCGGGGTTGTAGACATCCCACGAACTGAAACTGACGCGGATGGTGAACAGCAGCGGGAACAGGATGATCGCCACCAGCACCAGAAGGCCGGGCAGCAGGAAGATGTATTTCTGGCGGTACATGGGGCCGGCTGTCCTTCGGGCGATTGGCCGGGGTGCGCAGGCGCGTCGGGAGAGGGGTGGCTCCCCTCCCCCTTGCGGGGAGGGGCCGGGGGTGGGGGCCGACGGGGAGCAACCGGCACCAGCCCCCCCACCCCATCCCTCCCCCACAAGGGGGGAAGGAGGCAGTCGTTCTGCACGGTTGCCCGTCCTGGCGGTCTTCCTCAGCGGTCTTCCAGCGCCACCACGTTGGCATAGGCCTCGCGCACACGGTCGGCCCCGATCCGCTCGACGATGGCCTTCCACTCGGCGGCGACGCCGTCCAGCGCCTCCTGTGCCGTCGCCTCGCCCGACTGGGCGCGCGCCACCCCCGCCGCCATCGACGACATGAACTCGCCCACGCCGGGCACGCGCAGGTCGAAGACCTGGTTCGACGCGCCGTCGATGGCCTTCAGCGTGTCGGTGTAGGTGGTGGCGACGTTCGCATCCCATCCCATTTCCGACTGGTAGAAGGCCGGGTCGAAATGCGCCGCGCGGTAGGGGTTCACCCCGAACCGGCCGATCTGCAGGTCAGAGAGCGTGTTCGCCTCGTTGGCAAAGAAGCACAGGTAGTCGAACGCCATGTCCTTGCTTTCGCTGGTCGCGGCCACCGCCGACGACCAGCCCCAGGTGACATAGGGCGCCACGTTCGGCGTCTCGAACGTGTCCCAGGCCCCGGTCGTGCGGTTCCACACCTCGCGCGCGCCAGGCAACGGCGCTGCCGCCACCTTGTTGCGGATCGGGCTGTCGGCCTGCATCGCCTGGATGAAGGCGTCATCCCAGGAATAGGACATCAGCGTCTGCCCGCCGCCGAACGAGAAGATCTCGTCGCCGAGGCCAAACGACGTACCGCCGGGCGGCATCGACGCCTGTGCTGCCACGAACAGCTCCAGCCCGCGCACCCAGCCCGGCGTGTTGACCAGGGGTTCCATCGTGGCCAGATCAAAGAAGAACCCGCCCTTCACCCCGGGGTGCTTGGCATAGGGGGCGACCCGGCTGATGAAGGCCGAGAACATCAGGTCGTCGCGCTTGGTCACCTCCGCCGTGCCGAAGTTCGCAGCACCGTCGCCGTCCCAGTCGGTGTTGTTGAAGACGGCGGCAACCTCGTTGTACTCCTCCCACGTCGCGGGAACGGTCAGGTCGCGACCGGTGGCCGCCTTGAACTTCGCCTGCATCTCGGGGTTGGCGAACACGTCCGACCGGTACTTGAGGTAATGGCGGTCGCCGTCCATCGTGTAGTTCAGCATCTTGCCGTTCCACGACGCCACGCCGCGGTAGGTCGGCGTCACGTCCTGCATGCCCGACACCTCCTGATAGGCGGCGGGCACCTCGGCCAGATAGGCGTTGAAATCGCCGAGCCAGAGCGACCCGAAGAACAGCACGTCATAGGCCGCCTGCCCGGTCTGGAACGGGATCATGATGCGCTGGAACAGATCGCCGAACGGCACATGCACCACGTTCACCGTGGCTCCGGTCAGTTCCTGGAACTGCTGCGCGTGCAGCGCCGTCGGCTCGCCGATCACCGGGATGGCGTGGGTGATGATGTTGAGCGTGCGGCCGGTGTAGTCCTTGGCGTCGATGGACGCAAAGGAACAGGCCCCCGGCACGTCGGCCTTGATGCCGTATTTCGTGTAGTCCTGCGCGCCCGCGATCCCGGCGGACAGCATCAGCGCCGAGGTGGCAAGCAGTGTGGCCTTTGTGGTCATTGGTCTTTCTCCTCCCGATATTGTCATGGTTGCCCCCTCAGGGGACAAGGACGGCCCGGCCCTTGATCAGCCCGCTGTTGAGGTCTTTCAGCGCTTGGTTGGCGTCGGCCAGCGCATAGTGCCGGGTCGCCAGTTCGACCAACCCGCGGTCGGCCAGCGCCATCAGTTCGGTCAGTTCGGCCCAGGTGCCGACCAGGTTGCCGATGATGTTGCGCTCGGTGATCACCAGATCGACGGTGGGCACCCGGATGTCCTCGCCATAGCCGATGACGTAATAGCTGCCCATCGACCGGGTCATCTCGAGCCCCTTCTTCGTGGTGCCCTTTTCGCCGACGAAATCCAGCACCGCCTCGGCCCCCTTGCCGCCGGTCAGGGATTTCACCGCCTCGACCTCGCCGCCGTCGGCCTTGACCAGATGGTCGGCCCCGCCGTGGCCCGCCAGTTCCAGCGACGTGTCCGAGATATCGACGACAATGATCCGCGCCGCACACATGGCGCGCAGCACCTGGATGCCGATATGACCCAGCCCCCCCGCCCCGATCACCACCACCGCCTGGTCGGGCAGCAGTTGCTGCGCCGCCTTCTTGGCGGCGCGGTAGGCAGTCAGACCGGCATCGGCATAGGGGGCGACGTCCCTCGGGGCCAGCGTCTTCGGTAACGCGATCAGGTTGCGCGACGAAGTTTGCAGGTATTCGGCATAGCCGCCGTTCGAATCCAGCCCCGGGAACTTGCCCTCGCCGTGCATGTCATGGCCCCGGCGGCAGGCAATGCAGGTGCCACCGGTCACTTTGGGGTGGACAATGACCGGATCGCCCTTTTTCAGCCCCTCGACCTCGGGGCCGATCTCCTCGATCCAGCCCGCATTCTCGTGCCCCATGATCAGCGGCAGCAGGCCGTTGCCGGTGGGGTCGGTGTGGGGCCGCCAGATGCCTTCGATGATGTGCAGGTCGGTGCGGCAGACGCCCGCGCCGCCGATGCGCACGATCACGTCGCTGGATTTCTGGATGCGGGGATCGGCCACGTCCTCCATCGACACCCAGACGGGTGCCGTCAGGGCCGGGTCATAGTGACGAAGAACCTGTGCTTTCATCGCGATGCGCCTTGGCAAGGACCGCCCCGACGCGGGGCATGAACGGCAGGAAGGCGCAGGAACGCACCGGGCGCAAATGCTGCGGCGCGGCAGATCCCGGGCCGCACAGGCGCTGGACACGTGTCGCGCCGGGCTGTCCAGATCGCGGACAGCACACAGCGGGCACCGGCCCGCCCGATGGGCCGGCGACGGGAAATGTCCAGACTCTGGACAGTCTGGCCGCGAATCAAGGCGTCCGGTTGACTCTGGCCGGTGCAGCCGCACTTTGCTTGCTGCCGGGAAACGCAGGGGGGACGCGGCGATGGAGTTCCAGACCACCGCGCTGATGCGCGCCCGCCACATGCTGGAAAGCCAGGGGCGGTTTCCCGGTGGTGCCTTGCCCGGCGACATTGCCGACAGCTGGCTGCGCAGCCTGTCGCACGGCCTTGACCCCTTGGCGCGGGCGGAAAAGCTGGTGCTGTCCGACAGCGAACACCGCCGCTCGCAGGAACGCCATGCCGACCTGATCCGCTTTGCCCGGCCCGAACTGGAACTGCTGTTCGACCAGATCGCCGGGTCGAACTTCATGATCGCCCTCGGGTCGCCCGAAGGGATCGTGCTGGAATCGCTGGTCGATACCCAGTTTGCCGAGACCGACGCAGGCAAGACGGTGATCCCCGGCTCGGTCTGGACCGAAGATCTGCGCGGCACCAACGCGCTTGGCATTGCCCTGTCCACCCGCCGCCCCGCGCAGGTCTACGGGGCCGAGCATTTCCTGCGCGCGCACGCCGACGTGTCGTGCATCAGCGCGCCGATCTTTGACGGGCGCGGCGGGCTGGCGGGCCTTCTCGATGCGTCATCGCGGTCCACCGTGCGGCAGCAGCACACGGCGGCGCTGGTGCAGATGTCGGCCAGCAACATCGAGAACTGCCTGATCCGCTCGGCCCATGACCGCAGGCTGGTGCTGCAGTTCCACCCGCGACCCGAATACCTGGGCACGCTGTCGGTGGGCATGCTGGTGCTGGACGACGATTTCACCGTGCACGCGGTGAACCGCAAGGGCGAGATCTTCCTGGCGGGCATGCACCGCATCCTCGGCACCCCGTTCGATGCCATCTTCGAGCAGGACTTCGACGCCGTCGCCCTGCGGCTGGTACAGGGCGAAACGCTGCGCGTCCGCGACCGCATGGGATCGGCGGTGTCGATGCGCTGCGTGGCGAACCGCGCCAGCTTTGCCCTGGCGGTGCGGCTGGTTCCTGCGGGCGCGGCGCGGGTGCAGGCGCGGACGGCGCAATCCGACACCCGCAACCTGTTCCGCGATGTCGTGTTCGACGATGCCGGCCTGGTGCGAGGTCTGCGCCCGCTGCCGCAGGCGGCGGCCGCGGGCAAGCCGATCTTCCTGTGCGGCGAGACGGGCACCGGAAAGGACGTGGTGGCGCGGCTGGCCCATGCGGCGGCAAACCGTGCCGGGCCGTTCGTTTCCGTGGATGCGCGGATGCTGGGTGCCGATGCCGAGATGGCGTTTTTCGGCCGCCCTGGTGGCCCGCCCGGTCTGCTGGACCAGGCGTCGGACGGAACCCTGTGCGTGGACGAGGTGGCCTTTCTGCCCCTGCCCGCGCAGGCGGCGCTGGCGCAGGTTCTGGACCGGGGCGAATTCCGCCATCCCGCGACCGGGGCGCTGCACCGATGCGCGCTGTTCCTCATCACCACCTCAAGCCTGCCGCTGGCCGAGGCAGTGGCAGTGCGCACCCTGCTGCCCAGCCTGCGCTTCCGCATGAGCGGCCTTGCCATCGACCTGCCACCCCTGCGCCGGCGCAGCGACATCGCAGCCCTTGCGCTGCGATTTGCCCGCGCCGTGCGGCCGGGCATCGGCCTGCATCCCGACGCCGTCGCGGCCCTGGAACGCCACGACTGGCCCGGCAACCTGCACGAGCTGCGTACCGTCATCGCGCAGGCCGTGGCGGCCGCCCAAGGTTCGGTGCTGATGCCCGCCGACCTGTCACCGCATCTGCCGCAGGCGAACATGGCCGATGCCGCAACCTGCCCGCAGTGCAGCGGCGTTCCGTGGAAAGAGGCGCAGTGCCGCAGCATCCGTGCGGCGGTGCGGCAGTCGGGCGGCGTTGCAAGGGCGGCCCGTGCCTTGGGCATCTCACGCACCACGGTCTACAAGCACTTGGAAACGCCGTAGATCGCGGCTGCGCTGCCCTGCGGCCAGGGATTGCCGTTCAGCCCGGTGCCGCGAACTCGGCCCGCAGGGCCGCCGAATGCGCGCCAAGCGCCGGCACCCTGCCTCCGGCGTTGCCCCCGTTCGAAAAGCGCACCCCGCGCGCCATCATCTGGACCGGGCCGGTCGGGCTGTCGGCGGTCAGGTGACGCGTCTGGGGGTGGTGGGCCATGTCCTCCATCGTCGACAGGCGCGCGCAGGCGATGCCCGCCGCCGACAGAAGTGCCATCGCCGCCTCGCGGTCCAGCCCTGCCAGCACGGGGGCCAGCATCGTGTCGATCTCGGCGCGGTGCGCCACCCGCGCCACGTTGGTGGCAAACCGGGCTTCGCCCGCAAGGGCCGGATTGCCCAGCACACCCGTGCACAGCGACGCCCATTCGCGGTCGTTCTGCACCGACAGCAGCACCTGCCGCCCGTCGTTGCAGCCAAAGGCCCCATAGGGCGCGATCGACGGGTGCCGCAGCCCAACCCGTAGGGGCGGCGCGCCGCCATAGCGGGTCTGCAAATAGGGCACGTTCATCCAGTCGGCCATGGTGTGGAACAGCGACACCTCGACCGCCCGCCCCATCCCCGTCCGCCCCCGCGCGATCAGGGATTGCAGCACGGCCGCAAAGGCGGTCTCGCCCGCCGCGATGTCGCAGACCGAAATGCCGACGCGCGCGCTGCCCTCGGGTGTTCCGTTCACCGCCAGAAGGCCGCTTTCGCCCTGGATCAGCATGTCATAGGCCTTTTGGTCGCGGTACGGCCCGTCCTCGCCGTAGCCGCTGATCGAGACGTGGATCAGCCGGGGATGGGCTGCCGTCAGCGCCGTGGCCCCCAGCCCCAGGCGGCCGGCGGCACCGGGGGCGAGGTTCTGCACGAACACGTCGGCCACTGCCACCATCCGGCGCATCAGGGCGATGTCACCGGGCTGGCGCAGGTCCAGGCAGATCGATTCCTTGCCCCGGTTCAGCCAGACGAAATAGGCGCTTTCGCCATGCACCAGATGGTCATAGGCGCGCGCGAAATCGCCCTCGGGGCGTTCGACCTTGATCACCCGCGCGCCGGCATCGGCCAGATGCGCGGTGGCCAAAGGTGCCGCGACGGCCTGTTCCAGGGCCACGACAAGAATGCCTTCCAGGTCCGCCATGCCTGCACCCCCCCCCAACGCAACCGGCAGCAGAAAGGCTAGTGCCTGCGCCGGGAGGGGCGGTAATAACCCTTTCCTTGAAAGGCTATAGGTCGGCAGGCTAGCCCCGCTGCCGGTGTATTTGCCGATGCCGGTGGTTGAATTGTGCGGCGGATCGTTCCTATGATGCCCCCGGGTCGGTGCCGCCTTCGGGGGCGGCGGTCGACCTTGGGGGGGTGCGCATGGACATCCGGCATCTGCGGTATTTCGTGGCCATCTCGGAAGAGAAATCGCTGTCTGCCGCGTCGCAGCGGCTGGGGGTGGCACAGCCGTCGCTGTCGCAGCACGTGATCCGGCTGGAAGAAGAGCTTGGCGTGGCGCTGATGGTGCGGTCACCGCGCGGGGTGGTACTGACCGACGAGGGGCATCTGCTGGTGCGCCACGCCCGCGCGATCAGCCGCAGCCTGGACATCTGCATCGCCGAGATGAAAGAGGCGGGCGGCACGGTGCGCGGGCCGGTGGCCTTTGGCCTGCCGCCGTCGGTGTCGATGGTGATGTCGGTGCCGCTGGCCGAAACCGTACGGGTCGAACTGCCCCAGGTGCGGCTGCAGGCAGTCGAGGCGATGTCGGGCTATATCAAGACCTGGCTCGAGGATGGCACGGTGGATGTGGCGTTCCTGTATGATCTTGACCGGAAAGAGCATTTCCATGCCCGCCACCTCTTGGACGAACAGTTGTGCTTTTTCTCGGCGCCCGATGCCTGGCCGCTGGACACACCGCCGGGGCAGCCGGTGGCGCTGGCCGACATTGCCGGGCTTGACCTGATCCTGCCGTCACCCAGCCACGGGCTGACCCGCACCATCACCCGCTATGCCACACAGCATGGACTGGCGCTGAACGTGGTGATCGAGATGGACGCGATGACGCAGTCAAGGAACTGGTGGCGCGGGGGTCGGGCTATACGATCTTTGCCCCCGCCGCCGCACATGATTTCGTCAGCCGGGGCGAACTGGTGAAATCGCCCATTGTGGACCCCACGATCACCCGCCCGGTCCTTCTTGTCACCAACCCCGCCCGCGCGCAAAGCCGCGCCGCCCGCGCGGCCATCGACCTGACCATGATCGTGGCCCGCGACCTGGTGCGGCGCAACATCTGGGAGGGGCGGCTGGCGCCCGAGGCGGCACAGGACGGCGCGGGCGGGGCGATGAGTTTGTGAACACCTCGCGCCGTCAGCCCCGCAGCAGGGCACCGATGTCGCGCGCGCTGACGCGGTCCAGCGCCGATACAGCGGTCCACAGGGGTTGGGCAGCATCCCCGATCAGGTCTGCCGCCTTGGCGCGCAAATTGCGTTCCAGCAAGGCTGCGGGCACCGGCGCGGCAAGGTCGTGGGCAAAGACGATGGCGCGGCCGTCTGCCAGCGTGATGTGACCCTTGGCCTGCGTGTCGGTGGTGGCGGCATCGCCCGCAACCGTCACCCGTGCGGCCAGCGACGCCAGCGCGGGGTCGGTCGCCAGCACGTCGGTATAGGTGCGGTCGGATGCCGTGGAGGCGCCCGTCAGCACCATGGCGGCCAACCAGGCATAGCTGAACTTCACCTCGAGTCCCGTGCGCGGCGTCTTGATGTCGCAGACCGACAGCCAGCGCGGGCTGGTGCGCAGGTGCAGCGCCGCGACCGCATCGGCAGTCAGCCCGCGCGCCCGTTCCGCGACCAGCGCCTCGATCATCGCGTGGGTGCCGTGGCAGCAGGCGTGCAGCTTGTACTTCACATCTTCGAACAGGAACCGTCCGGGGGGCGGGTCATCCCAGCCCCCCGCCTGCGGCGCATCGGAGTGGGTGGGGACAAAGCCCTGCGCCCCGTCCAGCCCGTCATCGGCAGAGGTGACCCCCGCCCGCGCCAGGCCCGCACATTCCACCCCGTTCGCGGCGGCGATGCCTGCGTTGTAGGGTTTTCCCATGGTGCCGAACTGCGACTTCAGCCCCGAGGCGCGGGTGGCGCACAGGCCGATGGCGGCGCGCATCTGCGCGCGGGTCAGGCCATACAGCCGACCCGCCGCGACGGTCGCTCCAAAGGCCCCTGCGGTGGCCGTCTGGTGAAAGCCCCGGTTGTAATGCCCTGCCCCCAGCCGCAGACCGATGTGCACCGACGCCTCGGCACCGATCAGGAACGCATCCGCCAACTTGGCCCCCGGGGCCCCGACCGCCTCGCCCACGGCCAGCGCCGCCGGGTAGATCGCGACGGACGGGTGTCCGACATGGGCAAAGTGCGTGTCGTCATAGTCCAGCGCATGCGACGTGGCCCCGTTCACCAGCGCCGCCGCCCGTGCGGGCATCAGGCCGCCGCCGATCACCGACGCGACGGGGCTGCCGCCCTCAGCCCCGAGATATCCGCGCAGCGCGACCGACAGCGGTTCGGCCACGCCCGCCCGCCCGCAGACCATCCAGTCGAACAGCGAGAACCGGGCCATCGCCCGCGCACCGTCGGGGATGGCGGACACCGGCAGGGCGGCGAGATCCAGCACATGGTCAAGAATGGTCATGCCCGCCCCTCGCCATAGGATTTCGGCAGGCCCAGCACCTGTTCGGCGATGTAGCACAGGATCAGGTTGGTCGAGATCGGGGCCACCTGATAGAGCCGCGCCTCGCGGAACTTGCGTTCGACATCGTATTCCTCGGCAAAGCCGAAGCCGCCGTGGGTCTGCAGGCAGGCCTCGGCAGCCTCCCAGCTTGCGTCGGCGGCCAGCATCTTGGCGGTATTGGCCTCGACGCCGGGGTTCAGACCGGAATCGTACATCGCGGCGGCGCGGTAGACGATGGCCTCGGCGGCCATCATGTGGGCCTGCGCGCGGGCCAGCGGGAACTGCACCCCCTGGTTGCGGCCGATGGGGGCCCCGAACACCACGCGTTCCTTTGCGTAAGCGGCCCCGGTCGACAGGAACCATTTGGCATCGCCGATGCATTCGGCGGCGATCAGGATGCGTTCCGAATTCATGCCCGACAGGATGTAGCGGAACCCCTGCCCCTCGTCCCCCACCAGCGCATCCGCCGGGATCGTCAGGTTGTCAAAGAACACCTCGGTCGTGGCGTGGTTCATCATGGTGCGGATCGGGCGGATGGTGATGCCGCGGCCAAGGTGTTCCCGCATGTCGACCAGGAACACCGACAGCCCGTCGGTGCGCTTTGCAACCTGGTCGCGCGGCGTGGTGCGGGCCAGCAGCACCATCAGGTCGGAATGTTCGGCCCGGCTGGTCCAGATCTTCTGGCCGTTGATCACCCAGGTGTCGCCGTCGCGCCGCGCCGTGGTTTTCAACGCCAGCGTGTCGGTCCCGCTGGTGGGTTCGGTCACGCCGAATGCCTGCAACCGCAGGGTTCCGGCGGCGATGCCCGGCAGATACGCGCGTTTCTGCGCCTCGGACCCGTGGCGCAGGACGGTGCCCATCGTGTACATCTGCGCGTGGCAGGCAGCGGCGTTGCAGCCCTGGCGGTGGATCTCTTCCAGGATCACCGCCGCCGCCGTCAGGTTCAGGCCCGACCCGCCATATGCCTCGGGGATCATCGCGGCCAGATACCCCTCGCGGATCAGGGCACCCACGAAGTCAGTCGGATAGGCGCGGCGGGCGTCAAGGTCGCGCCAGTAGCTGCCGGGAAAGGCGGCGCAGACGCGGGCGACCCCCTCGCGGATCGGGGCGTGTTCGGCGGTGGGGTGGAAATCCGGCATCGGGCGGGTCCTTGTTCTGGGGTGGCGCGCAGGGTGGCCGGGCAGCGGGCCGGGGCGAAAGAGCGTTTGGCGATGGTGGCCATTGCCGGGCGCTCTGGCCTCCGGGTCAGAACACCGCCGCCATCGTGGCGCGCAGGGTTTCGGCGTGGCGGATGATCTGGTCGGCCAGGCCCGGCGGCACGCCCCTGTCGCCGCCGGGGCGCAACAGCGCGATGGTGCGCACCATGCCTGGATCATCGATCGCGGAAAGCGCGAAATGGCCCGCCGTGGCTTCGCGGACCACGGCGTGGTGCGGCAGAATCGTGGCATAGCCACCCACATCTTCGGCGACCATCGCCTTGACCGCGGCCAGGCTGTCAAGCTCCAGCGCCGGGTGCAGCGTCAGGCCTTGCGCCGTACAGGTTGCGTCGATGATGCGGCGCAACTGGTGGATGCGTCTGGGCAGGATCAGCCGCATGTGGCCCAGATCGGCCAGCGTCACCGGGCCGGGCGGCAGCCCCCGTGCCGCCAGCACCAGACGTTCGGTCAACAGCGGCACCGCCGGCCCTTCGTCCGGGTCCGAGGTGGCATAGCTGAGTGCCAGGTCCAGTCGGCCCGCCCGCATCAGGCTGCGCAGGTCGCCGGAATACGCCTCGATCACCTGCAGCGCGGGGGCGCCGGGCAATGCGCGGTTCGCCTCAAGCAGGGCGTCCAGGAACAGGGGCGCGATGGTGGGACAGATGCCAAGCGTCACTCGCCGGGGGACCGCGGCAAAGTCGCGGCGCAGGCGGTCCACGACATCCGCCAGCCCTTCAAGATGGCTGCGCACCTCGGTCAGCAGCGTGTGCCCGGCCTCGCTCGGCACGGCATTGCGACCGTTGCGGGTGAACAGAACGACGCCCAGTTCCTGTTCCAGAAGCTGCATCTGCCGGGTCAGCGCGGGCTGGGCGATGCCGACGGCCAGCGCCGCGCGGGAAAACCCGCCATGGTCGCAGACCGCGAGGAAATAGCGCAGGCGACGGGTGTCCACGCCGGTGCGTTCGATCCGCGCCACGGCCTAGCGCCCCGGCCCGCGCAGGTCACCGCGCGCAACCCGCGCCAGCGCTGCGGCGATCCAGCCCGGCGGTTGCCCCGCCGGGGTGTCGGGGGCGGGTGGACGCAGTCCGTCTTGCGCGGTTAAACCCAGACCGCCGGGATAGGCCAGCCACCACACCAGCGGCACCCCCGCCAGCCAGAACAGCAACTGCCACACCCAAAGCGACGGCACCCCAAGGGCCGCCTCGCCGGTTGCGAACACGGGCTGGCTGAAGAACGTGTTGCCCAGGATCGCGCCGGGGCCAATTGCCAGAAACGCCCAGATCAGCGTCAGCGACCATTTTGCCCCCCGCGCCGCGCGCCCGCCGTCGCGCGCCCCGTCCTGCGCGGCAAAGGCATCGTGCAGGCGGTCGCGGTGCAGCCGCTCGGGCCCCTTCCGGGTGAAGGTCGACACCAGAAGTACCGCCGTCCCGTTCAGCGCCAGCCCCCAGCCGGCGGAATGGACCGTCATCGGCCAGCGCCCCCAGGGCAGGTCCAGAAACAGCCCCTCGAACAGGATCAGGCCGGGGGGTTCGGTGAAGAACACGGCAAGGGTGCCGAAGATCAGCCCGGTGATGACTGCGCTGCGGCTGATCCAGCGCAGATACGCCAGCCCCAGAAGTGCCGGCAGCATCTGTGCCGACAGGGGCAGGGCAAGGCTGCCGAACACCGCCGCCGCCAGCGGCGAAAAGGTGGCAAGCGACGCCACGAGGAAGAACGCGACCGCCAGCGCGATCCGCGCAGCAAGCCGCTGGCCATGGGGCGGCAGGCCGGGCAGCGCGAAGGGCAGCACCCCCTCGCGCACAACCGACAGCGTGCCCGACACGGTAAAGAACGACACTGCGAGCAGTGCCGGCAACATCAACGCAAGGGTGAGGCCGGCACCCGCCAGCGGCTCGGTTGCCGCCAGTGCCGTGATCAGCGCAAGCGGCCCCTCTGCCGTGCGCCCTGCCAGCAAGGGGGCCAGCAGCAGCAGCCCCGTGACCAGCCCTGCGACGACCCAGACCGCGCCGAACGCAAGGCCCCGCCCGGCGCGCGCGGTCATGCCGAGATACAGCACCCCCGGCGACAGCAGCAGCCCGACCAGCGCCCCCGCGCCGGACAGGATGGCCAGCGTGGTGAAGGGGCCGCCCGGTGCCACATCCTTGCCGATGCCGGCGGAATATTGCGCTACGCCGGGGATGGCGTTGGCGAGGATGCCGTCGGCTACGGGCAGGGCCACGGCAGGAAACCCCGGATCGGGCAAGAGAGCGCCCGCCATGCCCGCCGCACCCGCCAGCAGCAGGGCCAGCAGCAGCGCCTCGGTCCCGATCACCAGCACTGTCGCGCGCCAGCCGCCCATGACGGCCGGCAGGCACAGCGCGAAGGCCAGTCCCCAGATCGCCACGCCGCGCGGCACGGCACCGCCGGTGACCTGCGCCAGCATCCCCCCCGCCCCCGACAGATGCGTGGCGGCAAAGGGCAGGGCGAACAGCCCCGCCAGCGTCAGCATGGCAAGGCGCAGGGTGACGCTGCCATAGTGGTCGGCCAGCGCCGCACCGGGGCTGCTGTGCCCGGCGATCCGGGCCGCCAGCCACAGGCGTTTTTGCACCACCAGCAGCGCCAGCGCCGCCAGCAGCAGCCCCAGAGCCAGGTGATTGGCCTGCAACCCAAACCGCGCGATCAGCGCCAGATGACCCGGCAGGTCGAACCCCGCCACCGCCACCACCCCAAGGCCAAGGATCATCGCCCACCCCGGCATCCGCGCGCCGCCGTCGGCAAAACCGCCGACATCGCCCCGCGCCGCCACCAGTGCTGCGACATAGACGCCCAGCGCCGCCAGAAACGCCAGCAGGGCCAGGACCAGTGCCGTCACCTGCGCCCCCCGCGGTGGCGCAGGCGGTTGGCGGGGCGCGGGTTGGTGTCGCGCGCGGCGTCGAACATTCCCAGCACATCGCGCGGCCCGAACCGGGTGACCAGATACAGCATCACCGCCGCCACCAGCACAGCCGCACCGCCCGCCAGCGGCAGGAAGAACCGCCCGGCAAAGCCCGGCACCGCCAGCACCGCCAGCCCCAGCGCCAGCAGCCCCGTCATTGCCAGCACCAGCGCCAAGGCCACTTCGCGCGCGGTGAACCCGGTGCGCAGCACCGCGTTGGCGACGATGTGCAGCGCAAAGCCCGCCAGAAGCGCCGCGAACCCGCCCGCCAGCCACGCCACCCCCCCTGCGCCAAACCCGCGCGCGAACAGGACCAGCGCGGCGAAACCCGCCGCCAGCCACAGCGCAATCACCAGCGCGTGGCGGTCCAGCCTGTCATCGTCGTCCTGCATCCGCGCCTCCCCCGGTCAGGTTCAGTCGTCGTCCTTGCCCGACGTCGCCCCCGGTACCGGCGGGAAGTTGCGGAACGACATGCCGCCCGCCGACCCGAGCCCCTTGAGCGGCAGGCCGATCTCTTCCATCAGGCCATCCACAAAGGCCACCTGCGTGCGGTACTTCATCGCCGAGTTGACCACCTGGTCCGACACGTTGCCGCCCCCCCCGCCGCTTTCGGACGGAGAGTTCAGGCCCGGCAGGCCATCGACCTGCAGGATCTTGATCGATTCGATGTTTTCCATCGGCTTGACCGTCTCGCGGATGATCTGCGGCAGGGTTTTCACCAGATGCTCGTAGATGGCGCTGCGGCGGGATTCGTCGGTGCGCATGTTCTCGGCATCGTTCAGCTTGCGGTTGCCGGCCGCGTCGGTTTCATAGCGCACGCCTGCCGCCTTGGCCTCGGCGATGTCGGCAAGTGCGCGCTGTTCGACGGCCAACTTGTCTGCCTCGGCGGCGCTGACGGTGCGCAGGGCATCGCGTTCGGCGGCGGACTGTGCGGCGATGATGTCGATACGCTTGGTGCGCGCGGCGGCTTCCTCGGCGCGGACGGATGCCACCTGTTCTTCGGCCAGGGCCAGGGTCTTGCGCGCCGCGGCCTCGTTCGACAGGGCGACGGCCTCTTCGATGGCCTTGTTCGTGACCGCGATCAGGCGGGCCTTGTCGGCAAGGGCAATTTCCATGTCCTGCTCGATCACGAAGCGGTCGATGTATTTGGACGCCGCCACGCGCAACTCTTCCAGTTCTCGCCCCGCCACGATGGCGGCATCCTCGACGCGGCGCAGCGACACGGTTTCGGCCAGCTTGACCTTCTGCTGCTTGGCGATCTCGGCCTGGGCGATGGCCTCGTCCTTGGCGATGCGGTCGACCTCGACCGAGTGGCGTTTGGCCAGCGCCGCGCGTTCCTGCTCGCCCGCCGCCGCCTCGTTCGATACGCGGATGTCCTTGTCGCGTGCGACGGACAGAAGTTCGATCTCGCGCCCGGTCTCGATGCGCCGAGCCTCGACCTCGCGGTCGCGGTCCAGTCTTGCGGATTCGATCTCGCCGGTGGATTTCGTGTCGTAGATCTCGACCTCGAGCCGCGCCTTGATCTCGGCCTCGCGCACCTGCTGTTCGCGATCGATGCGTTCCGCCTCGACCTGCTGGCGGGTCTGGATGCGTTCGGTCTCCAGCCTTGTGCGTGACGCGATCTCGGTCAGTTCGGTGTCCTTGGCGCGCTCGATCTCGAGCGCGCGGATGTCGCTGTCGGCGCGGATGCGGTCGGAGGATATCGACTGGTCGCGGGCGATGCGCAGCCGCTCGGCCTGTTCTTCCGCGCGAACCTTGGACTGGGTGATCGCGATGGTCGATGTTGCCCGTTCCGCCTCGATCTCGGCGGCCTGGGCGGCCTTGCGGATCTCTATCGCGCGGGTCTGGTCGATGCGGGCGTATTCCAGGTCGCGGTCGATTTCGAGCGACCGCTGTTCGGCCTCGTAGTCGCGCAGCTTGATGTCGATGCGGGCCTCGTTCTCGATCCGGTTGCGGGTGCGGCGGCGGTCCTCGATTTCCTCGGTCAGGCGGGTCAGGCCCTCGGCGTCAAAGGCGTTCTGCGGGTTGAACACCGAGATGTCGGTCTGGTTCAGCGCGGTCAGTGCCGCGTTTTCCAGTTCCAGCCCGTTGCCGCCCAGCGTCTGTCCGGCGAGGTCCGCCACCTTGCGGACATAGCCCAGACGGTCGGTGTGGATCTCTTCCATCGTCATGGTCGCGGCCACCGCGGCCATCGCATCGACGAACCTGCCCTGGATGATCTCTTTCAGCGCCATCGGGTCCTGCGTACGCGCGGCCAGGGTGCGGGCGGCGGTGGACACGCCTTCGGGCGTGGCGATGACGCGGACCATGAATTCGGCCACGATGTCGACCCGCATCTTGTTGCGGGTAATCAGCGACGCCTCGCCGGTGCGGCGTATCTCCACCGGCACCGCGTTCATGTTCACGACGGTGATATCGTGGATGATCGGGATCACCAGCGCGCCGCCGCCCATCACCACCCGCTCGCCACCCGAACCGGTGCGCACAAAGCTCTGGTCCTTGGACGAGTGGCGGTACAGCCAGTGCAGAAGGTACACCCCCACCGCGATGACGATGGTTAGAAGGATGATGATGGCAATCGCGTCGGCGCCGGTCATGGTGCGGTCCTTTCGGAAGGCGGGGGTCAGTAGCGTTCCTGTCCGGCCACGGCCAGGACGATGAGCGAAGGGGTGATCAGGTTGACCAGGTCGAAAAGGGTGTACAGGGCGACGACGCCCGGGGCCTGTCCGGTGCCGATGACGACATCGACGAAGTGCAACAGCGGATAGATCGCCCAGCCGATGGTCAGGATCAGCCGGATCCAGAAATACCCCAGACGCACCGCCCGGCTGCCCTTGGCCACCGCGTCGGGCATCGCGCCGAAATACATCTCGCCCAGGATGTACAGCCAGAAGCCGATGGACAACAGCACGCCCAGCGTGGGGTTGAAGAACCCGGCGTCGCCAAGATAGCGCGCGAACACCATCAGAAGCGCGGCGGCGGTGATCCGCCAGAACACGCCCGTCGGCACGCGCCCCATTGTGCGGGCAAAGAAATAGACCGCCGCCACCTGCAGGGGATGCACCGTGAACCACCCGGCGAACCGGATGCCGCCGCTGGCCTTCTGCGCGGCGATCCACAGTTGCGCGGCCCCCACATAGTGCAGCGATGACGCCAGTGCCGCGACCCCCACCATGGCCAGCGGCAGGCGCCATTTCTCGTGGCTCCAGGACAGGCCCAGAAAGCACAGGATCGCGGTCGAGAAGGTGGCCAGCAGGGCCGCCGCATGGGCGGTGCTGACAACATCGGTGGTGGTGAACAGTGTTCCGAACATATGCGTCCCTCAGACTTGTGCCCTGATGTGCGGGGCCCGGCCGTACAGCGCCACCATGGGCAGGATCAGCAGGCCGAAGATGAATTGCTGCCATTCGTATTTCAGGCCGATGCCGATCAGGAACGACGACAGCACCTGCAGCACCAGCACCCCGATCACGGTAAACCCGTACCCGCCGTACCCCCCCGACAGCGACGTGCCGCCGATCACCACGGCGGCCAGCGTTGTGAACAGGTACGGATCGCCGACCCCGATGAACCCGCCCCCCGACCAGCCCAGCAGAAGCGACCCCGTCAGCGCGGCAAAGACGCCCGAGATGACATAGGCCAGGGTCCAGTATTTCAGCTCGCTGATGCCGATCAGCCGGGCCGAGCGGCGGTTGCCCCCCAGCGCATAGACATGGCGGCCATAGGCCGACAGCCGCAGGCCGACGATGACGATGACCGACAGCACGATCCAGATCAGGATCGTCGGCGGAAAGCCCAAGCCAAAGGTGGTGCCGTTCATCGCCGCCAGGTTCTGCAGCCAGGGCGGCACGGTGCCGAACACGTTGCCGCCGAAGGCCGACCCGATCGAGGTCAGGATCTGCGTCAGCCCGGCCACCGCGAACCCCATGCCCAGCGTCATGATCAGCGCCTGCCCCTGCAGCCGGTAGGTCAGAAGCCCGTTGATCAGGCCGATGACGCCGCCCAGCACCAGCACGAACAGCACCGCCACGAACGACGGCACGCCGAGCGAGATCAGGAACAGCAGCCCGATGTTGGCCGCCCCGATCACGAAGGGGATCGACAGGTCCAGCCCCCCCATCAGCGCGACCAGCGTCTGGCCGATGCAGGCGATGCCGAGGAACGCCGCGAACAGCAGGATCGCCTTGACGTTCGGCCCCGACAGGAACCCCGGTATCGTGAACGACGAGATCACGATCAGCGCGCCCAGCACGATCAGCCCGATGAACGCGCTGCGCCCACTGGCGAACCGGCCCGACACCTTGAACGCGAACAGCAGGATCGCCTGCAGCACCAGGAACGCGATCAGGTTGGTGATGGTGCGGAAACCGGGCACGCTGGCGGTGACGATCAGGTAGGCCAGTGCCAAGAGGCCCATCGAAATGATCAGCGCCCGGTTCGCCTGCCAGACACTGCGGGTCTCGGACGTCTGGGGGGCGGGCGCGGCGGCGCGCGTCTCGAAGATCACCACGATGTAGTTCAACAGCCACAGCGTGATGGCGATGCTGACCACCGTGGACAGGATCACATACTGCGCCTTCAGCCCCTGGCCGAAACCGAGGCCAAAGCCGATGGCGGCGATGACCAGGGCGAGGCCGAGGTTGATCCACACCATGGCCCCTGAGCGCGGGATCGGGATCAGTCCGGGCGGGGTCATGGCGTGCCTCCGCCATGGGGGGCCGACTGCCCGGCCACCAGCGCGAACAGCGCCACGACCAGCAGCGCCACGGCGACATACAGGAACAGCCCCATCTGCCGCGATTTGGATTCCGCACTGGTCAGGCGGGCGGTGAAGACCAGCACGACCAGTGCGGCGGCGGCCAGGAATGCGTTGCGTTGCAGCGGCGACAGGGCAAGGCCAAGGTCGGCCCCCGCACCCGGCGGCAGCAGCAGATAGCGCGTCAGAAGCGGCCCCGGTGCGGCACCCGTGACCGCCTCGGCGGGCAGGTAGGTGCCCATGGTGGCCACCTGCAGCATGATGCCCGCGACCACCGCGCCCAACACCAGGAACACGCTGCACGGTGTGAGAAAGGCGATGTGCCGCCCGATCAGCGGCACCAGCAGCGTCAGCAGAAGCGACAGCACCAGGATGACGCCATAGGCCATCTGCGTGACGAACGCCTGCACCGCGCCAAAGTTGAACGTGGCCAGCACGAAGCCGATCAGGTACAGGTTCAGCGCGCCCAGGAGCGCCCCGGTGACGCCGCCGCGCCCGCCCGCCAGGCTGGCCCCGCCCAGCACCAGGGCGGTGACGGCGGTCAGCGTCATCGTGGTACCCTGCGTAGGGTCGCCGCTGGCGATCAGCGCGGTATAGCAGATCGCCCCCAGCCCGACGAACAGCCCGGCGATGACATGCGCGCCGATGCGCACGATGTTGATGCGAACGCCCGACGTCCAGGCGGCGCGCTCGTCATAGCCCATCATCCGCAGGTTGGCGTAGAACGGCGTCAGCGTGAACAAGAGCCACCCCGCCGTGGCGATCAGCACGATCAGCAGCACCGGCGAAAAGATCGTGGTGCCGAGGCCCCAGCTGCCCATCCATTCGGGTGCCGTGCCGCCGGGCCGTTTCAGGATGACGAGGTTGATGCCCGACAACGACAGGAACCCCGACAGCGCCACGATGATCGGTTGCACCCGTACCCAGATCACGATCGCCGCGAACAGAAGCTGGTAGAGAACGCCCAGACCCAGCGCCACGAAGAACACGCCGAACGGGCCGGTGACCACGCCCAGCATGTTCAGCTTGACGATGGAGACGTTGATGAAGGCCATCAGCGGCCCCACCGCCAGGTCGACCGTGCCCCGCCCCGCCACCGCCAGCGCCATCAGGGCATAGGTGGCCAGGACCAGCGGTGCCGCCACGATGATCGCGCTGCCAAAGCCCGACATCGACACGAGGTTCGGGTTGCGCACCGCAGCCACGCCCAGAAGGACCGCGATCAGCAGGATCGGCACCAGAAGGTAGGCGCTGGTCGATGAGGAACGTTCCGGCATGGCGGCCCGGGGGTGCAGGGTTTCGCTGATGGAAGGCCGGGCGCGTCAGCCGCGCCCGGCCCGGCTTGTCACAGGTCGATCACCCGGCGGGCGGCGGGGCGCGCGGCACCGGCCGCGGCCGATGGCACCGGCAGGGTCCGGCCAGCGGCACGCCGGTCCGGATCGTTCTGCACGATCTTTTTCAGCACCGGCGCAATCACCTCCTTGAACTTCACCGGGTCTTCCGACGTGGGGAAATGTCCGCCCGAAAAGATGATGCATTCCGACCCCTTGACCTTTTCGGCCGTGCGTTCGGTCATCTCGGGGGTGCAGGCGAAATCGTAGTCCCCGGTCAGGAAATAGATCGGCAGGCGGCCCGAGATCTTGTGCACGATGTCGCGGAAGTCGCTGTCCACCGAATAGAAGTAGAGATCGCCCTTGAAGATGCCGGGCCCGCCCTGGGCATAGTACCACCACGTCTCCCACCGGTATTCGTCGGGGCTTTCGGGCGACATCAGGCCGAACACCGATGTCGCCACCGCCTCGCCGCCGTGGATATGCGGATGGTGCAGCGGGTAGATCCACCAGCCGGGGGAATAGTCGCAAGCCTCCAGCGCGATCAGCGCCGAGAACTCGGTCTCGTACTTCAGCGCCAGGTGCAGACAGATGTTGCCGCCCATCGACTGACCCATGATCACCGGCTTTTTCAGGTCCAGCGCACGGCAGAAGGCCACGATGAATTCGCCGTAGAAACTGGTCGTCAGCTTGTATTCATCCTCCATCAGGTGAAAATCCGCAGGCGGGATCGACTTGCCGTGCCAGGGCATGTCGAAGGCGATCATGCGGAAGTTCGACGCCATGTCGGGGTCGCAGATCTGGTGGCGGTACTGGCGACCGTCGGTGCCTGCGGTATGCAGGCAGACCATCGGGATGCCGTCGCCGTTTTCCTCGTAGTACGTCCGGTACGTCTTGCCCTGGCAGGTCACATAGACATAGCGCCCGACGATGGGATCGTGGTTGTTCATGCGGTCCTCCCTACACTTGCCGCATCAGGGACAGCATCCGCGTCAGCGCGCGCATGTTCTGCCAGAACGGCAGGGTGTTGCCGTCGATGGTCAGTTGCCGGTGCAGCGGATGCGCCATGGCCCAGATGTCATTGAACATCGGCGGCGGGATCTGCATGGCGAACTTGCCCCAGGCGGCCGAGGGCGCGCGCAGGGCAAAGTCGAACCCCATGTCGTTCGGCGTCAGCCCCTCGGATATGCGGGCGATCTTGCCGCCGCGCACGTCGATCAGGAAATCGGTGTCGTCGATCCCCAGCACGAAGCGGTTGGTGAAGAACCTCGCCGTAACCGGCAGGATCCTGTCTTCGTTGACGCAGCGCGCCCAGCGTTCGATCCATTCCAGATCGAAGGCCTTTCTGCTGCCGTATCGGTTCATGCGGTCCTCCTGTCGGTTCGGCAGTTCATGGTTCATGCGGATGGCAGGGGTTTGCGCGCCGGTCCGTAGACGGCGGTGAACGAGGCCTGTTCGATCACCACGGGCATCACGATGGCGGCAAAGGCAGGGTGGTCCGCGTCCGGCGGCACGGCAATCTTCGGCACCTTGAGCGCATAGAGGGTGAACACATAGCGGTGCTGCCGGTCGGGCGGCCACGGCCCGCCCCAGCCCCGGTCGAAACCCGGGATCTTGAACGTGACGAAATCCGAACGCAGCTCGACGGCCCCTGCGGGCATCGCCAGGCTGTTCGACGCTCCCTCGCCCAGCTCGCGGATGTGGGCGGGGATGTCGTGCACCATCCAGTGCGCGAAACTGCGGGGAAAGTTGAAGGCGTCGGGCAGGTCGGGGTCGGTCACGGTCAGGGCGAAACTCCGGGTCCCCTCGGGCACCGCCGACCACAGAAGACGGGGCGAAAGGGGGCTTTCCTCGACGAAACGGTCGGGGATCACGGCCCCTTGCGGGATGTCGGGGGCGTCAAGGCGGAAGCCGGACAGGTTCATGTCGATCTGTTTCGCATGGCGCAGGGGTACGGGGCGCGCGGCGGGGCGGCCATCGTCGGTGGTCTTGGCGAACGCGGTGTGCGGCGCTTGGGCGGGGTCGTCGCGCCCCTCGCCCGGCAACGTTGCATCGGCGCGGCGCCCGAACATCGCGTTCAGGATCACGTGGGTGTCGTAGGGCGGATCGAACTCGGCCGAGATGGCCCCGTTGCGGAAGACGTGCACCTGACTGCACAGATGCACGAATTCCTCGATCTCGGACGAGAGGAACACCACCGCCCCGCCGCGACCTGCAAAGTCGCGCAGGTTGCGGTACAGGTCCAGCTTGGCCCCGATGTCGATGCCGCGTGCCGGATCGTTCAGCACCAGCACGGCGGGCTTTTCGGCAAAGGCGCGCGCGATCAGCACCTTTTGCTGGTTGCCACCCGACAGCGAGGTGATCAGGTTGTCGGGCGCGCCCATCTTGACGGCGAGCTTTGACGCCTCCCATTCGAAATCGGGCGTCATCTTGGCGCGGTCGATCAGGTTCAGCCACCCGCCCGCCCGATAGGCGCGGTAGACCGGCAGCATCGTGTTCTCGAAAATGCCGAGATTGGGAAAGATGCCCTCTTTCTTGCGGTCGCCCGAGACATAGGCGATGCCGTTGCGGCGCGCCGAGGCAAGGTCGGTGACGGAGGCCGACACCTTGTCGCGGATCACCGACACCCGGCCCGACAGCAGGGGCTCCACCCCCGCGATGGCGCGCACGAAATCGGCCTGGCCCTGGCCGTCCAGCCCGGTGATGCCCACCACCTCGCCGGGATGCAGGGTGAAATCGAACGGTGCCGCATCGGGCCAGACCCGCACGTCATGCATTCGCAACAGCGCGGCATCGGATTGCCGCCGCGCCTCGGTGACCGCCCCTTGCGCGCGTTCGCGTTCGGGGCCGGCGATCAGCGACAGGATGCGCGCCTCGGTGATCTCGTCGTGTTCCAGCATGCCGACGCTGCGCCCGTCGCGCAGCACGGTGGCGCGGTCGGCGATGCGCACCAGTTCGGCAATACGGTGGGTGACGATCAGGATCGCGGTGCCTTGGCGCTTCATCTGGCGCATCTTGCGGAACAGCCGCTCGGTCGAGTCGAAATCCAGCGCGGCCGAGGATTCGTCCAGGATCAGCACCTTGGGCGCGGTCAGCATGGCCCGCGCGATGGTGATCCACTGCTTGACCGACAGCGGCAGGTCGCCGGTCACGGTGTCGAGGTCCAGGTCGAACCCCAGCAACTCGCGCATCAGCGCGTGGGCGCGGGCGCGGCGTTCCTCGGGGTTGGCCGACGACCCCAAGAGGCCGTCCGAGCCGAGATAGAGGTTGTCCAGCACCGAACATTCGTCGGCGACCAGCACCTCCTGGAACACGTTGGCGATGCCCAGTTGCCGCGCCTCGTGCGGGGTGGTCGCGGCCTTGCCGAGGATCGACACCTGCCCCTGGTCGGGGATCAGCACACCCGAGATCACCTTGGCCAGCGTCGATTTGCCCGATCCGTTGCCGCCGATGATCGCATGCACCTCGCCCGCATGGGCGCGCAGGCTGACATCGTCCAGCGCCACCGTGGGGCCGAAGGTCTTGCGGACCTGCGATATTTCGACCGACACGGCGGACATTGGCGGGAGCTTTCTCGCGAAGGGAAAACCGGCTGCCGCACCTGCGCGGCAGCCGTCAGTCATGATGTTGCAGGCCCGATCAGGGCCTGGGGTGCGACGCCGGGTCATAGGCCTCGGGGTCGGCGGGGCGCAGGAAGAAGTTGTCGAGGTAGGCCTTGCCCGCCCAGGTCTCGATCCCCGGATGATACCAGCCGTCGGAGGACTCGGAGCAATCGGCGGGGATCGCCGCCAGCATCTCGTCCTTTGTCATCAGGAACGGCTTGGTCAGGATCGACTGGATCTTCGGCCCCTGCCCCTGCAGCGTGCGCATCATGATGTTCCAGATCATCTCGAAGTCGTCTCCGGGCGGCCAGGTGTGGATCGCCGCCGACACGAAATCGGGATTGTTGCGCCAGTAGCACAGCGCCCCCAGTTCCGACCCGATGGTCATCGGCACCATGTCGCGGCCCGATTGCTGCATCGCGCGCAGGCCACCCAGTTCGGACGCCGACTGGATGATGATCCCGTCAAGCTGGCCGGGGTTCGTGGCCATCCACTTCTGCACTTCGGCCTGCGCCACCTGGTCGGTCCACATGCCGGCCACCTGCCCCGCAACCACCACGTCGGGCGTCTCTGCCAGGGCCGCCTGGATGCCGACGTTCTGGCTGTCGGACGCCGAGGCACCGGGGATGCCCTCGACCACCAGCACGTTGCCCTTGCCGTCGATTTCCTTGGCCATCCAGTCGCCCATCATGCGACCGCCGACAACGAAGTTGGCCGACGAGTTCACCGCATAGGGGCTGGTCAGATAGCCGATGCCCGAAAACACCGGCACACCCTTGGAATGCGCATATTCGACCGTCTGGTTCAGCGCGGTCGGGTTCGAGCAGCACACGATGATGGCATCGACGCCCTGGTCCACCAGTTGGCGCATCTGCTGGATCTGCGTCGCGTCATTCAGGTTGGACTGGGTGACGATCACCTCTGAAAGCAGGCCCAGCTTCTGCCACTTGGGGATGATCTCGGTCTGCAGGCGGTCCATCACGCCCGCGCGCCAGGTGTTGCCGGCATAGCTGGACGCATAGCCGATCTTCCACGGCGGCGGATTCTTGGCGACGAAATCGCGATAGGCGCTGTCGCCGATCGGCTGGTTCGGGTCCAGCAGGGCGGGGTTGTAAAGCTCGCCCTGGATGTCGGGCGGAAGTTCCGTCACATCCGCGACGGCCTGGCCTGCAAGGACGAACGATGCGCAAACCGCCACCGTTCGCAGCAGGGCTGCGTGAAAGCCTTTCATGGTTCCTCCCAGAACGCAGGATCTTTGTGTCTTGCGAAAGCCCTCCCTCGGGCCCAAGGGAACAGTCACGCCGATGCGGGATCCTCGGAAATAGGTTTTTCGCATCTCAGCCATACCGGGCCGTTATAGGTCAGCGTTGAGTACGCGGTCCCTGCCCCGGTCTGTGCAGGCCCGCATGTGTTGGCGGGCAGCAGATGTCGGGTCAGCACGCCGACCACCAGCGCAGACAGTCTCAGGTCGGTGGCCCACACGATTCCGCCACTCCGGCATCTTCCATCTGTTCCGGGTCCGGCAGGTCGCGCAAGCTCTCCATCCCGAAGGCGACGAGGAAGGTCTCGGTCGTGATGAAGCTGTAAGGAGCGCCGCGCCTCGGCTCGCGGGGACCGGTGGCGATCAGGCCGCGCGCGGCCAACCTCCCGATCAAATCCCGGCTGATCTCCTTGCCGAAGATGTCGCGCAGCCCGTCGCGGCTGACCGGCTGGTGGAACGCGATCGCCGCCAGCACGGCGAGGTCGAAGTCGGAGAGGTCCAGCGACTGCCCGCCCGCATCCGCCGCTGCCCGGATCGCCGGGGCATAGGCGGGCTTGGTCCGCAGCATCCAGCCCGCCCCCACGCGCGCCACTTCGTAGGGGCGGTCGGCAAGGTCGGCGGCCAGATCCGCGACCAACAGATCGACCGATGCCCCCGGCCCCACCACGCGCGCCAGATCCGCGCGGGCCACCGGCGAAGCACTGGCAAAGAGCACCGCCTCGATCCGCCGCATCCATTCGCGCCACCGCAGTTCCGGCGGCAGGCCTGCCAGTTCGCGATCCAGCTCGGCCTGGGCCTTGTCGCGCGCCATTCTCAGACTCCGTAGAGGCGGAAGCTGTCCCGCCCGGTCAGTTCGCGCACCACGCCCAGATCGACCAGCCGGTCACAAAGCCGCCGCGCCGCGCGGTCGGACATGAACGCGGCCAGGGCAGCCGGTGCGACCGCATCGCGCGACAGGAACAGGTCAACCGCCCGGCCCGCCCCCTTGGCCCGCAGCTTCGGGGCCACCGCCCGCAGCCGCGCCGCAGCCCGTGCCAGAGCGGCGGCCAGCGGGATCGCCAGCCCGACCCCCGCCGCCACCGTCCGGTGACAGGCCAGCCGCAGGTCATCGCCCCGCAACCGCAGGTCGCGCGGTTTCAGGGCAAGGGACAACAGCGGCAGGATGTACTCCCGGCCCAGGGATTTCGCCAGGACGGCATCGGCCAGGATCAGTGCCGCAGTCTCGGCACGCGGCGCGTCAGTGAGCACCGCCTCGATCACCCAAGACGCCCGGGCCACCGGTGTTCCCCCTGCCGCATCCAGACACAGCGCGATCCGTTCGGGCGTCACGCCCTCCAGCGCCTTGGCCAGATGCGCAACCGCGATCGGGCGCGCCACGGCCTGCGACCACTGCCGCAGGATCGCGCCCGCCGGTCCCGGATGATCGCCGGGGCGCGTCAGATACATCGCATCCCGCAGGGCGGCCTGACCCTCGCGTCGGCCTGCAAACCCGGCGCAAACCTCGGCCGCCGCCAGCGCCAGCCGGTCGCGCAATAGCGCCTGCGGCACATCCGCCTGTGCGGCCACCAGGCTCAGATGCGCCAGCGCCGCACCCGAGCGAAACGCCGCGTCCTCGAGGGTTTCCGATGGGCGCGCCGTGATCCAGCCCGGCAACGGCGGGCTGGCGACCATGTCGACCTTGGTTTCAGGGCGGGTTTTCGGCATGCCGGAAAGGTAGCTCGGCACGGCGGTTTTGGCCAGAGATGATCGTCACAAGCGCCGCTTCATGGACAACACCGGTATGTCCAATAGGTCGAGGATATCGGGCGCGACGACTTTGCGGCCAAGGGCCTCGTCTGGATCCGGCTGCGGGAGACCAAGACCACGAAAAAGGATCAGGCCCCGCGCCTGCCGATGAAGGGCCGCGCTGCCCGCGCCCTGGTGCACTGGCTGGAGGTGACCGGGTTCACCGATGGACCGCTGTTCCGCCCGGTGTCCCTGGCCGACCGCCCCCTGCCCCTGAGCGATTTCCCCGCGGGGAAATCGCCGGTCACGCGCTTCGGCGCAGCCGATGCCTCTGCGGGGGGTTCAGTCGGCGTCCAGCACGGCAAAGAAGGCCTCGATGGCGGCTTCAAGCCGGTCACGCGCCAATGCGGAAAAGTCCATGTCGGCGCGCAGTTCGACCTTGCCGGTCGTCGCCGTCGCACGCACGCCGCCAGGACCCACCGGCACCGCCAGCGTCAACCGCCCCCGCCGCACGCCGCGCGGCGCGCCCCGCCCCCGCGCCGGCAGCGGCGCGGCCTGCCCCGCCAGGAACCGCCGCAGCACGGCAATCTCGGTGTCTTCGTCACGCGGGCCGGCCTCGCGCAGCGCGGCCACCAGCCGCACCTTCGCCCCTGCATCCGCTTCGATCCGGTCGGCCAGTTGCAGGCCCAGGGCGCGGGGGATCGCCGGCGCATGGTCCAGATGCTTGTCCAGCGCCCGCATCAGCAGGGCGAACCGGCGCACGTAGCTGCGCTTCTGCGGGCTGGCCGAGGCGTAGAGGCGGTTCACCGCCTCGTCCAGATCGGCGCAGTTGCCGACGCCATCCTCGGCATAGGCCCGTGCCAGGTTGGCCATTTCGGCAAAGGACACGTCCTTGCGGATCAGGTTTTCGTCCACCATCCGGCGGTACAGCATGTCCAGCGTCTCGCCTGCCGGCATCATCCCCGCGGGGATTGTGGCCCAGACCGGATCGCCGGTTTCGTCCAAGAGCGCGCGATAGGCCGACAACCGCCGCAGGCCCTGGACCAGTTCGAACCCCGCTGCCCCGTCCGCCACCACGCGGATCGGGTTGGACAGGCCCACCGCGCGGAGCGAGGCCTTGAGGTCGTCGATCTCGAGGTCCGCCGTCCGCGAGCGGTCGCGCGTCAGGCGGCCGGTCCGCACCGATGCCACGGGAACCATATCGACGATCAGCCCCAGCCGTTTCAGCCGCACCAGTTCCTGCGCCAGCGCGTCGTTCTCGGCGCGGATGTCGGCCTCGACCGCCGCGCGGTGGCGCGCGGCATCCCCCGCCTCGCCGATGGCCGTCGCCATCGGGCCGCGACGGGGACTGTCCATCGACTTGGTTTCCAGATCCTCGGGGATCGGGTCTTCGCCATCGGGAAGGTCGATGTCGAACATCCGGCGTTTCTTCGTCATGCCCCATCCTCCATGCGGTCCCAGGCGGCATGCATGTGGCCGCGAAACTCTTCATAGGCCTGATCGAAGGCGGCCCGCGCCCGCCGCCAGGTCTCGCGCGTCATGTCGCGATAGTCGGTTTCGTAGATCGAGGCGAGGAACCGCCCCGACTGTTCGACCGCGCGGGTATGTTCGACCGGGTGCATCGTCATCCTGTCGCCAAAGACCTTGCCGAAGGCATTGCGCATCGCGCGGTGCAGGTCGTTGCCGGGCTCGTACCGGGTCAGAAGGAACCGCACGTCGAGGAACTCTTTGGGCAAGGCCGATTTCCCCGCGGGGAAATCGGACAGGGCAGGAACGGCAGGCGAGAACGCGGCGGATGAGGGCCCGGACTGATTCGGCCCTTGGTGCGCAGGCGGGGCAGTCCTGCTACATCATGAGGGGACATGTGCGCGCTTACGCCACGGGTTGAGGGGGCATTTCTGCGCGTTGGGGTGACGCCCAGGATGTCCCCCATTGCCAATGATACCGCAGCTTTCGCTGTTTGACAGCCCGCCCCGATCCGCGACCTTCGCGGACGCTTGACAGAATCGAACAACTCAACGCTAGCCGTTGCACAACCGGGATTAACGCCGGGCTGAGCAGTCGGGCCAAGATGGCCAGCGAAGCGCCCCGAGGGGCAGGGCCTCTGGCAGATGGTGCAACTTGCGCTGCAGGCCGAGAACCCCGCCCTCTTTGCCGCGTGGTTCGCGATGCTGGTACCGCTGGCCGCGCCCGAGGGGCACTTGCGGCTGAAGACCCCCACGCGGTTTCTTGCCGCCTTCGTCACCACCCACCATCTGGATCGGCTGCTGGCACTGGCCCACCGCGCCGATCCCGGCATCGCCGCCGTCGAGGTGAGCGGCTGAATGCGGACAGACGGGGGTGGCCGTTCGGGCCGGAAGATGGCGCGGCAAGGAAGTCCGACATCCCGACCTTCATGGTCAGCCGGTGCTGCCGAGCCGCCGGCCGTCCGCGTGCGCCTGTCGGCCCGCCAGGCAGCCCAGGATCGCCGCTGCGGCGACCTCCGGTCCCGGATGGCGGGCCATCCGGGCGGCGGCCTGAGCCAGGCGGGCGCGCATCGGCGCGTCGGCCAGCAGCCGCTGCACCGTTTCGCGCAGGTCGGCGTCGGTCCAGTGCGCCCGGTCCAGCCGCGCGCCGGTGGCGGTCGCGGCGGCGCGCTGGGCGTTGTCGTGGCCGTCCCAGCAATAGGGCATCACCAGCGAGGGCACGCCGCACACCAGCGCCTCGCAGAAGCTGTTGTTGCCGCCGTGGTGGATGAACAGATCGCACTGCGCGACGACCGAGGGCTGCGGAAACCAGGTGCCCAGATAGACGTTGTCGGGCACCTGGCGATAGGCCTCGATGCGGTGCCCGACATTGACCAGGAACCGCGCGGGCAGGGTCGCGAACACCCGGATCATGCGCCCGATCAGGTCGGTGTCGATGGCCCCGAGCGAGCCGAAGCTGAGATAGACCAGCGGACCGTCGTTGGCGGGCAGGACCGGCACCTCGTAGGGTGCTTCCTGCCGGACACAGCCGTCCAGGAACACCCATTGCGGGGGGGCAAGGGGCCGCGCGCGGCGGTAGCGCACCGGTTCGGGCGCAAGCAGCAGGTTCAGCGTGGGCGAGGGTTCGAGGAACTGGCCGGCAGGCAGGGGCGGCAGGCCGCAGTCGCGGCGAAAGGCGTTGTAGCGGGCATGGGCCGGGGCGGTGGCGGCCAGCGCCGCCGCTGCGAAGGCGGTGCAGCCAGGGTCGTCAGGGGCCAGCCCGGACAGACAGGGCGGCACGGCAGGGTCGGGCACTTCGGTTTCGGCGCAGGAGACCACACGCACCCAGGGGCAGGGGCCACGGGCCACGGCGGGAAACATCACCACGTTGTCGAGCACGATCAGGTCGGGGCGGAGGCGGGCCAGCGTTGCGGTCAGCCCGGCCTCGGCCTCGGCGACGGTATCGACGATGGCCTCCCACGTCGGGCCGACATAGCTGTGCAGCTGGTCCAGCGCCGAAAGGTCGAAATGCGCGGCGTGGCGCTGGATGAAGGCCTGCCAGTGGTCGGCGGCGCGCGGGGGCGCGGCGGGGCCGGGCAGGTGGACCTCCTTGAACCCGTAGTCGGCGAAGACGCCGGTAAAGCCCGGATGGCACAGGAACAGCGGCAGCGCGCCGCGCCGCGCCAGCGCCTGGGCGATGGCCACGCAGTTCAGCGCGGCCCCGAAGCTGGCCTCGGGGAAGAACGCGATGACCGGGGCCGTCACGGCGCGGTTCACGGGGCGGCCCGGTCGGGCTGCGGCGGCAGGGGCGGGCTGCCCCGGTTGGCCGCGTCGGGGCGCTGGTTGCGCGACAGGCGCAGGTGCAGCACCATCCGGTCGGCGGCCACGTCCATCTGCCGCCGCTCCAGGCTGTCGAGGATCGCGATGTGTTCCTCGAGCGCCTGGCGAAGGCGGAACTCGGGCGTGGCGATTTCCGTCTGGGTGATCCGCCGCAGCCGGTGGTGCGCCAGAAGCACGTCGCGCACGAACCGGTTGCTGGCACCCCGCGCGATCAGCGCATGGAACCCGGTGTCGATGCGGTGGAACACGGCCGCCGCCAGCCCGCCCGGCGGGGTTGCCAGCGCCTCGGCGGTGTCAATCCGGTTCTGCCGCGCCCGTGCCGCATCGAGCGCGAAACCCGGCGTGCGGATCGCCTCGGGTTCCAGGATCAGGCGGAACTCCAGGCTTTCCCCCAGGGCTGCGGCGGTGTCGAGGATGGGGCGAAAGCTCCAGGCCTGGCCGGGGGCGCGGGCGACGATTCCCTCCTGTTGCAGTACGAAAAGCGCATTCGATACCACGCCCCGCGTGACGCCATAGCGCCGCGACAGGGCCGCGACCGACAGCACGTCGTCCAGCCTGCGGGCCGAGCGGTCGGCCAGGATGCGGTCGGCCAGCGGCCTTTCCAGCCGGTCGAGGCGGCGCAACAGCGTGTCGGCCCCAGCCTCGGGGTCGACCGCCAGACGATAGCCAAAGCCTTGCTCATGCCAAAGGAAATCATTCTCGGACAACAGCTTGAACGCCGCCCGCATGGGTGTGCGCGACACCCCGCAGGCCCTGGCAAAGACCTGTTCAGGCAGCCGGTCGCCGCGTTTGAGGCCGCGCAGCTGTGCCAGATCGAACACTTGCCGGGCCAGCAGGGCGTGGCTGTTTCCGCTGCGGTCCTGCACGACCGGCACGTGTCCCACCGGCGTCCTCCTGTCGGCTTGGCGGTGCCGCAGGGCGGCCTGGCGTCGTCGAAGAATACAGATTGACGTATTTCTATGTCAATTCATACTGCCGAAAACGCGCCATGAAGGACGTGTGGTGGCGTGCAACCACAAGAACAGGGAGTATCGCATGACCCGCACGACACTGACCCTTGCCACCGGCCTGACGGCCGCGCTGTTCGGTTCCGCCGCCGTCGCCCAGACCCTCGTGATCTCGAACTGGGACGGCTACATGGCCCCCGATGCCATCGCCACCTTCACCGCCCAGACCGGGATGGCCGCCGAAATGGTGCCGCACGCCACCAACGAAGAGATCATGGGCAAGCTGATCGCCGCGAACGGGGCGGGCTATGACGTGGTGTTCGTGTCCTCGCCCTTTGCCGAGATCCTGAACAACCTGGGGCTGGCCGAGACGCTGGACCCCGCGCGCCTGCCGAACTTGGCCAACCTCTATCCCCAGGCGATGGCGCTGGAGCATGATCCGGGCAACACCTTTTCGGTGCCCTATGCCTGGGGCACGACGGGGCTGTGCTACCGGTCCGACCTGATCGCCGAGGCCCCGACATCGTGGAACGACCTTCTGGCCCCGGCGGCGGATGTCGCGGGCAAGACGACGATGCTGGCGACCGACCGCTGGCTTCTGGCCGCAGGGTTCCTGGCCAATGGCCTGAGCGTGAACGAGACGGAAGCAGGCGCGCTGGCACGGGTGCGCGACGCGCTGATCGCGGCCAAGAAGACCTTGCTGGCCTATGACGACACCACCTTTTACGCCAAGCTGGTGTCGGGCGAGGCGGTGATGGTGCAGGCCTGGGACGGCTGGTGCAACTATGGCATCGCCGAGAATGCCGCGATCAGGTACGTGATCCCGTCCGAGGGGTCGGACCTGTGGGTGGACACGATGGTGATCCTGGCCAAGTCGCAGAACAAGGACGCGGCCTATGCGTTCGTGAACTATGTCCTCGACGCCAAGACGCACCGCTGGACGGCCGAGAACATCCTGTACAAGGTGCCGAACAAGGCGGCGATGGAGGGGCTGGACCCCAGCCTGACCCAGACCTATCCGAACATGGGCATCACGCCCGAGGTGCTGCTGGGCTACGAGCAGCTGCGCGATGTCGGCGAGGCGCAGCGCGAATATTCGCGCATCGTGACCGAGATCAAGGCGGCGCAATAGGCAGGGCGCAGGCGGTCGGGCGGTCCATGGCGCAGCGGGCGTCCCCTCTCCTGATGGCGCCGGCGCTGGGCTGGCTGACGGTGCTGATGGTGGTGCCTTGCGGGCTGATCCTGGCGCTGGCGTTCTTTCGGCGGGGGCTGTACGGCGGCATCGACTATACGCCGACGTTCGAGAATCTGGCGCTGGTCCTGGACCCGCTCTATGGCGCGATCTTTCTCAACTCGGCCCGCGTGGCGGGGACGGCGGCGCTGATCGCCTGCGTGCTGGGCTATGCCGCGGCCTATGCCATCGCCGCAATGCCGCGCCGCCGCCAGCCGGTGCTCTTGTTCCTTGCCGTGCTGCCGTTCTGGTCGAACTACCTGATCCGCACCTATGCCTGGATCGTGCTGCTGAACCGCGAGGGGCTGGTGGTGCAGGCGGCGCGCTGGCTGGGGCATGAGGGTGAGTTGCCGCAGATGCTGTACAACGAGGGCGCGGTGATCACGGGGCTGGTCTATTCCTATCTGCCCTTCGTGGTCTTGGCCTGCTATGCGCCCCTGTCGCGCCTGAACCCCGAGATTGCCGAGGCGAGCCATGATCTGGGCGCGGGCGGCTGGACCACGTTCCGGCGCATCACCCTGCCTCTGACGCTGCCGGGCATCGCGGTGGGGTTCGTGTTCGTCTTCGTGCTGTCGATCGGGAACTTCGTGACGCCGGCACTGCTGGGCGGCGGGCAGTTCCAGATGATCGGCAACGTCGTCTATGCGCAGTTCCTGACGGCCAACGACTGGCCGTTCGGTGCCGCGCTGTCGATGGTGCTGATCGCGCTGATGATGGGGCTCTTGTTCCTGCAGACGCTGGCGGCCGAGCGGGGCGCGCGCGGCGATGCCTAGCCCGGCCCGCCACCGCCTGATGCTGCTGATCCTGGGCGTGGTGTTCGCGTTCCTCTATGTACCGATCTCGGTGCTGGTGGCGCTGTCGTTCAACGAAGGCGGCCTGCCCACGGCCTGGACCGGGTTTTCGGTGAAATGGTACGGGGCCCTTCTGGCCAATGACGACATCCTGCAGGCGGCGGGCAACACGCTGGGGGTGGCGCTGGTGTCGACCCTGCTGGCCACGGTGCTGGGCACCATGCTGGCCTTGGGGACGGAACTGCGCCGCCGCCGGGGCCGCGCGCTCGAGGCGCTGGTCTTTGCGCCCATGATCATTCCCGACATCGTGCTGGCCATCGCGCTTCTGTCGTTCTTCTCGCTGCTCGGGGTCACGATGGGCCTGCACACCATCATCCTGGCGCACGTGGTGTTTAACCTGGCCTTTGTCTGCGCCGTCGTGCGGGCGCGGCTGACGTCGTTCGACTGGGCGATCCTGGAGGCTTCGGCGGATCTCGGGGCATCGGCGTTCACGTCCTACCGCCGGGTGGTGCTGCCGGTGCTGGCCCCGGCCATCATCGCGGGGGCGCTCTTGGCGTTCACGCTGTCGGTCGACGAATTCATCATCGCCTTCTTCACCGCCGGGGCGGGCCGGGCGTCCACCACGCTGCCGATGCAGATCTATGCGATGATCCGCTTTGGCGTGACGCCCGAGATCAACGCGCTGGCGACGCTGGTGATGGCGGTCAGCGTGACCGCGCTGGCCCTGGCGCAGCGGGTGAATGCCGGACGGGTGCCGGGGCAATGACGCTGCTGCGCATCGAGGGCATCGAAAAGCGGTTCGGCACGGTGCGGGCGGTGGACGGGGTCAGCCTGGACATCGCCGAGAACGAGTTCTTCGCGCTGCTGGGGGCCTCGGGCAGCGGCAAGACCACGCTGCTGCGGATGCTGGCGGGGTTCGAGGTGCCAGGTGCGGGGCGCATCCTGATCGACGGGCAGGACGTGACGGCGGTGCCGCCGAACCGCCGCCCGGTGAACCTGATGTTCCAGTCCTATGCCCTGTTCCCGCACATGAC
>JBQTJI010000023.1:0-57772 GCA_052387255.1 Gemmobacter sp. | reverse complement strand
CGATGCTGCGGGCAGGCCCCGGGTTCTCTTCGAACCACTCCGCCAGTTTCTCGTTCACCAGCCCTTCGACCGCCGGGCGCACCTCGGAGGACACCAGCTTGTCCTTGGTCTGGCTGGAAAACTTCGGATCGGGCACCTTGACCGACAGCACGCAGGTCAGTCCCTCGCGCGCGTCGTCGCCGGTGAAATCGACCTTTTCCTTCTTGGCGATGCCACTGGACTGGGCATAGGCCCCCACCGTCCGCGTCAGCGCCCCGCGAAAGCCCGCCAGGTGTGTGCCGCCATCACGCTGCGGGATGTTGTTTGTGAACGGAAGTACGGTTTCATGGTAGCTGTCGTTCCACCACATCGCGACTTCCACACCGATGCCGTTCTTGTCGCCGGTGATGTAGATCGGTTCGGGCATCACGGCCTGCTTGGACCGGTCAAGGTACTTGACGAATTCGCGCACCCCGCCTTCGTAGAACAGTTCGGCGCGCTGCGGCTCGGCGTGCCGTTCGTCCTCCAGCACGATGCGGACGCCGGAATTCAGGAACGCCAGTTCCCGCAGCCGGGCCTCGAGCGTCTTGAAACTGTAGTCGAGGTTCGAAAACGTGCCCTCGGGACGGTTCACCTTGGCCGATGCCAGGAACCGCACCTGCGTGCCGCGCATCCCCGGCGCGGGGCCATGGGGATGCACATGCACCACGCAGTCGCCATCCTCGAACCGTGCGCGGTATTCGGTATCGTCGCGCCAGACGGTCAATTCCAGCCATTCCGACAGCGCATTGACCACCGACACGCCCACTCCGTGCAGGCCGCCCGAGACCTTGTAGGCATTGCCGGACTCATCCGTGTTGTTGAACTTTCCGCCCGCATGCAGCTGCGTCATGATGACTTCGGCCGCACTCACGCCCTCTTCGGCGTGGATGCCCACTGGAATGCCGCGCCCGTTGTCGCGCACCGACACGCTGTCGTCGGCATGGATGATCACGGTCACGGCGGTGGCATGACCTGCCAAAGCCTCGTCGATGCCGTTGTCCACGACCTCATAGACCATGTGGTGCAGGCCCGACCCGTCGTCGGTGTCGCCGATGTACATGCCGGGGCGCTTGCGAACCGCATCCAACCCCTTCAGAACCTTAATGGAATCGGCACCGTATTCTTCGATCTTGCGGGCGGCTTCGGCCATGCGTCTTCTAACCCCTGCGTTGCCCCCGATGTATAGCGGGGGGGGGCGGGAATGTCACGGGCCAGACACAATATTTGGGGGTCAGACGAACGGGATGACCAGCCCGACCGCAATCAGCAACACGCCCGACCCGACGTTCAGCCGCCGTACAGATGCGGGTGAGGCGAGAAGCCTTCGCGCCCGGTCGAGGAACAGCGCAAGGCCCAGGTTGCCGATCATCGGGATGATGGCCGACACGGCGATGATTGCCACGATATCTGCCACGCCCAGTCGGCTCAGGTCGAAGAACCCCGGCAGCGCCCCCATGTAGAACAGGATCGCCTTGGGGTTGCCGATCACCGCCGCCACGCCAACGGTGAACCCGGCCCAGATGCCGGGCCGGGTCAGGCGGCTGTCGGCGGACAGGTCGGCGGCCTGCTTGCGGATCAAGAGCCACCCCATGCCGATGAACACCGCCGCCGCGACCCATCGCAGGACCGTCAGGATGTCGCCGTAGACCGATGTGATCCAGGACAGCCCCAGGATCGCCGCCAAGGGCCAGACCAGATCGCCCAGGGCCACCCCCACCGCCAGCGGCCAGGCGGCGGCCATCCCCCCCGACAGGGCCCGCGCGATCAGCGCCACCCAGACCGGCCCCGGCACGGCCCAGAGCGCGGCCATGCCGCCTGCGTAGATCAGCAGCGATTCGAGGGTGATGGTCATGTCATGTGATCCGGCTCTGGCCGCCATGGTCGGCGACATGCAGGGTTTGCGCGCGCTCGCCCAGGCTGTGAAACAGCGCCGCCTCGGTTCCCGTCATCAGCGCCTGCGCCCCCATCGCCACGATGGCGTCATACAGCGCCGCCCGCCGGTCAGGGTCCAGATGCGCCGCGACCTCGTCCAGCAGCAACACGGGAGCCGACCCCAGGTCGGCCGCCAGGGCGCGGGCATTGGCCAGGATCAGGCTGATCAGCAGGGCCTTCTGTTCGCCGGTGGAGCACTGCGCGGCGGCCATGCCCTTGGCGGCATAGATCGCCTCGAGTTCGGCGCGGTGCGGCCCGGCCAGCGTGCGCCCCGCCGCCATGTCGCGACGTCGCCCGCGGGACAGGGCCTGCGCCAGAGCCTCGCCCTCGGCCGGTTCGCCTTCGGGGAAGACCAGGCGCAGGTCGGCACGGGGAAATACATTCGAATCAGCGGGTTGCGATGCTGCCAGCCGGTCCAGCGCCCGTGTCCGGTTCACGCCCATCGCCCCCGCCGCCGCGACCATCTGTGCCTCGAGTGCGGCGTACCAGTGCGCGTCGCGCACCTGGTCCCTGAGCAGGCGGTTGCGTTCGCGCATCGCGCGTTCATAGTCCTGCACCGATTCGGCGTGGTCGGGGGCAAAGCTCATCGCGGCGCGGTCGAGCCAGCGCCGCCGCCCCTCGGCCCCGTCCAGCCAAAGCCGGTCCATCGCGGGCACCAGCCACAGCACGCGCATCACCCGCCCGAGCGCGCCCTGCGTCGCGGTCTTGCCGTCGATGCGCACCTGCCGCCGCTCGGCCCCCTCGGCCCAGGTCTCGAGCTGGTGTGCGCCGTCGGGGGCGTCCACCTCGGCCACGACTTTCCAGCCCACCCCCTCGGGCCGCCGCGCGATGTCGCCCGGCGTTGCCCGGCGAAACCCCTGGCCCGGCGACAACAGCGACACGGCTTCGAGGATGTTCGTCTTGCCTGCCCCGTTCGGCCCCGAGATCGCCAGAGGACGCCCGTCGAAGCGGATCCGCGCCGAGAGGTGGCTGCGGAAATGCGAGAGGCTGAGCGTGGAGAGTCCGAAGCCCGGCACAGGCTGAGCCTTCTTCCTTAAGGAAACCTGTACAGGTGGCGCGGCGTCAGACCCGCATCGGCATGACGACATAGATGGCGCTGGTGTCGTTGCCTTCGCGCATCAGGGTCGGGTCGCCCGAGGAGTTGAACAGGAACACCGCATTCTCGCGGTCCACCTGGCTGGCGATTTCCAGCAGGTACTTGGCGTTGAAGCCGATTTCCAGTTTCTCGTCGCCATAGGCCACGGCCAGTTCCTCTTCGGCGTTGCCGCTGTCGGGGGCGTTGACCGACAGGACCAGCCGGTCCTCGTCCAGGCTGAGCTTCACCGCGCGCGAGCGTTCCGACGACACTGTCGCCACGCGGTCCACAGCCTTGGCGAACTCTGCGGCATCAACCTCCAGCCTGCGGGAATTTCCCAGGGGAATCACGCGGGTATAGTCGGGGAAGGTGCCGTCGATGACCTTGGACGTCAGGGTGATCGCGGGGGTGGCGAAGCGCACCTTGGTTTCACTGACCGACACGGCGATGGTCGCCTCGTCGTCGTCCAAGAGTTTGCGCAGCTCGCCCACTGTCTTGCGCGGCACGATGACGCCGGGCATCGCCGCCGCCCCGTCGGGCAGGGGGGCGTCGATGCGGGCCAGGCGGTGGCCGTCGGTGGCGACGCAGCGCAGCACCGGGCCCTGGTCGCCGGTCGCCGTGTGCATGTAGACGCCGTTCAGGTAATATCTTGTTTCCTCGGTCGAAATCGCGAACTTGGCCTTGTCGAACAGACGCCGCAGCGCAGGGGCCGGAGCCGAGAAGTTGCAACTGTACTCGGCCGAGGCCATCACCGGGAAGTCCTCCTTGGGCAGGGTGGCCAGGCTGAACACCGACCGACCCGCCGACACCGTCAGCCGCCCCGTGGCCGTGTCGCCCGACAGCACGATCAGCGCGCCGTCCGGCAGCTTGCGCACGATTTCATGCAGCATCACGGCAGATACGGTGGTGGAACCCGCGCGTTCCACCATGGCTGGGGCACGGTCCACCACCTCGATGTCGAGGTCGGTGGCGCGAAAGCTGACCTGAGCGCCATCGGCCTCGATCAGGACGTTGGCCAGGATGGGGATCGTGTTGCGCCGTTCGACGACGGACTGGGCCTGCCCAAGCGCCTTGAGAAGCGTACCACGCTCGATGCTGATCTTCATCACCAGAAACCCCCTGCCGAACCCCTTCCGGGGAGGCCGAAACTAGCGGGATTCGGGGGCGACACAAGGGGAATGGCACGGGACCGGTCGCGTCGGGCCAAGAGGGGGCGGGCGCGGGGTCAATCGGGGGGGGCTGGTGGCGTTCGGGGCGATGCACGGCGCATGCACATCGCGTGCACATCCCGTATGGGCGGTTCGCAGGATTCGCCGACGTCAACCAAGGTGGAGCGAATCGGGCGGATGCTGCAGGACCGCCTCGGCGGTGGCGGGGTCGGAGCCTGCAAGATCCGGCTGGCGGTGGGGCCCTGCGCTGTCCGTGACAGGTTCATGCGGTTGCGAAGATCCCGCTGCCAGCAGGACCGGCGGCCTCCATTCATGAAGCCGCCGTGATCGTTTCGCAAACGTACCAGGGGACCGTGCCCGACTGGCCGCATCGGACCCGTCGAACCAGCGCGGTCAGACTGCGGCAGGTTCCGCCTCGTCTTCCTCGTCGTTGGTCTCGTCCTCGTCGTCTTCCTCGTCGTCGTCCTCGTCCAGGGACCAGGTCGCCTGGAACTCGAGTTCGACTTCGCCGTCTTCGCGCTCATGGGCGACCGACAGGCGGGCACCTTCGGGGATCGTCACGTCTTCGCCATCGACATGGATGGTGAAGGCCGCGCCGGATTCAAGCGCGTCGGCCAGGCGGCGCAGTTCGGCGACGAAGCTGGAAACCTCGTGGGTGACTTCGACGTCACGGTCGTCGGACATGGGGTGCTCCTATGGCAGGGGTGGCAGGAACCCGCATCTCGCCCGCGTCGCGCGACGGCGACGTGACACAGGGATGGCGGCTGCATCAAGTTTTGGCAAAGGCCGGGCGAACCTGCGGTGCGGTGCCGGAAACCGCAGGGCCGCCCACGCCGGGACATGCGCCGTCACAAGGACGTTGCGCCAAGTCGCTACCGAACCGGGCGTGTCCCTGCACCGGGGCGGCGCGGAACGTCGGAGGCTGGCAAGATGCTCGCATCGCAGGAAGATGGCGTAGGTATCGTTTCGCAACCCTGGAGCCTGGGTCGGCGCTTTGCCGTCGCGGCGGTCGTGTTCCTCGGGATCGGCGGACTGGTCTTTGCTGCCGCCGGTACCAATACCGAAGGTCGGGTCGCCGGAGCGGGGTCGACGCTGGTCAACCCGATCCTGCAGCGGGTCTCGACCTCGTTCCAGGGATACCTTGCGGCCGACCGGGTGGATCTGACCGCACAGACCGGGACAAGCGGCGACTGGACGGCGGGCGCGACCGCGCTTGATTATGACCCGGTGGGCTCGATTGGCGGGCTGATGCGGCTAGCCAATCCCGAGGTGACCTTTGCCGCGACCGAAGTGCCGGTTTCGGCGGTTGACCTGACCGCGCGGGGTCTGGTGCAGTTCCCGCTGATCAATGGCGCGGCGGCACCGGTCGCGAACCTTGATCTCGGGGGGGCGGCGCTGACGCTGGATGCCGACACGCTGGCCGCGATCTATCTGGGCACGGTCACCACCTGGACCGACCCCGCCATCGCCGCGCTGAACCCCGGCGTCGGGCTGCCCGACCAGCCGATTGCCGTGCGGCATCGCCGCGACGGGTCGGGGACGACCTGGACCTTTACCGGCTATCTTTCCCGGTCGGCGGCCTGGACCGCAGGGCAGGGCGCGCAGGCCGACTGGACGGTGGGCGAGGGTGCCGAAGGCAGCCGGGGCATCATTGCGGCGGTGAACGCGACGCCGGGGGCCATCGGCTATGCCGAGGTGGGCCAGGCCCGCCGCGCCGGGCTGACCATCGTGCAACTGGTGAACGGCGCGGGCGAGGTGGTGGCCCCGCAGCCGCAGACGATCCGCGCCGCCGTTGCGGGCGGGTTCTGGACGGCCGCCGGCGGAATCGCGGCCACGGCCCCGGCTGCGGGCGGGGACTGGCCGATGACGGCGACCGTCCACGTCGTGATGCGCCGCGACGGGAACACCCGGCAAACCGACCGCGCGTTGAACTTCTTTCGCTATTTCTACGCCGAGGCACCGCGCCAGGCCGACGCCCTGGGCTATGTCGCCCTGCCGCCCGACGTGGTCGCGGAAGTCGAGACCTACTGGGCCGCTGCCTTCAAACCGCAATCCTGAACCGGCCAGACGCCGACAAGAGGGGGTGACAACCGTGGAAGTCGATCTGTTCAAGGAGATCATCGTTCCCGTGATCGGGGGGCTGGGCATCTTCCTGCTCGGCCTCGAATTCATGGCGAGCGGCATTCAGGCGCTGTCGGTCAACAAGATGCGGGAATGGCTGGCCAAGATGGCCGGAACCCCGGTCAAGGGCGTGCTGGCCGGAACCGTGATCACCGGGATCATCCAATCGTCGACCGCGATGACGGTGATGACGGTGGGCCTGGTCAATGCGGGTGTGCTGGGCCTGCGGTCGGCGATTTCGGTCATCATGGGGGCCAATGTCGGCACCACATTGGGCAACGGGTTGATCGCGCTGCCGCTGGGGCCGCTGGGCCTGCTGTTCGGCGGCATCTTCGCCACGATCTACTGCTTTGCCAAGAATGACCGGCTGCGCAACATCTCGCTCGCCTCGATGGGGTTCGCGCTGATCTTCTACGGGCTGAACCTGATGACCGGCGGGCTGAAGCCCCTGCGCAAGATGCCCGAGGTGCTGGAGGTGATCCAGTCGCTGGATGCCGGCACCTTTGGCGGGGTGGTGGCCTGCGTGCTGCTGGCGGCGCTGATCACCGCGCTGATCCATTCGTCATCGGCCACCATCGGCATCGTGATGGGCCTGGGGGCCAGCGGCATCCTGTCGTGGGAAACCGCCATCGCCTTTGCCGTCGGCGCGGACCTGGGGACCACGATCACCTCGTGGATGGCGTCGCTGAACCTGTCCAGGAACGCCAAGCGCGCGGCCTATGCGCATATCAGCTTCAACTTCATCGGGGTGTCGGTGGTGCTGGCGCTGTTCTTCCCGGCGATCTGGGCGCTGAAGACGGTGCTTGCCGCCTGGGGCATCGATCCGGGGGCTGCGGTGATGGTGGACGGGCAGGAAACCTTTCCCGGCGTGCCGATTGCGGTCGGCGCATTCTCGATCGTGTTCAACATCTTCAACCTGATCATCCTGTTCCCCTTTGTCAGCACGTTCGAGCGGTTCCTGTCGCGCGTCGGCCACAGCACGGCCGATGACATCGAGGACTATTCGATCCCGCGTTTCCTGGACCGCAAACTGGTGGCCGACTTCAACGCCGCCCTGCCTGCGGTAAGCCAGGAGGCCGCGCGTCACCTGCGGGCCGGTGCGGTGTTCCTGGACATCGCCCGGGCCAAGCCGGGCGCGCCCAGGGATCCGGGCGAGCACCGGGCCGCGACCGACGTGCTGAGCCGCGAGATCCGGGCGTTCCAGGCGCAGCTGTTCCAGGACGGGCTGAGCCGCGACCAGCTCGACCTTGTGGCCTCGCTGATCGAGGAGGTGGACTTTACCTCGGCCCTGTCCGAGCAGCTTTATCAGATCGCCCGCCGGGTGAAGCGCGAGCCGTTCTCGACCGCCGCCCGCAGCGTGCTGGGACTGGGGCTTGAAAAGCTCGACCAGTCGATGACCCGCGTGCTGTTCGACCCGGCGATGCAGCCGCGCATGCCGGCAGGCCACAGCGTGGTGCCGGGTTTTGAGGAACTGCGCTGGCAGGCGCTGCAGAACCGCGAGGTTGCGGCAGGCGAGAAGGGCGCGCTGCTGGCGCTTCTGGGGTCCATCGAGCGGGCCGAGGGCCTGATCGAGCGCATCCTGGCCGAGCGCGCCTCGGTCGACCGCAGCGGCATCCGGGCTGCGCCGGTCGCCCGGTCGGGCGATACCCGCCCCGACGCGCCGCTGCCCGGCAACATGGTGCCGGCGGAATGACCGCCGCGCCCCTTGTGGCGGGCAAGGTCGCGTTCCTGTGCGGCGACGCGGCGGCATCGACCACCGGGGCGATCCTGCCCATCGAAGGCGGCTGGACCGCGCACTGAAGAAGGACACATGCGATGAAGGCCGCCGACGTTGCCCGCGCCTATGCGATGCCGCTGACCAACCCGGCCTATCCGCCGGGGCCGTACCGGTTCTTCGACCGCGAGTACGTCGTCATCACCTACCGCACCGACATGGACGCCCTGCGCGCCGTGGTGCCCGAGCCGCTGGAACTGACCGAGCCCTTGGTGAAGTACGAATTCATCCGCATGCCGGATTCGACCGGCTTCGGCGACTATACCGAATCGGGGCAGGTGATCCCGGTGCGGTTCGAGGGGCAGGAGGGCGTCTATGTCCACGCGATGTATCTGGACGACGACGCCCCCATTGCGGGCGGGCGCGAGATCTGGGGGTTCCCGAAAAAGCTGGCCAGCCCGAAGCTGAGCCACGAGGGCGAGGTGCTGGTGGGCACGCTGCACTATGGCAGCGTCCTGTGCGCGACGGCGACCATGGGGTACAAGCACCGGGCGGTGCCGCTGGACGAGGTGCGCCACGCGATGGCCAAGCCGAACTTCCTGGTGAAGATCATCCCGCATGTCGATGCCAGCCCCCGCATCTGCGAACTGGTGCGCTATCACCTGACCGGCATCACCGTGAAAGAGGCCTGGACGGCCCCCGCCGACCTGCAGCTGTTCCGCCACGTGATGGCCGACGTGGCCCGGTTGCCGGTGCGCGAGGTGGTGCCGGCGCTGCATTTCGTGGCCGACCTGACGCTCGACCTTGGCGAGGTGGTGCATGACTACCTGCGGGACTCCGCATGAACCGCCTGTTCCCTGCACCGGAAGGCCAGCGCCAAGGACCATGCGTTTCCGGGCATGTCGATGCGCGAACTCCGGGATGCGGGGCATCACGGCACGGTGCGGATGCTGGCGCATCGCAAATGGCCGGAAAAACCGCCCCGAAAACGTCGGGATGACGGTCCGCGACATCAACCGCGACGATCCGGCCGGACGACGGCCAAGCCCCGCAGCGGGGGGTGGCCGGTCTAGCCCTGCAACAGCCGCCGCAGCAGTTGCAGGTCGTCGGCCAGCTGGCTGTCGGTGGCCATCAGTTCCTCGATCTTCTTGACGCCGTGCATGATCGTGGTGTGGTCGCGCCCGCCGAAGCGGCGGCCGATGTCGGGCAAGGACCGCAGGGTCAGCTGCTTGGACAGGTACATCGCCACCTGGCGGGGCCGGGCGATGGTGCGCAGGCGCTTGGGCCCGATCAGGTCGGACAGGCGCACGGCGTAATGGTCGGCCACCTTGCGCTGGATCTCCTCGACCGTGACCTTGCGGTCGGACTGGCGCAGGATGTCGGCCAGGCAGTCCTGCGTCAGGTCCAGGTTGATCTCGCGCCCGACCAGGCTGGCATAGGCGAACAGCCGGGTCAGCGCGCCTTCCAGGACGCGGACGTTGGTGGTGATGCGGTGCGCGAGGTATTCGAGCACCCCGGCGGCCAGGACGACACCGCTGTGCTGGGCGCGGTTCAGTTCGACCTTCTGCTGCAGGATGCCCAGGCGCAGTTCGTAGTCGGTCGGGTGCAGGTCCACCACCAGGCCGCATTGCAGGCGGCTCTTGATGCGTTCCTCGAGGCCCTTGATCTCTCCGGGGGCGCAGTCGGCCGAGATGACGATCTGCTTGTTCTGGTCGACCAGGGCGTTGAAGGTGTGGAAGAATTCCTCTTGGGTGCTGTCCTTGCCCGCGATGAACTGGACGTCGTCCACCATCAGCACGTCGACCGAGCGGAACAGCTCCTTGAAGTTCATCACCGAATGCTCGCGCAGGGCCTGGATGAAGCGGTACATGAACTGTTCGGCCGACAGATACAGCACGGCCTGCTCGGGCTGGCGCTTGCGCAGTTCGTGCGCGATGGCGTGCATCAGGTGGGTCTTGCCCAGGCCGACCCCGCCATACAGGAACAGCGGGTTGAAGGTGACGGGGCCGCCCTCGGCCACGCGGCGGGCGGCGGCATGGGCCAGTTCGTTGGGCTTGCCCACGACGAAACTGCCAAAGGTGAAGCGGGCGTCGAGCGGCGCACCGGGCATGTCCTCGGGTGCCAGGCTGCGGGCGCGGGACGGGCGGGCGGCGCGGGCAGATGTGGCTTTCTCGGCCACCGCGCGGGCCTTGGGCAGCGCGGCATCGGTGGCGAACTGCAGGCGTTCGACCGGGGTGCCTGCGCCGATCAGGGCCTGCAGGATCATGTCGGCATAGTTCCGCGTCACCCAGTTGCCGAAGAACGAGGTCGGCACGGTGAAATGGGCCACATCCTCTTTCAGGCCGACGAAGCGCAGGGGCTCGATCCAGGTGGCGAACTTGTCCTTGCCGATCCGGTCGCGAAGGTCTTCCCGCAGATGAAGCCACGCCTCGTTTGTCATCCCGTCCCTGTCCCACATGTCGCAAAGCCCCACACAGGTTCCGGCCCTGACACAGGGACGGTCCGGCGTTCCTTCGCCTGCTGGACCTGCGGCAACAGAGCAAACCTGCCGGACGGCAGAACCTGCCGTCGACCGGGTCTGTCCTCTTGCATCGGCGGCACCCCCCGGGGGCCGTCGTTCGCAGCATGGACGTCATGCGGCGGTTGCCGCACTTGCCCCCAAGTCATTGATCGCACACCATACCCTGTCGTCCGCGAAAGCGGTCGGACGTGGCAGCAGGGCATCAGGGTGCGATCACGTCATGTCCCCCAAGACGAGGTGAATCGCCCCCAGACGCTAGCAACGGGGCGCGGGCGTTCGCAACCGAACTTCACTGTTGACAGCGCTTTGCCACAACCGAATCCCAAGGCCAGTGCAAACGCGCAACGGGGGCTGTTCCGGGCGGCTTCGGCACGCAACCCGAACGCGAAAAGGCGCGCCGATGGCGCGCCAACGAAGGTTTTGGAACCCCCGGCTCTGTGGTAGTGGCGTCAGGTGTCAGGCAGTGACGGCGGGCGCGCCCACGGCCTTGACCCGTGCCGACAGGCGCGACATCTTGCGGGCGACGGTGTTCTTGTGCAGCACGCCCTTGGACACGCCGCGCGCCAGTTCCGGCTGGGCGACCTGCAGGGCGGCGGCGGCGGCGGTGGCATCGCCCGAGGCGATGGCCTCTTCGACCTTGCGCAGGTAGGTGCGGATGCGCGACCGGCGCGCCTTGTTGATGGCATAGCGGTCGGCGGACTGGCGGGCGCGTTTCTTGGACTGGGCGGTATTGGCCATGGATTCCTGATCTTCCGGGTCAGTTGCGTTTCGGTTGCGCAATAGACCCCTGGGCCGGCCCATATCAGCCGGAACGATCACGCCAAAGCGGGCCCACACGCATGTGAGGGCGGCCTATAGGGCAGCCGGTCGGGAAAGGGAAGGGGGATTGTGCGCCGCGCCTAGCGGTCGCGGAACTGGGGCTGGCGCTTTTCCAGGAAGGCGGCCATGCCCTCTTTCTGGTCTTCGGTCGCGAACAGGGCGTGGAACAGGCGGCGTTCGAACAACAGGCCCTCGCCCAGGGTGGTCTCGTAGGCGCGGTTGACGGCCTCTTTCGCGGCCTTCACCGACAGCGCGGATTTCTCGGAGATCTTGATCGCGGTCTTGCGGGCCTCGTCGATCAGGGTCTTGGCGGGCACGACGCGGCTGACCAGGCCGCAGCGTTCGGCCTCGGCCGCGTCCATGAAGCGGCCTGTCAGGTGCATGTCCATCGATTTCGACTTGCCGACAAAGCGGGTCAGGCGCTGCGTGCCGCCCATGCCCGCGACGACGCCCAGGTTGATTTCGGGCTGGCCGAACTTGGCGGTGTCGGCGGCGATGATGAAGTCGCACAGCAGGGCCAGTTCGCACCCCCCGCCCAGGGCATAGCCCGCGACGGCGGCGATGACGGGCTTGCGCACGCGCAGGATCGCGTCGCATTCGGCGGCGAAGAGATCGGCGGTGAAGACATCGACAAAGGTCTTTTCGGCCATCTCCTTGATGTCGGCCCCGGCGGCAAAGGCCTTGTCCGTGCCGGTCAGGACGATGCAGCGCACCTTGTCGTTGGCGTCGGCGGCGGTCAGCGCGGCGGCCAGTTCCGCCATGAGTTTGGCGTTCAGCGCATTCATCGCGTCGGGCCGGTTCAGCCGTATCAGGGCGACGTAGTCCTCGATCTCGACGATCAGCGTCTCGTAGGCCATGACGTTCCCCAGGGTGGCGGCGGTTCCGGCGACTCCTAGCACCGGGGCGGGCAGGATCAAGTCATCTCTGACAGTACGGGCAGAGGTAGGACGACCGCCCTGATTGCACGATCCGCAGGATGCGGCCGGTGCAGCCGGGGGTGACACAAGGGTGCCCCTCGCGGTCATAGACGTGAAAGCTGTGCTGGAAATAGCCGAGCTCGCCATCCGCCTGGCGGTAGTCGCGCAAGGACGAACCACCGGCCTCGATCGCCTCGGACAGGACGTCGCGGATCACCGGCACAAGGCGGGCGATGCGGGCGGCCCCCAGGTTTCCGGCCAGCCGACGCGGCGAGATGCGGGCGCGGAACAGGGCCTCGGCGACATAGATGTTGCCCAGGCCCGCGACGATGCGCTGGTCTAGGAGGGCGGCCTTGATGGGGGTGAGTTTGCCGTGAAGGCGGTCGGCAAGGTACTGGTCGGAAAAGGCGTTGCCCAGAGGTTCCGGGCCGAGGCCCGCCAGCAGGGGGTGGGCGTCGGCGGCAGGCGTGGGCATCAGGTCCATCGCGCCGAAACGGCGGGCGTCGTTGAAGGTGACGCGCGCGCCCGTGTCCATCGTCAGCACGACATGGTCGTGTTTCTGCGGCGCGGGGTGGTCGTGGTGGAACTGGCCCAGCATGGCCCCCGACACCAGCATCCGGCCCGACATGCCAAGGTGGATCAGCAGCGTCTCGCCGGTGGACAGGTCGGCCAGGATGTATTTCGACCGCCGCCGCAGGGCCAGGACGGTGGCCCCGGTCAGCCGGTCGGCCATCCCTGCGGGCAGGGGAAAGCGCAGGTCGGGTCGGTTGACCTGGGCCTGCGCGATGCGCATGCCCTCCATCACCGGAGACAGGCCCCGGCGGACGGTTTCGACTTCGGGCAGTTCGGGCATGGGCGGGGCCTTTCCGGGGAGGACAGGCTACGCCATCGAAGGCGGGCCGCAAGGGGGCGGGTTTGTCGCGGGGCGGTGCCGCGTTATGTGGTTTTCCGGGGCGTGGTTTCGGGTATACCCCGGCGAGGCGCGACGGGCATCGGACAGGGCGACCATGGGCGAGGATCAGGGCGGCAGCACGCATTTCGGGTTCCGCACGGTGCCCGAAGCCGACAAGGCCGGGATGGTGCATGGCGTCTTCTCGAAGGTGGCCTCGAAGTACGACATCATGAACGACGTGATGTCGGGCGGCGTGCACCGGCTGTGGAAGGACGCGATGATGGACTGGCTGGCGCCACGGCCCGGTCAGAACCTGCTGGACGTCGCGGGGGGGACGGGGGATGTGGCGTTCCGGTTCCTGCGCCGCGCGCCCGGTGCGATTGCCACGGTCTGCGACATGACCGAGCCGATGCTGGCCGAGGGGCAGAAGCGCGCCGAGGCCGAAAGGCTGGCCGACCGGCTGACCTGGGTGGCGGGCGACGCGATGGCGCTGCCGTTCCCCGACCGGACCTTCGACGTCTACACGATTTCCTTCGGCATCCGGAACGTGACGCGGATCGACGCGGCGCTGGCCGAGGCCTATCGCGTGCTGAAACCCGGCGGGCGGATCATGGTGCTGGAGTTCAGCCAGGTGCCCAATCCGGCGCTGCAATGGGCCTATGACCGCTACAGCTTCAACGTCATCCCGGTGATGGGGCAGGTGATCGCGGGGGATCGCGACAGCTATCAGTACCTGGTCGAATCGATCCGCAAGTTCCCCGATCAGGAGACGTTCGCGGCCATGATCCGTGGGGCGGGGTTCGGGCAGGTGCGGTATCGCAACCTGACGATGGGCGTGGCCTGCCTGCATTCGGGGTGGAAGCTGTAGCGTGGGACAGCGGTTCCTGCCCTTGCGCGACCGGCCGCTCATCGGTCCCTTGCGGTCCCTCTTCGCGGGGGCGCGGCGAAGAGGGACCGCAAGGGACCGATGAGCCGCGTGCGCGGGGGCATCGCTAAGTGCGCGGACCGCACAACATCGTCCGGCTGGTGCGCACGCTGGCCACGCTGGAGCGCACCGGGGCCATCGGCGTGGTGCTTGAAGCGTTCGATGCGCCGCCGCGCCTGCGGTTCGTGGCGCGGGTGCTGGGCTGGCCATTCAAGTGGCTGGGCCTGCGCGGCGACCCTGCCTTGCCGCCGGCCACGCGGGCGCTGACCGCTCTGGGGCCGGCCTACATCAAGTTCGGGCAGATCCTGTCGACGCGGCCTGACATCGTGGGCGACGAACTGGCGCTGCAGCTGAAGTACCTGCAGGACAAGCTGCCGCCGTTTCCGACCGACATCGCCAAGCAGATGATCGAGGACGAACTGCGCCAGCCCGTCGACGCGTTGTTCGCAGGCTTTTCCGACCCCGTCGCGGCGGCATCGATTGCCCAGGTGCACAAGGCCACCCTGCGCGAGACCGGGCAGGAGGTTGCGGTCAAGGTGCTGCGGCCAGGGATCGGGCGGGCCTTTGCCAAGGACATCGACGCCTTCTGGCTGGCGGCCTGGGTGATCGACCGGCTGGCCCCCGCCGCCCGCCGCCTGCGCCCGCTGGACGTGATCGCGCATTTCGAAGGCGTGGTTCTGGGCGAACTGGACCTGCGGCTCGAATCGGCGGCCGCCGGAGAGTTCGCGGCCAACACGGCGGGCGACGCGGGGTTCAAGGTGCCGAAACCGGTCTGGCACCTGTCGTCGCGCAACGTGATGACCATCGGCTGGGCCGAGGGCGTTTCGATGGCCGACAATGCGGCGATTGACGCAGGCGGCCACGACCGCACCGCGCTGGCCGCGCGGGTGTTGCAGCTGTTCCTGTCCCATGCGCTGCGCGACGGCTATTTCCACGCCGACATGCACCAGGGCAACCTGAAGGTGGCGGCGAACGGCGACATCATCGCCTATGACTTCGGCATCATGGGGCGGCTGGATGAGTACACCCGCCGGGTCTATGCCGAGATCCTGTTCGGCTTCATCCGCCGCGACTATGCCCGCGTGGCGGAGGTGCATTTCGAGGCAGGCTATGTGCCCGCAGACCGCGACAAGGACGAATTTGCGCGCGCGCTGCGGGTGGTGGGCGAGCCGATCTTCGGCATGGACGCCAGCCGCATCTCGATGGCGCGCCTGCTGGCCTATCTGTTCGAGGTGACCGAACGCTTCGGCATGGCCACGCGGACCGAACTGATCCTGTTGCAGCGCACCATGGTGGTGGTCGAGGGGGTGGCCCGGTCGCTGGACCCGCAGGTGAACATCTGGCAGGTCGCCCGGCCCATCGTCGAGGGCTACATCAAGGAAAACGTCGGGCCGCGCGCGCTGCTGCGCGACCTGGGGCGCACGGCGCGGGTGCTGGCGCGGTTCGGGCCAAAGCTGCCCCGGCTGGTCGAAGAGCGTCTTTTCCGGGCCGAGGCAGAGACGGCCCCGCCGCGCCCGTCGCGCGGGGCTGCGGTTTGGTGGTTCCTAGCAGGGGGGGCGGTGGCGCTGGCCGGTGTGGCGCTGGGACTGGCTGTCTGACACGGGGCGGTCCGCGAACCAGTCCCCGGGGCCGAGGCAGGGCGCGCGGCCCCAGCCGATTTCGTCGACGAAATCGGACCGGACCTCTCGAGAACTCCGGCAGCCAGGCGGTGCAGCCGGATCAGCTGCCGTCGCGCAGCGCGGTCACGTCGGCCGCCGCGATCTCGACGCCCCCTGCCAGGACGACCCGCGCGCCCGTGGTGCCCGTCCGCACTTCGGTGATGCGGGCATAGCTTTCGGCGGGGCGGTCGGACAGCAGCGTGTCGCCCGCATAGCTTTCCACCCGGAAGCTGTAGCGGCCGGGCGGCAGGGGTGCATCGGTCATGTCGGTGCCGTCCCAGACATGGGTGTCGCGGCCAAGCACCACCTCTTCGCGCGCGACGACCTGGCCCTGCGCGTTGCGGACCGACAGGATGGCCAGGTCTGCCGTGGCACTGGGGGCAACGTGCAGGGTCACGGGCGCGCCGTCGAAGGCGACGGGCGCGGTCGAGCGCGCCTCGCGTCCGACCCAGGCGGCGTGTTCGGACAGGCCGCCCGCGCTCATCGAGCCGATCAGCTGCTGCAAGAGCTGGTTGGTCTGGGTCTGCTGCTCGACCCCCGAGAATGTGGCCAGCTGCACGGCGTAGTCCGCCGATTCGATGGGGTTCAGCGGGTCCTGGTTCTGCATCTGCGTGGTCAGCATGCGCAGGAACATGTTGTAGTCCGAATTCGACTCGGTCTGGCCTGTGGCGGCAGGGGACGCGGCGGTGCGGGTGGCGGTGACGGCTTGGGTGTCCATGGGGCGATCCTTGGTGCAGGTCAGAGACGAAGATCGAGCGGGGCGTGGTCGGTGCCCTGCCCGCGCGTGAACGCGGATCGGGGCGCGGGGGGGGCCGTTTCGGCAGGGGGCATCTGCCCTTCGCCCGGCGGCGGGGCGTTCGCCGGCCCCCGGTCCGCAGCATTCTGGCCGGGGCCGCCCTGACCGAAGCTGAGCGTGGCATGGCCGAAACCGGCCTGACGCAGGTCGGCCAGAAGCTGGTCGGCATGGCGGCGCAGAAGGTCCAGCGTCTCGGGTCGCTCGACCGTCAGCGCGATGCGCAGCATGTCGCCCTCGGTCGCCACATTCAGGTGCAGGGGACCGAGTTCGTCGGGCGACAACGCAACGTCGAGCGCGCCGGTGCCGGGGTCGGTGGCGATGGCGATGGCCAGCGGGGCAAGGTGGGCGACGGGCACGGTTGGCAGGGCCGCAGCCGCCTGCGGTCCGGGGACCAGCGGCGCGGTGGGTGCCGCCGCAGCCATCCCGGCCAGTGCCGACGCCTCCTCGGCCATCGCGAGGGTGTCTGGATGCGGGTCCGGGGATGGAAGTGTCGGCAGGGGTGTGGCAACCGATGGCGTTGCCGCTGCGGTTTCGGGCGCGGTCCGGCGGGCAGGTGCCGGGGCCGCCTGTGGCGCTTCGCCGGGACCGTCGGTTGGCAGTGCCGGGCGCGTGGCCAGGGCGGGCTGCACACTCTCCAGGCCCGAGCGAGGGACGGCTGCCGGCTGCCCCGCGTGGCGGGGCGGAAATGCGCGGGTCGCCTCCGGCGGGGTGGAAGGCGGGCCGGATGGCGCGGCGGAAGGTGGGTGCGGATCGGCGGCTGCTGGCGGGTTTGTGGGTGCTTCGGGGTCGGCCAAGGATTCGCGGACCGGAGCGGTTGCGGTAGCTTGGCCAGGCATCGGGGCAAGTGGCGCGCGGGATGGCTCGGTCAATGCAGTAGCACCGGTCGGCACGGCGGATGCCGACCGCGGTGCCGCGGGCTCTGCGGGGGCCGTCGCGGCTGGCAACGGAGCATCGGCGAACGGCACAAGGGGCGCGGCTGCCGATGCAGGACGTGGCGGAAGGGTATCGGGCGCGGGCGGGGTCGACCGGGCGGGCAGGTCCGCCGCAGGCCGGGGGTGGTCGCGCGGCGGTTCAAGGGCGAGTGTCTGCGCGGGCCGGGGCAGGGCAGGCGCGACCGGTCCGCGCCGGACATCGGCCCCGACCGCTGCGGCCTGTGGCTCTGGCCAGGGGGCCATCGGCCCGTGACCGCGATAGGCTGCCTTTGCGCGGAGGGTCAGCGCCGGATCAGGAAGCGGTCTTGCCGACTGATGCGCGACAGAATCGTCGGTCGCGGCGGTCGCGGGGGCGGGGCGGTCCGACGGGCGCGCGCCGTGCTGTGCCGACCGGGCCCCGTCGTTGCCCGATGCAGACGGGACGGGCTCGACCGATCGGTCGGCAAGCGGCGCGGTCGGGCCCGGACCCACCCCTTCGTCGGCGCGGACCGGCGATGCCGCGGGCTTTGCGCTTGGCAAGCCGTCCGGCGCGGGCGACGGGGGGACGGGTCGCGACAGCACGGCATCGGCGGGTCGACCGGCCGGCGCGTCCGGTGCGGGCGGCGTGGCGGGCGGACCTGCAAGTGCGGGTGGCACAAGCGGGCGGACAGGCGCGGCAGTGCCATCCGCGCGCCGCCCGGCGGGGATGTCGCCCGCAGGCTGGCGCGGCGGTGCGGCGACGGAGACCGGGCGGGTTCCCTGAGGCGCTGGCGGTGCGGTGGGGTCGGGGGCGGCCGGGATCGGGACACCTGGCCGGACATGCGTTGCCGACCCGGCGGCAACAGGTCTGGTGGACCTGGCGGGCACCTTCGGGTCAGGAGGGGCCGTCTGTGCCGGGGTCGTGGAAACCGTGCCGGCGGCGGTCGCCGGATCGGCCGGCGCGACGTTCCGGGGCACCGCAGTCAGGACGGAGCCGGGGGGAGCGGCGATGGCGGGCGCAGCGTCTGCCGCAGTTTGTGCGGTCACCGGCACGGGGGGCTGGGCGGCCGCACGGTCCGAAATGGCCTGAGTCGGGGCCACAGTCGGCTGACTGGCTTCAACGACTTGCGGTCGCCCGGCGTCGATGACCGGCACACCTGTCGGCGCAGCGGGTGCCAAGGTCGGATCGGCGGCAACGTCCGTCTGCTGGATGCCGCCCGCTGGAGGCCAGTGGGAGAGCAGGGCTTGTGGCCCGACCAGTGGATGGGGCCAGGGCGCTGCCGCCGTGAGGCGGCCGGCCTGCCGCTGATCCGCCGGTCGGGTTTCGGGCGCTGGCGGGATGGGCGCGGTCTGGTGCGGCAGGGGCATGGCGAGGTAGGCGGCAGGGGGAGGCGAGGCCTCCGGGCCGGGGCTCGCCGGGTCGGCGGCGGGACCCGGGAGGTCCGGCTCCGGGGGGGCGTAGACGGCGGGCGGCAGCTGGCCGGTGGCCCCGGCATCCTGCGCAAGGGCATCCAGGATGTCGGCGAAGGCGGTGGCCTGGCCCGCCGCCTCGGGCAGATTGCCCAGGGCCGCAGCGGTCCCGAACATGGGCTGTGGCGCAAGCGGGCCGGGAACCAGGGCGAGTGTCATGACCATGCACCTTGCGACTTCTGCCGATGCCGCTGGCCATAGCATGCCAAGAGTTACCGGCTGTTTACCGCGAGCGGGGTATCGGTATGGGGCCCAGGATACGGATGCCAAGATGATCCCTGACTCTTTGCCGCTTGCCGCCCCGCCCGTTTCTCTTGCCGCCCCGAGCGGGGCCGAGGCCGCGCTGCGCGCCAGGGCAGAAGAGTTCGAGGCCGCTTTTCTTGCGCAAATGCTGGGACATGCGGGCCTGGGCTCGATGTCCGAAGAGTTTGGCGGCGGGATCGGAGAGGAACAGTTTGCCTCCTTCCTGCGGCAGGAACAGGCGGCGGCGATGGTGATGGCCGGCGGTATCGGGCTGGCCGAATCGATCTTTCGCGCGCTGGCGGAGCGGGCCGATGACGCATGACCGCACGGCGCTGGAGGCGCTGCTCGACGCCGTCCACGCCGCCCTGCGGACGGCTGATTTCGCCTCGCTGCCCGCGCTGACGGCGGCAGTCGGGGCCGCCGGTTCCGCGATGCTGCCGGATGACCCCGCTGCGCTGCGCCTGCTGCAGCGCAAGCTGCAGCGCAACGAGGCGTGCCTGCAGGCCAGCGCGCGCGGCTTGCGCGCCGCGCGCCGCCGGATGACCGAGATCGCGGCCGCGCGCGCCGGGTTGCAGACCTACTCGCGCACGGGCGAGCGGCAGCAGATCGGCGCGGCGCAGGGGGCGCTGGCGCAGCGGCTGTGAGGCACCGCGAACCGCCCTGTCGGCCCAAGGGCCATCGGGAGTGTCGCCCCATGCGCCGGGCACCGACGGCCCGGCAGGTTCATCGGGAGCCCTGTCGGCGGACCGGTAAAATGCCGCCGATAATGGCCTTGGACCGGGCGGAACGGTTTAGCGATGTCTTAGAACTTGCGGCCCATCAATGGCCCTCGCATCCCGGTCGGGGTGGCGCAGCCGGGCCAGCGGACCCGGCGCAACGGCAAGAACGCCCTTTCCCGTCGCACCCTTCGGGCGACTTGACCCCCCGGTGCCAAACCGCGCCGGCCACAGATAGGAATGTACGATGTCTTCGATCCTGACGAATACCAGCGCGATGGTGGCCCTGCAGACGCTGAAGGGCATCAACAAGAACATGAACATGACCCAGTCGGAGATCTCGACGGGCAAGACGGTGGCCACGGCCAAGGACAACGCGGCGGTCTGGGCCATCTCGAAGGTCATGGAAAGCGACGTCAAGGGCTTCAAGGGGATCGCCGACAGCCTGTCGCTCGGCTCGTCCACGATCTCGGTCGCGCGCCAGGCGGCGGAAACCGTGACCGACCTGCTGACCGAGGTGAAGGGCAAGATCGTCGCGGCACAGGAAGGCAACGTCGACCGCGGCAAGATCCAGACCGACATCGACGCGCTGCGCGAACAGATCGCAAGCGTGGTCGGCGCGGCGCAGTTCAACGGGCTGAACCTGATCAAGGGCACCGAGGACGTCGATATCCTGTCGTCGCTGGACCGGTCGGGCAACGGCACCGTCACCGCGTCGAACATCACCGTGTCGCGGCAGGACCTGTCCACCGACGCGGGCACCTACGGCAGCGGCACGTCCCTGAATGCCAACGCGGTGGTCAGCAACACGACGGCAGGCGCGCTGGACAACGTCGGGAACACGGCGGTCATCACGGTGGCGACGGGTGCCAGCTTCACGGCCGCCACGGCATCGTACAACATCGGCGGTGTCGCGTTCAGCTTTGCCGCCGGAGAGCTTGGCACCGGCAACCAGGACGCGGCGGCGGGCATCATCGCGGGGCGGATCAACGCCCTGGGGATCTCGGGCGTCACCGCCTCGGCGACGGGGGCCGCGATCACGATTTCCTCGGCGCGCGCGTTCGAGGGGCTGAACGTGCAGGTCGGCGCGCAGACCGGGGCCGCCGCCGGCACCGTGATCTCGGCGGTCAACGGCGCGGCACCTGGGGCACCCAACACGGCCACAAACTCGACGGTCAACGAACGCTCGCTGAACGTCCAGTTCGACATCGGCGCGGCGGTCAAGGAGGGGGACGGTTACCGTGTCAGCTTTGGCGGCGGGCAGTTCACCTATGTGGCAGGCAAGCAGGAAACCTTCGAGGATGTCGCCCGTGGCCTGAAGGCCGCGATCGACGCCGAGGGGGTGACCGGGATCACCACGGCGGTGGCGCAGAACGCCACCACCGGGGCCTGGCAGCTGAAGATCGACAACAGCAGCACCACGGCAACCACGCTGGCCGCCATCGGCAACGAGGGGGGCGAGGCTTCGGGCGGGCTGTTCGGCCTGGACGGGATCGACGTGACCACGGTCGAGGGCGCGAACGCGGCCCTGTCCAACGTCGAGACGATGATCAACAAGGCCATCGATTCGTCGGCAGCCTTCGGTTCGGCGCAGATGCGCATCGACATCCAGAACGACTTTGTCGGCAAGCTGTCGGATGCGCTGAAGGCCGGGATCGGCACGCTGGTCGACGCCGACATGGAAGAGGCCTCGGCCCGCCTGCAGGCGCTGCAGGTGCAGCAGCAGCTGGGCATCCAGGCGCTGTCCATCGCCAACCAGCAGCCGCAGAGCCTGCTGTCGCTGTTCCGCTGACCCGCGAAGCGGACGGGGGGCCGTCGGTCCCCCGTCCGTGGCACCGCCCTGATCCGTCACCCCCCGAGCCCCAGGATATGCCGTGACCCCCTCACATCTGGCGCACAGCGCCTATGGCCGCCCCGATGCCCCGGCCCGATCCCCCCGCACCATCGAGTACGACCTGTTTGCCCGCGTGACGCGCGCGCTGGCCGCTGCGCTGGCGGCGAAAGGTCCGGCCGGACGCACCGACTTTGCCAGCCTGGCCCGTGCCCTGCACGACAACGGGCGGATGTGGCGGGTCCTGGCCAGCGATGTCGCCGAACCCGGCAACGGCCTGCCCGCGCCACTGCGGGCGCGGCTGTTCTACCTCTACCAGTTCACCGAGGCGCACAGCCGCAAGGTGCTGGACGGCACCGCCGAGGCGGGCGTGCTGGTCGACATCAACACCGCCGTGATGCGCGGCCTGCGCGGCGAAGGGGTGGCGGCATGAGCGGTCTTGTCCTGAAGCTGGGCCCGCACGAGCGGGTGTTGATCAACGGCGCGGTGATCGAGAACGGCGAACGGCGGTCGCGCCTGGCGGTGATGACGCCGAATGCCAACATCCTGCGCCTGAAGGACGCGATCCATCCGGGCGAGGTGACCACGCCGGTGCGCCGCGTCTGCTATATCGCGCAGCTGGTGCTGTCGGGCGATGTGGCCCCGGGCGACGCGAAGATGCAGCTTCTGCGCGGCATCGAACAGCTGAGCCAGGCCCTGACCGACCACGACAGCCGCGCGCAACTGACGCTCGCGACGGCGGCGGTGCTGGACAACCAGCACTACCAGGCGCTCAAGGCGCTGCGGGCGCTGTTGCCGCGGGAAGAACGGCTTCTGGCCGCCGTGCCGTCGTGACCTACACGCCCGCCATCCCGCTGGGCGGCTATGCGGGGTGGACCTATCTCAAGCGCACCTACGACACGCAGGCCAAGGCGTTCCAAGCCTCGACCGAGATTCGGCGCGACGAGGACTATTTCCGCGCCAAGATCGGCGGCGTGAAGACCGCCGAGCAGCTGGTGTCGGACCGCAGGCTTCTGAAGGTGGCGCTGGGGGCCTATGGCCTGGAGGGCGACATCAACAACAAGTACTTCATCCGCAAGGTGCTGGAGGATGGCACGCTCAAGGACGGCGCGCTGGCGAACCGTCTGGCCGACAAGCAGTATCGCGCCCTGTCGGCAGGGTTCGGGTTCGGCGACTTTTCGGTACCGCGCACGCAGCTTTCGGACTTCGCGGACAAGACGCTGGCCGCCTATCGGACGCGGCGGTTCGAATCGGCCGTGGGCACGCAGAACAACGACATGCGCCTGGCCCTCAACGCCGAACGCGAACTGCCGGCACTGGCTGCCAAATCCGGGTCGGATGCGACCAAGTGGTTCACGGCCATGGGCAACACGCCCTTGCGCCAGGTGCTGCAGACGGCCCTGAACGTACCTGCCAGCGTGGCCTCGCTCGACCTGGACCGGCAGTTGGAGATCTTCCAGGCCAAGGCCGAGGCGGTGTTCGGCGACCAGGGGCTGTCGCAGTTCGCCGAGCCCGCCAAGGTCGACGCGCTGGTCCGCCGGTTCCTGCTGCAGTCCGAGGTGTCGGCGCTGGTGGCCGGCCAGTCGGCGTCGGGCGGGGCGTTGGCGGTGATGCAGCAGGTCGCGGACTTTGCCCGCAGCCTGCGGCAGACCCAAAGATAGGCTTGCCTTCCGACCTTGGGGCACAGGCGGCTTTGGGAACAGCCGGTGGGCGCGCCCCGGCCGCAACCGCTCGCGCGCACCCGGTGAACGTCACGCCAGGCAGGTGGCACGGACGGCACCCCTCGCGCGGCGCAGACGGATGTCGGGCCGGGTCGGCCTGTCACTCGTCCCGTCGCGTCTCCCTGTTCTCGGGGTTTGCGTCCTCCGCCCCAGCCCTACCCAGACGACAGGCAGGCCGCGAGACGGGCAAAGCTGCCCGCGATGCCCGCATCGGCCGGTTCCGCCAGGAAGGCATCCAGCGCGGGCCAGACCCGGATCGCGGCGTCCACGGCGGCATCGGAGCCCCGCGCATAGAGACCGGCCTGGATCATCAGTTCCGCCCGGTCCCAGGTGGCCAGATGCGACCTTGCGCGCGCGATCAGGGCGTTCTCCTCGGGTGTGGCACAGCCCGGCAGGCTGCGCGAGACAGAACGCAAGAGGTCGATGGCCGGATAGCGCCCCCGCTCGGCAATGCGGCGGTCCATCACGACATGGCCGTCGAGCACGCCGCGCAGGATGTCGGCGACGGGTTCCTCCATGTCGGACCCCGCGACCAGCACGGTGAAGATCGCCGTGATATCGCCCGCCTCGGCCGGGCCGGGACCGGCACGTTCGGCCAGAGCCATGATGGTGTGCGATGTCGAGGGGGGATAGCCGCGCAGACTGCCCTCTTCGCCCGCCGCAAGCGCCACCTCGCGGTGCGCGTCGGCAAAACGCGTGATCGAATCGGCCAGCAGCAGCACCTGCAGCCCCTGGTCGCGGAAATGTTCGGCCACCGCCATCGCCGCCCAGGCGCAGCGGCGGCGGATCAGGGGCGACTGGTCGGAGGTGGCGGCAACGACGACGCTGCGCGCCATGCCCTCGGGCCCCAGCACCCGGTCGGTGAAGTCGCGCAGCTCGCGGCCGCGCTCGCCGATCAGGGCGATGACCACGACGTCGGCCTGCACACCCCTTGCGAAACTGGCCAGAAGCGAGGACTTGCCGACGCCCGACCCGGCGAACAGGCCGATCCGCTGGCCCCGCACCAGGGGCAGCGCGGTGTCGAAGACCGCGACACCCGTCGACAGGCGGTCACCCAGGGCACGGCGTTGCGCCGCGGGGGGCGGGGCGGCGCGCAAGGGCCGATCCTCGGGGCCGCGGAACAGCGGGCGGCCATCGAGCGGGGCACCGAAGGGATCGACGACGCGCCCGATCCAGCCCGCATGGGGGGCGATCCCGGCACTGCCGCGCAGTTCGACCCGGTCGCCGATGGCCAGACCTTCGGGGGCCTCGTCGGGCAGCACGATCACCTCGCCTGCGGCGATGCGCAGGATCTCGCCCCCCACGGCGCGGTGCCGCGACTGCACGCGAACCCGGTCGCCCAGGGCCGCATGGCGTGCCAGCCCGGTCACGCGCAAGGCACCGCGCGCGACCTCGACCACCTGTCCGGCCAGGGTGGTGTGCCCGACGCCGCCGATTTCGCACAGCAATCCGTCAAAGACGCCAGACATCGAAGTTCCCTTTCCGTTCACTGTTCACCCCTTCTAAAGGAATCACCCTTAAGCCTTGGTGAAAGAGGTCGTGGGAGAAGCCCCGATGTTGCCGAAACTGGAACTCACCCGGATGGCGCAGGCGATGGCGGCGCAGGCCGGGGCGCGCATGGGCGTGATCGCGCAGAACCTGGCGAACGCCGATACGCCGGGATACAAGGCGCGCGACCTGCCCGACTTTGCCGCGACCTGGCGCGAGGCAGATCCTATGCGGGCAACGCGGGCCGGGCATTTCGGCGTTCCCGAACGGCCTCCGACCCCCGAGGCGCGGATCGTTCCTGCCACCGGCGCACCCAACGGCAACACGGTGTCGCTGGAGGGCGAGATGGTGAAGGCCGCCGAGGCGCGGCAAAGCCACGAGATGGCGCTGGCGATCTATCGCAGCACGTCGGATCTGGTGCGCTCCGCCCTGGGACGGGGGCGATAGATGGCCGACCTTCTGACCTCGCTCGGCTTTGCCGCCACCGGCATGCAGGCCCAGGCGGGCCGCCTGCGCACCCTGTCCGAGAACATCGCCAACGCCGACACCCCCGGCTACCAGCGCAAGACCGTCAGCTTCGAAGAGGTGGCAGGCGGCGTGGCGCTCGGCCCCGTCCGGCTGGACCGGTCCGAGGCCACGCGCATCTACGACCCCGGCCACCCGCTGGCCGACGAAAGCGGCTACTACGATGGCTCGAACGTCGATCTGGTGATCGAGATCGCCGACGCGCGCGAGGCGCAGCGCAGCTATGACGCGAACCTGCGCCTGTTCGACCAGGCCCGTCAGATGACGCAGAGCCTGTTCGACCTGATCCGGAAATAGGGGTGATCATGGACATCAGAACTTCCTTTGCCGCCCAGACCTATGCCCAGGCCCGCACCGCCGCCGCCCCCGCCGCGCAGGAGGGAGGGTTCGCGAAACTGGCCGGGTCCTTTGCCGAGACGCTGGCCAAGGGCGAATCGACGGCCCGCGCCGCGATGACCGGCGGGGCCGATCCCCATGCGCTGGTCGAGGCGCTGGCATCCTCGTCGCTGGCGGTCGAGACGGCGGTGACGGTGCGCGACCGGGTGGTCGAGGCCTATCAGGAAATCCTGCGGATGCCCGTGTGAGAAGGACCGGTGTGACGATGGGCGAAAGCGACATCTATGACGTGCTGCGACAGGGGCTGTGGATTGCCGTCCGCATTTCGGCCCCGCTCTTGACGGTGGCGCTGGTCGCCGGGGTTGTTGTCGGCCTGGTGCAGGCGCTGACCTCGGTGCAGGAGGCGACGCTGACCTTCGTGCCCAAGGTGGGGGCGATGCTGGCGGTGTTCTGGGTCTCGATGAGCTTCATGACCACGACGCTGGTCGCCTTCTTCACCGACCGCATCATCCCCCTGATCGCCGGAGGCTGACCCGATGGATGCCGCCGTCTATGCCACGCTGACCCGCCAGTCCGGCCTGATGCGCGAGATGCAGGTCGTGGCCAACAACATCGCCAACCTGTCCACCACCGGATACCGGCGCGAGGGCGTGGTGTTTTCCGAATATGTGGTGCGCATGGACCAGGGCGCGTCGCTGTCGATGGCCAATGCCACGGGCCGCCACATCGACCTGTCGCAGGGCGCCACGGTGCAGACCGGGGGCACGTTCGACCTCGCCATCCAGGGCGAAGGGTTCTTTCTGATCGAGACCCCGGAGGGACAGCGGTTGACCCGCGCAGGCAGCTTTACCCCGAATGCCGAGGGCGAACTGGTGACGATGGAGGGCCACCGGCTGCTGGATGCCGGGGGGGCACCGATGCAGGTCCCGGCAGGGGCGGGGCCGGTCGGGATCGGGGCCGACGGCACGGTCTCGGCGGGCGGGCAGCCGGTCGGTCGGGTCGGCCTGTGGCGGCCCGCCGATCCCTTGGACCTGGTCCACCGGTCCGGCACGCTGTTCGCGGCCGAGGGCGGGGTGGAACCGGCGGAAGAGGCGTCGGTGATGCAGGGCTTTCTGGAGGAGTCGAACGTGAACCCGGTGTCCGAGATCGCCCGCATGATTATCGTGCAGCGCGCCTACGAGGCCGGTCAGGCCTTTCTCGACCGCGAGGATGCCCGTGTGCGCGGCGTGATCCAGGCCCTGGGGAGGTAGGCATGAAGGCGCTTCAGATCGCAGCCACGGGGATGAGCGCGCAGGCGATGCGCGTCGATGTGGTGTCCAACAACCTGGCCAACATGTCGACCACCGCCTACAACGCGCGGCGGGCCGACTTTGCCGACCTGCATTATCAACAGCTTGCCCGCCCCGGCACAATCGCGGCCGAGGACGGGACGCTGCTGCCGACAGGCATCCAGATGGGCCTCGGCGTGCGTGCCTCCGCCGTGTCGGTGGTGCTGGCGCAGGGGTCGCTGGCCCAGACCGGGGGCGATCTGGACGTGGCCATCGAAGGGCGCGGGTACCTGGAGGTGACGCTGCCCTCGGGCGGGACCGCGTACACGCGCGACGGTGCGCTGAAACGCACGGGCGACGGGCTGATCGTGACGGCGGACGGGCATCAGGTGTCGCCGGGCCTGACCATTCCCTCGGACGCGCGCAGCCTGTCGATCAATGCCGACGGCGAGGTCTATGCCTATTTCAACGACCGCACCGAACCCGAACTTCTGGGGCAACTGACGCTGACCGGGTTCACCAACGAAAAGGGGCTCGAGGCCGTCGGATCGAACCTCTACCGCGAGAGCCCCGCCTCGGGGCCTGCCACGCCGGGCAGCCCCGGTGTCGATGGTCTGGGGACGCTGCGGCAGGGCTATCTCGAGGAAAGCTCGGTCGACGCCGTGCGCGAGGTGACCGAACTGATCAAGGCGCAGCGCGGGTACGAACTGAACGCCAAGGTCATCACCGCCGCCGACCAGATGCTGTCGGCCACGACGCAGGTGCGCTGATGCGGTGGATGGTGCTGGCCCTGTTGCCGTATCCCGCGATGGCCGACAGTCTGGTCGCCACCCGCGTGATCCCGGCCCAGAGCGTCATTGTGGCCGAGGATGTGACGCTGGTGGCTGCCGCGATCCCCGGCGCGCTGTCCGCCGCCGAGGCCGCCCTGGGGATGGAGGCGCGGGTCACGCTGTACCCCGGTCGCGCCATCCGCGCGGGCGACGTGGGGCCACCGGCCCTGGTCGAGCGCAACGGCGCGGTGATCCTCGAATACCGCGCGGGTGCCCTGATCATCCGCGCCGAAGGGCGCGCCCTGGCGCGTGCCACCTCGGGCCAGGCGGTCCGCGTGATGAACCTCGCCTCGCGCACGACGGTCACGGGCCATCTTGGTCCGGACGGCACCGTGCGCGTCGGTCCCTGAAGGAGACCCCTGTTGAAGCCCCTGATCCTGACGTTGTTTCTTCTGTTCTCGGCCTGCGGCAAGCTGGGCCAGGTCGGCAAGGCCCCCGATTTCACACCCCTCGAAGGCAGCAACCAGCACCAAGCGGTCTATTCCCGCACCCTGCCGCTGTCGACCGAGGGAGACGGACCGGGCGAGGCGTCGTCGCTGTGGTCGGCCGACACGGGGTCGCTGTTCGGTGACCGGCGCGCGGCGCAGCGCGGCGACATCCTGACCGTGGTGATCGAGATCGACGACAGCGCCGAATTCACCAGCCAGTCCGACCGCAGCCGGACGGGATCGCAGACCATGGGCATTCCGTCGCTGTTCGGCATCCCGCAGCGCCTGGATGCCAGGCTGCCCGAGGGCGCGACGATGGCCGATGCGGTCGAGACGAACTCGGCCTCGACATTCCAGGGCGACGGATCGACCGCGCGGCAGGAACGGCTGACCCTGCGGGTGGCCGCGACCGTGGTCGAGGAACTGCCGAACGGCGTGCTGCGCATCGAGGGGCAGCAGGAGGTGCGGGTGAACTTCGAGCTGCGCGAGCTGATCGTGACGGGCTATGTCCGGCCCGCCGATATCTCGCGCCAGAACGAGATTTCCTACGACCGTATCGCGGGCGCGCGCATCGCCTACGGCGGGCGCGGCCAGATCACCGACGTGCAGCAGCCCCGCTGGGGCCAGCAGGTGACCGAACATGTCCTGCCGTTCTGAGGAGAACCCGCCATGAAGAAACTGGTGCCTCTGCTCATCGCGCTTGCGGGCATCCTGGGCGGGGCCGGGGCGGGTTTCGTGCTGCGTCCGGCACCCGAGGCAGAAAGCATGGCTGCGGCCGACGGATACGCGGCTGCGACCGAGGACAATGGTCAGGCCGTGCCCGACGATCCTGGCGCGGAACCGCCGGATGCCGATGCCGCGGCACCGGGCGACGACGACGCTGACGAAGGTGGCGTGCCCGATTATGTCAAGCTGTCCAACCAGTTCGTCGTGCCAGTGGTCGAGGAGGGGCGGGTTGCCGCGATGGTCATCCTCTCGCTGACGCTGGAGGTCCCGGTCGGCGGGTCCGAGGCGATCTATGCCCGCGAGCCGAAACTGCGCGACGCCTTCCTGCAGGTTCTGTTCGACCATGCCAATGCGGGGGGCTTTCGCGGGGCCTTCACCGACGGCGCGAATCTGGTGATCCTGCGCAGCGCCCTGCGGGAGGTTGCCCAGAAGATCATGGCGGGCGGCGTCACTGACGTGCTGATCGCCGACATCGTCCGCCAGGACAACTGAACCGACCCTTGTGGTGACATCCTGTTCGCGGTGTGTTCGGAACCGGCCGTCGGCCTGCCGGGGTTGGCGGGCAGTCCTCTTCCCCTGGTGAAAGCGCAGCGCGGCAGCAATGGCGGCATCTCCGCGGGGGGCACCGGGGCGCCCGCATGTGTCGCACCCTGTCCGGTCGCCGCGGCCAACATCGGCCCCGGATCCGGCCCCTATCGGCGCGGCCTTGCCAGCCGGTCCTTCAGCGCCTCCAGCACCTGGGCCCGACCAAAGGCGGTGCGCGCCGCAGCCTGCGCCTCGAGCCAGGCGGCGGTGTCGCGGGCGAGCTGCAGGTTGATCTCGGCCCGCTTGCCGTCGACCCACCGCTGGTACAGAAGCGCGCTCTGCGCGGCAGCAACGGGCAGCAGCCCCTCGGCCGGACCAGCGACCAGCGCGCCCAGCCGGGCCTGCGTCGCCTCGCGCTGCAGGCGGGCGGCCCGCAGGTCGTCGAGCTTGCGGTCGCGCAGAAGGCCGGACAGCGCCAGCAGCCGACCCAGGTCGCGCCGGTCGCTCATGGCGGTGACCGTTTCCGCGCGCGCTTGCGCATCGCCTCGGCAAAGCGGATCGACACGGCGACGGCACGGTAATGCTCGGGCCGGATCTCGGCCCCGATCTCGACCGCCGCATGCAGGGCGCGCGCGGTGGGCGGATCGCGGTGGATCGGCACGCCCGCCTCGGACGCCAGCGCGCGGATGCGCGCGGCCACCGCATCGGTGCCCTTGGCGACGCAGACCGGGGCGCGCCCCGTCCCCCGCGACCAGCGCAGCGCCACGGCGTAGTGCGTGGGGTTCACGATCACCACATCGGCGCGGGGCACGTCCAGGAGCATGCGGTTCGTCGCGATCTCCTGCCCCCGCTGGCGGCGCTGCGCCTTCATGTGGGGATCGCCCTCGGCACCCTTCTGTTCGTCGACCAGGTCCTGCCGCGACATCCGGTTCTGGCGGATGTGCTGGGCGCGCTGCCACAGCCAGTCGAGCCCGCCCATGGCCAGCGCCAGAACGAACACCACGGCCAGAAAACCCGTGGTCTGCTGCAGCATCAGCGCCGTGCCGATGGCGGGTGTGAGGTGCACCGAGGACAGCACGTCGCCCGCATGCAGGCGCAGGAAGTGGAACAAGATGACCGCGACCAGCACCATCTTGGCGGCGCTTTTGGCAAAGTCGAACAGGCCCTGTCGGCCCAGCCGCTGCCCGATCGCCGCGAGAGGCGAGATCCGGCTGAGCCGGGGGGACAGTTTCTCGGGCGAGAAGATGATCGCCCGTTGCGCGATCAGCGCCAGCAGCGCCGCCGCGGCGGGCAACAGGAAGAACGGCAGGATGGCGAGCCCGACCGTGCCCATCACGCCCGCCACCATCGGCGCGCCGCCGTGCAGCATGAGGGGGGCAAGCCTGTCGGCTTGGTCCAGCAGGACCGCCGCCTCGGCCCCCAGCGCGCGCAGGCTGGCGGGGCCGGCGGTCAGGGCGGCCACCAGGAACCCGCCATAGGCGGCGGCGGTCGCAAGGTCGGGCGAGCGGGGCACCTCGCCCCGTGCGCGGGCGTCATCCAGGCGCTTCTGCGTCGGGGCGTGTTCCTTTTCGACGTCGTCGTCTGCGCTCATGGCGGCACCGCGAAGGGCGCCGCGATGTGGTCGGACAGCGCCTGTGTCCAGACCCCGAGCAGCAGCGGCGTCGCAACGGCCAAGAGCACCAGCCCCCCCAGCGTCAGCGCGGGCGCGCCGACGAAGGACACCATCAGTTGCGGCATGGCCTTGTTGATGACCCCAAGTGCTGCGTTGTAGAGGACCGAGGCGATGACGAAGGGGGCGGCCAGCGAGAAGCCCAGCGAAAAGGCCCGGGCGATCCGGCCCAGCCCCCAGTCGGCGACGTCGGCAGGGCCGGGCAGGCGGCCCGGCGGCAGCAGGTCGTAGGACAGGATCACGAGTTCCGCCGCCCGCACATGCAGGCCCGCCATCACCGCGAGCGCCAGCCCCGCCATGACGAAGAGGTTGGCCATGGCGGGCTGCGGCTCGGCGTTCAGGCCGCCGAAGACCTGCGTCAGCGAGGCTGCCTGCGCCGCGACAGTGCCTGCAACCTGGAGGGCGATCACCATCAGGCGCAGGCCCGCGCCGATCAGCAGGCCCGCGATCACCTCGGCGGCAACGGCGGGCACAACCGGGCCGGGGGTCAGGGCGGGGGCGACGGCGGGGGTCACCACGGCGGTGAAGGCCAGTGCGATGACCAGCCGCACGCGTTGGGGCACCGACTGTTCGCCGAAAGCCGGCATCAGCGCCAGCATGGCACCGACGCGCAGGAACACGAGGAAGAAGGCCCAGGCCATGTCCTGCCCGATGCCCGACAGTTCGGCCAGGTTGGCCAGGATGGCGGTCACGCCGGTACCTGCCCGACCAGCGCGGGCCGCGCCTCGAGCCCGATTTCCTCGTAGGAGAGGACCGGGGCCGACAGGCCGCGCGCCGCCAGCACCGTGCGCAGGAAGCGCCGCCGCAGGGTCGAGGTGACCAGCGCCGGGAAGGTTCCGCCCTCGGCGGCGCGGTTCAGCTTTTCGGCCAGACCGGCGGCCAGCCGCCCGAACTGGTCGGGCGGCAGGGCCACGTCGCGGCTGCCCCGGTCGCCGTCGATCTGGTGGGCGGCAAAGGTGCGCTCCCACTCGGGTGCAAGCTGGATCAGGGGGATGGTGCCGTCGTCACGCTTCAGCTCGGCCACGATCTGGAAGCCCAGCCGCTGGCGGACATGTTCGCAGATGGCCTCGGGCGTGCCCTGGCCGCGCGCCTCGGCGATGGCCTCGAGGATGAGGGGCAGGTTGCGGATCGACACGCGCTCTTCCAGAAGCAGGCGCAGGACGGCCAGCAGAAGGTCCTGCGGCACCTTTTCGGGCACGAGTTCGTCCAGCAGCCGCCGGTTCGCCTCGGCCCGCGCGGGGTCGGTCAGGTTGGCGAACTCGTCCAGGAGCCGCCGCAGGCCGCGCAGCGACAGCAGCCGCGCAAGGTTGCCCTTCATCACCTCGAGCAGGTGCGTCGCCAGAACTTCGGTCGGGGTGACCACGGTCAGCCCCGCCAGCGCCGCCTCTTCCTGCGCGTCGGGCAGGATCCAGCGGGCGGGCGCGCCGTAGACCGGTTCGCGCACGTCCAGGCCATCGGGGGCCGTGACGCCTTCGGCCAGCAGCGCCAGCACCCGGTCGGGCAAGAGCCGGTCGCGCACCCGCTCGACCCCCAGCAGACGGATCCGGTAGGTGCCGGGCGGCAGGGCGGGTTCGTCGGTCAGCCGTATCTCGGGCAGGATCAGGCCGAAGCCCGCGGCGACATGGTTGCGCATGTTGGCGATGCGGGAGTCGAGGCCGGTGGCCGGGTCCAGCACCATGGCGACGAGGTTCGGGGCAAACTCGATATGGATGTCGTCGAGGTCGAGCACGTCCCCCAGGGGCCGGGCCCGCGCCGGTTCGGGCATGGCGGGGGCCTCGGCGGGCGGGCGCATCGCCATCCGGTGGGTCCAGCGGGCCAGCGCGCCCAGGGCGACGGCGGCGGCCATGAACGGCAGGAACGGCATGCCCGGCACGACGGCGAAGACGGCCATCAGCGCGGCCACGGTGCCAAGCGCGCCCGGATGCCGTCCGAGCTGGTGAAAGAACGACACGTCGGTCGCCCCGGTCTGCCCCCCCCGCGCCAGCAGCAGCGCTGCCGCGACCGAGGTGATCACCGCGGGAATCTGGCTGACCAGACCGTCGCCGACCGTCAGGATGGCATAGGTTTCAAAGGCATGCCCCACATCCATGCCGTGCATCATGGTGCCGACGATCAGGCCGACGACGATGTTCAGCAGCGTGATCAGCAACCCCGCGACAGCATCGCCCTTGACGAACTTCGACGCGCCGTCGAGCGAGCCGAAAAAGTTCGTCTCGGCCAGTTCCTGTTCGCGCCGCCGTTTCGCCTCGGCATGGTCGATGGCACCGGCGGCCATGTCGCTGTCGATGGCCAGCTGTTTGCCGGGCATCCCGTCCAGGGCAAAGCGCGCGCCGACCTCGGCCATGCGCCCGGCCCCTTTGGTGATGACGATGAAGTTGACGATCAGCAGGACGCAGAACACCACGATCCCCAGCACGACGTTGCCGCCCATGATGAACATGGCAAAGCCCTCGATCACACGGCCGGCCGCGTCCGTGCCGGTGTGCCCCTCACCGATGATCAGCTTGGTCGAGGATACGTTCAGCGACAGGCGCAGCAGAAGCGTGGCCAGAAGGATGGTCGGAAAGGCCGAAAACTCGAGCGGGCGTTCGATGAACAGGGTGACGGTCAGCATCAGGATGGCCAGCGCGAAGGACAGCGCGAGCCCGATGTCGAGCACGGCAGCGGGCACCGGCAGCACCATCATGATGATGACCGTCATCAGCGCCAGCGCCAAGAGGATCGTGGGTCGGAAGATGGTGCGCAGGTCGAACGTCACCGCAGGCCCCCGATCAGCGGGCCCGCCAGCGACCCCAGGACGATGATCGGCCCGCCCGTGCGGACTGCCGGGCGCGGGCCGGGTTCGGGTGTCGGGGCCTGTCCCTGCGTCTCGCCATGCAGGGCGACCAGGCGGGTGACATAGGCCTCGGCGCGGGTGGCATCGCGCGAGTGGTAGGCCCCGGCGGCGCTGCGCCAGTCGCCGGTCTGCGCGTGCAGTTCCAGCAGGTACCGCGCGGCATAGCGAGCGTTCGTCTCGGGGTCGAGCATCGCCTCGATCGAGGGGAAGGCGCGGCCGTGCCAGCGCAGGTTGATCTGGAAACAGCCGATGTCGATGTTGGTTTCGCCTGCGGCCAACAGGTCGCGGACCAGTGCCAGCGCCTGGTCGGGCGTGGCGAGCCAGTGCCCCTGGCCCTGCGACTGCACCGTCCAGGGCCAGGCGGTGCGGCCCTGCCCCAGGTCGCGCCCGGTTTCGGCCAGCATGATCGCCTGCATCAGCGCAGGCGGAACACCGGTATCGGCGGCAGCGGCGCGGGCCGCGCGGTCGCACAGCGAGGGCTCGGCCCGGGCAGGCACGGCGCAGAGCATCAGCGCCAGCCACCGCAGGGTTAGAGCAATCGCCGTTTGTGTCCGTGTCCACATGCGGGTTTCACCCAAGGTCGGGGGGCTGGCAGCCCCGGTCGTGCCGACCTTAGGGTCCGAATCTTTCCAAAGGGTAAGGACCCTAGCTTCCGCCCGCCGGGTCTGCCGGGGCCGGGGCGGCCGTCGCGTCGAGCAGCGCCTGCAGCGCCGCGCGTGCGGCGGCGCTTTCGGCGATCAGGGCATCGGCGCGGGCCAGGACCCGAGTGCCGGTCGGGGGAGGGGGCGATGTCGCAACCGTGGCCGCGCTGCGCCATACCTCCGGCCCCGCCTGCGCAACACCGGCCCAGTCGAGCGCCATCCGGGCTGCGCGCTGCCGCTGGTCGTCGGGGGCGGCGGCATCGGCATGGACGCGGGCCAACGGCTCGGCCGTGCCCAGTTGCATCAGCGCCTCGTTGCGCAGGGCTGTCGCCTCGGGTCCGGCGACAGAGGCGAGAAGCCCGATGGCCGCCCTTGCATCGCGTCGGCGCAGTTCCGCCTCGGCCGCCAGCAGCAGATGGCCGTCGCGCAGGGCGTCCTGCGGCACCGGGGCCGCGCCCAGCCAGCCAAGGGCTGCATCGGGAAAACCCGCGTCGATCAGCCGCCGTGCCAGGCGGTGGCGGGTGGCCAGCGCGACCTCTGCGCCCTCGACGAGCGCACCGGGCAAGGCATGGGTCAAAAGTGCTGAATCGCCCCCCTGGTCGGCCAGAAGCGCCCACAGGTCACGGCGGTCTGGGTCGCCCTCGGGCAGCAGGCCGAACGCCGCGTCGAAAGCCCCCTGCGAGGCTTGCGCCAGGGCGAGCGCATGGCGCAGCGGCGGTTCCTCGTCCGCCCCCTTGTATTCGCGCAGCAGGGCCTCGGTCGCGGTCAGCAGGCCGACATCCACCGTCCCGCCCCCGGCGACGATGGCCCCGATCGCGGCGATGGTGGCCGCTGCGGCGGTCGGGCCGCCGGCGGACTGCAGGGCGATCAGCGCCGCCGTGTCGGGACCGTCGCCCGCAGCCATGTGCAGTTCCGCCTCCATCAGGCGCACGGCGGGGCCAGGGTCCCCCCCCGGACGCAGGATCGCGTCGCGGATGGCGCGGACCGTGCCCGCGTCGCCCCGCGCCAGGAACCGGCCCGCCAGCGTCGGGCCGAGGTGGCGGCGCAGGTGCGGCGGAAGCGCCGAAAAGGCGCGCAGGATTGCCCCGGACTGCACCATGTCGCCCGCCGCAAGGTCCGGCCGTGCGAGAAGCGCCCAGAGTGCTACGGCCCCGTCGCAGACCTCCATCCCCGCCAGCGGGCCGTCCGGGTCGAGGTCGCCGTCAACGACATGGGCCAGGCTGGCCCAGAGCCGCACCTGTTCGCCCTGCAGGTCAAGGGCATCGATCAGGCGCTGCACCTCGGCCCCGAAGCCGAGGTGCAGCAGATACCGGACAGCCGAGTCCGCAGCCGCCGCATCGACGCGGTCGAACTCGCCATAGAGCGCGCCCGTCCTGGCCGCGATGGTCTGGGCCACCGGGCCTGCATCGCCCCAGGCCGCGAGGTCGACGGCGTCGTCGGGCAGGCACGGGGTGCCGATGGCGGTCAGGGCATGATCGGGCCGGTCTGCCGCAGCAGGATCGATGCCCGGTTGCCGACCGATGCGGAGGCCCGATGCCGCCGTGTCTGCGGTCTGGCCGGGTTGCAGGTTGCCCGTCCGTGGCGCGTCGGGGGCCAGATCGACCGTGCCGCGTGCCACGCCATGGCCGATCTGGCGCAAAAGCTCGGCGCGCAGTTCTGCGTCGCCACCGGCCAGTGGCAGGGCGGGCGCGTCGCTGGTGGCCGATCCTTTCGCGCCGGGCGGTACCATGGCCGGACCCGCCGGCGACGCCGTCGTTCCGACCTGGTCCAGCCAGTCGTAGCGCGACACCGCCGGCCCGCTGGACGCGACGGGTTCGCCCGCCGGTGCAACGGACAGGCCCGCAGGACGCAGGCGCGGGCGCGCCATGGGGCGCGGCGTGACCGGGGGCAAGGCCTGGCCTTGTTCGGACAGTTCGAACACCGACCCTGGCGGGGCCGGGCCGTCGCGCAAGTCGATCACCAGGACATCGGCGCTGAGTTCGAAGGGAAAGGCGTGGCAGGCACAGCCGATTCCCAGCATCAGCGCGCCGCTGGCCGGGTCGGCCCAGATCGACGCCAGCCGGTCGCGCCGGATCGGACGGAACACCCCGCTCAGGTCAAAGCGCATGTCCGGCCGGTCGAGGGCAAGACGGTAGCCGTCCGGCGTGCGCGCCATCTGCCAGCCGACAGGGCCGGCGAAGTCCAGCACCAGCCGGGTGAAGCCGTCGTGTTCGCCCGACTGCACGGTGACCTGTTCGGCCTGTGCCACGGCTGTCATCGCCAGGAGAAGCCCCGCCGCCAGAATCCGCAGCATTCAGGCCGCCTCCTGCTTGAGCCCGCGCAGCGCCTCTTCGACCTCGGAAAAGCTGGGGCGCATGTGGTGGGGGGTGTTCTGGCGGCCGACCTCGATGCAGATGTTGGGCGGGTGGCTGTGCAGGTTGGCAACCAGAATCTCGCGGATCAGCGAATAGAAATGCCCGTCCTCCTCGACCACGGCCTTGACCCGCACGGCGAAGGGGCCGACCAGGCCATAGGCGAGGAACACGCCCAGGAAGGTGCCGACCAGCGCGCCGCCGATCATCTTGCCCAGAATCTCGGGCGGCTGGTCGATCGACCCCATGGTCTTGATCACGCCCAGCACGGCGGCGACGATGCCAAGCGCGGGCAGCGCGTCGGCCACGGTCTGCAGGGCGTGGCTGCCGTGCAGGGCGTGTTCCTGATGCGCCTCCATCCGCTTGTCGAGAATCTCCTCGACCTGGTGCGGGTCGTCGTAGTTCATCGAGGCTGCGCGCAGCGTGTCGCAGATCAGGTCGACCGCCTCGTGGTCCTTCGCGATCTTGGGGTAGCGTCCGAAGATGGCCGAATCGTGCGGCTTTTCGATGTGCTCTTCCAGCGCGACCGGGTTGGTGCGGGCCACGCGGATCAGTTCGAACAGCAGGCACAGCAGGTCGCGGTAGTCGGCGGGCTTCCACTTCGGCCCCTTGAACACCTTACCCACGTCCTTGACCGTGTGCTTGACCCCGGCCATGTCGTTGCCCAGGAGGAAGGCCCCGGTCGCCGCCCCGCCGATCATGATCATCTCGAACGGCAGGGCCTTGAGGATGATGCCAAGCTTGCCCCCGGCCAGCATGTAGCCGCCGAAGACCATCACGAAGATCACCACGATGCCGATGATGCCGATCAAGGCCGCCTCCGTCTGCCGGTTCGCGCCGACCATCGCGCGGACGGATTAACAAACCCTACTCTTTCGGGGCCAGCGCATTGCGTCCGGCAAGAAGCAGGCTGACGGCATAGGCCGCGTCGGGTTGCATGCCTGCCAGGACCGCCGCCGCCGCCTCGGGCTTCATCCGGCCCAGAAAACCGGCTGCGAACCTGGGCTCCATGGCCGCAAAGAGGGCACTCGCGTCCTTGGGTTTCATCGTCTCGTAGACCGTGGTCAGCCGCGCCAGGTCGCCCTCGGCCGCGCCGTCGGCCAGCGCCAGCGTCCGGGACAGGTCGGCCTCGGCCTGCTGAAGTTGCGCCAGGCGCGCGGTCACCGCCGCTTCGGTCAGCGCCAGTGCGGCGACCCGGTCGGCCAGGGCGGCCTCTTGCGTCAGCACCCGTGCCTCGCGCTGTCCCAGGGCCTCGGCCACGGCAATGGGTGGCGCAGGGCAGTCGGCCGGACCGCTGCCGGTCGCGAGCATCGCGTCGCCCTGGCCCGCGTCGTCCGAGGACCCGCGCGCCAGAGCCTCGCCGATGCCAAGGCCCAGACGCATCGCGCCTGACGCGGCAAGCAGGATCGCCAGCAGGACCAGCGCACCCTGCCCGGCCCGGCGGCGGCTGCGGCGCTGCGATGGGGAGGGCGGGGTCATTCGGCGGCCTCCAGCCCTGTGCCATGGGGCCTGCGGCGGACCATGTGCCTGCGGCGATCCTGCGGCACCACGCTGTCCCGTTGCAGGGGCGGCGCGGAGGGGGCCGGGGGCATGGCCTGCGGATCAGGCAGGTCGTGCAGCGCGGCCAGCAAAAGCTCGATCCGCCGCGCTGCCGCCTCGGCCCGCCCCGTCTCGGCCTCGAGTGCTGTGACCTGGCCGCCCGCCGCGCCGCGCGCCCGGTCAAGCGCGCGCGTCATGTCGTCGACCTGCGCCGACAGCACGGCAATCGCCCCGCCCATCCCGCTTTCCAGCGTCTGGAACTGTTTCAGCCGCCGGGCCAGGACATAGCAATACAGCCCCGCACCCAGCGCCCCTGCCGCCAGCAGGACATCCGCGATCAGATCCATCGGTCGCTCCCCCTAGTTCAGGACGAATTCGGTGATCAAGAGGTCGCGAACGCGCCCTTCGCCGGTGACGATCTGGATACGGCGCAAGAGCTGCGCCCTGATCCGCACCAGCGCCGCCGGATCGTCCAGTTCGGCCACCTCGATCGCGCGCAGATAGCCGTTCAGGATGTCGAGGATCCGGGGCATCAGATAGGTCACCTCGGCAGAATACGCCGGTGCCACCTCAAGCTGGGCGGTCATCCGCAGGTGGCGGCTGGTCGAGGATTCGCCAAGCGAGATCACCACCGGCGTCACCGGAACGAAGGCGACCGCAGGCAGGGAGGAGATGGCTTCCCCGCCGCCATAGCCGCCGTCCTTTGCCTCGGTCGCCGAAGACCCGCCGATCAGGCCCGACCAGGTCGCATAGAACGCCCCGCCGCCACCCGCCACGGCAACGACCAGCGCCAGAAGCAGGGGCTTCTTCGACGCCCGTTTGGGGGCCAGGTCCTGTGGCGCTGCGGCTTCTGCCATTCCGTCCTCCGGCGCTTGCCTTCGGAGTCGGTATAGACCGAGGTCACTAACTGATTGTTAAGCCCGTTCATTCATTGCTGACCCTGACGCCGGACAGAATTCCGGCGGACAGGAGCCTTGCCGCCGTGCAGAATGTCGCCGCCACCTGGAACGCCCTGGATGCCACCCGCCGCATCGTCGTGATTGCCGCCACGATTGCCATGTTCCTGGCCGTGCTGGGCCTCTCGCGCATGGCGACGGCCCCCGGCATGGCGCTGCTGTATGCCGGTCTGGACGGCGCGGCGGCGGGCGAGGTGGTGGCGGCGCTGGAATCCCGTGGCGTGGCCTATGAAGTCGCGGGTGATTCGATCCGCGTCGACGCCGCCCATCGCGACCAGTTGCGCATGACGCTGGCCTCGGACGGGCTGCCTGCGACCGGTGCGGCGGGGTACGAGCTTTTGGACAACCTGTCGGGCTTCGGGACCACGTCGCAGATGTTCGACGCCGCCTATTGGCGGGCGAAAGAGGGCGAGATTGCCCGCACCATTCTGTCCGTCCCGCAGATCAGGGCCGCCCGCGTCCACATCGCCCAGGCCCCCGACCAGCCCTTCCGCACCGAGGCGCGACCGACCGCCAGCATCACGGTCACGACGGCGGGCGGGGGCCTGACACCGGCGCAGGCCCGCGCCCTGCGCCACCTGGTGGCCGCCGCCGTGCCCGGAATGACGCCCGACGACGTGGCCGTCATCGACAGCGTCGCGGGCCTGATCCCGACCGGCGACGACGCCGCGATGCCCGGCAGCGCCGACACCCGCGAGGCGGAACTCAAGCGCAATGTCGAGCGTCTGCTGGCGGCGCGCCTGGGTCCGGGCCGCGCCGTGGTCGAGGTCAGCCTGGCCGTCGTGACCGAGCGCGAACAGTTCACCGAGAAGACGTTCGATCCCGCCAGCCGGGTCGCCATTTCCTCCGAAACGGAAGAGAGCAGCAACACCGAGACCCAGCCCGGCGGCGATGTCACCGTGGCCTCGAACCTGCCCGAGGGCGACGCGGGGGCAGGGGCCTCGGGGCAGAGCCAGTCGTCGGAAACGCGCGAGCGGGTGAACTACGAGGTGTCCGAAACCCAGCGCGAGGTGCTGCGCCTGCCCGGTGCCGTCCGCCGGCTGACGGTGGCCGTGCTGATCGACGGCCAGACCACGGCCAACGCCGACGGCACGTCGACCTTCACCCCCCGCAGCGAAGAGGAAATGACCGCGCTGCGCGACCTCGTCGCCTCGGCCGTGGGGCTGGACGAGGCGCGGGGCGATGTCTTGACGCTGAAATCGATGGCGTTCGAGCCCGTGATGGCCCTGGGCACCGAAGCTGCCGCGCCGGGGCTTCTGCCGCAGATGGGACCTGTCAACGTGATGAGCCTGTTGCAGATCGGCATCCTGGCGCTGGTGGTCCTGGCGCTTGGTCTGTTCGTGGTGCGACCCGTTCTGCTGTCGGGTGTGCGCCGCACTGCGGCCCTGCCTGCGCCCGATGCGGCCCTGTCCCTGCCCGGCATGACGACATCCGCGCCCGAGCGGATGCGCGTGCTGGACGGCGAAATCCAGGACGACGAACGGTCACCCATGGCGCTGCTGTCGCCGGGTGCCGAAGACGGACCCGAGGCCGATCCCGTCGCCCGGCTGCGTCGCCTGATCGAGGAGCGGCAGGCCGAATCGGTCGAGATCCTGCGCGGCTGGATGGAAGCGGAAGAGGAGCGCGCCTGATGTCGCCGCTGCGGCTGGAAGTCTTCGAGAGCGCGTCCGAGCCTGCGCGCACCACCGTCGTGACCGACCTGTCGGCGATGGAAGAGGCGCGCCTTGCCGCCTATGAACAGGGGTTCACGGCAGGATGGGACGATGCCACCGCGGCCCAGGCCAGCGACCAGACCCGTCTGGGGGCCGAGATCGCGCGGAACCTGCAGGACCTGTCCTTCACCTATCACGAGGCCCGCACCCATGTGCTGCGCGGCATCGAACCGCTGCTGACCGAGATGGCCGCCCGCGTGCTGCCCGACCTCGCGCGTGCGTCGCTGGCCCCGATGATTGTGGAAACCTTGCGCCCGCTGGCCGAAGCCGTGGCCGAGACGCCGGTCGTCCTGGTCGTCAACCCCGCCGCCCGGCCCGCCGTCGCCGCCCTGATCGAACGCAACGGGGGCCTGCCGGTGTCGATCGAGACGGAACCAACGCTGGGCGAAGGTCAGGCCTTCCTGCGCTTCGGTGAGACCGAGACCCGCATCGACCTCGACCGTGCCGCCGCCGACATCGCTGCCGCCGTGCGCGCCTTCTTCGAACTCAACCTGACCGAGGGACCCCATGGATGACCGTGCCGACGACAACCCGTTCGCGCAGGTGCCGATCGAGATCACCATCTCGGTCGGTCGTGCGCGCCCGCAGGTGCGCGACCTTCTGCGCCTGGGCCGCGATGCGGTCCTGACGCTGGACCGCCGGGTGGAAGATCCGGTCGAGCTGTACATCGGCGACCGCCTGATCGCGCGGGGCGAGCTGCAGGAACTGGAGGGCGACCAGGCTGGCCAGTTGGCCGTGCGCCTGACCGAAGTGGTCAACCTGCGCGGCGGCATCTGATGCGGCTGTGGGCGGTCGCCGTCTCTGGCCTCGCGGTTGCGCTGCTGGTGTCCTGGGCAGGCGTCGCCCAGGCGCAGGCGATCACGCTCGACCTGGGCGACGGGGCCAGCGTCTCGGGCCGCGTGGTGCAGCTGTTCCTGCTCGTCACCGTGCTCAGCCTGGTGCCTGGGCTGGCGGTGATGGTCACCTGCTTTCCCTTCATCGTCACGGTCCTGTCGATCCTGCGCCAGGCCATCGGCCTGCAGCAGGCCCCTCCCAACATGCTGATCGTCAGCCTGGCGCTGTTCCTGACCTGGTTCGTGATGGACCCGGTGTTCACCGAGGCCTGGACAAACGGGATCGAACCCCTGACCCGCGACGCGATCCCGGTGGAGCAGGCGATCACGGCCACGCTGGCCCCGTTCCGCCTGTTCATGGCGGCACGGCTGGACCCCGACACCTTTGCCGCGCTGGCGGCGCTGCGCCCCGATGCGCCGCCGCTGTCGCCCGATGCCACGCTGTCGCTCTTGGTGCCGTCGTTCCTCTTGTCCGAGGTGCAGCGCGCCTTCGAGATCGGGTTCCTGATCTTTCTGCCATTCCTGATCATCGATCTGGTGGTCGCCGCCGTCCTGATGTCGATGGGCATGATGATGGTGCCCCCGGCGGTGGTGGCGCTGCCGTTCAAGCTGGCGTTCTTTGTCGTCGCCGACGGCTGGACCCTGATCTCGGGGGCCCTGGTGCGCAGCTATTCCTGAGGACCTGCTGCGACCCCGGACCCACCTGGCCGACCCTCCGCCCCGAAAGGTGTGACCACGGTTCCTTGACCGGAGGCGTGCGCACGCGGGCACCCACCCGTGCGGCGCAGGGCGGATGTCCCCGACCTGCGCGGTCGGCCTGCGAGTGCGGCTCGGGCCGGGTCACCCGCGACCCTTGCGGATGCGCCGATGATTTCGGTGCGATGGGTTCTGTCGGACCCGCGTGAAGAAGGGCCATGCCGCTGCGGCCAGGGGAACGGGCGGCTGCCCGGCCTGCGCTCCGGTCCGCCAGCCGTCATCAGTCCCGGTCTACCGCACCACGAATTCGGCGTGCAGCGCCCCGGCGGCATTGATGCTTTTCAGGATGTCGATCATGTCGTGCGGGGCCACGCCCAGGGCGTTGAGGCCGGCCACGACCTCGGACAGGTTCGTGGCCCCCTCGACCTCGGCCAGGCCGGTGCCGGGGTCGCTTTCGATCCCGGCGGCGGTGCGCGGCAGCACGATGGTTTCGCCCGCGGTGAACGGGTTGGGCTGCACTGCCACGGGCGTCTCGTCCACGCGCAGGGTCAGCCCGCCCTGCGCCACGGCCACACGGCTGATCCGGACGTCGGCCCCCATCACGATGGTGCCCGAGCGCTGGTCCACGACCACCCGCGCGCGGGTCTGGGGTTCAACCAGGATGTTCTCGACCCGTCCCAGCACATGTGCAGGCGAGCGCATCCGCGCGGCATCGATGTCGAGCGCGACAGTGCCCGAGTCGACCATCGTCGCGACCTGCCGCCCGAATTCGCGGTTGATCGCGTTCTCGATCAGAAGGGCGGTGGTGAAGTCGGCATTGCGCAGCGCCAGGCGCAGGGTGGAGAGGCCGCCGAGTTCGAAGGCCACCTCGCGCTCGACCCGCCCGCCCGAGGGGATCACCCCGGCGGTCGGCACGCCCTGCACCACGCGGGCCGCCTCGCCCTCGACCGCGACGCCGCCGGCGATGATCGTGCCCTGCGCCACGGCATAGACCTGTCCATCGGCCCCGTTCAGCGGCGTCATCACCAGCGTGCCGCCGAGCAGGCTTTTCGCGTCGCCGATGGCCGAGACGGTCACGTCGATCTGGCCGCCTGCCCGCGCGAACGGGGGCAGTTCGGCGGTGACGAAGACGGCAGCCACGTTGCGGGGGCGGAACTCCTCTCCGGTGACGTTGACGCCCAGGCGCTCCAGCAGCGTGGCCAGCATCTCCTCGGTGAAGGGGGTGTTGCGCAGCCCGTCGCCTGTGCCGTTCAAGCCCACGACAAGGCCGTAGCCCACCAGGTCGTTGGCGCGCACGCCGTCGAATTCGACGAGGTCCTTCAGCCGGACCGGGGCCGCCTGTGCGACCAGCGGGAACAGGGCGACCAGCAGGGCAAGAAGGCGCGTCATCGCAGGAAATCCACTAGGCTGAGGCGCGCCAGGCGCGCGGTGATGGCATGGAGCGTCTCGATCTGGGTCTGCACGGCCTCAAGTTCGCTGGCGGCGGCGTAGGGGTCGACCGACAGCAGGCCCGCCCGCACCCGTTCGAGCGCCGCACCCTCGGTCTCGTTGCGCTGGACGGCGGCGTCGATCCGCGCCTCGGTGGTGCCGACGCGGGCCGACAGCGCGGCGCGGTCGGTCTGGCCCGACATCAGCCGCTCGCCCGACAGGCGGGCCAGGGCCGCCCGCTCGGGCGTCGTCGCGGGCCCGGCGTCGCGGTCGAGCAGCGCGCCAAGCGCCAGCCCTTCGAGTGTGCGCAGGATGGTCGGGTCCATCGCGGTCACGTCAAGGCGCACCTCGTCCTCGGGCGAGACAGGCAGCGGCGACATCGCGACCGACCCGCGATAGGCCACGGCGGCAAAGCCGGTGGGCGAGGCGAACCAGTCGGCGACGGCGGCGGCCATCGCCTCGGCTGTCGGGGCCCCCGCAACCGCAGTGTCGAGGGCGGCAAGGATGATCTCGGGCGGGGCCAGCGCGGGTTGGGTCGTGGCCGTACCCGCGAACAACGAGCGGTCCCCCAGCCGGGTGTTCAGCGTCGCGATCGCCGAGTCAAAGCGCCCCGCCGCATCCGCCCCGGCAGCGGCGATCATCGCCGCGTGCCCCGAGTTCGAGGCGGTCAGAAGGCTGGTCGCCAGGTCCCCGGCCATCCGGTCGAGAACGCCCAGGGCCTCTTGCAGGCCGCTTGCGAACAGACCGGCCTCGGTCGTGGCCGCGCGGTAGGCTTGCAGGCGGGTCAGCGAGGTCTCGATCCCGCTCAGTGGCACGAGGTCGCCCGATACCGCGCGCGCCGTATCGGCGACGCGGCCCGTCGTCACCTCGGACGACAGCCTTTGTGCCGTGGCCTTGAGGTCGGTCGACTGGCGGCGCAGCACGAAACTGTGGGTCAGGTCGCCCAGGCTGGTCAGGGGCATGGCGTCACACCCCGAGCAGAAGCTGGATCATCTCGTCCACCGTCCGCAGCACGCGGGCATTGGCGGCATAGGCCTGTTCGATCATCAGAAGGTCCTGCAATTCGCGGTCGGTATCGACGCCGTTTTCCAGTTCCAGCACGCGCAGGGCGTCGGCGCGGGCGGTGCCATAGCTGGCCTCGGTCTCGGCGGACAGCCGGTCGGCGGCGAGGCCCGAGACGACCTGTGCCGCCAGCACCGCGTGGCTGCGCGGGGTTTCTCCGGGGGAGGGCGCGCGGTTGCTGACCAGGGCGTCGCGCAGGGCGACAAGCAGGCGCGACTCGCCCGCCGGGCCGGGGGCGGTGGCCCTGACCCCGTCGCGCAATCGCCAGATCTGTCCGCCCTGCGCCGGATCGACCGCCGGATTGAGGCGCAGGCGCGTCGACAGGCCCGCTTCGTTCGCCGCCAGGAACGGGCCGCCGAGGTCGGTGAACAGGCCCGCATCGCCGGTGACCAGCGTGCCGTCGACCGCCGGATCGGCGAAGCGTTCGACCAGGTCGCGCGCCAGGCGGTCGAGTTGGGCCTGTACCTCGGGGGCGACGCTGTCGCGCAGGGCGAACTGCGCTGACAGGGCCCCGCCCGACAGCGGCCCGCCTTCTGCCATGCTGATGGCGCGTCCGTTCAGCGTCAACCCGGACAGCGCGCCCGAGGCCAGCGTCATCTCTGCCGTGACCACGCCTGCCGGGGTGAAGCCCAGTTGCGCGGGACGGCTGCCGTCGATCAGCACCGCCCCCCCGGACGAATAGAGCGCGATCTGGCCGCCGCCGCGATCCACCTCGCGCAGCGGGATCAGCGGGGCGATGCCGTCGATCAGGCGCTGTCGCTGGTCCATCAGGGCCGAGGTGTCGCGCCCGGTGCTGCCGAGGCTGAGGATCTGGGCGTTGAACGCGGCGATCCCGGACAGCGCGTCGTTGATCTGGCGCACCGAGGCGCCGATCTGGCCATCCGCCGTCTCGCGCGCGCGCTGCACTTCGGTGGCGGTGGCCGACAGGGTGCGCATGACGCCGCGCGCGGCGTCCAGCACGGCGGCCAGCCGGGTCTCGGCGTCGGGGCGGCTGGCCGCCTCGATCAGGGCGGCGTCGAGCGCGGCAACCCGGGCGGTCAGCGAGCCTTCCTCTTCGGGGCTGCCGAGCAGGCTTTCGATGCCGGACAGGAAGTCGGCACGCGCCTGCCGTTCGGCTGCACCGGCCTCGGCCAGGCGGCGGTCGCCGGTGACGACGGGATCGGTGGCCCGGACGACGGCCGCCACCTGCACGCCCTGGCCGGTGGCCCCCACCGTTCGCGGCGTGATTTCGAGCGACCGGCGCGCGTAACCTTCCGTCCGGGCGTTCGCGACGTTCGACGACACCAGTTCGGCGGCGCGCGCGGCCACGGTCAGCCCGGACAGGGCGCTTGCGACGGTGCCCGAAATGCTCATCCCGACTGCCTAACCGCGCCTAGCGCTTGATGTTCGTGGTTTCCTGCAGCATCTCGTCCACGGTCTGGATGACCTTGGCGTTCGACGAATAGGCGCGCTGCGTCACGATCAGTTCGGTCAGTTCCGCCGCCACGTCGGTCGCCGATTCCTCGCGGCTGAACCCTACGGTGCTGCCGGTCGGGCCGTCGCCCGCATCCCACAGATAGAACGGGCCGCTGCCGGGCGAAACCTTGTAGGTCTGGTTCGACAGCACCATCAGGCCATTCGGATTGGGCACGTCCACCAGCGGAATCTGGTAGATGCGGCGGGTGAAGCCCTGGTCGTAGATGGCCGAGAGGTTGCCGTTGGCGTCCATCTCGACTGCCGTCAGGGTCGCCACGGGCGAGCCGTTCTTGGTGATCGAGGTGGGTGCGAAACGGTCGGACAGCTGCGTCATGCCGACCTGGCCGCCCGGTGCTGCGAGGCTGAGCTGCATGCTGCCGCCGCCCAGGGTCAAGGCGATCTCACCCGTTGTGGCGTCGTAGGGACCGCCGGAAATGTTGGTCACGTTCAGCAATTTGCCGCCGTTGGCCTGACTGGAGTCGAAGGTCAGCTGGTACTCGCCGATGACGGCGTTGCCCGAGGCGCTGTCGGCGATGGTCATGGTCCACAGGTTGGACGATCCGGTCGCGGGGATCACCGGCGTGAAGGTGACTTGCAGCGATTCGGAGGTGCCGAGATTGCCGTAGTATTCGACGGCGAGGTCGACCGGCAGCGCGCCCGACCCGGCGGCGGTCGCGGTGGCGGGCAGGTTGACACCCAGCGACATGGCCGTGGTCGGGTTGCCGACATATTCGTTGGCGCTGATCTGAACCGGCACCAGCGCATCCATGGTGTCGCGCGGAAAGGTGCTCATCGTGCCGTCGCTGTTGGCGGGCCAGCCCATCAGCACCTCACCCGTCGCGGTGCGCAGGATGCCGTTCTCGTCGGGGCGGAACGATCCGGTGGTGGCGAGCGACACCGGCAGGTCGGTGTTGCGGTTGTTGATCGCCGAAATCGTCGTGACCGGCAGGAACCCGCGCCCGTCGATGGCAATGTCGGTGGGGTTCGAGGTGGAGATCAGCGGCCCGCGTTCGTCGATCAGCCGGGCCGAGGACGACCGCACACCCCCTGCGGTGTACTGCGTGGCCATGCCCCCGTTCAGCACCACCGAATGGAAATCCGATTCGGCCCGCTTGTAGCCATAGGTCGACGAGTTCGCGATGTTGTCGGAAATGGTCGCCAGGCGGGTGGCATTGGCATTCAGCCCCGCCACCCCCGCGTTGAGCGAGGAGGAAATTGTCATCCGGCTGGCACCTTTCTGCTGCTGCGACGCACTGGTCGGCGGCCAACCTGCGCGCGGCGGCTTAAGATCGGGCTAACGGATAAAACTTGAACGACTTCCTCAGCGGTCGCGGCGCAGCAGGATCACCTCCAGCCGGTTGTTGCGCCCGGCCATGGGGTTCGCGGTCGCGGGCTTGCGGTCGGCATGGCCGGTGACGCGCTGCATCCGGTCGGGGGCCAGCCCGGCCCCCTGCAGCAGGTCGCGCATCGTCTGGGCGCGGGCCGCCGACAGCGTCCAGGCCGGATTGTCGATCAGCGTGATCGGAAACGAGGCGACGTGCCCCTCGGCCGCGATGCCGTTGGCGGTCAGGGCCAGCACTTCGGCCAACAGGCGGGCGAGGTCCAGCAGCACCGGCTCGGGCCGGGCGGTCGCGCCCGAGAACAGGGGTGCGCCGTCAATATCGAAGACCTCGATCACCAGCCCCTCGTCGGTGATGCGCGACACGACATGCCGCAGTGCCCGCTGCATGGTCATGCTTTCGCCGCCGCGCGCCGACATGGCCTTTTGCACTTCGGCCATCAGCGCCTGATCCGCGCTGCTCTGGGCGTCCTCGCCGCGGGCCTGCTGCGCCTCGGTCGGCTGCTGGCTTGCCGCGCCGGTGCCGTTCTGCGCCATCGTCTGTTCCGAGAACACGCTGTCGCCGCCGAAGGCGCCGTCGCCGCCGCCCGAGATGCGGTTGACGGGAATGGTCGGATTGAAGTAATCCGCCAGCCCCTTGCGCTGTTTCTCGGTCGTCGCGTTCAGCAGCCACATCAGCATGAAGAAGGCCATCATGGCCGTCACGAAGTCTGCATAGGCAACCTTCCACGCACCCCCGTGGTGGCCGCCCGTGATGATATTCTTCTTCCGCTTGATGATGACTGGCGCGGCATTCGATTGCCCTGCCATCACACACCCGTATTCCAACACCCGCAGCCACCTTGGCGCAGTGCCGTCAACGCGCGGTTAACCTGCGAAATTGTCGGTATTTTCGGTGCTGAAAAAGGTTGGAGGCGGCCTCTGGGGAAGGCCGCCTCCGGGGCTGCCCTGCCCTGCGGGAGCATACGCGGGGCCGGGCAACGGAAAGGGTGGCACGACCGTCAGGCCGTCCGCCCCTCTCCGGTAAACACAAGCTGCGGTCGGGTCTCGATCCCGATCGCGGCATAGTCGGCCTGGAAGGCCAGCGTATCGGCGCGCGTCAGGCTGCATTCGATGCGCAGGCCCGCGTGGCTGTTGCCGGACGCGAAGGCCGCGTGCGGCAGGCTGGTCCGGGTCGAGAGGAAGTCGGCCAGTTCGCGGCGCGACGGGTCGGGCGCACCGGTCAGGATCAGGTCGAACCGCTGAAAGTCGCGGTTCAGCGCCACGACCCCGGCCTGCGGGAACCGCGCCAGCACCAGGTGCCGCATGGGCGCGTCAAGGTCGGCTCCGACGGCGCCTGTCAGCGCGCAGCGCGCCAGACCCAGCCGCTGCAAATGCCGCGCCAGATCACGCGCGCTGTCGGGATCGGCGGGCCGTCCCAGCGGGATCAGGTCATAGCTGGCCTGATCGGGATCGGACACCAGCACGCGCAGGCCCGCGACCCCCTTGATCCGACGACGCATCGCCGAGACGGCGGGCCAGTCGAGCCCCTCGATCACCACACATGCGGCGAGGTCGAGCGAGATCGCGCACTCGGCCCGGCGCAGGTCGGCGACCAGTGCCGTCAGCGCGGCCCGGCCCTCGCGGTTGCCGGCCTGCAGCGCGACCTCGAACCGGTGTGGCTGTTCGTCGTCGCCCGACTGCATCGTGACCTGCACGCCCAACAGCCGCAGCAACATGCCAAGGCGCCGGGCGCGTGCCGCCGACAGATCCACCGCAAGCCGCCCCGGCACTTCGGACAGACGGGCCAGGGCCTCGGACAGCGGAATGTGCAGGCATTGCGCGACGGTTTCGGCGGCAAGCGCCATTTGCGGCGACGTCGTCTGCAACAGCATCGTCAGCTTCGCGTCGGGCTTCAGCTTGGTCGGCATGGCTTGCTCCGCCTTAACGTCGGGGAAAGTCTGCCTGATCGCGATCAACCGATCCAGACGGCCAGCGTCAATGGTCCGTCAATAGCGCATGGACCGAGGCTGAATCCGGCCCCGCTGCGATGCGTCGTCGTGCCGGACCTGCCGCCTGCCGGGGCCGGGGAATCACCCGTCCAGCGCCAGCGCCAGCATCCGGGCCAGCGCGGACTGTCCCGCGCGATAGTCCGGCAGTGTCCGGGCCGACGTCTTGAGCCCCTTCAGCGCGGCCACCACGGTCGATGCGGTCAGGGTCGGGTCCCCCAGCCGACGGGCGGCGCCCCGGCGTTCCAGCCAGTCGGCCAGCAGCGTGGTCATCCGGGTCTCGGCCTGCATCGCCAGCTCGGCGGCAAGCGCGTGGCCCGCGTCCAGCAATTCTCGCCCGTGGGGGGTGCCGAGGACCACGTCCATGAACTTGCCGTCCTTGGCCACGAAGGCTGCGCGCAGCACCGCCTCGGCCGGGCCATCCGCCTGCAGCGCCTGCGCCATCTCGGCCATGCAGGTCTCGAAGTAGCGACCGGACAGCGACCGGAAGATGTCTTCCTTGTTGCGGAAGTGCAGGTACAGCGCGGTGCGTGACAGCCCGGCCCCTGCCGCGATATCCTCCATCGTCACGCGCCGGTACCCATAGCCCGCAAAGGCATGGAAGGCGGCGTCGAGGATGGTGTCTTCGCGATCTGACAGGGGGGGTGACTGGTTCATGTGGCAGTGGTGACAAATCCCGTCCGACATGTCAAACACGTGCTTGACATCCTGACATTTCGCGCAAATTCTGTCACGACCCGCAGCGGAGTAAGCGCATGGCAACGACCCTCACCGTCAACGGCACCCCCCAGACCCTGGACCTTCCCGATGACATGCCGCTTCTGTGGGTCCTGCGCGACGCGCTGAACCTGACGGGCACCAAGTACGGTTGCGGCATCGCCGCCTGCGGGGCCTGCACCGTGCATCTGGATGGCGTTGCCGTGCGGTCCTGCCAGACGACGCTGGCCGACGCGGCGGGCACCTCCGTCACCACCATCGAGGGCTTGGGCAACCCGCAGGCGCTGCATGCGGTGCAGGCGGCGTGGATCGAACACCAGGTCGCGCAATGCGGGTTCTGCCAGTCGGGCCAGATCATGCAGGCGACGTCGCTGCTGTCCGAAACCCCCGATCCCACCGATGACGACATCGATGCAGCGATGAACGGAAACCTCTGCCGCTGCGGCACCTATCCCCGCATTCGCGCCGCCGTGAAGACTGCCGCAACGTCGCTGAAGGGGGCCTGATCCATGTCTCGTCTGGGAACCATCGCCCGCCGCACCTTTCTGATCGGTGTCGCCGCCATTGCCGGGGGCGCGGCCTTTGGCACCTATGCCTACCACCGCCCCTATCCCAACCCGTTGAAGCCCGGCACCGGGGCGGCGGCGCTGACGCCCTATGTGCTGATCGACGCTTCGGGTGTCACCGTCATCGCGCCGCGCGCCGAGATGGGGCAGGGCGTGCATACGACCCTTGCCGCGCTGGTGGCCGAGGAGATGGACCTCGATTGGTCCACGATCCGCGTCATCCACGGCCCGGCCTCGCACGCCTATTTCAACGGGGCCATGCTGGAGGAAGCCGCAGGTTTCGCGCCCACCGACCAGAGCTGGACCGCCGAGACGATGCGCGGCTTCATGCAGGTACCGGCCAAGTTCCTGGGCATGCAGATGACGGGGGGGTCAACCTCGACCCCCGACGCGTTCGACAAGATGCGCGCGGCCGGGGCCACGGCGCGCGCCGCGCTGGTCGCGGCTGCCGCCCGCCGGTCGGGCCTGTCGGCTGACACGCTGAAAACCGGCAATGGCAATGTGATCCTGCCGGACGGCACCACGATCCCCTACACCGACCTTGCCGCCGAGGCGGCTTCGGTCGACCTGCCAGATGCGCCGCCCCTGCGCGACCCGTCGGAGTGGAAACTGCTGGGCAAGCCGCTGCCCCGCACCGACATGGTGGCGAAATCGACGGGCACGGCGATGTTCACGGGCGACCTGCGGCTGCCCGGCATGGTCTTTGCCACGATCCGCAGCAACCCGCACCTTTACGCGCCGATGAAGTCCTTCGATGCGACCGAGGCGAAGAAGGTCACGGGCGTCACCGATGTGCTCGAGATCGGCAACGGCGTCGCCGTGGTGGCCACGAACACCTGGGCCGCGTTCAAAGGGGCCGAGGCGCTGGCCATCGAGTGGGGGCCTGCGAGCTATCCCGCGACGTCCGCCGAAATCGAGGCCGACATCGCCGCGTCCTTCACCGACGACCGGCAGGACAGCCGCCTGCGTGACGATGGCGATGTCGAGGCGGCCCTGGCCGCCGGGCCGACGTTCGAGGGGCAGTACAGCGTACCCTTCCTGGCCCATGCGACGATGGAGCCGATGACCGCCGCCGCCTTGCTGGACGGCGACCGGCTGACCGTCTGGGCGGGGAACCAGGCCCCCACGCTGGTGCTGAAGGTCGCCAACGAGGTGACGGGGCTGCCGGTGGACAGTGTCGAGGTGCACACGCCCTATATGGGCGGCGGGTTCGGTCGCAGGGCCGAGCTGGATTTCGTCCGTCAGGCGATCCTGCTGGCCAAGGCGCTGCCCGGCAAGCCCGTGATGCTGACCTGGACGCGGGAAGAGGACACGACCCATGACGTCTATCGCCCCGCTGCCGCCGCACGCATCCGGGCGGTGATGGACGGAGCAAGGATTGCCGCGCTGGATGTGGCCCTGGCGGCACCTTCCGCCATGGCCAGCCAGATGGGCCGCTTCGGCTATCCCACCCCCGGCCCGGACCCCACCATCGTGCAGGGGGCGTGGGAATCGCCCTATGCGCCCGCCGCGTTCCGGGTGACAGGCTATCGCGCGCCGCCTTCGGTGCCGCTGGGGTTCTGGCGGTCGGTCGGGGCCTCGCAGAACGCGTTCTTCCTTGAGTCGGCCATCGACGAGATGGCCCATGCAGCCGGGGCCGACCCTCTGCAGTTCCGGCTGGACCACATCGCGCACGAACCTTCGCGTGCGGTCCTGCAGGCCGTGGCGGATGCCAGCGGCTGGGCGACGCCCGCGGCAGCGGGCCGGGCACGGGGCGTCGCCTTCTGCCTGTCTTTCGGTGTGCCGGTGGCCGAGGTGATCGAGATCGAGGATACGGACGCAGGCATCCGCCTGGTCGGGGCCTGGGCGGCCTGCGACGTGGGCGTGGCGCTCGACCCCGGTGTGATCGAGGCGCAGGTGCAGGGGGCGATGGTCTATGGCCTGTCGGCCGCGATGACCGGGCGGATCACGTTCGAAGAGGGTCAGGTGGTCGAAACGAGCTTTCCCGACTTCGACCCGCTGCGCCTGGCGCAATGCCCGCCGATCGGGGTGACGGTCCTGTCGATGGGGGGGCCGATCCGGGGGATCGGAGAGCCGGGAACGCCGCCTGCTGCCCCGGCCCTGGCCAATGCGATCTTCGCGCTTACGGGCCAGCGGCACCGGACGCTGCCACTGGCGGACGTGGTGCGGTTTGCCTGACGGCATCGGGGGCGGCATGCGCCGCCCCCGTTCTGCCGGTCGTTACATCGGCGGCAGGATGACGCTGTCGATCACGTGGATCACGCCGTTCGAAGCCGCGATGTCGGCGGTCGAGATGGTCGCGCCGTTGACCTTGGCACCGCCGTCAAGCGTGATCGTCACGTCGCCGCCCTGCACGGTGGTGGCCTTCAGCCCTTCGGACAGGTCGGTCGACATGACCTTGCCCGGCACCACGTGGTAGGTCAGGACGGCCGTCAGCTTGTCCTTGTTCTCGGGCTTCAGCAGGTCTTCGACCGTGCCTGCGGGCAGTGCGGCAAAGGCGGCGTCGGTCGGCGCAAAGACGGTGAACGGGCCAGCGCCCTTCAGCGTCTCGACCAGACCGGCGGCCTCGGCCGCCGCGACCAGGGTGGTGAAGCTGCCCGCACCGACGGCGGTGTCGACGATGTCCTTGTCCTGCGCGAAGGCAGGCAGGGCAAAGGCGGTGGCGGCGGACAGGGCAAGCAAGGTTCTGCGGATCATTGGTGTCACTCCCATGGATGATCAGCCAAGCGTCGTTGGCAGGGGGGAAACGCCGCCGCGCGCCGAACGGATGCCCGTCAACTTTGCGCAGCCCGGCCTTGCCGCGCGGGGCGGTCGCCCTAAGCCCGACTGTCCCGTCCGTTCAACTGAAAAACCTGTGACACGGTGTGATGTAACGTGAGCGTCAGGCCTGCCCCATCCGGTTCCAGGCATCGAGACCCGCCACCTTGTAGGCCTCGGCCAGGGTCGGATAGTTGAAGGTGTTCTCGACAAAGAAGTCCACGGTGCCGCCCAGGTTGATGACCGCCTGTCCGATGTGGATCAGCTCGGTCGCCCCCTCGCCCACGATGTGCGCGCCCAGAAGGCGGCGGGTGTCGATGGCGAAGATCAGCTTCAGGAACCCGGCGTTCACCCCCATGATGTGCCCGCGCGAGGTTTCGCGGAACCGGGCGATGCCGCATTCATAGGCGATGCCGTCGGCCCGCACCTGTTCTTCGGACTGGCCCACGGTGGAAATCTCGGGCACGGCATAGATGCCGTAGGGAAAGGTGGCAGGGGCCGGCGGCAGGGTCATGCCGAAGGCGTGGCAAGCCGCGACCCGCCCCTGCTCCATCGAGGTGGAGGCAAGGCTGGGGAAACCAATCACGTCCCCGGCGGCATAGATATGCGGAACCGTGGTCTGGAACGTGGCCGGATCGACCTTCAGCCGCCCGCGCGCATCCACCGCCACCCCCACGGCGTCCAGGTTCAGGCTGTCCACATTGCCCGTCCGCCCGGCGGCATAGAGCAGCATCTCGGACTTCACGCGCCGCCCGTCGGCCAGTGTCACCGCGACGCCAGCCGGCCCGGCGGAGATCCCCGCCACCGCCGACCCCAGGCGGATCACCATGCCCCGGTCGCGCATCTGGTGGATGAAGTCATCCACGATCTCGCGATCGACGAAGTCGAGGATACTGGCCCGCGTCTCGATCAGCGTGACTGGCACGTCGAGCGCCGAGAAGATCGTCGCATACTCGACCCCGATCACGCCGCCCCCGATCACCGTCAGGGTGCGCGGCAGGTGTTCCAGTTCCAGGATCTCGTCGCTGTCGAACACGCGCTTGCCGTCGAACGGCACCTCGCCCGGCCGGTGCGGCCGGGTGCCGACCGCAACCAGGGCGTTGCGGAACCGGGCATGGCTGGTCTCGCCCGCATCGGTTGTCAGTTCCACCGTGTTCGTGTCGATGAAGCGGGCACTGGCGAAGACATTCTGCACCATGTTGCGCATGAACTGGTGCTGCAGAACCTCGACCTCGTGGTCCAGCGTCTTGTGCAGCCGCTGCACCAGGTCCGCCGCCGAGATGTCGCGCTTGACCCGGTAGCCGCGCCCGTAGAACCCGCGCTCGCGCCAGCCCGACAGGTTCAGCACCGTCTCGCGCAGGGTCTTGGACGGGATCGTGCCGGTGTGCACCGACACGCCTCCCAGGCGTCGCCCCTTGTCCACCACCAGCACCGACTTGCCCAGCTTGGCCGACTGTACCGCCGCCCGCCGCCCCGCCGGACCCGAGCCGATCACCAGCATGTCCACCTGTTCCATCCTGCGCTCCTGCTGCGGGGGTGCTGCATGGAAACCTGACTTTGCCGAAGGGGGCAACCGGTCATGCCCGGTTGACGGTACATCCGCTGTCCCGCGATGACGAAAGGCCCCTTCGTTCAGCAATTCCTGTATCTGATCGTAGTGTTGCAGCCGTATGTCGGAAACGTGAGGAAACCTGCCGACTCGTTCGACGTATCCAGATCAGGCAGACAGGAGATGGCGATGCGCAAGGTGTGGAAGGGTGATCTCGGCTGGTCGGACGTGACGCCGAAAGGTGTCTGGATGAACCGGCGCGCCCTGCTGGCGGGGGTGGGGGCGATTGCCCTGGCCGGACCTGCGGCGGCGAAACTGACCACCGTGCCTTCGGCGCTCTCGACCGACGAGCCGCCGACGTCGCTCGAGGACATCACCTCCTACAACAACTTCTACGAATTCGGGTACGACAAGGAAGACCCCGCCCGGTACGCGGGGGCACTGACGACCGACCCCTGGTCGGTGGTGATCGACGGAATGGTCGACAAGCCCGGCACCTATGACCTGGCCGACCTGACGAAAGATGTGACACTGGAGGAACGCATTTACCGCTTCCGCTGCGTCGAGGCCTGGTCGATGGTGGTCCCCTGGGTGGGGTTCGAACTGTCGCATTGCCTGAATCGCGTGGGCGTGCAGCCGGGGGCCAGGTTCGTGGCCTTCGAGACGCTGGTGCGCCCCGAAGAGATGCCGGGCCAGCAGGGCGGCTCCATCGAATGGCCCTACCGCGAAGGGCTGCGGCTGGACGAGGCGATGAATCCGCTGACCATTCTGGCGACCGGCCTGTACGGCGAACCGATGCCGAACCAGAACGGCGCGCCGATCCGGCTGGTGGTGCCGTGGAAGTACGGCTTCAAGTCGATCAAGAGCATCGTCAGGATCAGCCTGGTGGCCGAGATGCCGCTGACCACCTGGAACATGCTGCAGCCGCAGGAGTACGGGTTCTACTCCAACGTGAACCCGGAGGTGAACCATCCCCGCTGGAGCCAGGCGTCCGAGCGCCAGATCGGCACCGGGTTCTTCGCGACCCGCGTCGATACCCGCATGTACAACGGCTATGCCGATCAGGTCGCCGGTCTGTATGCCGGGCAGGACTTGGCGAAAGACTACTGAATGCTGGCCGAACGGGTGAATCCCGGCCTGCGGCGCGTGCCGCCCTGGGCGGTTTATGCGGCGGGTGCGGTGCCCCTGCTGGTTCTGGTGGTGCAGACCGTGACGGGGGGGCTCGGGGCCGATCCGGTCAAGGTGATCGAGCGGTCGCTGGGCCTTTACGGGCTGCAGTTCTTCATCGCGACGCTGTGCGTGTCGCCCCTGCGCTGGATGACGGGCATCAGCCTGTTGCGGTTCCGACGTGCCGTGGGGGTGCTGACCTTTGTCTATGTGTCGCTGCACCTGGCCGTCTGGGTGGTGCTGGACCTGCAGTTCCGCTGGACCGAGATCGGCGCGGACCTGACCCGGCGGCCCTACATCGTGATCGGCTTTGCCGCCTTCCTGCTGATGCTGCCGCTCGCCGTCACGTCGAACAACCTGTCGGTGCGGCGTCTGGGGGCGGCGGCCTGGCAGCGGCTGCACTGGCTGACGTATCCGGCAGTGCTGCTGGGGGCGATTCACTTCCTGTGGCAGGCCAAGACCTGGCAGCCCGAACCGCTGACCTATCTGGGCGTGGTGCTGGCCCTTCTTGTCGTCCGGGCAGGACGAAGCCTGCAGCGACGGCTTGCCTGACCGCAAGAAAATGTCGCCGGCGACGACTGCCTTGTGGCGAAAACTGCGCCCACCGCAACATCTTGGACCATTTTCGACCGGACGGAAAAATTTGTCATCTTCCTGTCTTTTTCCTCTTGCGGGGTCGAACGCCAATCCGTAGATAGCCCCTCACCAAGACGGCGGCAGCGATGCAACGCCTTGGCAGCGGTGGCGAAAGCGACTGCGAATACCTTCGGAGGCAAGGCTCAAGGCGACGCCGGATGTTCTGGCGCGCTGTGTATTTTTGTCTCTGCGCTCTTTGAATGTTTTGGTTATGAAGGGATATGTGGGCGGTTTGGGCGTGATCGGCGTTTGACTGTTTGCATATCGGCCTACTAGGGGACCTGAGAGGGTTTTCCGATGATGTAGGTGTCAGCTTCA
>JBQTJI010000022.1:0-11161 GCA_052387255.1 Gemmobacter sp. | reverse complement strand
CCCAAGTATCCTCGGGGGGAGCCGAAGGCGGGGGGCAGACAGCCCCCCTGCACCCGTCGGGCCCGGTGCGACGCCGCGCGCGGCAGCGCCCGCGTGGCGGGGGGGCCGGGTGCCGGGGGTCCAAGGGGGCTTGCCCCCTTGCCCGGCCCAAGGGCGCCAGCCCGCGGGAGTGCCCCTTGCCCGCGCTGATGATCCAGGGGACGGGCTCGAACGTCGGCAAGTCGCTGATCGTGGCGGGGCTGTGCCGGGCGGCCTTGCGGCGGGGGATCAGCGTGGCCCCGTTCAAGCCGCAGAACATGTCGAACAATGCCGCCGTGACAGCGGACGGGGGCGAGATCGGGCGGGCGCAGGCGCTGCAGGCGCGGGCCTGCGGGCGGGATGCGCACACCGACATGAACCCCGTCCTGCTGAAGCCCGAGGCCGAGACCGGCTCTCAGGTGGTGGTGCAGGGGCGGCGCATCGCCACGGTGAAGGCGCGCGACTATGCGGGCCTGAAGCCCAGTCTCATGGCCCCGGTGCTGGACAGCTTCGCCCGGCTGAAATCCGGCACGGACCTGGTCATCGTCGAAGGGGCCGGCAGCCCCGCCGAGGTGAACCTGCGCAAGGGCGACATCGCCAACATGGGCTTCGCGCGGGCGGCAGATGTCCCGGTCGTGCTGGTCGGCGACATCGACCGGGGCGGGGTGATCGCCCAGATCGTCGGCACGCAGACAGTGCTCGACCGCGACGATGCCGCCATGGTGGCCGGTTTCATCGTCAACCGGTTCCGGGGCGACCCGCGCTTGTTCGATGACGGCTATGCGTTCATCGCGCAGCGCACCGGCTGGCGCGGGTTCGGCGTGTTGCCGTGGTTTCCTGACGCCCACCGCCTGCCCGCCGAAGACGCGCTCGACCTGCCGCAGGGCAGCGGCGACGGCCCGTCGCACGTCGTCTGCCTGACCCTGTCGCGCATCGCCAATTTCGATGACCTCGATCCCCTCGCGCAGGAGCCGGGCGTGCGGCTGACCATGCTGCGGGCGGGGCAGGCCATTCCCGGCGATGCCGCCGTCGTCATCCTGCCCGGATCGAAATCGACCCGCGCCGATCTCGCGTTCCTGCGCGGCGAGGGCTGGGACATCGACCTGGCCGCGCACCGCCGCCGGGGCGGGCGCATCCTGGGCCTCTGCGGCGGCTACCAGATGCTGGGGCGGACCATCGCCGACCCCGAGGGCCATGAGGGTGCGCCCGGCGTGACCGAGGGGCTGGGGCTGCTGGACATCGACACGGTGATGTCCGGCGACAAGCGGCTGACCCGCACGACCGCCGTCCACGCGGCGACGGGTGCGACGATCACCGGCTACGAAATCCACATCGGGCGGTCGGACGGCCCCGGCTGTGCGCGCCCCTTTGCCCATGTCGGCGGGCGGCCCGAGGGGGCGGTGTCGGCGGACGGGCAGGTGACGGGCACCTATCTGCACGGCCTGTTCACCGACGACGCGTTTCGCGCGGCCTGGCTTGCGCAATCGGGAATCGTGTCGGGCGGCGCGTCCCACGAGGCTGCCGTCGAGGCCACGCTGGATGCCCTTGCGCTGCATCTCGAGGCACATCTCGATGTCGCGGGACTGCTGGCCCTGGCGCGCTGACCGCCCGCACCCGCCGCAGTTGCCGGGCCGGTTGGAATGTGCCAAGAGAAGGCCCGAGGAACTAGACCGGAGCGTTCAGCCATGCCCGACTTTGCCCGGCGCCGCATGATGATGGTCGACACCCAGGTGCGCCCGTCGGACGTGACCAAGTTCCCGATCATCGACGCCATGCTGTCGGTCCCGCGCGAGGCCTATGTGCCCGTTGACCTGCGCGAGGCCGCCTATGTCGGCGACAACATCGCGCTGGCGCCCGGACGCGTGGTGCTGGACCCGCGCACGCTGGCCAAGATGCTGGACGCGCTGGACATCCAGCGCTCCGAGATGGTGCTGGTCGTGGCTGCGGGCCTGGGCTATTCGACCGCCGTGGTGGCGCGGCTGGCCGAGGCGGTGGTCGCGGTCGAGGAAGACCCCGCCTTGGCCGCCGAGGCCGAGCGCACCCTGTCGGCCGAGGGGGTGGACAATGCCGTCGTCATGACCGGGCCGCTGGCGCTGGGCGCGGCACGGCACGGCCCCTATGACGTGATCGTGATCGAAGGCGGCGTGGAAAGCGTACCCCAACCGATCCTGGACCAGCTCAAGGATGGCGGACGCATCGGCGCGCCCTATGTCGCGGCGGGCGTCGGCGTGGTGCGCATCGGCATCCGGCGGGGCGGGGCGGTGTCGTGGCGCGATGCGTTCAATGCCGGCGCGCCGGTGCTGCCGGGGTTCGGGCGGGCGCGGGCCTTCACGCTGTGACCGGCAGAATGACAGACACAGGACGGGATCGACCGATGCGCATGATGTGGGGCCGGGTGGGACGGGCGGCGGCGCTGACCCTGGGACTGGCGGTGGCCGCCCTGCCGATGCGGGCCGAGACGCTGACCGATGCGCTGATCGCAGCCTACCGCAATTCCAACCTTCTGGAACAGAACCGCGCCGTGCTGCGCGCGGCGGACGAGGATGTGGCCGTCGCCCTGTCGGCGCTGCGCCCGCTGATCGCCATCGGGGCCGATGCGTCGTACTCGGATCAGCGGCTGGAGGACATCACCGCCTCGATCGCGCTGTCGGCCGAGATCACGCTGTTCGACTTCGGGCGCAACCGGCTGGCCGTGGACGTGCAGAAAGAGGTCGTGCTGGCGACGCGCGAGGCACTGGTGAATGTCGAGCAGCAGGTGCTTCTGTCGGCGGTGCGGGCCTATGTGGGCGTGCGGCTGAGCGAGGAAATCGTGTCGCTGCGCCAGTCGAACGAACGCCTCATCACGCAGGAGTTGCGCGCGGCACAGGACCGGTTCGACCTGGGCGAGACCACGCGCACCGACGTGGCCCTGGCCGAGGCGCGGCTGGCGACGTCGCGGTCCGACCTGATCGCGGCGCAGGGCGACCTGCTGGTCGCGCGCGAGAACTATCGCCTGGCGGTCGGGCGCTATCCGGGCAACCTGGCCCCGCCGCCGCGCGCGCCCCGCACCGCGCGCAGCCTGGACGAGGCGCGCGGCGTGGCCAGCCGGACCCACCCCTCGATCCGCCAGGCGCAGCGCGAGGTGACGATCGGCGAGTTGAACATGGCGCGGGCGCGGGCTTCGTTCGGGCCGACGGTGACGGGGCGCGCCTCGCTCGCCTATGACAGCGAGACCCGGCGCGGGGATTCGGTGGCGGTCGGCATCGACCAGACGCTCTATGCCGGGGGGCGGCTGTCGGCGCTGTACCGCCAGGCCCTGGCGCGGCGCGACGAGGCGCGGTCGGGCCTTTTGCAGACCACCGCCGAGATCGGCCAGCAGGTCGGCGAGGCCTGGGCGAACCTGACCGTCGCCGCCGCCAGCATCGAGGCCTCGGACCGCGAGATCGAGGCGGCACAGACCGCATTCGACGGCGTGCGCGAAGAGGCGAACCTGGGCGCGCGCACCACGCTGGACGTGCTGGATGCCGAGCAGGACCTGCTGTCGGCCCGCACCAACCGCGTGTCGGTCGAGGCGAACCGCTATGTCAGCGTCTATGTGCTGTTGTCGACGATGGGGCTTCTGACCGTCGATCACCTGGGGCTGGGCATCCCGACCTATGATCCGGCGGCCTATTACAACGCGGTCAAGGATGCGCCGGCGACCTCGGCCCAGGGCAAGAAGCTGGACCGCGTGCTGAAGTCCATCGGCAGAACAAGCACGGATTAACCGCAGGTTGGCTTGCGTTCTTGTAACGGCGCGCGGTCGTGGGTACTATCGCGCAAAACGGGCAAGGGCAGGCGCGCATGTCGGAACCGATGACGTCGGGCGAGATCGAGGATGTGCTGTCCTCCATCCGCAAGCTTGTGTCCGAAGACCTGCGACCCCTGCCGCGCGGCACGAGCCCGGTGGCGTCGCTGCCCGATGCCGACAAGCTGATCCTGACACCCGCCCTGCGCGTGGTCGAGGGGCAGACCGAGGCCCTGGCAACGCAGGCCGCCTCTGACGGCGTGGCGGACCAGCCTGCGGCGGACCCCGCGCGCCGCCTGCGGCTGGATACCGTCGTGGCCAGCGTCGCGGCCCAGGTCAGCCCGCCCGAGGGGGGGTGGGAGGCCGAGACCGGCGATGTCACCGTGACCCGCCTGATGCGCACGATGCCGCCCCGGCCCCTGTCGGCCGATGCCTTTCCCGACGTGGCCGCCGAGGATGACACGGGCGAAGGGCGCGGCGTGACCGGGGCCGAGACGGTGGCGGCGGACCCTGCCGCCGGGCTGCACTTTGCGCGGCAGGCGCAGCGGGCGGGACGGGGCGAGCTTGACGACGACGGGGACGATGCCCCCGATGCCGCGCCGACCGGTACAGCCGCGACGGCGCAGGGCCCCTTGGCGGACATCGATGTGCAGGCCCTGGCCGACCTCGTGCGCGACATCCTGCGCGACGAATTGCAGGGTGCCCTGGGCGAGCGCATGACCCGCAACATCCGCAAGCTGGTGCGCGCCGAGGTGGCCCGCATCGCCGCCGCGCGGGACCTTGCCTGATCTGCGGGGTCTGCGGGGGCGGCGATGAACACGCCGGCACATCTGATCCTTGCCGCCGCCGTGTTTGCCCGGCCGGACCGTCGCGGGGTGAACGCGGCAGCGCTGGCAGGGGGCCTGCTGCCCGACCTGTCGCTGTACCTGATGGTGTCGTGGGCGCTGTACGTCCAGGGACACGCGCCCCGCGTGGTGTTCGGCGAGATGTATTTCTCCGACCGCTGGCAGGCGGTGTTCGCCGTCGACAATTCGCTGCCGCTGTGGGCACTGGCGCTTGGGCTGGCGCTGCTGCTGCGGTCAGCCGCCGGGATTGCCTTTGCCGGGGCGGGCGTGCTGCACCTGGTGGCCGACTTCCTGCTGCACCACGACGATGCGCGGCGGCAGTTCTGGCCGTTGTCGGACTGGGTGTTCCAAAGCCCGGTCAGCTATTGGGACGGGGCGCATTACGGCAACATCGTCGGCCCGGCCGAGATTCTGGCCTGCCTGGCGCTGTCGCTGCTGCTGTGGCGCAGGTTCGCGGGCTGGCCCGCCCGCAGCCTGATCGCCGCCGGAATGGCGCTGGAACTGGCCCCTCTGGTGGTGTGGGGCCTGATGTTTGCCGGGGGCTGAAACGAAAACGTGCGCCCGGGGGACGCGCGCCGCATCCGTTTGTGCTGCGGCTCAGGCCGCTTCGGCCTGTTCCAGCGCGTGGCGGCGTTCGCTTTCCTCGCGCGACAGGGCCACGCTGGTCCGCACGCCCTTGGACACGAAGTCCATCAGCCCCTTCACCACCCGTTCGTTCGGGTCGATGCCCGCGCAGGACAGCACTTCGCGCCCGTCGCGCGAACGGGCCCAGCGGGCGATCTGGTCGGCCCCGTTGCCATATTTGCGGTCATCCGCGATCGCGTCGTCCAGCGCTGCCAGCACGACTGCGGCAAACAGCTTGCGCGCGCGCTGACCCTGTTCGAAGTTGAAGGCGGTACCATCCACGAAATCGACCATCGTCGTCCTGCTTCTTGCTCTTGCGTTTTCCGGCGTCCGGCCACTATGGCGATTTACAACCGATTCGGCATCCCATGTTTCGCATAACCGTCATGCAGGCGACGCATGGCTGGGAACCGAACCTACCGTATCTGGTCGTCTTGCCGCCGCCCCCTATGCCAGATATAGCGCCGCGACAGAACACTTCAACCTTTCGACAAGGTTTTGACACAATGGCCCGCATCAACGGAAACGAGATCAAGCCCGGCATGGTGCTGGAACATGACGGGGGCCTCTGGGCCGCCGTCAAGGCCAACCACGTCAAGCCGGGCAAGGGCGGGGCCTTCGCGCAGGTCGAGCTGAAGAACCTGCGCGACGGGCGCAAGCTGAACGAACGCTTCCGGTCGGAAGACAAGGTGGAAGAGGTCCGGCTGGAGAACAAGGACCAGCAATTCCTTTATGAAACAGACGGCAAGCTGGTGTTCATGGATGCCGAGACCTATGAGCAGGTCGAGATCGACGCCGAACTGCTGGGCGAACAGCGGCCCTTCCTGCAGGACGGCATGACGGCCACGGTGCGCTATTTCGGCGAAGAGGCGCTGGCCGTCGCCCTGCCGCAGAAGGTGCGCTGCCGCGTCGTCGACACCGAGCCTGTGCAGAAGGGGCAGACGGCGGCCAACAGCTTCAAGCCCGCGATCCTGGACAACGGCGTGCGCATCATGATCCCGCCGTTCATCGGGCCGGACGAAGAGATCATCGTTCACACGGAATTGATGGCCTATTCCGAGCGGGTGTGACCCTTCCGGCGAACAAGTCCAGCCCGATGCGGCACGAAAGGACCCGACCGTGACCCCCAGATGGTACCGCCCCACCCGCTATCCGACCCTGGTGCTGATCGCGGGGATGGCGGTCTGTTCGGTCGGTTTTGCCTGGCTGACCTACGGACTGCTTGCCGTGGCGATGGCCAACGCCGACTTCCTGACCATGCACTGGCTGCTGGCCGCGCGCGAGGGCGGGTTGGTGCAGCTGCTGGTGATCGTGACCAAGGTGCTGGTGGCGCTGTTCTGCTACATCGGGTTCAAGGGGATCGAGCACCAGGTGATCTACCGCTGGCTGGACCGCAGTCACTGATCCCCGGAATCCAGGGCCACGGTGGCCCCGCCCGCCGTCAGCCCCAGCGTCCGGTCGAACCGCAGCCAGGCCAGAGCGCGGTTGCCCGCGACACTGTGCAGCGTGCCCGCAGGCCGGTCGCCCTGCAGGATCGGCGTGCCAGGGCTCGCCTGGCCCTCCAGCCGCACCCGCACCAGGCCCTTCTTCAGGTCGGTCTTGTGCTTCATCCGGGCGGTGACTTCCTGGCCGACATAGCAGCCCTTGCGGAAATCGACGCCGTGCAGCCGCTCGAACCCCATTTCCAGCACATAGCTGTCGTCGGGCACCAGTTCGGCCCCCGTCTCGGGGATCAGGTGCGCGACGCGGATCGCGGTCCAGTCGATGGACGGCGCGGCGGTCGGGGGCAGGCCATAGCCGCGCCAGCCCAGGGCGGGATGGCGCGGGTCGGGCAGGGCACCGGGCGGCGGGTCACCCAGGCCGCGCGTGACCGCCATGTCGGTGGGCGTGATCTGGACATCGGCGCGCAGGCGGTACATCGCCAGGCGGCGCAGGGTGGCGTCGGCGACGACCGACGGCAGGTCCAGCAGCAGCGCCTGCCCGGTGTTCACCGCAAGGAAATCCGCCAGGTACTTGCCCTGCGGCGACAGAAGTGCTGTCCAGACGATGCCCGGCCCCTTGGCCAGCGGAGCCACGTCGTTCGTCACCAGCCCCTGCAGAAAGGGCAGCGCGTCCTGCCCGGTCACGACCGCGACCTGCCGGTCGGTTGCCGCCTCGCCCATGCCCGTCCCCTTCACGTTGCGAACTGCAGGCGGCACAGGTCGGCATAAAGCCCCCCGCGCGCCAGCAGGTCGTCATGCGTCCCTTCGTCCACCACGCGGCCCTGGTCCATCACCACGATCCGGTGGGCGGCGCGGACCGTCGCCAGCCGGTGCGCGATCACCAGCGTGGTGCGGCCCCGCGCCAGGCGCAGCAGCGCCTCGGCCACCCGCGCCTCGCTGGCAGCGTCAAGGGCACTCGTCGCCTCGTCCAACAGCAGCACCGGGGCCTCGCGCACCAGCGCCCGCGCGATGGCCACGCGCTGCCGCTGCCCGCCCGACAGCGCACTGCCGCGAGGGCCGACGCCGGTGTCCAGGCCCTGCGGCAGGGCCTGGACGAAATCCGACGCCTGCGCCGTGTCCAGCGCGCGGGCCAGTTGGTCGTCGGGCACGGTGCGCCCGAAGGCCAGGTTCTCGCGCACGGTTTCGTCGAACAGGGCGGCATCCTGCGTCACCACCGCGAATTGCGCGCGCAAGGTGTCCAGCGGCAGGGTGGCCACGTCGGTGCCGTCCAGCAGGACCCGGCCCGCCTGCGGCTGTAGAAGGCCCGTCAGCAACGAAAAGACCGTGCTTTTCCCGGCCCCCGACGGCCCGACCAGCGCCGTCACCCGGCCCGCGCCCGCCGTAAACGACACGCCGCGCAGCACGTCCGTACCGGGGTAGCCGAAGGTCACGTCGTCCAGCCGCAGCGAGGGCGGGCCGCCGCCCGGTCCGATCATGGCGGTGGCGGGGGGGCGGGTTTCGGGCAAGGTGTCGAACAGCCGGAACAGCCGTTCCAGCGAGGCGGCGGCAACCTGCCACAGGCCCGCAAGATCGCCCAGGCGGCGCAGCGGCTGGAACGTCAGCGCCATGGCCGAGAAGAACGCCATGAAATCGCCCACCGTCCGCTGACCGTCGATGATCGCGGGCCCGGCCAGCATCAGCACGCAGAAGAACCCCAGCCCCGTGACCACGTCGATCAGCGCCGGAATGGTGGACCGGCCCACCGCCATGCGCAGTTCCGCCCGGCGGATGCGGGCCACGATCGCGGCAAAGCGGCGGGTCTGGTAATCCTCGATCCCGTTCAGCTTGATCGCGGTGATGCCGTGGAACACCTCGTCCAGCCGCGTCGCGCGTTCGCCCGACTGCTGGCGCATGGCGGCGGTCTTGCGCCGGATGTAGCGCTGCACCACCAGCGTCGGCAGGATCAACAGCGGTGCCCCCACCATCGCTGCCAGCGTCCACAGCGGATCGATGGCGATGGCCACCGCGAACAGCCCGACCAGCGCCGCGATGTCGCGCCCGACGGCCAGGATGATGTTCGACCAGACGCCCTGCACCGCCGCCGTGTCGCCCTGTACCCGCTCGATCAGCGCGCCGGGCGGGTTCACCTGGAAAAACCCCTGGTCCAGCGTCAGGACGTGGCGCAGCAGGTCGACCTGCATCGCTGTCGTGGACCGCTGCGCGATCAGCGTCAGGAGCCCCTTCGCCGCGACCGAGGCCACCGCGCGCAGCACGAACAGCGCCAGGATGGCCAGGCCGGCCAGCAGCAGCGACCCTGCGGCCCCGCTGGCAAAGACGCTGTCGAACAGGGGCTTCAGCAGCCAGCTCAGCGCCCCGAGCGTGCTGCCCTCGACCAGCAGGACCGCCAGCGCGACCACCATGAGCGCCCGGTGCGGGCGCAGATAGCCCCGCCACAGCCGCCCGAACAGAACAGGCGACCGGTAGGGGTCGGCAGGGGGGGACGGGCGCGGCATCGACACGGGGGATAGGCCAATCCCGCCCCCCTCGCAAGCCGGGCGCGGGGCAGGGGACCCTGGCCCGGTGGTCCGGCAGGTGACGGAACGGTGCGGCAGGGCGTGCATTGACAAGGGCTGCGGCTTCCCCACATCTTCGCCCGCGCCGTTCCGCCCCCCGGCAGAGCCGCCCGTGCATCAGAGGTCGCCATGGCTGTCGTCGTCGTCGAATCCCCCGCCAAGGCCAAGACCATCAACAAATATCTCGGCCCCGGCTATACCGTGCTCGCGTCCTACGGCCATGTCCGCGACCTGCCGGCCAAGGACGGCTCGGTAAATCCCGACGACGGATTCGCGATGACCTGGGAGGTGGCACCCGAGTCGAAAAAGCATGTCCGCGCGATTGCCGAGGCGCTGAAGACCGACGACCGGCTGATCCTTGCCACCGACCCCGACCGCGAGGGCGAGGCGATCTCGTGGCACCTGCAAGAGGCGCTGGCGTCATCCCTGAAGAAGGGCAAGACGGTCAGCCGCGTGACCTTCAACGCCATCACCAAGGCCGCCGTGACCGAGGCGATGAAGAACCCCCGCCAGGTGGACGGCCCGCTGGTCGAGGCGTATCTCGCGCGCCGCGCGCTGGACTATCTGGTGGGCTTCACCCTGTCGCCGGTCCTGTGGCGCAAGCTGCCGGGGGCGAAATCGGCGGGCCGCGTCCAGTCGGTCTGCCTGCGCCTGATCGTCGAGCGCGAGATGGAGATCGAGGCGTTCCGTGCGCAGGAATTCTGGACCGTGGGGGCCACGCTGGAAACCCCGCGCGGGCACCAGTATGCCGCGCGGCTGGTGTCGCTGGCGGGCAAGCGGCTGGACAAGTTCGACATTCCCACGGCAGAGGCCGCCGAGATCGCCGTGCAGGCGGTGACATCGCGCGACCTGACGGTGCAGGCGGTGGAATCCAAGCCCGCGACGCGGCATCCGCACGCGCCCTTCATGACCTCGACCCTGCAGCAGGAGGCCAGCCGCAAGTTCGGCATGGGGGCCAAGGTCTGCATGTCGGCGGCACAGCGGCTGTACGAGGCCGGGCACATCACCTACATGCGCACCGACGGCATCGACATGGCCCCCGAGGCGGTGATGGCCGCGCGCGACGCGATCAGGGACCGCTTCGGCGAATCCTACCTGCCGAAATCGCCAAGGATGTACAAGAACAAGGCCAAGAACGCGCAGGAAGCCCATGAATGCATCCGGCCGACCGACATGACCGCGTCGGTGGAACGCCTGAAACTGGCCGAGGCCGACCAGCGCAAGCTGTACGACATGATCTGGAAGCGGACCATCGCCAGCCAGATGGCCGAGGCGCGGCTGGAGCGTACGACGGTGGATGTGGCCAGCCGCGACGGGCAGGTGGTATGCCGTGCGAACGGGCAGGTGGTGCTGTTCGACGGGTTCCTCAAGGTCTATGACGAGGGGCGCGACGACGAGGAAGACGACGAGGGCCGCCTGCCGCAGATCATGCAGGGCGAGCCCGCGCAGAAGCGGTCGGTCACGCCCGAACAGCATTTCACCCAGGCCCCGCCCCGGTACACCGAGGCCACGCTGGTCAAACGGATGGAGGAATTGGGCATCGGGCGTCCGTCCACCTATGCCAGCATCGTGACCACGATCCAGGACCGCGAATATGTGCGGAAAGACAAGAACCGCCTGATCCCCGAGGACAAAGGTCGCCTTGTAACCGCTTTCCTGACCAACTTTTTCCGCCGCTATGTCGAGTACGATTTCACCGCCGACCTGGAAGGCCAGCTTGACGATGTCAGCGCGGGCAGTCTGGCCTACAAGGATGTCCTCGCCCGGTTCTGGCGCGATTTCTCGGCGGCGGTGGCGGATACGGCGGACCTGCGCATCGGCGAGGTGCTGGAAAAGATCGACGAATTCCTCGCCCCCCACCTGTATCCACCGCGCGCCGACGGCAGCAACCCGCGCGTCTGCCCGACCTGCGGC
>JBQTJI010000021.1:0-59728 GCA_052387255.1 Gemmobacter sp. | reverse complement strand
CGCATCGGCAGTACCGATCCGCGAAAGAACCCCGGACCACCCATCATCGGAAGAAATCTCATGCTTCATCCCAATGTTGAATCACGCAAAGCCTCCCCTGCCAACATTTAAGTTAGCGCATATGGGGCCCTGGCCCCCCTTGCCCGGCCCAAGGGCAAAGCCCGCGGGAGCGCGTCCCGCCGTCAGGCGATCTCGACCGTGAACTTCTCGATCACCGTGTTCGCCAGCAGCCGCTCGCACATCGCGCGCACTTCGGCGTCGGCGGCAGCACGGTCGGTCGCGGCGAGGTCGATGTCGATCACCTTGCCCTGCCGCACCCCGGTCACCCCGGCAAACCCCAGCGTCCCCAGCGCATGACGCACCGCCTCGCCCTGGGGGTCCAGCACGCCGTCCTTCAGCATCACATGCACGCGGGCCTTCATCGCCACTCTCTCAGTTGATCAGCGTCGGCTTCGTCGTATGCGTCACGTTCGAGGGCAGCACCCCCAGACGCCGCGCCAGTTCGGTATAGACATCGGCCAGCGGCCCCGGTTCCTTGGCCGGGGCATCCGCCGTCGCCTCGCCGCCGCGCAGGTCCCACAACCGGCAGTTGTCGGGCGAAATCTCGTCGGCCACGATCAGGCGCATGAAATCGCCCTCCCAGATGCGCCCCACTTCGATGCGGAAATCGGCCAGCCGCAGGCCGACCCCCATCATCACGCCGCTGAGGAAATCGTTCACCCGCAGGGCCAGCGCCACCATGTCGTCCAGGTCCTGCTGGCTGGCCCAGCCGAAGGCCACGATATGTTCCTCGGCCACCATCGGCGACTTCAGCTTTTCGTCCTTGTAGTAGTATTCGACGATGGGGCGCGGCAGCGCCGTGCCCTCGGGGATGCCCAGCCGCTCGGAAATGTCGCCCGCGGCAAAGTTCCGCACCACCACCTCCAGCGGGATGATCTCGACCATCCGCACCAGCTGTTCGCGCATGTTCAGGCGGCGGATGAAATGCGTCGGCACGCCGATGGCGTTCAGGCCGGACATGAAGAACTCGGACAGGCGGTTGTTGAGCACGCCCCGCCCCTCGACAGCGCCGCGCAGCGGCGTCGCCTGGCCCGGCGCATCCTCGTCCTTGAAATACTGGATCAGTGTTCCCGGTTCCGGCCCCTCGTACAGGATTTTCGCCTGACCTTCGTAGATCTTCTTCCGGCGTGCCATCGGAACTCCTAACCCGTGCCGGGGAAACCCGCACGGCACCTGTCAGCCCCGGCATATAAGCCAGTCCCCGCCCGGTCGCAAGGACGAGGGAACCCCGGCACGACGTTCAGTCGAAGGTCCGCTCCAGCGCACCCACCACCTCGAACAGGTCGCCCAGCCAGGCGGCAGACAGCCCCAGGTGCGTGGCCAGCCCCCCCAGGATGCCCGCCGTCTCGGGCGGCACGCGGCCCCCGGCAAAGGCCGCCCGCACCGCCATGGTCAGCGCCGTCTCGGCCAGCGCGCGCGGCATCAGGCCGCGCAGGTCGGCCAGCACCCGGTCGGGTCCCCGCGCGGCGATCGCGCGCAAGGTCAGGCCCGCCAGCTCCTCGATGGCCGCAGGCCCGAGGCCCCCCATCACCGGCGCGCCCCGGCAGACCTGCACCACGCGGGCCAGGCCCGGCCCCGCGATCCGCCCGTCGGGGGCCAGCGCGATCAGCACGACCGCCAGCACGATCCGCGCGCGGTCGGCCACCGCCACCGTCACCTGCGGCGCAGGGTCGATGTCGTGGCGAATCTCGGCAAGATGGCCCATGGCCCCGACGCTCCTCTGCTCCTGTCAGGGTAAACGCCAATAAAGGCAAAACCGTGCCGTCCGCCCGGAAAGAATTTTGCAAGGGCCCGCGCGGACCCGACCCTTGCGCCCCGGCCTCGCCTTTCGCATATAGGGCGCGCAGCCAGAGGCCCCCGGAGGAGAACCCGATGACCACGTTTGACGAACGCGAGGCCGCCTTCGAGGCCAAGTTCGCCCACGACGAGGAAATGCAGTTCCGTGCCGAGGCGCGGCGCAACAAGCTGGCCGGACTCTGGGCCGCCGGGCTGATGGGCCTGTCGGGCGCGGACGCCGATGCCTATGCGATGTCCGTGGTCCAGTCGGATTTCGAACAGGCCGGGTCCGAGGACGTGGTGCGCAAGCTGGCGGGCGACCTGGGCGAGCGGTCGAACGCCGACGCCATCCGCGCCAAGCTGGCCGAGCTTCTGCCCCTCGCCAAGGCGCAACTGATGTCCGAGGTCTGATCGCCGCCGCAACCTGCGGCGCGATGCATGATCTTCATGAACATTATGAATTTGCCGCGCGGTTGCGGCCATGCGACGACGGACGCGCCGCAATCTGGAAAGAACACCCATGTCCGACGCCCTGACCCGCCTTCTCTCCGACCGCGACTGGATCCTTGCCGACGGGGCCACGGGGACGAACCTGTTCAACATGGGCCTGTCCTCGGGCGAGCCACCCGAGATGTGGAACGTCGACCACCCCGACCGCATCAAGGCGCTGTACAAGGGGGCCGTCGATGCCGGGTCCGACCTGTTCCTGACCAACAGCTTCGGCGGCAACGCCAGCCGCCTGAAACTGCACGGCGCGCAAGACCGCGTGCGCGAACTGAACCGCATCGCCGCCAGCCTTGGGCGCGAGGTCGCCGATGCCGCCGGTCGCACCGTGATCGTCGCGGGGTCGGTCGGTCCCACCGGCGAGATTTTCGAACCCATCGGCCCGATGACCCATGCCGAGGCGGTGGAAATCTTCCACGAACAGGCCGAGGGGCTGCGCGAGGGCGGGGCCGATGTGCTGTGGGTCGAGACCATCAGCGCCCCCGAGGAATACAAGGCGGCGGCAGAGGCCGCACGCCTGTCCGGCATGCCCTGGTGCGGCACGATGAGCTTCGACACCGCTGGCCGCACGATGATGGGCGTGACCTCGGCCGCCATGGCCGAGATGGTCGAGAAACTGCCCAATCCCCCCATCGCCTTTGGTGCCAACTGCGGCGTCGGCGCGTCCGACCTCCTGCGCACCGTCCTCGGGTTCGTGGCGCAAGGGTCGGCCCGCCCGGTGATCGCCAAGGGCAACGCCGGCATCCCCAAGTACCACGACGGCCACATCCACTATGACGGCACCCCCGTGCTGATGGCCGACTACGCCGTCCTGGCCCGCGACGCGGGCTCGCGCATCATCGGCGGCTGCTGCGGCACCATGCCCGACCACCTGCGCGCGATGCGCGCGGCGCTGGAACGTACGCCCCGGGGCGACCTGCCGACGCTGGAGATGATATCCACGCGCATCGGCGGGTTTTCCTCGGCCTCGGACGGGACGGGCGACACCTCGGGCGATCCGAAGAGGGAGCGGCGGGGACGGCGGGGGTAGCAAGGCAACCCTATGGTTCTTCTCCTGTTTCGGGCGCAATAGATTCTGCTGTCGGCGCTTTCAGTCTGGTAACTGCACGTGCTACCGTCGTCTTCGGGGCACTGGCACATAGTGCCGCTCGTAGGAATTGGCGCGAGTCGCAAAGCGCGTCTGGATCCTACAGACCATTTCGAGGGCGTATGGAGATTTTCGAGTTCGACGGCTTCACGTTGGATCCGGTCGCGATGAACCTGCACAACCGGCAGGAGGAGTTGCGGCTGCGTCCCAAGTCCTTTGAGCTTCTCACCATTCTTTTGCGCAATCGCGGTCGTGTTCAGACGAAAGATGAACTTCTGGCCGCAGTTTGGCCCGACGTGACTGTCTCGGAGGAATCACTGGCGCAATGTGTGACGGACATCCGTCGAACGCTCGGGCCAGCCGCCGAGCGGCTGATCCGCACGGTTCCGGGGCGCGGTTACATGGTCGATGACGCCCGGGTCCGCATCACAAGGCGCGCACCCCGCGCTGACACATCCGAACCACAACTGCCCGCCCGGCCGATGATCACCGTGCCGCCCTTCGCCGATCTGAGCCGAGACGGCAGCAATGCTTGGTTTGCGCGGGGCATGGCCGAAGAGATCATGATCGCCCTGTCACGGATCAGGGAGATCATCGTCGTGACGCCGGGGCCGGATGCCCCCGCCACCCAGGGCGACACGCCGCACCCGCGTGGCAACCTCTACGCGCTGGAGGGTACGATCCGCGTGCAGGGCGACAAGTTGCGGGTCACCGCGCGGCTGATCGACACGGGCATCGGCAATCACGTGTGGTCGGAACGGTTCGACGCCGACCTTGACGACATCTTCTCGGTCCAGGACGAGATTACCCGGCAGGTCGCCCTGTCGGTGCAGGTCAGGCTGGCCGATGGCTTATCGGCACAGTTGTGGGAAGGCCAGACGCGCAGCCTGAAAGCCTGGGAAAAGATGGTAGAGGGGCGCTACCTTTTCCTCCGGTTCAACCGCACCGACGTTCTGCGCGCAGCCGAGTCTCTGGTTGCCGCCATCGAGATCGATCCGACCTATACGGCGGCCATGGTGCTTCTGGGACAGCTTTACTGGTGGCACGCCCGGTTCGACCTTTCGGTCGATATGGAAACCAGCCTGTGCCGCGCCGAAGAGATGGTGGCAAAAGCGCGCGGCATCCATCCAGAAAGTGCCATTCCATTCGGCACCGAGGCGCTGATCGCTTTCTTGCGCGACCGCCACAGCGATGCGATCCGCCTGTCGCGCACCGCACTCGCCTGGGCACCCGGCGATTCCAACGCCGCAGGAATATGCAGCCTGGTCTCGAATTTTGCGGGTGACCATGAGGATGCCGTGACGATGGCGCGGCACGCGATGCGCCTCAGCCCGCAGTACTCGGCCTGGCTCACCTATTTTCTTGCACTGTCCAATCTCTGGCTCGGCAATCTCGATGCCGGAAACCGGCTCGCCGAAGACTACATGCAACGCGAACCCGGCGATCCCTATGCCTACGTGCTGCTGGCTCTGGCAGCCGGTCTCGCCGGGGACGAACCGCGCGCACGGGCGACCGTTCTGGACCTGTCGAACAGGTTTCCGGCGTTCAGTATCCGCCACCTGGACCGGTCAGAGCATTACGCCGAACCGGCAACGAAACAGCGCCTTCTTCGCCTGATGCGCGAGGCCGGCTTGCGCGAATAGGCCCCAGCCCGGAGCTGCCGAAACATCCCATACCGGTTGCGACCGTCAGGCAGGCAGGTCACGGGCACCCGAAGCATTCCGCAACTTCAGACATCGAGCTGCTCGATTTCAGCCAACTTTCAAGGGCCGTTCAAGACGCCCTGGCCAACCCCTGGCAAGGTGAACGCATGGAAGCCCACCTGAAATCATGAAGGAAACCAAGAGATGTCTGACACGTCAATGCACCGCCCCGCTGCTCTGCCCGCAATCAGGGGTCGCCTCTGGCTTCGCTTCGGCATGGCCGGGATGCGTTCCTGGTTCGCCGTGCAGGGCGGCAGGGAAAAGTCGCTGACCGCCGATCTGGACCGGCATCACCGGGACATGCTCATGCTGCAAGAGCTTGGCATGACCCGGAGCGATGTCACCCGTATGATCGATCATACGCACCGCTGACCGGAGGCGCACCACATTCAAGGACGCCTCGCTCAGAACAAGGAGAGTTGATCCCGCGCCCCCCACGGCACCGCAAACAGATCGCACCGCATCGGCGGCATCCGCACGGCCAGCCCCAGCCGCGCGCAGGCCACCTCGAACCGCCTGCGCATCAGGTCGGCCCACACCCCCTGCCCCCGGAACCGAACCCCGAAGGCCGGGTCATAGTCGCGGCCCCCGTGCAACTCGCGCACCCGGCCCATCACCTTGGCGGCCCGGTCGGGGAAGTTCGCCTCCAGCCACTCCTTCCACAGCCCCGCCACCTCCAGCGGCAACCGCAGCATGATCGAACTGGCGGCCACCGCGCCAGCGTCCCGTGCCGCCTCCAGAATCCCCTCCACCTCGTGGTCCGTCAGCCCCGGCACCACCGGCGACACCATCACCCGCACCGGCACCCCGGCTTCACTCAACCGCCGGATCATCGCCAGCCTCCGCGCGGGCGAAGGTGCCCTCGGCTCCATCTTCCGCGCCAGCCCCGCATCCAGCGTGGTCAGCGAAATCCCCACCCGCGCCAGCCCCATCTCCGCCATCGGTGCCAGAACATCGATGTCCCGCTCCACCAGCGACCCCCGCGTGGTGATCCCCAAGGGATGGCGGAAATCGCGCAAGACCTCGATCACCTCGCGCGTCACCCGCGCCGTGCCTTCCAGCGGCTGATACGGATCGGTGTTCGACCCCAGCACCACTACCTTCGGAACATACCCCTTCGCGGAAAGCTCCTTCGCCAGAACCGCCCCGATGCCGGGCCGCGCGATCAGCTTCGTCTCGAAATCCAGCCCCGGCGACAGGTTCAGATACGCATGCGTCGGCCGCGCATAGCAATAGACACAGCCATGCTCGCACCCGCGATAGGGGTTCACCGACCGGTCGAACCCGAGGTCGGGCGAGGCATTCCACGACAGCGCCGACCGCGCCCGCTCCGTCCGCACCTCGGTCCGCACGACCCGGTCCTCACCATGGTCCCACCCGTCATCCACCGCCTCGCGCACGGCCCCCTCGAACCGCCCGGCCAGGTTCGACGCCGCCCCCCGGCCCCGCAGGTCCTGCCCCGGAAGAATGCCCTTGCCCCGTTCCATCCGGCGCATCTAGAACATTCAGCGAACAAAGTCCAGCGACGTCACTCTCGCGCAGCGACCGCCTGCACCTTGACCCTTCCGCCAAAGGGCAGTCTGGCGGCTTGGTAGATCGTCCGCGCCGGACGCTGTCCTTCGGCGAACAGTTCGCCGTACAGGCCGTTTACCTCACCCACGTCCGCGAGGTCTGCGAAGGCGATGTCGACATAGACGATGTCATCGCGCGAAAAGCCCGCTGCCTCGGCGATCCTGAACACATGGGCGAAGGCGCGCTCCGCCTCTTCCCGCGCCGTGCCGGGCATGTACCCCTGCATGCCCACTGAAAGCTGGCCGCTGATCCAGCACTGGTTTCCGACAACGACGGCATTCGAGATGGGTGAAGGCGACGGCGGGACGCCATCGACGGCAACAATGCAGCGTTTCGACATTTGCCTCTCCCTGGCAGGACTTGTCGCACAGCATCCACGCTGCGGACGACCGACGATAGCTGCGCGGTCCGGTTTCGTCATCTGGTCGGTTGCGGCATGGCGCATGTCGGAATATGTCGCATCCGACGGCGCGGTTCGGCCTAGACACTGGGTGTGCATGGCCCGGCGGCGCAGCAAGCAGGAGCACGAGATGGCTGACGACGAAATCATCCTGTCCGACCTTTCGGATGACGAACTGGTCCTCCAGATGCACGACGACCTCTACGACGGTCTCAAGGAAGAGATCGAGGAGGGCGTCAACATCCTGCTCGGACGCGGCTGGACCCCCTACGACGTGCTGACCAAGGCCCTGGTGGCAGGCATGACCATCGTCGGTGCCGACTTCCGCGACGGCATCCTGTTCGTCCCCGAGGTTCTGCTGGCGGCCAACGCGATGAAGGCCGGGATGTTCATCCTCAAGCCGCTTCTCGCCGAAACCGGCGCGCCGCGCATGGGCAAGATGGTGATCGGCACGGTGAAGGGCGACATCCACGACATCGGCAAGAACCTGGTCGCGATGATGATGGAAGGTGCCGGGTTCGAGGTGCGCGACCTCGGCATCAACAACTCGGTCGAAAAATACCTGGCCGCCCTGGAAGAAGAACAGCCCGACATCCTCGGCATGTCGGCGCTCTTGACCACGACGATGCCCTACATGAAGGTCGTGATCGACACGCTCAAGGAAAAGGGCATGCGCGAGGATTACATCGTGCTGGTCGGCGGGGCCCCCCTGAACGAGGAGTTCAGCCGCGCCATCGGGGCCGACGCCTATTGCCGCGATGCCGCCGTGGCGGTGGAAACCGCCAAGTCCTACATCCTGCGCAAGCACAACCAGATCGCGGCAGGCTGACGGCACAGCCATGCGCCCGGCGCATGGCTGAAGGGGCACTGCCCCCGCCATCGGCGCCCCCTCTCCCCTCGGGGGAGAGGGCCGGGGTGAGGGGGAAGAGCGCTGCACAAGGGGTCAGGGGCCGACATGACAATCCCTTCAATCCAGCCAGTCCCTTGGCAGGACGGCTCGGGATGCGTATGTGATGTGCATGGAATGTGCATGCGATGTGCACGGGTCCGAAGGATGCAGGAATGCCGCCGACCGTGTTCGCCACGCTTGTCCTGACGATCATCGCCGCCGCCGCTGCGACCGTCGCGCTTGCCGTCTGGTCCGGCTTTCCCCTTGTCGCCCTCGGCCTCGCGGCGCTCGCCGCCAGCCTCTGGCCGGGGCTGCGGCGCTGGACATGACCGCGCTGCCCGACGATGCGGTGCTGACCGAGGCGGGCCTGTCCGCCACTGGCCAGGGGCGTGTCCTGGCCTTGGCCTGCGGCGCGCTCGCGCGTGAGGTTCTGGCTCTCAAGGCGTTGAATTCCTGGGATCATCTCGACCTGCATTGCCTGCCCGCCAAGCTGCATCTCTATCCGGACCGGATCACCGGCGCGGTCGAAGAGGCGGTGCTGCGGATGCGGGGCGGGTACAGCAAGGTGCTGGTTCTGTACGCCGACTGCGGCACGGGCGGCCAATTGTTGGAAAAGTGCAAGGAATTGGGCGTCGAGATGGTCGAAGGCCCCCACTGCTATTCGTTTTTTGAAGGCAACGATATCTTCCTGCCGCGCGCGGAAACCGAATTCACCGCCTTCTACCTGACCGATTTCCTGGTCCGCCAGTTCGACGCCTTCGTCTGGCGTCCCATGGGCCTCGACCGCCATCCCGAACTGCGCGACATGTATTTCGGCAACTACACCAGGCTGGTCTACCAGGCCCAGACCGACGACCCCGGCCTTGACGCCAAGGCCCGCGACTGCGCCGACCGGCTGGGTCTGGCCTACGAGCGGCGCTATACCGGCTATGGCGACCTTGCCGCCTTCCTTGCCGACAGGGCCCCCAAGGATGTGACCTGAAAGGACTTTCCATGTCCCTCGACCAGGCTCTGAACGAACTTCAGGCGCTGCTGGGCGACCGGCTGTCGCGCGCAGCCGCGGTCCGTGCCGCCCATGCCCAGTCCGAAACCCACGTCACCGGCGGCACCCCCGACGCCGTGGCATTCCCCCGCACCACCGCCGAAGTGTCCGCACTGGCCCGCATCTGCGCAGGCCATGGCGTCCCGATGGTCGGTTGGGGTGCGGGCACCTCGCTGGAAGGGCACGCGCTGGCCCTCAGGGGTGGGGTGACGGTCGATTTCCTGCATATGGATCAGGTCCTTGCGGTCCGTTCCGAAGACATGGTCGCGGTCGTCCAGCCCGGCATCCCGCGCGAGAAACTGAACCACGACCTGCGCGCCAGCGGCCTGTTCTTCCCCGTCGATCCGGGGGCCAACGCCAGCATCGGCGGCATGGCCGCCACCCGCGCCTCGGGCACCACCGCCGTCCGCTACGGCACGATGCGCGCGAATGTGCTGGCGCTGGAGGTCGTGCTGGCCGACGGCCGGATCGTCCGCACCGGCACCTCCGCGCCGAAAACGTCGGCAGGCTATGACCTTACGGCGCTTTTCGTGGGTTCCGAGGGCACCCTTGGCCTGATCACCGAAATCACCCTGCGCCTGCAGGGCCAGCCCGAGGCGGTATCGGCGGCGGTCTGCGCCTTTCCGGCGATCGGGGCAGCGGTCGATTGCGTCATCGCCACGATCCAGACCGGGATCCCCATGGCGCGGATCGAGTTTCTGGATGAAACGGCAGTGCGCGCCTGCGCCGCGCATGCGCACAGGAACCTGCCGGAAGTGCCTCATCTGCTTGTGGAATTCCACGGCTCGCCCGCAGGCGTGGCCGAACAGGCCGCGCGTTTCGGCGAGATTGCCGCCGACCACGGCTGCACCGGTTTCGAGTGGGCCACGGCAGCCGAGGACCGCGCGCGGCTGTGGCGGATGCGGCACCAAGCCTATCACGCCTGCCTGGCGCTGCGGCCCGGATGCACGGCGCTGGTGACCGATGTCTGCGTCCCGATCTCGCGCCTGGCGCAGGCGGTCGAGGACACCCGCGCCGATCTGGCCGACAGCCCCATTCCCGGCCCGATCCTCGGCCATGTGGGCGACGGCAACTTTCACGCCATCCTGCTGGTCGACCGCAACAACGCCGCCGAAGTGACGGAAGCCAAACGGTTATCCGCGCGGATGGCCGAACGGTCTCTGGCCCTTGGCGGCACCGTCACGGGCGAGCACGGGATCGGGATGGGAAAGCTCGGCCTGATGGAGGCCGAGCATGGGGTCGGCTGGCAGGTGATGGGCGCGGTCAAGCGCGCGCTGGATCCGATGGGCCTGATGAACCCGGGAAAACTGGTTCCCCAGACCTGACCCTACAGGTCGAAGTGCGACCGGCGGAACAGCCCGCCGTCAACCTCGCGCATCCGGCGTTCCAGGTCGGTCCGCGACTCGGCGGCATTCAGATAGTCACGCTCCACGTCGGCGATGCGGGGCAGGCGGAAGCCGCGCAGGGCAGAGGCGATACGAGCGAACATGGTAGTCTCCTTCGGTCAGATCCGGCGGGAACTCTGCCCGCCGATGACCGAAAGATAGTGGTACCCGGCCCGGCCCTGAAGGCCCGCAGCCGGGAAACGGCCATGCGCCTGGTGCAACCCTCAGGCCGACAGCAGGGCCGAGGCCGCCGCCCGCGCGGCGTCGGTCACGACATCCCCGGCCAGCATCCGCGCGATTTCGTCCACCCGCTCGCCCGGTCCCATTGCCATCACGTTCGTCAGGGTCTGCCCGCCGTCCACCCGCTTTTCGACGCGCCAGTGATGCGCCCCCATCGCCGCCACCTGGGGCGAATGGGTCACGACCAGAACCTGCCCGCCCTGCGCCAGCCGCTGCAGCCGCCGCCCCACCGCCGCCGCCGTGGCCCCGCCGACGCCCCGGTCGATCTCGTCGAAGATCATCGTCACGCCGGGCGTTTGCCCCGCCAGGCAGACCTTGAGCGCCAGGAGGAAGCGCGACAGCTCGCCCCCCGAGGCGATGCGGTTCAAGGGGCCAGGCGGCGTGCCGGGATTGGTCGCGACGGTGAAGGTGACGGCCTCGGTGCCCTCGGGGCCGGGGTCGGCGGGGACGATGTCGGTGGCAAAGACCGCCCGCTCCATCTTGAGCGGGGCGAGTTCCGCCGCCATTGCCGCATCCAGCCGCCGCGCCGCGTCCATCCGTGCGACACGGATGCCTGCGGCCTCGGCGTCATAGGCAGCCCTCGCCTCGCCTTGCGCCCGCCGCAGCCCCGCCAGCGACTGCGCGCCGCCGTCCAGGGCCGCCAGCCGCGCCCGAACCCCTTGGGCGAAGGTCCCCAGATCATCCGGTGCGACGCCGTGCTTGCGCGCGAGGGCACGGATCGCGAACAGCCGTTCCTCCAGCGATTCAAGCTCTTGCGGGTCGAAGGCCAGGGCCGCCAGGGCATCCTCGACCCCGCCCTGTGCCTCGTGCAGTTCGATCAGCGCGCGGGACAGGGCGGCCAGCGGCGCGTCGAGACGGCCCCCGGCGCGGTCGGCGGCCCCTTCGAGCCACCGCAGGGCATCGGTCATCTGCCCCTCGGCCCCGTGGTCGGACAGCGACTGCAGCGCGCGCGCCACGTCGCCCTGGATGCGGCCTGCGGCCTGCATCGCCCGGCGGCGGGTGTCGAGGGCGGCATCCTCGCCGGGTTCGGGGGCGAGGCGGTCAAGCTCGGCCACGGCATGGCGCAGGAACGATTCCTCGGCCTCGGCTGCGGCGAGCGAGGCCTCGGCCTCGGCCACCGCCCGGCCCGCCCGCCCCAGGGTCGCCCAGGCCGTCCGCAGCGGTCCCAGGTCGAAGGCCCCGAAGGCATCCAGCATCGCCCGGTGGCCACGGGGGTTCAGAAGCCCGCCGTCGTCCTGCTGGCCGTGCAGTTCGACCAGCGTGTCGGACAGGGCGCGCAGCACCTCGGCTCCGGCGCGGCGGTCGTTGACGAAGGCCTGCTTGCGGCCATCGGGGTGGCTGACCCGGCGCAAGAGCAGCGTGCCGTCGCCTTCGGGGAAGCCCGCCTCGGCCAGCACGGCGCGGGCGGCATGGCCTGGTGCCAGGGCAAATTCGGCCGTCACCTCGCCGTGGGGCGCCCCCGCGCGCACCAGATCGGCCCGGCCCCGCCAGCCCAGGACCATGCCGAGCGCATCGAGCAGGATCGATTTCCCCGCCCCGGTTTCCCCGGTCAGCACGTTCAGGCCGGGCTGGAAGGCCAGGTCCAGACTGTCGATGATCAGGATGTCGCGGATCGACAGGGACAGAAGCATGTCAGGCTACCTGACGGTGCGTGCAAGCACGCACCCTACCCCCGCCCGTAGGGTGCGTGCTTGCACGCACCGATGTCACAACCAATCGCCCCGGACGACCTGGCGATAGATGCGCGCGAGCCAGCTGTCGCCCTTGGCCTCGAGCGCCAGGCCGCGCCCGGTGAGCAGACGATAGCTGTCGTCATAGAAAGGGCTGGCCTGATAGTTGAAGCCGAGGATCGCGCCGGCCGTCTGCGCCTCGTCCGTCAGGCCAAGCGCGAGGTAGGCTTCGACCAGCCGGTGCAGCGCCTCGGCGGTGTGGGTGGTGGTCTGGAAATCCGCCACCACCGTGCGGAACCGGTTGATCGCCGCCGTGTAGTGCCCGCGCTTGAGGTAGTAGCGCCCGATCTCCATCTCTTTCGCCGCCAGATGGTCGAAGGCCAGGTCGAACTTGAGCATGGCCGTCCGGGCATAGTCGCTGTCGGGATACTGCTCGATCACGGTGCGCAGGCCCTGCAGGGCCTGGAACGTCAGGCCCTGGTCGCGACCGACCTCGTCGATCTGGTCATAGTAGGACAGCGCCAGAAGGTAGGTCGCATAGGCCGCATCCTCGTCGCCGGGATAGAAGTCGAGGAACCGCTGGGCCGATGCACGCGCGTCTTCGTAGTCGCGTCCCTTGTGCTGGGCAAAGGCCTGCATGATCAGGGCGCGCTTGGCAAAGGCGGAATAGGGATACAGCCGCTCGACCTCGGCGAACAGGCGAATCGCCTCGTCGGGCTTGCGCTCGGTCTCAAGCGACACTTCGCCCTTGCGATAGATTTCCTCGGCGGTCAGCGTCTCGAGTGCCGCGTCCCGCTCAGGCGGGCGCAGGGCACCACAGCTTGCCAGGGACAGAACGACGAGCGCCGAAAGGAAAACCCGCGCGCCCGCTTTGCCGACTGCCATCTTCCGCCCAACCCCGGTTGCCCTGCCTGCCCGCCGTTCGCCGCCGGGTCGCGCCTGTCCTAGCATAGAAAAATCCGGGGCGCAAAACGCCTTTCCGTGCCCGCAGGCTTCTGTCAGGCGTGGACCGGAACGTCGCTGCGCAGCACGCCCACGCCCGGCAGCTTCTGCCCCATGGGATAGCCGCAATCGACCAGCTCGAACGCCTGCGGCTGCGCGAAAAGCGCCCGCAGCAGGCGGTTGGTCATGGCATGGCCCGCGCGCACGCCGGTGTAGCGGCCGAGGATCGGCCCCCCGGCAAGCGCCAGATCGCCAAGCGCGTCCAGCATCTTGTGCCGCACGGGTTCGTCGACATGACGCAGCCCGCCGGGCGACAGCACCCTGTCGCCGTCGAACACCACCGCATTGTCGTAGGTGCCGCCAAGCGCCAGCCCGCTGGCGCGCATCGCCACCACGTCAGCCTCGCGGCAGAAGGTGCGGCTGTCGGACAGTTCGCGCACGAAGGTGCCGTTGGCCATGTTCAGCCGCTTTTCCTGGACGCCGATGGCCGCATCGGCAAAGTCGATGCGGAACGCGATCTCCAGCATGTCCGACGGGTCGAGCCGGGCCAGGGCCTCGCCCTCGCGCACCTCGACCGGGGACAGGATGCGGATGGCGCGGACCGGGGCAGACTGGGTCCGCAGGCCGGCCCGCAGGAAGGCCGCGACGAAGGGCACGGACGATCCGTCCAGGATCGGCACCTCGGGTCCGTCGATCTCGACCAGGGCGTTGTGGATGCCGCAGCCGGCCAGGGCGGCCATCAGATGCTCGATGGTGGACACCTCGGTGCCCTTGCCGTTGGCGACCAGAGTGCACAGTTTCGACGGCACGACCGCATCCCAGCGGGCGGGCACCATCGGATCGCCGCGGACAAGATCGACCCGGCGGAACCAGATGCCGTAGTCGGCCGAGGCGGGGCGCACGACCATGCGCACGGGACGACCGGAATGAAGACCGGCCCCGTGAAAGGTCACCGCGGACTTGAGCGTGTTCTGCACCGTCATCCTCGCCACAACCCCGGCCAGCGGCCAGGCTCTTGCGAATTTTAGGTAAGGAGTGTGGCGCGCAGGGACAACACACAGATTGTGACGCGATGTAACAGCGGAATGTCACAGGGCAAGGCGTTGTCCAAAAACGAAAAAGGCCCGACTGGCGGGCCTTTTCCGACAGCGTACATTGCAGGCCGTCAGTTGGCCTGGCGCCGCAGGAAGGCGGGAATCTCGATGCGTTCCTGATCCGCCCCCATCTCGGGCTCGTCGTCATAGTGCGGCACCGGGGGCTGCTGGCGGGCCGCAGGCGGGGCTGTGCGTTCGGCCGGTGCCTCGGTCGCGTGGCCGGCCATGCGGTTGATCAGCGACCCGATGCCAAAGCGCGGACGTTCGGCAGCAGGCTTGGCCGGAACCGGCGCGGTGGCGCCGGGTGCTGCGGCGGGACGGGCCGAGGGGGTGCGGCTGACCGCCGCCTGCAGCCGCGCGAGGGCTTCGGGCGAAGGCTGGCCTGCGGGGCGGGGACGGGGCGCGACAAAGCCTGTCGCCGCATCCTCGGCCACGCGGGCGCGGGCCGGTTGCGGGGCGGGCTGGGCCGCGACCTGCGGGCGGTAGACCGGCAGCGGCAGTTCGTCGGTCGCGCCTTCGTCTTCGAACTCGGCTTCGACCATCGCCTCGAACATGTCGGGCTCGGCGGCGGCGGGGGCCTGCGTCGGCATCACGGCGATCGGCGGCGCGGGCGGGGCGGTGCGGACGGTCATCACCACCTCGGGGCGGGGTTCGGGTGCCGCGAAGGTGGGCAGCGGGGCCGCCATGCTGCGCCGGGCGACCGGCGTCTCGGCCCGGTTCGCGGCGGATGCGTCGATGCCCGTGGCCACGACGGACACGCGGATGCGCCCCTCCATCCCTGTGTCCAGCGTGGACCCCACGATGATGTTGGCGTCGGGATCGACCTTTTCGCGGATGATGTTGGCCGCCTCGTCCAGTTCGAACAGGGTCAGGTCATAGCCGCCGGTGATGTTGATCAGCACGCCCTTGGCCCCGTGCAGGCTGATTTCGTCCAGCAGAGGGTTGGCGATGGCCTTTTCGGCCGCCTGCACGGCGCGGTCGTCGCCCTGCGCCTCGCCCGTGCCCATCATCGCCTTGCCCATCTCGTCCATCACCGCGCGCACGTCGGCGAAGTCGAGGTTGATCAGGCCGGGGCGCACCATCAGGTCGGTGACACCCTTGACGCCCTGGTACAGCACGTCGTCGGCCATCGCGAAGGCCTCGGTGAAGGTGGTGCGTTCGTTGGCCAGGCGGAACAGGTTCTGGTTCGGGATGATGATCAGGGTATCGACCACCTTCTGCAGCGCCTCGATCCCCTGTTCGGCCTGCTTCATGCGCTTGGCCCCCTCGAACTGGAAGGGCTTGGTCACCACGCCCACGGTCAGCACACCCAGCTCGCGCGCCGCCTGCGCGATGATCGGGGCAGCACCTGTGCCAGTGCCGCCGCCCATCCCGGCGGTGATGAAGCACATGTGCGCGCCCGCCAGATGATCGACGATCATCTCGATCGATTCTTCGGCAGCCGCAGCACCGATGGTCGGCTTGGCCCCGGCACCCAAGCCTTCGGTGACCTTCAGACCCATCTGGATCGTCGCATTGGCGCGGCTTTGCTGCAGCGCCTGCGCGTCGGTGTTCGCCACGACGAACTCGACCCCCTCCAGGTTCTTGTCGATCATGTTGTTGACGGCATTGCCGCCCGCGCCGCCGACGCCAAAGACGGTGATGCGCGGCTTCAGCTCTTCGCGCTGCGAGGTCATCGTGAGGTTGAGTGCCATGGATCCGCCTGCCTTTGTGTTTATGCCGTTTTTTGCCTTTGCGCGGGCCCAGGGCCGCGCTTGTCCCGATTAACGCCGGAATCTACCGGCCTTGGCCTGCTTCGTCACGAAAAAAACAGCGATCCACCACAAAATGTGGCAGGAACGTGGCGGATTTCCCCGCCTTATCGGTCATGGCACAGCGGGTTGCGATTACCAGTTGTCGCGGAACCATTTGAGCGCCCTTTTCAGCGACCGCGCCGGGTATCTTTCGGCCGGAATGTCGAAGTCCCACCATTCGTCCTGCGGATGGGCGGCGAACAGGCACAGGCCCACGGCACTGGCAAAGGCCGGTCCCGTCACCGCCTGCGGCAGGCCCTGCACGCGCAGCGGGCGACCCAGCCGCACCCGCTGCCCCAGGATGCGGGATGCCAGCCCGTCCAGCCCCGGAATCTGGCTGCCACCGCCGGTCAGCACGATCTGCTGGCTGGGCAGGCTGTCGAACCCTGCCGCGTCCAGCCGCGCCCGCGCCTCTTCCAGGATCTCCTCGACGCGCGGGCGCATGATGCCGATCAGTTCGGTGCGGCTGACCGCGCGGCGGTCCTTTTCCCAGTCGCCGCTGTCGCCGCCGATCTCGATCATCTCGCGGTCGTCCATGCCGGTGGCCTGCACGCCGCCGTGTTTGGTCTTGATGCGCTCGGCCACCGACAGGGGCACCTGCAGGCCCTTGGCGATGTCCGAGGTCACATGGTCGCCGCCCATCCGCACCGAATCCGCATAGATCATGTGCTTTTTCATGAAGATCGAGATGCCGGTGGCCCCGCCGCCCATGTCGATGCAGGCCGCCCCCAGTTCCTGTTCGTCCTCGACCAGAGCCGCGATGCCGCTGACGTAGGCCGACGAGGCCAGCCCCGCGATTTCCAGGTCGCAGCGCTTGATGCAGTGGATGATGTTCTGCACCACGTCGCCGTCGACCGACAGAAGGTGCATGTCGCAGGCCAGCCGGTTGCCGATCTGGCCACGCGGGTCGCCCAGACCGGTGCGGTGGTCGAGCGCGAAGTTGACCGGCTGTGCGTGCAGGATCTCGCGCCCCGATCCGATGTCGGGCACGTCGCAGGCCGCCAGCACGCGTGAGACGTCCTGTTCGGTGACCACCGAGTCGCGCAGGTCCCATTCGCCCGCCAGGCCATAGCTGCGCGGATCGGCCCCCGAAAAGCAGACGATCACATGATCGACCCGCACATCCGCCATCTTCTGCGCGCCCTGCACGGCGGTGCGGATGGCGCGTTCCGTCTCGTTCATCACGGTGATCTCGCCGAACCGCACCCCGCGCGACCGCGTGTTGGCCGCCCCGATCACCCGGAAGGCCGACTGCCCGGCCATCGGGCCCACCCCGTCGCCCGCCGGTTCCACGCCGTCGAAGCGCAGGATCAGGCAGGCCACCTTGGACGAACCGACGTCCAGAATGGCGATCACCCCCCGCTGCATGGCGGCGCGGCGCATGTGACGCATGGTGCGTTGCGCCTGGTACAGGTCGGTCATAGTTCGCTCTCCGCAGGCAGGATGCCGCTTGCACGGCGCATTTCGGTCAGGGCATAGGGGGCCAGGCGCAACGCCGGGCGCGCGGACAGGCGCAGGTCGACCGACAGGATGTCGCGCGCCATGACACCCTGCGCCTGGTCCAGCGCGATCAGGGCGTCCAGCGCGCGCAGCGGGTCCTCGGCGGGCAGAAGGATGCGCTGGTTGCGGTCCAGCACCATGTCCCAGCGGCGCCCGCCCATCCGCACAAGGCCCCGCAGGCGCGGCTGGAAAGGCCCGGCGGCCACCAGGAGGTCGATGGCCTCGGCCACGGCACGGTCGGCCCCCTCGCCCGCCAGGACCGGCAGGTCGGCGCGGGCCGACCGGCTGTCGATGCCCGCGATGTGGTGGCCGGCCTCGTCCAGCAGGATCAGGCCGTGCGGTGCCCGCCAGACGAAGGCAGGCTCGCGTTCCTCGACCGTCACCTGCAGCACGCCGCCCGGCTGCACCCGCAGATGCACCGACTTGACCGCAGGCAGGGCTGCCACGCGGTCATGTGCCGCGCCAAGGTCGAGGTCGAGCGAGGATTGCGGCAGCGGCAGGGCCAGCGTGGTCCGCACCATCTCGGCCAGCGGGGGCGATGCCCCATCGACCGACAGGAGCCCGACCATGAACTCGGGCCGGTTCTTCACCTGGTCGCGGAAGGATGCGAAAGTGTCGGTCATCCCGGCGCGGCGGCCCTCGTCCGACAGGTACAGGCCTGCGGCAAAGACCACGCAGAACGCGGGCAGCCCGACGCGCGCCAGGCGGCGGAACACGGGCGTCAGCCACAGCCGCTGCATCCGGTAGGCCCACCGGCTGGGCGCGGGATCGCGGCGCAGGGGCACGGCGGCGGCGCGGCGGAAAATCAGCGATCGCATGAGGCGTCCTCCACCATCCAGCGGCACAGGTCGGGGAACGGGATGCCCGCCTCTGCCGCCTGTTCGGGGGCCAGCGAGGTGGGCGTCATGCCGGGCTGGGTGTTGGTTTCCAGCAGGATCAGACCCGCCAGGCCGCGCGCTTCGTCCCAGCGGAAATCGGTGCGGCTGATGCCCCGGCAGCCCAGGGCGCGGTGCGCGCGCAGGGCAAAGTCCCGGCAGGCCCCGGCAATCTCGGCGGGAATCTGCGCGGGACAGACGTGGCGGCTGCCGCCCGGCGCATACTTGGCCTCATAGTCGTACCAGCCGTCGGTCAGGATGTCGGTGACGCAGAGCGCTTGGGTTCCCATCACCGTGACCGTCATCTCGCGCCCCGGCGCATAGGCCTCGACCATCACCATCGCGGGCATCGACGCCGCGAGGCGCGGCGCGTTCGACCCCGGATGCACGATGTAGACGCCGACTGACGAGCCTTCGTTGTTCGGCTTGACCACATAGGGGGGGGGCAGGACATGGGCCATTTCCACGTCCTCGCGGGCGGCAAGGACGCTGTCCACGACCGGCAGCCCGGCGGCGCGATAGACGTGCTTGGTGCGCTGCTTGTCCATCGCCAGGGCCGAGGCGAGCACCCCCGAATGCGTGTAGGGGATGCGCAGCCATTCCAGGATGCCCTGCACGCAGCCATCCTCGCCCCAGCGGCCGTGCAGCGCGTTGAAGGCGACGTCGGGCTTGATGTCATGCAGTCGTGCGGCCAGGTCGGGGCCGCAATCGACCTCGACCACCGCGTATCCCGCCACCCTCAGGGCCTGGGCGCATTCGCGCCCGGACGACAGGCTGACCTCCCGCTCGGCGGAATGCCCCCCCATCAGAACTGCCACCTTGGGGGCTGCCCTGCTCGACATGCCCGCCATCACGCTGCCTCTGGGCCGACTTTGCGGCCCTTATTCTTGTTCTGGCACGCGGACGGGGTCACCGACCCGCATGATTTCCCACTCTAGCGCGATACCGCTGTGTTTGAAAACAGTTTTTCTGACCTCTTCGCCAAGCCCCTCCAGATCGGCGGCACTGGCCCCCCCGGTGTTGACCAGAAAGTTCGCATGCATCGGCGACATCTGCGCCCCGCCCCGTGTCGCCCCCCGCATGCCCGCGTCGGCGATCACCTTCCAGGCCTTCAGTTCGTGCGTGTCATCCGCCTGTCCTGTGGACGACCGCCCAAGGGGATTGCGGAACGTGCTGCCCGCCGATCTGTCCCTTGTGGGCTGACTGGCATCGCGCCGGGCCACCTGATCGTCCATCCGCTGTACGAGCGCCGCCGGATCGCCCGGCGGGGCGCGGAACGTGGCAGCCACGATCACCGCGCCCTCGGGCAGGTCCGACTGGCGATAGCGCAAGGCCAGGGCGGCGGCGGGCAGCATCTCGACCCGGCCCGCGCGGGTGACGATGCGGATGTCGTCCAGCACGTCGGCCACATAGGACCCGTAGCAGCCCGCGTTCATCCGCACCGCCCCGCCGATGCTGCCGGGAATGGTGCGCAGGAAGGTCAGGTCGCGGCCCGCGTCAGCAGCCGTGCGCGCGACATGGGCGTCCAGCGCCGCAGCCCCCGCGATGACGCGGTCGCCCTGAACCTCGATGCCGTTGAACCCCCGCCCCAGCCGCACCACGACCCCCCGGATGCCCCCGTCGCGCACGATCAGGTTGCTGCCGACCCCCATCGGAAAGACCGGGACGGCGAGGTCGAGCGCGGCCAGGAACGCCGCAAGATCGGCCTCGTCGGCGGGCTGGAACAACCAGTCTGCCGGGCCGCCCACGCGCAGCCAGGTCAGGTCGGCCAGGGGGCGGCGCGGCGTCAGCGGGCCACGGGGAACGGGCAGGGTCATGGCGTTTCGCTAGCGCGCGGCCCGTTGCGGTGCAAGGGGCCGCCGGTGGTCAGGACCGGACAGCCGCAGCTTCGTCCTGCAGGTGCACCGCGATGATGTCGGCAAACGTCGCCTCGGCCCGGAACCCCAGGACATGGGCACGCGGCGTGTCGAAGTCCTGCGGCCAGGTCGACACAATGGCGGCGATGGCGGGGTCTGGTTCCATGCGGATCAGGTCCACCGCCCCCTGCCCCGCGACGGTGCGCAGCGCCTCGATCTCTTCCGCCACGGTCGCCGACAGGCCGGGCATGTTGACCGACCGGCGGTCGCCCAGGGGGCCAAGGTCCATTGTCGCGGCGTGGCGGAAGAAGCCCACGGCGGCGCGCGGGCTGGCGAACCAGTGCCGCGTGGTGTCGGGCACCGGCAGCACGGCGGGCAGGCCCGCCAGCGGCTCGCGCAGGATGTTCGAGAAGAAGCCCGAGGCCGCACGGTTCGGCATTCCGGGGCGGATGCAGATCGTGGGCAGGCGCAGCGAAATGCCGTCGAAGAAGCCCCGGCGGGAATAGTCGCTGACCAGAAGCTCGGCCATCGCCTTTTGCGTGCCATAGCTGGTGCGCGGCGTCGCGTGGAAATCGTCGGGGATGCGGTCGGGGAACGGCGCGCCGAAGACGGCGGTGGACGAGGCGAAGACGACGCGCGGGCGATAGCCCGGGGTGTGGCGGATCGCCTCGAACAGCATCCGCGTGGCGTCCAGATTGACGGTGTAACCGCGCGGAAAGTCCACCTCGGCCTCGCCCGACACGATGGCGGCAAGGTGGAAGATCGTGTCGGGGCGGCGGGCGACCAGGGCGGCGGCGATGGCCGGATCGGTCAGGTCGGCGGCCAGGGTGGTGGCCCCGGCTGTGGCAGGGGGTTCGACGACATCGACAAGGGTTAGGGTCTGCCCGGCTAGGCTGGCGGCCAGTTTCCGACCCAGCATCCCAGCGGCCCCGATGATCAGGCTGTGCATTGTGCCCTCCCGCTGGTTCCCGCCGCGACTGTCGCTTCCGAACTACGCCATGGCAAGCCTGGATCACTCCTTGCGGCGGAACGGCAAGTGGGGCAGTACCCCGGCCAGTCTCGACACGGCTTGCGCGACCGACGACCCCGCTTGCCCCACGCCGTTTGCGATCTGCGCGGTGACGGACCCCACGCCTTCCGCCGTGCGCCGGGCGGTGTCGACTGTAGTATCGACCAGCCCCGGCGGCCGCATCGCCCGGCCGATGGCCTCGATGGCCAGTTCCTCGCGTTCGTCCAGGATGCCGTCGGCCTGCGCCACCTCTTGCAGGATGGTCAGAAGTTCGGCCCGGAACGCCTCGAAATTGCAATCGGGGTTGGCAGCGACGAAGGATGCGATTGCGGCCGCCATGGCCTTGATCGTCTGCGCGGGGGTGTTCTCCTCCAAAAGAGCCAGCGCGCGTTCGGCATAGGCGCGGTCATAGCCCCATTCGGCCACCATGTAGTCGATGATCGCCGCCCGTTCGCCTGCGTCGATGGCCCCGTCCATTCGCGCGACCTTGAGCGACAGAGCCCCGATCATGTCGAACAGCGCCGCCCCCAGTTCGTCGATGGGCGAATTGATGAATTTGGGGATCACCTCGACCCGTGACTCTGCATAGCCCCGCAGCGCACGGGTGACGCCGTAATAGGCAGTGCCCGAGACGAAGGCGGCGGCTGCGATCCAGCCGATGGGCGTGGCGGCAGCAGCGCCGAGGCCGAGGCTGGCCCAGAACCCGGTCGCGCCGAAGAACGCGCCTGCCACGACCGGCGAGGCCGCTACCCCCGCGCCGGTGGCGGCCACGCCCCCTACATCCCACAGCCGTCCCAGCGCCTTGCCCACCCGCAACGACGCATAGGCATCCTCGCCAATGGCCAGCTTGAGGCGGAAGCGCAGGGTATCGGCCACGACCCGTGTGACACCTTCGAACCCGGCGAAGGGGTCCGGGAGGGGCGCGCAGGTTGGGATGGAGTCGCCGGTCACTGCCGGTCCCCCTTATGCCGCCGTGGCATGCGCGGAGAGAACGTCCAGCTTGCGCGAAAGGGCGTCGACTTCGGACTGAAGGGAAGCATTTCGGAAATCCAACATGGCCCCTCGAGCGATGCCAAATGCCAGCATCAGGGGTGTCAGCAACGCCGAAATGACACCACCAAGCAGCGGGATGGTGCCGAGGACCGCCGACAGGAGCAAGGCAATGATGATGCCGAAGGTGACGTTCTGGAACCGGGCGACAAGGTCAAAAGCAACGGCCAGCACCTTGCGGCCGATCGCCACGACGACAGCACCCACCCTCACGGTCAGTTTGGCCACATCGAGCAGCAGCGCCTTGGCGTCGGCCGAGACACCCAGTCGCTCGATCCGGGCCTTCAGGGCACGCAAGGTGGGTGCCTCAGCCAGTGCCGCGATTTCGGGGGGTACAGGACCTGATGCAACAGCGGACACTTCGTTTGCTCCCTGAAGAGACATCATCCGTCCAGGAATGTGGAAGAGCAGTAGGCGCGGCGTCAAGCCCTCTGCAAAGGCAACTAAGGAAGTTACCGCACCTTCAGCGTCGCGAGGCCGATCAGCGCGAGGATCAGCGAGATGATCCAGAACCGGATCACGATCTGCGGTTCGGCCCAGCCCTTCTTCTCGAAATGGTGGTGGATCGGGGCCATCAGGAAGATGCGCTTCTTGGTGCGCTTGTAATACGCGACCTGGATGATCACCGACAGCGCCTCGACCACGAACAGGCCGCCGACGATGGCCAGCACGATCTCGTGCTTGATGCAGACGGCGATGGCCCCGAGCGCGCCGCCGAGAGCGAGGCTGCCGGTGTCGCCCATGAACACCGCCGCCGGGGGGGCGTTGTACCACAGGAACCCGAGGCCCCCGCCGAACAGGGCGGCGGTGAAGATCAGAAGCTCGCCCGTGCCGGGCACGAAATGGACGCCGAGATAGTCGGTGTAGACCGCGTTGCCCACGACATAGGCGATGATGCCGAGCGCGCCTGCGGCGATCATCACCGGCATGATGGCCAGCCCGTCCAGGCCGTCGGTCAGGTTCACGGCATTGGCCGAACCCACGATCACGATCATGCCGAAGGGGACGAAGAACCAGCCGAGGTTGACCAGCACGTCCTTGAACACCGGCAGGGCCAGCTGGTTGGTCAGTTCCGCCGGGTGCAGCGACGCGGCGGTCAGCGCGGCGACGGCGGCGATGGCAAGGCCGGCCAGAAAGCGGACGCGGCTGCTGACTCCCTTGGTGTTCTGCTTGGTCACCTTGGCATAGTCGTCGGCGAACCCGATCAGGCCGAAGGCCAGCGTCACGCCGGTGACGATCCAGACATAGCCGTTGTCGAGCCGCGCCCAGAGCAGCGTGGACACCATCAGCGCCGACAGGATCAGAAGGCCCCCCATCGTGGGCGTGCCCGCCTTGGCGAAATGCGAAGCCGGGCCGTCGTCGCGAATCGGCTGGCCCTTGCCCTGGCGGCGGCGCAGCATGTCGATCAGGGGGCGGCCGAACATGAAGCCGAAGACGAGCGCGGTCATGAACGCCCCCCCCGCCCGCACGGTGATATAGCGGAAGAGGTTGAACAGATCCCCCCCCGCCGAATATTCGGTCAACCAGTACAGCATGCCACCCGTCCCCTTTGCGGCGCATTCGCGCCCGTTGTTCAGCCGCGCGGCCCCTGCCCCAATTTGCGCAGGGCGTCAACCACGCGGGACACCTTGATGCCCTTCGACCCCTTGACCAGCACGATGTCGCCCGCGTCGATCAGGCTGCGGGCGCGCGGCACCAGTTCGTCCGCCGTTTCGACCCACTCGCCGCGCCTGGCCCTTGGCAGCCGGTGGTGCAGCGTGCGCATGCGCGGACCGACGCAATGGATCACGTCGATGCCCGCAATGGCCGGGTGGTCGGCGATGGCCTCGTGCAGCGCGAATTCCGAGGGGCCGAGTTCCAGCATGTCGCCCAGGATCGCAATGCGCCGCCCGCGTCCCAGGCGGCCCACGCCATCCTCGGGGGCCGACACCGCCAGCAGGTCCAGCGCCGCTGCCATCGAGGCGGGGTTGGCGTTGAAGGCATCGTCGATCAGGCCGAACCCCGTCTCCTCCAGCGCGTCCAGCACGACATGCTCGCGCGTGCCGCGACCGGGCGGCGGCGACCAGCGGCCAAGGTCCATCGCGGCGATGGAAGGGTCGAGGCCCAGGGCATCCGCCGCCGCCAGCACGGCAAGCGCGTTCCCGGCAAAATGGCGACCGGGCGTCATCACCTTGAACAGACGCTCGTTTCCCCGATTCCGGGCGCGCACGATGGTGGCGTCGGTCGTCACCTGCACCTCGCCAAGCGCATAGTCCGACGCCGGATCGGCCCCGAAGGTGACAATCCGGGCACCGCAGGCACGGGCATGGTCCAGCAGGATGGGCGTCACCGACAGCCCCGTCGGCATGATCGCCGTACCGCCCGGCACGAGGCCGTCGCAGATCGAGGCCTTTTCCCGCGCGATCCCCTCGACCGAGGCAAAGGCCGCCAGATGGGCGGCGGCGACCGTGGTGATCAGCGCGACGTCCAGCCGCGACAGGCGGGCCAGGGGCGCAATCTCTCCGGGATGGTTCATGCCGATCTCGATCACGGCGAAATCGGTGTCGGCGGGCATCCGCGCCAGGGTCAGGGGCACCCCCCAGTGATTGTTGTACGACGCCTCGGCGGCATGGGTGCGGCCTTGCCCCGACAGCGTGGCGCGCAGCATTTCCTTGGTCGAGGTCTTGCCGACCGATCCGGTCACACCGATGACGCGGGCCTTGGTGCGCGCGCGCGCGGCGGCGGCAAGCGCGGTCAGTCCACCCAGGACGTCGGGGACGACCAGAAGCGGGGCATCCCCGGCCACGCCCTCGGGCCGGTGCGACACCAGCGCCGCCGCCGCCCCCTGCCGCAGCGCCTGCGCCACGAAGTCGTGGCCGTCGCGGACGTCGGTCAGCGCGACGAACAGATCGCCCGGGGCCAGGGTGCGGGTGTCGATGGACACGCCGGTGGCGGCGAAGGCGGCGGTCGCGGTGCCGCCGGTGGCCGCTGCGGCGTCGAGGTGGGTCCAGAGGGTCAAGCGTCAGCGCCTTGTTGCGCGGGCAGGACCGGGGGGTTTCACACCCCCCGGACCCCCCGTGGGATACTTGGGGACAGAAGAAGGCAAAGGGTCATGGCTTGGCGGCATCGGGGTTGGTGAATTCGGTCTCGATCACGATCTCGACCCGGTCGCCGACGCCGAACTCGGACCCCGGCGCGGGCACGCCGTAGCCCATGCCGAAGTCGGAGCGGTTGATCGCGCCCGTCGCCGAAAAGCCGATGCGCGCGCCGCCGGGGTCCATCGGGAAATGGCCGTAGCCGCCGTTGTAGGTGACGGCCAGCGTGACGGGTCTGGCCACCCCGTGCAGCGTCAGGTCGCCGGTGACGTCCGCCGAGTTCTCGCCGGTCAGGGTGACGGCGGTCGAAGTGAACGTCATCTCGGGATACTGCGCCGCATCCAGCAGATCGGCCCCCGCCAGCACCGCGTTGAAATCAAGCGCGGGGTCGGGGTACATCGTCTCGACCGAGCCGACCTGGATCGTCGCCGTGACCTGCATGGCGGCGGGGTTTTCGGGGTCGAATGCCAGCGTGGCGTCGACGTCGCGGAAGAACCCGGTGTACATCGAGAACCCCAGGTGGCTGACGCGGAACAGGACGCGCGTATGCCCCAGGTCGAGGCGGAATGCGCCCGCCTCGGGCGGCGGCAGGTCCTGTGCGGCCAGCGGCAGGGGCGACAGCAGCGTCGCGACAAGGCAGAGGGCGCGGATCATCGGTGTCTCCTTCCGGTCAGGCCAGGCCATCGAGGGCTGCCACGGCGATCGAGGCCTGTTCGAGGTCGTCGAACGGGTAGATGTCGGTGCCCACGACCTGCCCCGTCTCGTGCCCCTTGCCCGCGATCAAGAGCGCATCGCCGGGCAACAGCGCATCGACCGCGCGCAGGATGGCCTCGGCCCGGTCGCCCACCTCGGTCGCCTCGGGGGCGGCGGCCAGGACAGCGGCACGGATCGACGCGGGGTCCTCGGTGCGGGGGTTGTCGTCGGTGACATAGACCACGTCGGCATGGGCCGCCGCCGCCGCCCCCATCAGCGGGCGCTTGGTCCGGTCGCGGTCGCCGCCTGCGCCGATCACGGCAATGACCCGGCCCATGACATGGGGGCGCAGGGCGGCCAGGGCGGTGGCCACGGCATCGGGGGTATGGGCATAGTCCACGAACACCGCCGCCCCGTTCGCGCGGGTGGCGGCCAGCTGCATCCGGCCCCGCACGCCGACCAGTTCGGGCAGGACGCGGAACACGGCAGCCGGATCCTCGCCTGCGCCGATGACCAGGCCTGCGGCCACCATCACGTTGGCCGCCTGGAACCCACCGACCAGCGCCAGCCGCGCCTGCACCGGCTGTCCCCGCCACTCGAACCGCACCCATTGACCCGTGGCATCGAACCGCTGCCCGAGCAGGCGCAGGTCGGCCCCCTCGGCCCGGCCCGTGCGGATCAGCCGGTGGCCGCGCGCGACGGCCAGGTGGCACAGGTCCGGCCCGTGCGGGTCGTCGATGTTGATCACTGCCGTGGCCCCCGGCGGCAGCAGGCGGTCGAAGAGGCCCGCCTTCGCCTGGAAATACGCCGCCATGTCGCCGTGATAGTCGAGATGGTCCTGCGTCAGGTTGGTGAAGCCGGCCGCCGCCAGCGTCACCCCGTCCAGCCGCCGCTGGTCCAGCCCGTGCGAGGACGCCTCCATCGCGGCATGGGTCACGCCAGCCGCCGCCGCCTGTGCCAGGACACGGTGCAGGGTGACGGCGTCGGGGGTGGTGTGGGCCGAGGGGGCAGCCCAGGCCCCTTCGATCCCCGTGGTACCGATGTTGATCGCGGGCCGGTCGAGCGCGGTCCAGATCTGGCGGGCGAATGTCGCGACCGAGGTCTTGCCGTTGGTCCCCGTGACCGCGACCATCGTGGCGGGCTGCGCGCCCCACCACAGGGCCGCCGCCGCCGCCAGGGTCGCGCGCGGGTCCTCGGCCACCACCAGCGCCGCCCCCGCCGCCGCCACGGCGGCCCCGCAGATCACGGCCCCCGCCGCATCGGTCAGGACCGCCGCCGCCCCGCGTTCCAGCGCCGTCCCGACAAACGCCGCCCCGTGCGCCCGGCTACCCGGCAGGGCGGCGAACAGCATTCCCGCCATCACCGCCCGGCTGTCCAGCCCAATGCCCGTCACGGGCCGGTCGCCACCCGACCTTGCCGTCAGTCCCAGGGCCGAAAGGGATTTCCCCGTCACCGCTTCACCCCCGGCCTTCTTCTGTCCCCAAATATCCCACGGGGGGTGCGGGGGGTGTGAAACCCCCCGTCTCCGACGGTTGCCACTGGTGCTGCCCTGTCCATCTTCGCGTCAGTTCCGCGCCGGTACTAGCGCATCCTGGGCCAGGGGGACAATCGGCCTCAGCCCCAGAAGCGGGGCCACCCGGCGGATGATCTCGGCGGCGACGGGCACCGTCGTCCAGCCGGCCGTGCGTTGCGGCTCGGACCCCGAGGTGTCGACCGGTTCGTACAGCGTCACGATCAGCACGTACTTCGGATCAGACGCCGGAAAGACCGAGGCGAAGGTGTTGATGTTCTTGTTCTCGTAGTACCCGCCGCCCTTCTTGGGCTTGTTCGCGGTGCCGGTCTTGCCTGCCACCTCGTAGCCCTCGACCTCGCCGAAGCTGGCGGTGCCGTCGGTCACCACGCCGCGCAGCATGTCGACGGCGGTGCGGGCAACGGCGGGCGACAGCACGCGGGTGCCCTCGGGCAGCTTGTCGCGCTTCAGCAGCGTGGGCTTCACCGTCATCCCGCCGTTCGCGATGGCCGCATAGCCCGCCGCCAGGTGCATGGGCGAGGCCGACATGCCGTGGCCGTAGGATGTGGTGATCGTCACGATTTCGGGCCAGCGCGTGGGGATCAGGGGCTTGGCCCGCGCCGCCTCGACCAGTTCCAGCGGCGTCGCGTCGAAGAACCCCAGCGATTTCAGGAACGCCTGCTGGCGTTCGCCGCCGATCATCAGGCCCAGCCTGGCCGAGCCGACGTTCGACGACAGCACGATGATGTCGTTGACCGACAGCGTGCCGTAGTTCTTGTTCTTGAATTCCTTGATCCTGAACTTGCCCCAGACCAGGGGCGCGTTCGAGTTCACCATGGTGTCCTTGTTCACCAGCCCCAGTTCCATCGCCTGGGCTGCGGCGAAGATCTTGAAGGTGGACCCCAGTTCGTACACCCCCTGCATCGCCCGGTTGAACAGCGGGCTGTCGGCGGGATCGCCGGATGTCGGGTTCGCCGGGCGGTCGTTCGGGTCGAAATCGGGCAGCGACACAAGGCTGATGATCTCGCCCGAATAGGCATCCATCAGGATCGCCGTCGCGCCGTTGGCGTTCATGATGGTCATGCCCGCCTGCAGGATCTCGGTCGTGGCCGCCTGCACCGTCAGGTCCAGCGACAGGCGCAGCGGCGTCGCCGCCAGGGCTGGGTCGCGCAGGCGTGCATCCAGCGCCTTTTCGATGCCGGCGGTGCCGATCACCTCGGCGGCGTTCACCCCCTCGGCCCCGAAACTGGCCCCGCCCAGCACATGCGCGGCCATCCGCCCGTTCGGGTACAGCCGCATCTCGCGCGGGCCGAACAGCAACCCCGGATCGCCGATGTCATGCACCGCTTGCACCTGTTCGGGCGACAGCTTGCGCCGCAGCCACAGGAACGATCGCCCGTCGGTGAAGCGGCGCTGCAGGTCCTCGGCGTTCATGTCCGGGAAGATTGCAACCAGTTCGGCGGCAACGCGCGTCGGGTCGATCATCTGGCGCGGATGGGCGTACAGCGCCGAGGTGACCATGTTGGTCGCCAGAAGCCGCCCGTTGCGGTCGACGATGTCGGACCGCAGCGTCAGGATTTCCGCGCCGGAGGTGGCGGCCTTGGGTTCCGCCGGTTCGGTACTGGCCAGCACCCCCATCCGCAGCCCGATCACCGAAAACGCGCAGAAGAAGGCAAAGCCCAGGATCACCAGCCGCCCCTCGGCCCGCGCGCGGGCGCGGTCGCGCACGGCTTCGGCACGCAAGCGCAGGTTCTCGCGTTCGATGACGTCGGGATTCTCGCCCTTGGCGCGGGCCTGCAGGATGCGCGCCAGCGGGCGCAGGGGGGCGCGGATCACAGCGGGTCCTCCTCGGGCAGGATGCCTTGCACGTCCAGCGGGGCCAGGTCCAGCGGGCGGTCGATCATCTCGGGCGGCGGCGGCGGCATGGCGATGTCGGCCACCGCGCGGAACTGGCCCGGTTCCAGCGGCAGCAGCGGCAGCCGTTCGAAGTTCAGCGCCACCAGGTCGCGCAGGCGGTCGGGGCGGTTCAGATAGGCCCATTCGGCCTTTTGCAGGGCCAGCGACTGGCGCAGTTGCGCGACCTCGGCCTGCAGCGCCTGCATTTCGCGCAAGGATCCCTGCGTCGCGTAGTTCTCGCGGTAGGCCCAGAAGGCCAGGGCCATCAGCGTCAGCGCGGTGAAGACCAGAAGGAAGGGGCGCATCAGCGGCGGCCTTTCTGCGAACGGCGGTCGGGGATCCGGGGCACCCCCAGGGCGACGGGGTCGGGGGCCACGGCGGGTGCTGCGGTGCGGCGGCCCATGCGCAGCTTGGCCGACCGGGCGCGCGGGTTGGCGGCCAGTTCGGCGTCATCGGGGGCCAGGGCCCCCTTGGCGACCATCGTGAAACGGGGCGTCGCGACGCCGCGTTCCGGGGCATAGCGGTTGGCACCGGGGTCGGCCCCGCTGGCGCTCTGGAAGAACCGCTTGACGATCCGGTCCTCGAGCGAATGGAACGTCACCACGGCCAGCAGGCCGCCGGGGCAGAGCGCCGCCTCGGCCCCGGCAAGCCCCTGCACCAGTTCGGAAAACTCGGTGTTGACGGCGATGCGGATGGCCTGGAACGTGCGGGTGGCCGGATGGCTTTGGCCGGGTTTGGGGCGGGGCAGAACGGACGCCACGACCTCGGCCAGATGCAGGGTGGTGGCGATGGGTGCGACATCGCGCGCGGTCACGATGGCCTTCGCGATGCGGCGGGCGGCACGGTCCTCGCCATAGTGGAAGATCACGTCGGCCAGGGTTTCCTCGGACGCCCCGTTCACCAGATCCGCGGCGCTGTCGCCCGATGCCGACATGCGCATGTCGAGCGGGCCGTCCTTCTGGAACGAAAACCCCCGCGCGGCCTGGTCCAGTTGCATCGACGACACGCCGAGGTCCAGCACGACGCCGTCCAGGGCCACTTCCGCCACCTCGGCCAGGTTCGAGAACGTGTCCAGCACCAGCGTCAGGCGGCCTGCGTGCTGCGCCAGCATCGGGGCGGCCAGGTCATGCGCATGGGGATCGCGGTCGATGCCGATCACGCGGTCCGCCCCCGCATCGAGCAGCCCCCGGGCATAGCCCCCTGCCCCGAACGTCCCGTCCAGCCAGACCCCCGTCACCGGACTGGCCGCCGCAAGGATCGGGGCCAGCAGGACGGGGACATGCGGCGCGCGACCGGGCAGCGGGGCGCTGTTCGCCACGGGCTATTCCTCCGGTTCGTCGTCGTCGGGCAACAGCGACAGCATGTCTTCGCCGGGGGCCAGCAGGGTTTCGGCGATGGCCTTCTGCCGGGCGCGGTCGGCGTCCCAGTCGTCGCGGTGCCAGACGCGGAAGGTGTCGAGCGTGCCGGCAAAGATCGCCTCGGCTCCGTCCTTGGCACTGGCCATGCCGATCTTTTCGCGCGCAGGCGCGGGCAGCACGATGCGGCCCTCGTCGTCGATCTCGACTTCCTGGCTCAGCGTTATGACGTTGTGGGCAAGGTAGATGCGGCGCTTGTCGCCGGGCGACATCCGGGCGATCCGCGTCTCGAGCCGGCGCATGGCGGTGATGGTATAGCATTCGAGGAAGGCGCGGTCGTCGCCGCCATAGACGATGGCCACGCGCGCGCGTCCGGTTTCGGAATGGATCGGATCGCCCGCCTCGAGCACCCGGCGGAAGGCGGCAGGGATCGACACCCTGGCCTTGCTGTCCACCTTCTGGGTATAGTGGCTCTTGAACGCCGCCGACATCCGTTCCGGTTCCTGCCCCCCGGCGATGATCAAACGGTCCCTGAAACGGACAACGGCGATCCGGGCTGCTGCCACTGCCCGGATCGCCGCCCTGTCCCGTTTCCGGGATGTCCAGCCACGCACGCCATCTTGGGGGGATGCTGCTCGCGGCGCGCCGGATCTTGTTGTCGGAAGCGAAAGCGTTTGCCTGTATGAAGCTGCTTTTGCCTGAGTTCGGGGTCGTTGGTGTCGCCCCAGTTCCTGTCCCGCTCCGTTCCCGATGCACAAGGGATGACATGGGATTTTCCCCCACACAACTCCCTTTTTCGCCACCACGGGCGCAGGTTTGGCATGCGGTCGCAGGCCGGAGCAGCATCTGACGACGAATACTGCTTAAACTGATCAAAGTATGGATGGACCGGCGAGATATCACACCACATGTTGAAACTGTACCTGCGTCCCATCTTTTCCCAATCGGGCAACCCGACGCCCAGAAAATCGACAGCTTTCGGTGTCTGTGGCGGGAAAGTCACCCTTCCTGACCGCAGATTGGGGCAGATCGCGCCGATTCACGCGGAATCACGGGCGGGTGATTCGCGCGGTGGCGTCCACGTCCCATGTTTTCCCATGGTTCAGGCGGGGGTGGGCCGCGCCGCGTGGCCCGTGCGACCGAACAGCAGCCGCAGGTAGCATTCCAGATGGTCGAAGGCCGCCCGCGCCGCCGCCGGGTCGTCCAGCGCCTTGGCCACCACGATGCCGCCCTGCACCGCGACCGGAAACTCCACCGCCAGACTGTCCGCGCTCACCCCCGGCACCGGATGGCGCGCAAGCGCCTCGGCCAGGTGTTCCTGCACATGGGCCATGCCGGACCGGATGCTGTCCCCGGCGGCGGCGCGGATGGCGGGAAAGGTCGCGAAGGTTTCCTGCACCGCAGTGCCCGCGACGCAGGCAAAGTCGGGGATGGGCATGTCAAGGATGGCCCTGCGCAGGTCGAGATAGGCAAACACCCGGTCCAGCGGGTCGGTCTTGGCGTTGTAGTCGTGGGCGGCGAACATGGCCCCGGTCGTTTCGGTCCAGTGCTCGACCACCGCGACGCCAAGCGCCTCTTTCGAGGCGAAGTGATGGAAGAACGCGCCCTTGGTCACTTCGGCGGCGGCGCAGAGGTCGTCCACGCTGGTCGCGGCAAAACCCTTGTACCGGATCAGCCGCGTGGCCGCGTCCAGCAGGCGGCCACGCGCTTCGCCCCGCGGAACACGGGTCATGCGGCGGCTGCCGCCTCGATTGCCGCCAGATCGATCTTGCGCATCGTCATCATCGCGGCGAACGCCGGGCCAGAGATGGCCGGGTCGGCGTTCAGCGTCAGCTTCAGCGCGGGTTCGGGGAAGATCTGCCAGGACAGGCCATAGCGGTCCTTCAGCCAGCCGCAGACGCTTTCGCTGCCGCCGTCGGCGGTCAGGGCCGCCCACAACCGGTCGGTCTCGGCCTGGTCGGGGGTCAGCACCATCACCGACACCGCCTCGGACAGGGTGAAATGCGGGCCGGCGTCGAGGATCTGGTAGGGCACTCCCGACAGCGTGAAGTCGATCACCGAGAAGGCCCCCATCCCGGCGTCGCCGGTGAAGACCCGCTCGACCTGGCTGTCGGGAAGAAGGCTGCAATAGAACGCGGCGGCTTCCTGGCCACGGCCATCGCGGAACCACAGGACGGTGCGAACGGGATGTCCCATGTCACACCCCCTGCGGTCCGGGCGTCAGGACCGCCCACTTGATGCCGAAGGGATCGGCCAGCAGGCCCCAGTCATCGCCCCAGAACTGCCGTTCATAGGGGGCAACCACGGTGCAGCCCGCCGCCACGGCCCGGTCCCACCAGACCTGGCCGTCGGCCACCACCAGTTGCAGGTGCCCGCTGGCCATGGGCGGGGCGTCGGTCGCACTGGACATGGTGTGATCGATCATCATCAGCGCGCCGCCGTTGATCTCGACCTGCACATGCATGAACTTTCCGGGGGCGTCGTCGATCGGCATCCGCCCGAGGTCGGTCGCGCCAAAGGCGCGGGCATAGAAATCCGCCGCCACGCCTGCCTGTCCGTTCATCGCGAGATAGGGGATGACCCCTTTCATCGTGGCCTCGTCGGGCCTCTGGTTCACGTCCGCAATGGATGCCTCCCTGCATCTTGCCCGGCCTTGCAGAATCGCCGCGCCGGGGTGTGACAAGATACATACCAACTGGTTGGTATGTACTCAGGCGATTCCTCCGCTCGGGATCATCCTGCCACGCCCCGCATGGCCGACCGGCGCAGCATGCGGCGACCGCCGCCAACATGGCAGAGCGAACGTCGTCACAGATGCACCGGAGGAACATGCCCGGACCGCAGGGCAGGCTCAGGGCCGGGTGAACTTGCCCTTCAGGGCGTCGGCAAAGGCATTTCCCCCGCCCGATGAACCGCCCGAAGGGCCTGCCGAAGAGGGACCGGTCACGCGCGGCTTGGCCGGGGCCGCGCCCCTGTCGCGCGCCACATCCCGCGCGGCGGTGCTGCCGGACTTCATCGTCAGGCCGATGCGCTTGCGGGGCACGTCCACCTCGACCACGCGCACCTTGACCACGTCGCCCGCCTTGACCACGGCATGAGGGTCCTTCACGAAGCTGTCCGACAACTGGCTGACATGGACCAGCCCGTCCTGATGCACCCCGATGTCGACGAAGGCACCAAAGGCCGCGACGTTCGTCACCGTCCCTTCCAGCAACATGCCCGGCACCAGGTCCTTGATGTCATCGACTCCATCGGCAAAGGTCGCGGTGCGGAACGACGGGCGCGGGTCGCGGCCCGGTTTTTCCAGTTCGGCCAGAATGTCCCTGACCGTGGGCAACCCGAACCGGGCGTCCACGAAATCGCGTGCGCTGACCGCGCGCACGGGGGCGGGGTCGGCCATCAGGCCCCGGATGTGGCGGCCGCAGGCGGCGACGATGCGGCGGGCAAGGTCATAGGCCTCGGGGTGGACGGAGGACGCATCCAGCGGCTCGCGGCCCCCGGTGATCCGCAGGAACCCCGCCGCCTGTTCGAACGCCTTCGGCCCCAGGCGCGGCACCTTCAAGAGGTCGCGGCGGCTGGAGAAAGGCCCGTTCGCGTCGCGGTGCGCGACGATGGCCTCGGCCAGGCCAGGCCCCACGCCCGACACCCGCGCCAGCAGGGGCGCGGACGCAGTGTTCACGTCCACCCCCACGGCATTCACCGCATCCTCGACCACCGCCTCCAGGCTGCGGCCCAGGCGGTGCTGGTCCACATCGTGCTGGTACTGGCCGACGCCGATGGCCTTGGGTTCGATCTTGACCAGTTCGGCCAGCGGGTCCTGCAAGCGACGGGCGATGCTGACCGCCCCGCGCAGGGACACGTCCAGCCCCGGAAACTCCTTGGCCGCCAGTTCGCTGGCGGAATAGACCGAGGCCCCCGCCTCGGACACGATCACCTTGGCGGGCTTGTCGCCCGGCAGGACGGCCAGGATGTCGGCGACCATCCGTTCCGTCTCGCGGCTGGCGGTGCCGTTGCCGATGGCGATCAGCTTTACCCCGTGCTGCCCGATCAGCCGGGCGATGGCCACCTGCGCGCCGCGCAGGTCGTTCTTCGGCTGGAACGGATAGACGGTGTCGGTCGCCAGCACCTTGCCCGTCGCATCGACGACGGCCACCTTCACCCCGGTGCGGATGCCCGGATCGAGGCCCATCGTCGCCCGGCCCCCGGCGGGGGCGGCCAGCAAAAGGTCGCGAAGGTTGCGCGCAAAGACCCGGATCGCCTCGGCTTCGGCCCGTTCGCGCATCTCGGCCATGAGGTCGAGCGTCAGCGACGTGCGCAGCTTGACCCGCCAGGCCCAGGCCGCCGCCTCGCGCAGCCAGAGATCGCCCAGACCCCGCCCGGTGGCGGACAGCGCGGCGGCGCACATCCGCTCGGCCGGGCTGTCGCCCTTGGGCGCATCGGCATCGAACGCCAGGTCCACCGCCAGAAACCCCTCGTTCTGGCCGCGCAGCATGGCCAGCACGCGGTGGCTGGGGGCGGTGGCCCAGGGTTCGTCATGGGCGAAATAGTCGGAAAACTTCGCTCCCTCGGCCTCTTTCCCCGCCACGCCCCGCGCCGACAGGCGGGCCACGGACTTCATGTGCCCCCGCAGGCGGCCCAGAAGGCCGGCATCCTCGGCCAGTCCCTCGGCGATGATGTCGCGAGCCCCTTCAAGCGCGGCCTTGGCGTCGGCCACGTTGCCCGTGACGAAAGCCACCGCCACCACGCCCGGATCGGTCCCCCGGTTCGCAAGGATCGCCTCGGCCAGCGGGCCAAGGCCGTTCTCCCGCGCGATCATCGCGCGTGTCCGGCGTTTCGGCTTGTAGGGCAGATAGATGTCCTCGACCTCGGCCTTGGTCGTCGCCGCCGCAAGGGCCGCCTCCAGCGCCGCCGTCATCTTGCCCTGCTCGGCGATCGACGCGCGCACCGCCGCACGCCGCGCGAAGAACTCGCGCAGGTAGGCCAGCCGCTCGGCCAGCTTGCGCAACTGCGTGTCGTCCAGCCCCCCCGTCGCCTCTTTGCGATAGCGCGCGACGAAGGGCACCGTGGCACCTTCGTCCAGCAGCGCCGCCGCCGCCCCGACCTGCGCCGGGCTGGCCCCGATTTCGGCGGCGATGGTGCGGGCGATCAGGGGCATGTCGGCGTCGGCCATGGCGATCCTTCGGGCAGCGGCCACCTGCCCCGGCAGGGGCGGTCGGCAGGGGTGGGCGGGGGGGATGGTACCGACACCCCGGCTCGAACGGGGGACCCCCAGATCCACAATCTGGTGCTCTAACCAACTGAGCTATGTCGGCACTCGGGGGTCACATACCCCCCGTGACGCCCCATTGCAAGATCAGAGCGGGCGTTCCCAGACCTGTTCCACCAGGTCCTGGCCATAGGTGCGGACCGGACGGGCCGCAGTCAGGGCAAACCCGTTGCGGGCATACAGGCGGCCGGCGGCGCGGTGGCTTTCGTGGGTCCACAGCCGCATGTGGCCATAGCCTGCGCTCCGCGCGAAGCCAAGGCAGTCCTCCAGCATCCGTTGGGCCAGACCCGTGCCGCGCGCATCAGCCTCGATGAAGAACAGGCGCAGCTTGGCCACTTCGGGCGTCTCGGCGACGCAGAAGATCGACCCCAGCCGCCGCTCGCCCGCCCGCGCGATCCATCCGCGTTCGCGGGCGGGGTCGTGACCGGCCAGAAAATCCGCGACGATCCGCGCGACGAGCGCTTCAAAGGTCGCATCGAACCCGTCGTTCGCGGCATAATGTTCGGCATGGCGGGCGATGACCCAGCCTGCATCACCGGGACGCAGCGGCGTCAGGTCGGGCGATGACGGTGCCATCAGGGACTGGGCCTGCGACAGGGCGCAGGCCACCCCGGCCAGACGCGCGGGCGGCAGCGCGGCGGCGATGGCGGCCCGGCTGTCGGCCCGCAGCCGCGCGACCAGTGCCTTGCCGCTTTCGGTCAGCGTCACCGCCCGCACGCGGCGGTCAGGGCCGTCGTCCAGCCGCCGGATCCAGCCGCGCCGGGCAAAGCCCGACAGCGCGCGGCTGACATAGCCTTCGTCCAGGGCCAGCCCCTGCGCCAGGTCGCGCGCCCGGATGGGCGCGGTCCCGTCAAGGTCGTGCAGCAACCGGACCTCGGTCAGCCCCAGCCCCGACCCCAGATAGCTGCGCCCCAGGACGCCTAGCCACTGGGTGTAGAACCGGCTGAAGGCACGGATCCGGTCGATGTCGTCCATGTCGGCCCCCCTTTCCTGCCGCCATGAAACCCGATTGCTTGATTCTATCAAGCAAATTGCCCTTGCGCCCCCGCCCGCCGCCACGCTACCCCCGACAGGCGGTCCGCAGCGGGGGCAACCATGGGCATCGACAAGGAAAGCGACGTCGCGGCCAACCTTCAGATCGGGCCGACCAGCCTGGGGATGGTGCGCCTGTATGTCGAGGCGGATGGCGGGATCGAGCTGCCGCTGGATTTCGAGCCGGAAGAGGCCGAAGAGATCGCCGAGGAACTGCTGGCCGCCGCCAGGGCCGCCCGCGCCGTGGGGTCGAAGCCCGCCGCGAAGGGGCCGGTCAAGCCCAGGCCACGCTGAGGCCCGGATCGCGCGCCAGCATGGCCCGCTGCGCCGCGTGGCGGGCAAAGCGCAGCACGACCGCCTTGCGCCGCGCGCCGACCAGGGGCGTCTCGGGCCCCATCCGCAGAATCTCGGCATCATAGTCGTCGGCCAGGATCAGGCCGGTGCCCTCGGGCAGAAGGTCGGTCCGGAACTGCCCGTCCACCGCCCAGAAGAAGCGGTCGCAGAACCCGAGGTATCCCTGCCACTTGCGGTCCGCCCGGTAATCGGCGCGGCCCGACTTGCACTCGATCACCCAGACCTCGCCCTTCGGGCCAAGCGCCATGAGGTCCACCCGCAGGCCGGTGGCCAGGGCCATCTCCTCGACCACGGCAAAGCCCAGCCCTGCCAGATGCCGCCCCACCCCGCGCGCAAGACGCTGTCCGGGAAGCAGGGGCAAGGGGGACGCCTTGTTCATGGCCGAAAGATGAACCAAAGGTGAACACCGCGCAAGCCCCCGCTTGTGCCGCGTGACCCGACGCCCTATGTTCGGCGGCGGCGGGTTCTGCCCTTCACGTGCGGGGCCATTTTCCAGTGGCCGATAAGCATCTCCGAGGGAGCTGGCTCTGCCAGGGTCCTGGCCCTGGTATCTGGCGACCACCTGATAACTCAGGCTCTCGGGAAACTCACGCCTCCACGGTCTGGGCGGTTCCCGCCACCTTGTCCGCCGCCAGGGGCAGGACGTTCAGGGCAGCTTCTGCGGATGGCTGATGGTGACGGACGGATCGCTCGAATGCGGGTAGAATTCGGTTGTTCCGTCCGCCAGTCCGGCCAGCACAGTCGGCCATTTCGCGGCGACCGCCGCCACCCGCGCCGCCTGTTCCGCGACGAACTGGTCGCGCACCGCACGATCCCAGTTGAGATAGAGCTTGCCGTCGATGACCGCCCAGCCGTCGATCACGTCGACCTCGGCCGTGTACCCCTCGGACACTGCGAACGAACAGTAGCCGTTCCCCTGCGGCGCATAGCGGGCAGGGTCGGCCGCAAACAGCGCCGCATGTTCCGCTGTCGCAAAGCGCCAATCTGCGTCCAGATAGCGGACGGTGTGTTCGGCAACCCCTTCACGCGGTGCGCTTTCGGTAAAGTAGGCCACCACGTCAAAGCCGTCGACGGCAACGCCGTCGGGCATCATGTTCACGGCAGGCTCAGCCATGGCAAACCCCAGCGACAGCCAGCATGCCGCCAGCACGGCACCCAAACGATGCACCACCTGCGCCGATTTCTGCCAACTTGCCCATATCAGCACGACCACCCCCCCTTGCTGTCATGCAAGCCAGTTCGCGGCTTCGGGTCGGCAGGTTACACAATGACCGTTCGAGTCCGGCACGCCAGAACCATGCGCGACGGTGCGTCTCTCAGAACGCCTCGGGCCGCGCCTCGTGCGCCATGTGGTCCAGCACGGCGTTCACGAACTTCGGCTCCTTGCCGTCGGGGAAAAACGCCTTGGCCACATCCACATATTCGGTGATCGCGACCTTGGGCGGCGTGTCCATCTGCGTCATCTCGGCCCCGCCCGCCCGGAACAGGGCGCGCAGCACCGGGTCGATCCGCGCAATCGGCCATTTCGCCACCAGCGCCCGGTCGGTCAGCTGGTCGATGGCCGCCTGCCAGTTCACCGCATGGCCCAGCACGGCACGGAAATGGTCGACATCCCCCTCGGCCATCTCGTCCTCGTCATAGACCGCGCCGAAGCGGTGCGTCTCGAACTCTGCCGCCACGCCTTCGGCGGTCTGGCCCGAGGCCTCCATCTGGAACAGCGCCTGCACGGCATAGAGCCGCGCAGCGGACTTTGCGCGCTTCTTCGCCTCGCGCGCCTCGGGCGAGGGCCGGGTCACCGGTCGGACCCGCTGCGCGGCTCGCTGCGGAATCCGATGCCCTTGCGCGGCCCGCTCCATTGCCGCGACAGCGCGATCAGGTGCAGCGCCGCCGCGGCAGCGCCACCGCCCTTGTCCTGGCCGCCCGGATCGGCCCGCACCGCCGCCTGGGCGTGGTTCTCGACCGTCAGGATGCCGTTGCCGATGCAGGCCCCCTGCAACCCCAGCATGGTGATCGCGCGCGAACTGTCGTTGCACACCGTATCATAATGCGTCGTCTCGCCCCGGATCACGCAGCCCAGGGCGACATAACCGTCGTACTTCGCCTGCCGCTCGGCCAGGGCAATCGCCGTCGGCACCTCCAGGGCACCCGGCACCTCGACCAGGTCGACCGTCGCGCCGCAGGCTGCGGCCTGGGCCCGCGCGCCCGCGACCAGGTCGTCGCAGATGTCGCGGTAATAGGGCGCGACCACGATCAACAGCTTCACCGGCCGGTCGAATGTCGGCAGCGGCAGGATGCAATGACTGGCTCCGGCCATCGCCTATTCCCCCGATATCCGGCGCGTGCCCACGATCTCGAGGCCATAGGCCTCGAGGCCCACCACCTTGGGCTTGGGCGAATTCGTCAGGAGCACCAGCTTGTGGATGCCCAGCGACGACAGGATCTGCGCGCCAAGGCCATACTGCCGCAGCGTCTGCGGCGACACCTCGCCCTCGGACAGGATCTTGGCCTCGGTGTCGCGCAACAGCACCAGCACGCCGCGCCCTTCGGCCGCGATCAGGCGCATCGCATCGCCGAATTCGGCCGTCCGGCCCGCAGCACCAAGGCCGATCACGTCCAGCATCGGGTCCAGCGTGTGCATCCGCACTAGCACCGGATCGTCGCCCGCGATGTCGCCCTTGATCAGCATCACATGCTCGGCGCCCTCGGTCGCGTCGGCATAGATGCGCAGCGTCCAGTCGCCGCCGAACTCGGACGTGACACGGCGCTCCTCGGTCACCCGAACCAGGTTGTCGTTGCGGCGGCGATAGGCGATCAGGTCGCTGATCGTGCCGATCTTGAGGTTGTGCTTCTGCGCAAAGGCCACCAGGTCGGGCAGCCGCGCCATGGTGCCGTCGTCGTTCATCACCTCGCAGATCACGCCACTGGGGTTCAGCCCCGCCAGCCGACTGATGTCCACCGCCGCCTCGGTATGCCCCGCCCGCACCAGCACGCCACCCTCGCGCGCCCGCAGCGGAAAGATGTGGCCCGGTGACGCGATGTCATGCGCGCCCTTGGTCGGATCAATCGCCACCGTCACCGTCAGCGCCCGGTCCGCCGCCGAGATGCCCGTGGAAATCCCCTCGCGCGCCTCGATCGACAGGGTGAAGGCCGAAGAATGCCGCGCCGAGTTCTTGCGGCTCATCAGGTCAAGCCCCAACTGGTCCACCCGCTCGCCGGTCAGCGCCAGGCAGATGAGGCCCCGCCCGTGCATCGCCATGAAGTTCACCGCCCGGGGCGTGCACATCTGCGCCGGAATGCACAGATCCCCCTCGTTCTCGCGGTCCTTATGGTCGACCAGAATGTACATCCGCCCGTTGCGGGCATCGTCGATGATCTCTTCGACAGAAGAGATCGCATCGGACCAGTCGGTGCGTGTGTCGGTCATGGGGGCGGGCCTCGGGGGGTGGTTCCGGGGCGCGGTGTAGCGCGGGGCGGGGGGGAAGGCTAGGGGGTGTGGGCTATCAGATTGGGGTGGAAGCGATGTGAGGATGTGTGTAGGTGTATTGGGCAAGACCACCTCAAGCCGCCCGGTCGATAAGCATACCCACGGCACGAGTCTGCCAGCTACATCGGGAAGAGGTTGTGATAGCGCGCTTGGCAGCAAAGCTCGCAGTAAAGTGCGCGAACAACGTTGATGGCTATAGAGCAACTTAGAAAACTCTTGGCGCTATCCTTCAGCTGGATGTCTGACTTAGCTCAGGTTGCATGAACACTCTCAAGGCATTGCAATGACAGGCAAAACAGGAATCAAGGGTGGAGTGACACCTACCGAGGAGTTGCTATATTCACTCTGTCAAACAACCTTTCTTCGCCTTTGGAGTTATGCAAACCCGTTCAAGGACGACGGGAAAGAATTCTGCGACCTAATTGCGGTTTTTGAGAACCATGTTTTCATATTCTTTGATCGGGAAAGCAGGCGACTCGACAGCGCAACAGACGACTTTTCGGTAGCGTGGCAACGCTGGAAGAAAGAAGCTGTAGACAAGCAAGTCAAAACAGCACTTGGTGCTGAACGGTATCTTCGATCAGGGCGAGCAATTTTTCTCGATCAGAGGTGTGAAAAACCGCTGCCTGCTCCAATTCCAGAGAATCCAATCATCCACAAAGTCATTGTAGCGCATGGCGCGAAGGAGGCTTGCAGGGCGTTTTCGGAAGCCAACGTCTATGGCAGCCTTGGTGTTTCTTATAGCCCAGAGGACGACGGAAGCCCGTTCCCCTTCCTAGTTTCGCTCCGCTCCTCCGAGAAAGTACACCTCTTGGATGCGCATAATTTGGCCATAATCCTTGGCGAGTTAGATACCTTCTTTGATCTATCGCGGTATTTCTTGGAGAAAGAGCGTGCGATTGATCGCTACTTTCTGTCCTACTGCGGCGAGGAAGACCTGCTGGCCCACTACCTCTTGAACTACAACCAGCAGCAAAACTCCTATCTGATCGGCACTTCGGAGGATAATGTTCATGGCCTTCATATTGGTGAAGGCGAGTGGTACGATTTCAGCAGAGGTGAGCCCTACAATCGACGCAAAGCAGCAAACAGAGATTCTTACCTCTGGGATGATCTAATTCAACGTACATGCGATAATTTTCTTGCGGGGACATCCGGCGGCAACGCCGACATCTTCGCTGGGAGAAGCGCAATAAAAGAAATGGCGCGTGAGCCACGGTTCTCTCGACGTGCCTTATGCGACAATATCCTTGAGCGAATCGAGCAGTTTCCGTCGACACTGCAGGAAGGTGCTGTTGCACGGCACATGAGCGTTATGCCGTCTTTCTACCCAGATACCAAGTATGTCTTTCTCCAATTGCAACCCGACTACACAGTAGACTACGAAACAGAGTACCGTGAGGTGCGCCGTCACATGCTTATCGTGGCGTGCGGCGTCGCTAAGAATAAGTTTCCCCATCTTCGCAAGGTTGTTGGAATTGCAATAGACGCACCAAAGCACGCAAAGTCCAACTCAGAAGACTTCATCCTTCTAGAGTGTGACGAATGGCCGGATGAACAAAGGTTGTTCTACGAAGAAGAAAATAGGCTTCTTGGTTTTTTTGAAAGCTCGAATCTTCAGCATCAGGTTCGTCAAATACTGGACTTTCCGATACTTGAAAACAAAAAGGAAAAATTGAAGGTTGGGCGGAACGACCCCTGTGTATGCGGCTCAGGGAAGAAGTTCAAGAAATGCTGCCTGAGAAATCAAAAATTTCCGTGAGCCACCCCCTCCTCCGTCACCACCATATCCAACCGCTGGTCCGTCGCATCCACCGGCACCTCCGCCACCTCCTGCGTGGCGAAGGCGAACCCTATCGCCACCACCGGCCCCCGCGCCCGCAGCCCCTGCAAGGTCCGGTCATAGAACCCCCCGCCGTAGCCCAGCCGGTATCCCCGCCGGTCCCAGGCCAGAAGCGGCACGATCAGGACCTGCGGGATGATCCAGTCCCCCCCCGCAGGCACAAGCGCGCCGAACGGCCCCTCGACCATCGGGGCCTCGGGCGTCCATGCGCGGAACTGCAGGGGCGTGGCCTTGGCGATGATCACCGGCACCCCCACCGGGCCGTCGTGGGCTGCCATTGCAGGCAGGGGGTCGATCTCGGTGCGCATCGGCATGTAGCCCGAGAGGGGTTTTCCGGCGTGGCCCCGCAACACCTCCGCCAGAATCTCGGCCGCCCTGCCCTGCCCGAGCGAAAAGGCCGCCTTGCGCGCCGCATAGGCCCTTGTCCGCGCCTCGGCCTTCAGCACGCTCAGGTCGGTCATAGCAGCAGCACCGTTGCCAGCCCCAGGAAGGCGAAGAACCCCATCACATCGGTCAGCGTGGTGACAAACGTGCCCGAGGCCAGTGCCGGGTCCAGCCCCGCGCGCGACAGCGTCAGCGGCACCAGCACGCCGCCCAGGGCCGCGACGATCTGGTTCACCACCATGGCGAGGCCCAGCACCACCCCCAGCATCGGCTGGCCGAAGATCAGCGCCCCCGCCCCGCCCAGGAGAACCGCCAGCCCGAGGCCGTTCAGCACCCCCGCCCCGAGTTCCCGCAGCACCACGCGGCGGGCGTTGGCGCTGGTCAGGTCGCGAGTCGCCAGCGCCCGCACCGCCACGGCCAGCGACTGGGTGCCCGCGATCCCGCCGGTCGAGGCCACGATGGGCATCAGCGCGGCCAACAGCACGATCTGCTCGATGGTCGCCTCGAAGACCGAGATCACCAGCGCCGACAGCGACGCCGTGACCAGGTTCACCGCCAGCCAGGGCAGCCGCTGTCGCGCGGTGGCGAAGGCCCCGTCCGACAGCGATGCCTCATCCCCCACGCCCGCCATGCGCAGCATGTCCTCTTCATGCTCTTCGTCCAGCACGTTCATCGCGTCGTCGATGGTGATGACCCCCACCAGCCGCCCGCCCGCATCGACCACCGGGCAGGAAATCAGGTGGTACTGGTTGAAGACATAGGCAACGTCGCCCTCGTCATCCGTGGCCCTGATGGTGCGGAAACTGTCCTCGGTGATGGCGTCGAGCCGGGTCGTGCGCCCCGAGGACAGCACCCGCCCCAGGGTGACGTAGCCCACCGGATGCATCAGGGGATCGACCAGGATCACATGATAGAACTGGTCCGGCAGGTGCGCCGCGCCGCGCAGGAAATCGATGGCCTCGCCGACCGTCCATTGCTGCGGTGCCACCACCACCTCGCGCTGCATCAGGCGACCCGCCGAGCCTTCGGGGAAGGCCAGCGCCGCCTCGACCGCCACCCTGTCGGCCCCGTCGAGCGCGCTCAGCACCACCGCGCGCTGCGGCGCGTCGAGGTCCTCCAGGATGTCCACGACATCGTCCGACTCAAGCTCCCGCACCGCTTGCGTCAGAACCTCGGGCGACAGCGCGCCGACCACCTCTTCGCGGATGCCCTCGTCGATCTCGGACAGGATCTCGCCGTCGATCTCGCCGGACCACAGCGCCAGCAGCGCCTTGCGGTCGGCGGGGTCGATCTGTTCCAGCAGGTCGGCGATGTCGGCGGCGTGCAGTGGGTCCAGCGCCGCCGTCAGCGCGACCGAATCGCGCGCCGCGACGGCACCGAGGACGGCCCCCACGACCCCGGCCAGCCCGCCGTCGTTCCCTGCCGCGATGTCCGCCATGCCTGTCCCCTCGCGATTATCCCGACTCTAGCGGAAGATGTTTCGGCCAAACAGGCGGCCCGCGCAAATTTACCCCTGCGCCAAACGCCCCTAGACTGCACGGCAAACAGGGGGACAGACATGGCGGAACTCATCCTCGGGCAGGTCCTGTCCTTTGCCGGCGATCCGTTCGAGACGGGGCCCGCCGCCGCGCGGCACGATGCCCGTGGCGGGGTGCTGATCGAAGACGGCGTCATCGCCGCCGTCGGCGACGGGGCTGCGTTGCGCGCGGCCCATCCTGCGGCCCGCGTCACCGACATGGGCAGTTGCCTGATCTCGGCGGGGTTCGTCGATGCCCATGTCCACTATCCCCAGACCGCGATCATCGCCAGCTGGGGCAAGCGGCTGATCGACTGGCTGAACCAGTACACGTTCCCCGAGGAGATGCGGTTTGCCGATCCCGCCTATGCGGCGGTGATTGCCGACCGCTATCTCGACCTGACGCTCGCCAACGGTACCACGACCGTCTGCACCTATGCCACGATCCATCCCGCATCGGTCGATGCCATCTTCACGGCGGCCCGGGCGCGCGGCCTGCGGCTCTATGCCGGCAAGACCTGCATGGACCGCAATGCGCCGCCGGCACTGTGCGACACGGCGCAATCGGCCTATGACGACAGCAAGGCCCTGCTGGAAAAGTGGCACGGTGTGGACCGGCTGTCCTACGTCGTCACCCCCCGCTTCAGCCCCACCTCGACGCCCGAACAACTGGCCGCCCTGGGCGCGTTGTGGCGCGAACATCCCGACTGCCTGATGCAGACCCACCTGTCGGAACAGGTGGACGAGATTGCGTGGGTCCGCGACCTGCATCCCCAGGCGCGCGACTATCTCGACACCTACGAGGTTCAGGGACTGCTGCGCGAAGGGGCGGTCTACGGCCACGCCATCCACCTGACGGCGCGCGAGAAGGATCGTCTGGCCGAAGCCGGGGCCAGCCTGATCCACTGCCCGACCTCGAACACCTTCATCGGCTCGGGCCTGTTCGACATGGGGCTGGCGACCCGGCTACGGGTCGGGCTGGCCACCGATACCGGCGGCGGGTCCAGCTTTTCGATGCTGCGCACGATGGCGGCGGCCTATGAGGTGGCGCAACTGCGCGGGCAGTCCCTGCATCCGGCCCAGCTGTGGTGGCTGGCGACCCTGGGGTCGGCCCGCGCCCTGCATGCCGAGGGCCGGATCGGCAACATTGCCCCAGGGATGGAGGCCGATCTGGTGGCCGTCGACCTTGCCTCGACGCCTGCCATCGCCCAGGCTGCGGACCGGGCAGCCGATGTCTGGGGCGCGCTGTTTCCGACCATCATGATGGGGGATGACAGGGCGGTGACGGGGGTCTGGATCGCGGGCAACCGCGCACGGTGACGCCGAAATGTCACGCTCCGTTGGGAGACGTGTCCTGATCCGGGAACGCGAGGCGGTGGACGCCACGTCAGGGCTGGGAAGTTCGGATGAATTGTGACAAAATTCCTATTGGCCTGGGAACAAAATGCTGCGCCAGATGTTTGAGGCTTACGCAGCATAATGGTATGCTGACTGGTAACCTAACGGAATTGGAGCTTGCGGATGGGTTTTTCGTTTCGAATGATGGCCTTGGGGATGATCGTCGCATTCGCGCCGGTTGCCAATGCCGGTGGCGTGGGCGAAGAGAACGATGAAGACGATGTTGTCATCGTCGAAGAGGGCAGTTCATCCAGCGCGCCGGGTGCAGTGTCGCTGGGCAGCCTGGGCGGCGGCGGGGCGATTGTCGCCGGGTCTCTGCTGGCGCTCGGTCTTGCGGCGGCGGCTTCGGGCAACTCCGGCAGCCACTGACCAAACCCCGACGGGGTTGTCTTGCTCCGACGGGGTCGGCAGACGAAGCGGCGAACCCGTGCGGGTCGCACGGCAGCGCGACTGTGCTGCCGTGATTCATCCGTACGGGCGGTTCGCTGCGGCGGCACGCCCGTCGATCAGCTGAGCGAGACCGTCAGTAGATGTAGCGGATCTGGTCGGTCCAGTAACGCTCCATCCGTTTGAGGTTGGTGTTGATCTCTTCCATCCCGGCGGCCCCGATGATGCCGCGCCGTTCCAGCCCCTCGGCGTGGCGGGCGAACAGGTCGCTCAGCATCGCCCGCAGGTTGCGGCCCTTCTCGGTCAGCCGCACCCGCACCGAGCGGCGGTCCACCTCGGACCGCTGGTGGTGCATGTAGCCCAGATCGACCAGCTTCTTCAGGTTGTAGCTGACGTTCGAGCCCTGGTAATAGCCGCGCGTCTTCAGCTCGCCCGCCGTCACCTCGTTCTCGCCGATGTTAAACAGCAAAAGCGCCTGCACCGAGTTGATTTCCAGAACGCCCAACCGCTCGAACTCGTCCTTGATGACGTCCAGCAGCAGCCGGTGCAGGCGTTCGACAAGGGACAGGCTTTCCAGATATCCCGTCATCAGCGCCTTGCGCGAGCCATCCAAGACCTCGTGCTGCATTCCTGCCTCCACATGCAAACCTTGGGGCAGAATCAGCACAAACCACAAACATTCCGTAAACTCGCGACGGTTTCGCAGAACAAGCGGCTCAGCGCTGTCCGGCAGACCGCGCCCCGGCAAAGGCCGCGATGTCGTCCAGAAGGGCCGCGAACCCGGCCGGTCGCGCCTGTCCGCCCAGAATCCACAGCAGCATGTCCTGGTCGTTCTCGTCCAGCAAGGCCCCGAACTGCGCCAGTCCGGCCCGGTCCATCCCGGCCAGCCGGGCATCGGCGTAAGGGCCCAGGATCAGGTCCGTCTCGCGCATGCCGCGCCGCCAGGCCCGCACTTTCAGGCGCTTGCGCGCGACTGCGTCGGTTTCCATCCGTCCCATCCCGCTTGAACCCGCCCGGCGCGCACCCTAGAACGGCGCGGACCAGCAAGGAACCCCGCCCATGGCCTTCCTCTCCGACACGCTTGCGCGGGTAAAACCGTCGCCCACCATCGCCGTCACCACCAAGGCCGCCGAACTCAAGGCCGCCGGGCGCGACGTGATCGGCCTGGGCGCGGGCGAGCCCGATTTCGACACGCCGCAGCACATCAAGGACGCGGCCAAGGCGGCCATCGACGCGGGCCGCACCAAATACACGGCGGTCGATGGCATCCCCGACCTGAAAAAGGCGATCTGCGCAAAATTCCTGCGCGAGAATGGCCTGACCTATGCGCCCGCGCAGGTGTCGGTCGGCACCGGCGGCAAGCAGATTCTCTACAACGCGCTGATGGCCACCTGCAATCCGGGCGACGAGGTGATCATCCCGGCCCCCTACTGGGTGTCCTATCCCGACATGGTGCTCTTGGCGGGCGGCACCCCGGTGCCGGTCATCTGCGGCATCGACACCGCGTTCAAACTGACCCCTTCGCAGCTTGAGGCGGCGATCACGCCCCGCACCAAGTGGTTCATCTTCAACTCGCCCTCGAACCCCACCGGGGCGGGCTATACCCGCGACGAGTTGCGCGCGCTGACCGATGTGCTGATGCGCCATCCCCATGTCTGGGTGATGTCGGACGACATGTACGAACACCTCGTCTTCGACGATTTCGCGTTCACCACGCCCGCGCAGGTGGAACCGGGGCTGTACGACCGCACCCTGACCTGCAACGGGGTGTCCAAGGCCTATGCGATGACCGGCTGGCGCATCGGCTATGCCGCGGGGCCCGCGCACCTGATCAAGGCCATGGGCACGATCCAGTCGCAATCCACCTCGAACCCGTCGTCGGTCAGCCAGTACGCGGCGCTCGAGGCGCTGACCGGCGACCAGTCGTTCCTGGGTCCGTTCCGCGAGGCGTTCCAGCGGCGGCGCAATCTGGTGGTGGACATGCTGAACGACGCCCCCGGCATCGTGTGCCCCAAACCCGAAGGCGCGTTCTATGTCTACCCGGACATCTCGGGCTGCATCGGCAAGACCAGCCCGGCGGGCACGCGGATCGGCGATGACGAGGTGTTCGCGACGGCGCTGCTGGAGGAAACCGGCGTCGCCGTGGTGTTCGGTGCAGCCTTCGGCGTCAGCCCGAACTTCCGCGTCAGCTATGCCACGGCGGACGAGGTGCTGGTCGACGCCTGCACCCGCATCCAGAGCTTCTGCAAGGCCCTGCGCTGATGGACCAGGCGACACCGAACCTGCCCGCCCGCGATTTCGACGCGACGGCGGCGTTCTGGGGCAAGCGGGGGTTCGGCGTGGACTACCGCGATGACCACTGGATGATCCTGTCGCGCGGCACGATGATGGTCGAATTCTTCCCCCACCCCGAGGTCGACAAGTGGTCAAGCTGGTTTTCGGCCTGCCTCCGGGTCGATGACCTGGATGCGCTGTTCGCCGAATGGGCCGCGCTGGACATCGCCCGCGACGACCGCGCGATCCCGCGCCTGACAGGCATCTTGCATCGCCCCCCCGTCCCCCGCATGTTCGCCCTGGTGGACGAGGACGGCAGCCTGATCCGCGTCCTGCAGAACGGAACCTGACATGACCGGCGACCTGCCGAACCATTTCTTCCGCGTCCGCGAAAACGGTGCCGCCGTGTTCCGCATCGACGCCGAGAACCGCCAGCGGCGGATCGAGATGGACCAGATCGCGACGGTCAACGTCCGCAATGGCGACATCAAGGCGCATGGTGACCGGAAACTGGCCCCCGACGACCTGGCCGCGATCCGGACCTGGCTGGAGGCGCGCCAGGCCCTGGTCGCCGCGCGCGAGGTGGACGACATCCTGCGCACCGTCGATCACCTGAACCAGACCGCCCACTGGGCACAAGGCCGCGCGACCGACGATCAGCTCGAGGCGGTGACGGACGCCCTCTTGATGGCGATGCACGACCTGCGGGGGGTGTTGGTGCGACGCAAGGCGGATCGGCTGGACGGGGGCGAGTAGGGGCCGGGAAAGACGTATTCCCGACCAGAGCCTGACAATCAGAACTGTTTCGACAACCCCGCCTGCTTGAGCGTCTCGTTCGCCGTGTGTCGCGACTTGGTCTGCTTGTCGATCGTGAAGCTGCATTGCGAGATCGGGCTGTACCAAATCTCGTGATCGCCCCGTCCCTCGCGCCGAAACGCGCAGCCGGCCTCGGTCAGGATATGCACAAGATCGCGGTAGAACCCTGCCATCTGGCTACGCTGCCACGGCGATCCGCAGGATGCTTTGGCCCAGAATCTGGACGGCAACTTCGGGGAGGTCTGTCTCGAACCCATTCTCCTGGATCAGGTCTGCAACGGCACCGTTCACAGCTTCACGCAGCAGATCAAAGGTCGCTGCTTCGACCGCCAGCCCGCGAATGTCGGACGTCGTCGCAACCCAGACCCTGGCATCATCGTCCCAGTCCGCCCGCACGATGATGGTCTGGTTCTTCATGGCCGGTCCCTACCCCATTCTGGTGACGCCGCGACGCAGGCGTGCTTCGCCGCTGACCGACCCCATTGAACCACGCCCTCGGCCCTGCGACAATGCCGCCAAACCACGGAGGGAACCATGCTGAACGCCGAAGTCGCCAAGCGCCGTGATAGCGCCATCTCGCGCGGTGTCGGCATGATGACCCAGATCTACGTCGACCGCGCACTGAACGCCGAGGTCTGGGATATCGAGGGCAACCGCTACATCGACTTTGCCGCCGGCATCGCCGTGGTCAACACCGGCCATTGCCACCCGCGCGTGATGGCCGCCGTGACCGAACAGATGGGCCGCTTCACCCACACCTGCCATCAGGTGATGCCGTATGAAAACTACATCCGCCTTGCCGAACGGCTGAACGACAAGGTACCGGGCGACTGGGCCAAGAAGACGATCTTCGTGACGACCGGGGCCGAGGCCTGCGAGAACGCCATCAAGATCGCCCGCATCGCCACGGGCCGCAATGCCGTGATCGCCTTTGGCGGCGGGTTCCACGGGCGGACCTTCATGGGCATGGCGCTGACCGGCAAGGTCGAACCCTACAAGAAGGGGTTCGGCGCGATGATGCCCGATGTGTTCCACGTGCCCTTCCCGATGGACCCGCACGGAATTTCCACTGCCGACGCCATGAAGGGCATCGAAAAGCTGTTCAAGGCCGACCTCGACCCCACCCGCGTGGCCGCCATCATCTTTGAACCCGTGCAGGGCGAGGGCGGCTTCTACCCTGCGCCGACCGACCTGGTGCGCGCGATCCGCAGGCTGTGCGACGACCACGGCATCGTCATGATCGCGGACGAGGTGCAGACCGGCTTTGCCCGCACCGGCCACCTGTTTGCCATGGAACACCACGGCGTCGCCGCCGACCTGACGACCATGGCCAAGGGCCTGGCGGGCGGCCTGCCGCTTGCCGCCGTCACCGGCAAGGCGTCGCTGATGGACGCAGCCAACCCCGGCGGCCTGGGTGGCACCTACGCGGGCAACCCCCTGGGCATCGCCGCCGCCAATGCCGTGCTGGACGTGATCGAGGACGAAAACCTGTGTGCCCGCGCCGACGAACTTGGCAGCCGGCTCAAGCAGCGGCTCGAGGCGATCCGGTCCGTCACGCCCGAGATCATCGACATTCGCGGCCCCGGCTTCATGGTGGCGGTCGAGTTCGCCAACCCCGCCACGCACGAACCCGATGCCGGGTTTACCGGGCGGGTCAGGGCCGAGGCGCAGAAGCGCGGCCTGATCCTGCTGACCTGCGGCGTCTATGGCAACGTCGTGCGTTTCCTTGCCCCGATCACCATCCCCGACGCCCATTTTGCCGAGGCGATGGAGATTCTCGAGGCCTCGGTCACGGCGGCGCGGGCGGCGTAGCAAAGCCCCCCCTGCCGCAACGTCATCGCGGTACCCTGCGCGGCATTCCGCCGGACCAGTGGCCAGTTGCCGCTGATCGGTCGCGACGATGGAACCGGACCGAACCCGGCTGCGTTATGATGGCAGCCAAAGTTCAACCATGAGGTCTGCCATGAAATCGCTCTATCTTGCCCTGCCGCTTGCCGCCTTCACCCTGTCGGCCTGCCAAACCGCCAACCAGAACGCCGTTGCGGGTGCCGCAGGGGGTGCCCTTCTGGGGGCCGCGGTGTCCAGCGACGACGACCGCCTGACCGGCGCGCTGGTGGGTGCCGCCGTCGGCACGGCAGCCTCGGTCCTGATTCGCCCCACCGGCAACGGCCAGTGCCTGTACCGCAACAGCCAGGGCCAGACCTTCACCGCCGCCTGCTGACGCGCCCGGCCTGCCCTGCCGCAACGGCCCCCGGTCCCGACCGGGGGCCGCCCGCGCCATGGGAACAGGCACCTCAGCGCAGGCGTGACGGTCCCGGCCCCGCCTGCCCCATCATCATCTCGGTCAGTTCGCGCAGCAGCTTGCGGCGGATCGCGCGCGGAAAGTCGCGCTGGCGCGGCGCATCCTCGACGAATGCCCCCGGCCCCCGGATCACCTCCGCGCCGTAATAGGCGACCAGGTCGCGCTCGTGCTCGCCGATGGCCAGGCCGTTCACCCGGATGCCGCCCCAGTCTGACCCTTCATAGGCCGTCGCGGGCGGCGGCCCCATGTTGTTCCGCCCGTCGCCCGATACGTCCAGCACGGTTTCGGCACAGCGCGGCGCGCGGTCGATCATCGCTCGACCAAACGCCAGCGCCGCCCCCAGGGCGGTCGCCCGGCGCTGGGGCGGAACGGTCCGCGCGGCAACCACCGCCTCGACTGCCGCAAGGTCGGCCCCGGTCGCGATGACCGACCAGTCGACGATGACCTCCTGGTGTTCGGTCCCGCTCCATTCATAGATCGCCAGCGCCACCGGCGCACCCGGCCGCAGAAGTGCCGCCCGGATCGCCGGATCGGCCAAGGCGTCCAGCAACCCGTCGCGCTGGATGCGATAGTCGCCCGCATCGATCGACCGCGACACGTCCAGCGCCAGCAGCAGTGCCAGACGGCAGGCCTGCGCCGGTGCCGCCGCAAGTCCGATCACCACCGCACAGACTGCCGCCCGCCACATCGCCGCCCCTCCTGCACGGACAGACTACAGGCGCGCGTTGCCCCTTGCCAGCACGGCAAGGGGCAGGCCATCACTGGCGCGCCCCCGCACCGGAGACGCCCCATGGCCACCGAAGCCGCCACCAATGCCGCCGAAGCCGCCTCGCAAGGTCCCGACATCGCTTCGGTCGTGGTCCTGCTGGCGGCGGCGGTCATCGCCGTGCCGCTGTTCAAGCGGCTGGGCCTGGGGGCGGTTCTGGGCTATCTGGCGGCCGGGCTTGCCATCGGGCCCTGGGGCATCGGCTATTTCAGCGATGCCATGTCCATCCTGCATGTCGCCGAACTGGGCGTCGTGATGTTCCTGTTCATCATCGGCCTTGAAATGCAGCCGTCGCGCCTGTGGTCGATGCGGCGCGACATCTTCGGCCTGGGGCTGGTGCAGGTCCTGGTCTGCATGGCGCTGCTGTGGACGGTCGGGCTGTCGCTGGGCTATCCGGTCGCCACCTCGCTGATCGCGGGGACCGGGTTCGTGCTGACCTCGACCGCCATCGTCATGCAGATGCTCGAGGAACGCGGCGCGATCACCCTGCCCAAGGGGCAGCGGATCGTGGCCATCCTGCTCTTGGAAGACCTGGCCATCGTGCCCCTTCTGGCGCTGGTCGCCTTCCTGGCCCCCGGCGGCGCAGAGGTGACGCTGGCCGACCGGCTGACCGGTGTCGCCCTGGGGCTGGGGGCCATCGTGGCCCTGGTGGTGGCGGGGCGCTATCTGCTCAACCCGTTGTTCGGCCTCCTGGCGGCGGCCCGCGCGCGCGAGGTGATGACGGCGGCGGCCCTGCTGGTCGTGCTGGGCGCGGCACTGGCCCTGCAGGCGGGCGGGCTATCGGCGGCGATGGGGGCGTTCCTGGCGGGGGTTCTCCTGTCCGAATCGTCCTACCGGCACCAACTCGAGGCCGACGTCGAACCCTTTCGCGGCATCCTTCTGGGCCTGTTCTTCCTGGCGGTCGGCATGGCGCTGGACCTGGCCGTGGTCTGGGACAACTGGCAACTGATCCTGATCAGCGTGACCGGTTTCATCGTCCTGAAAATGGCGGGCATCTACGGCGTCGCTCGCGCCTTCCGCGCCAGCCATGCCGAGGCGCTGGAGCGGACGGTCCTGATGGCGCAGGGCGGCGAGTTTGCCTTTGTGCTGTACGGCGCGGCCCTGGCCGTCGGGCTGCTGGACCCCGAGGGCAACGCGATGCTGACGGCGATCATCATCCTCTCGATGGTCCTGACGCCGCTTTTCATGGTGCTGCACGCCCGCTTCGCCCCGAAACCGGGGATCAGCGCGGAAGGGCTGGCGGGCCCCTCGGAAGAGGTGGCCCCCGTCGTGCTGATCGGGTTCGGGCGCGTCGGCCAGATCGTCAGCCAGACCCTCTTTGCACGCGGCCATCCGATCACCACCATCGACACCGACCCCGAGATGATCACCGTCGCCGCAACCTTCGGCTTCAAGGTGTTCTACGGAGACGGCACGCGGCTGGACATCCTGCACGCCGCCGGGGCGACGCAGGCCCGCGCGGTGATCGTGGCCATCGACGACCCCAAGGCGGCGACGCGGATCGTGGAACTTCTGCACCACGAATGCCCGCTGGTGCCGGTGCTGGTCCGCGCCTTCGACCGCCAGCACGCGATCGAGCTGATGCGCGCCGGGGCCACGTTCCAGATGCGCGAGACCTTCGAATCGGCGCTGACGCTGGGCACCGAAGTGCTGCGGACCCTGGGCGAGGACCCAGACGCCATCGCCGAGGCCCTGGCCGAGGTGCGCAGGCGGGATGCCGAACGCCTGACGATGCAGATGCAGGGCAACGACAGCCTGTCGGGGCGCGACCTGATGCTGGTCGGGCCGGAGGAAAGGCCGAGGACCGTCGTCGGCGAGACACCTGCCATCCCGAGGTAGGGTGCGTGCTTGCACGCACCGTTGGTCGCGACCGGTGCGTGCAAGCACACACCGGTCGCCCGGACCACCGTTCACCCGCGCTGCAGCTTCACCGGCTCGGACCGTCCCAGCCGCAGCACATGCGCCATGTAGGGCCGTGTCGCGTCTTCCTCCCGCGTCGCCGCATAGAGCCGCTTCACCGGACGCCCCGCCAGCGGGCGCATCACATAGTCCGCGTTCGCCTTCACCTCGCGCAGCACCCAGTCGGGCAGCACCGCGACGCCCCGGTTCGACCCCACCAGCATCAGGATCACTGCCGTCAGTTCGACCTGCCTTTGCGCGCGGGGTTCGACCTTGGCGGGCGTCAGAAGCTCGGTGAACACGTCAAGCCGGTCGCGCGCCACCGGATAGGTGATCAGCGTCTGGTCGCGAAAATCCTCGGCGGCGATTTCATCCTTGGCCGACAGGGGATTGATCGCGGCGGCCACGAACATCGGATGATAGTCGAACAGCGGATTGAACACGATGCCGGGCAGCTTCACCGGATCGGACGAGATCACCAGATCGACCTCTTCCCGCGCCAGGGCAGGCAACGCCTCGAATGCCAGGCCTGCGCGGATGTCCACGTCGACCTCGGGCCAGGCGCGGCGGAACGCCTCGAGCACCGGGAACAGCCATTCGAAACAAGCGTGGCATTCGATGGCGATGTGCAGTCGGCCCGACTTGCCGCTGCGCAGGCCGCGGAACTCTTCCTCCAGCGCGTCGATCTCGGGCAGGATGCGCTCGGCCAGCCGCAGCATCCGCAGGCCCGCCGCCGACAGCTTCAGGGGTTTCGACCGGCGCACGAACAGCTCGACCCCGGCCTGGTCCTCCAGCCCCTTGACCTGATGCGACAGCGCACTTTGCGTCATGTTCAGCATGTCGGCCGCCCGCGCGAGGCCCCCCGCCTGGTGGATCGCGCGGATCGTGCGCAGGTGGCGGAATTCCAGATGCATGATAGCACGCGCCTCATATCCATCATGAGAATTATGAATTTGTCTCACATCACCGGTTGCGCGACAAGGGGGCGTCGTCAGGAGAGCTGCCCATGACCCGCGTGCCCCAAGTGTCCTTCGAATTCTTCCCGCCGCAGACGCTGGATGCGTCGTTCCGCCTGTGGGAAACGGTGCAGGTGCTGGCCCCGCTGGCCCCGTCCTTTGTCTCGGTCACCTATGGCGCGGGCGGCACCACGCGCAAGCTGACGCACGAGGCGGTGACGACCATCGGGCGCAACTACGGCGTCAAGGTTGCCGCGCACCTGACCTGCGTCGATGCCAGCCGCGATGAAACCCTCGCGATTGCCGAGGCTTATGCAACGGCGGGCGTGACCGAGATCGTCGCCCTGCGCGGCGATGCGCCCAAGGGGGCCGAGCGTTTCGTGGCCCAGCCCGACGGGTTTGCCTCGTCCGTCGATCTGGTGTCCGCACTGGCCGCCACCGGCAAGTTCACCCTGCGCGTCGGGGCCTATCCCGAGGCGCATCCCGACAGCGCCGACGTGCTGGCGGGCGTGCGCTACCTCAAGCGCAAGCTGGATGCCGGGGCCTCATCGGCCATCACCCAGTTCTTTTTCGAGGCCGAGACCTTCCTGCGCTTCCGCGACCTCTGCGCGCGCGAAGGCATCACCGCCCCGGTCATCCCCGGCATCCTGCCGATCATCAGCTGGGACGGGGCCAAGCGGTTTGCCGCCCGCTGCGGCACCCGCGTGCCGCCGCGCCTGGACGAGGCCTTTGCCATGGCCGCCCGCGACGGTCGCGAGGAACTCTTGTCGCTGACGCTGTGCACCACGATGTGCACCCGCCTGATCGAGGAAGGTGTGGACAACCTGCACTTCTACACCCTGAACCGCCCCCACCTGACGCGCGAGGTCTGCCGCGCCTTGGGCGTGGCCCCGCAGGTCGCCCTGGCGCAGGTGGCCTGACGCACAGCGCCTTGCACGCCCCCGCGCCGCCGCTATGGTGGCGGCGCGAGGAACCCCGATGCCCCATGTCCTGATCCTGAACGGCCCGAACCTGAACCTGTTGGGGGTCAGGCAGCCCGAGGTTTACGGCCGCGAGACGCTGGCCGATGTCGAGGCCGCCTGCTCGGGCCTGGCCGCCACCCTGGGGCTGACGCTGGACTGCCGCCAGTCGAACCACGAGGGGGCACTGGTGGACCTGATCCAGGCCGCCCGCGCAACCGCACAGGGCATCGTCATCAACCCCGGTGCCTACAGCCACACTTCGGTCGCCATCCTCGATGCGCTGAACGCCTTCGACGGCCCGGTGCTGGAGGTGCACATCTCGAACATCCACAAGCGGGAAACCTTCCGCCACCATTCCTTTGTCTCGGCGCGCGCCGAGGGCGTGATCGCGGGCTTCGGCACCGAGGGCTATCTGTTCGCGCTGCGGCGCATGGCGACACTTCTGGGGACAGCGTGATGGACCTGCCGACGAACCGCTTCAAGGCGCGACTGCGCGCGGGCGAACAGCAGATCGGCCTGTGGAACTCGGTCACCGGGTCGCTGGTGTCCGAGGCGCTGGCGGGTGCGGGGTTCGACTGGATCGTGATCGACACCGAACACAGCCTGACGGACGTTCCGGACACGCTGGCGATGATGCAGGCGATGGCCGCCTATCCGGTGTCGCCCGTGGTGCGGCCCGCCGCCAATGACGCCGTGCTGATCAAGCGCCTGCTCGACCTCGGCGCGCAGACGCTGGTGGTGCCTTACGTCCAGAACGCCGCCGAGGCGCGGGCGGCGGTATCGGCCATGCGCTATCCCCCGCGCGGTATCCGGGGCGTTGCCGGGCTGACGCGGGCCGGGCGGTTCGGCGCGGTCGCAGGCTATACGGCGCGGGCGGAGGAAGAGCTGTGCCTGATCGTGCAGGTCGAAACGCTTGAGGCTCTGGCCGAGATCGAGGCGATTGCCGCCGTCGATGGCGTTGACGGGCTGTTCATCGGGCCATCGGACCTTGCCGCCTCGATGGGCCATCCCGGCGCACCCGGCCATCCGGCGGTGGTCGCGGCCGTCGAGGACGCGATCACCCGCATCGTGGCGGCGGGGAAGCCTGCGGGCATCCTGACGCTGGACCAGGACTTTGCCCGCCGCTGCATGGACCTGGGCACGACCTTCACCGCCGTTGGCATGGACATCCAGATCCTGGTGCAGGGCGCGCGCAAGCTGGCGACCGATTTCCGCGCCTGAAGCCGGTTTCCACGTGGAAACCGGACCCGGAAAACACGTGTTTTCCGCCGTCTACCGCCGCCGGATCACCACCGGAATCCGCGTCCGCGCCTCGGGGTAGACCGTCTCGGGATGCGGCGGCACGCCATGTGTCCGCGTCCAGAACCGCGGCCCGCCGCGCGCCAGCCACAGCGGCAGGGTCAACAGGATGCCCCCCACGAACCCGCCCGCATGGGCCCAATAGGCGACGCCGCCCTGATCGGACGGCGTGTTGAACCCGCCCAGCACCTGCAGCCCGAACCAGACGCCCAGCACGATCCAGGCCGGGATCGGAAAGATGCGGAAAAAGATGACAAAGATGAACAGCACATCCACCCGCGCGCGTGGGTACAGCAAGAGATACCCCCCCAGCACCGCCGCGATGGCCCCCGACGCGCCCACCATCGGGATCGGGCTGTACGGCTCGGCCACCACCTGCCCCGCCGCCGCCAGAACCCCGCCCGCCAGATAGAACCCCAGATAGGGCACATGGCCCATCTGATCCTCGATGTTGTCGCCGAACACCCAGAGGAACAGCATGTTGCCGGCAAGGTGCATCCAGCCGCCGTGCAGGAACATCGAGGTCAGGATGCCGTGCCAGTCCTGCCCCTGCATCACCTCGCGCGGCACCAGTCCCCAGTTCACATAGAACCAGCCAAGCGCATTCTCGTCCGGCAGGGTCAGCCAGTAGCCCAGAAAGATCGCAATGTTGGCAAACACCAGCGCATAGGTCACGAACGGCGTGCGGCCTGACGGATTGTGATCGCGGATCGGGAACATGGCGCGCAGCCTTTCTGATCGGGACCCGCCGGTCAAGCACCACCACCGCTTCCCTTCCCCGTCCCGGCGCGCTAAACGCCGCGCCTGACCCCGCGAGGAACCGCAGATGCAAGGCAGCGCCAACCTGAACCTGATGATCAAGGCCGCGCGCAAGGCGGGCCGCGCCCTGGTCAAGGATTTCCGCGAGGTCGAGAACCTGCAGGTCTCGGTCAAGGGCCCCGGCGATTTCGTCACCAAGGCCGACCGCGAGTCCGAGCGGATCATCAAGGAAGAGCTGATGGGTGGCCGCCCCACCTATGGCTGGCTGGGCGAGGAAACCGGCGAGACCCCGGGAGAGGACCCGACGCGGCGCTGGATCGTCGATCCGCTGGACGGAACGACGAACTTCCTGCACGGCCTGCCGCACTGGGCCATCTCGATTGCCCTCGAACACAAGGGCGAGATCGTCGCGGGCGTCGTCTTCGACGCGGCGAAGGACGAGATGTACTTTGCCGAAAAGGGCCAGGGGGCCTGGCTGAACGACAACCGCCGCCTGCGCGTCTCGGGCCGCAAGGCGATGCACGAGGCGATCTTTGCCACCGGCGTGCCGTTCGGGGCCAAGCGCACCCTGCCCCTGATGCTGCAGGATCTGGCCCGCCTGATGCCCGCCACCGCCGGCGTGCGGCGCTGGGGGTCGGCGTCGCTCGACATGGCCTATGTCGCCGCCGGGCGCTTCGACGGCTACTGGGAGCGCGAGATCAACGCCTGGGACATGGCCGCAGGCATGATCCTGGTGCGCGAGGCGGGGGGCCTGGTGGCGGGCGCGGGCGACGGCGCGCCCTTTGCCACCGGCTCTGTGGTGGCGGCCAATGCCGCGCTGTTCGCCGAGTTCCGGGGGCTGATCCGGGGCGAATAGGCCCAGGCGCACCCGGACCGCCCCGCCGCAAGCCGTGCTAAAGCGTGTCATGATCAATGTGATTCACGGCATCGCCCTCCGGTCCGGTCGTCCCGGCCGAGGACCGGGCCCCCCCAACTAGCGCCCCCACCCAACGGGGCCCCGGCCAGGACCCGGGGGCCCCGCAACGGCTAGACCAGGAAGGAACAAGACCGGTCGGA
>JBQTJI010000020.1:0-44935 GCA_052387255.1 Gemmobacter sp. | reverse complement strand
ATCCCGCTGTTGCAGTTCCACAACGCCATCGGCATCGGCAAGGGGTACCTCGGCATCTGGATGGCGCACACCGGGTTCGGCATGCCGCTGGCGATCTATCTGTTGCGCAACTACATGGTCGGCCTGCCGCGCGACATCATCGAGAATGCCAAGGTCGACGGCGCCACCGATTTCCAGATCTTCACCAAGATCATCCTGCCGCTGTCGTTCCCCGCCCTCGCCTCGTTCGCCATCTTCCAGTTCCTGTGGACCTGGAACGACCTGCTCGTGGCGCTGGTGTTCCTTGGCACCTCGAACGACCAGCAGGTACTGACCGGCAACATCGTGAACCTGATGGGGTCGCGCGGCGGCGACTGGGAGATTCTGTCGGCCTCGGCCTTCGTGTCGATCTTCGTGCCGCTCTGCGTCTTCTTCGCGCTGCAGCGGTTCCTGGTGCGCGGCCTCTTGGCCGGATCGGTCAAGTGATGGCGGCGATGCAGCAGGTGAAGGGCCGGGTGCTGGCCCGCGACCCCGAGTGGTGGCGGGGGGCCGCGATCTATCAGATCTATCCCCGCAGCTTTCAGGACAGCAACGGCGACGGCATCGGCGATCTCGCGGGCATCGCCGACCGGCTGCCCCACATCGCGGCACTGGGGGCCGACGCGATCTGGATCAGCCCGTTCTTCCCCTCGCCGATGAAGGACTTCGGCTATGATGTCAGCGATTATTGCGGCATCGACCCGATGTTCGGGACGCTGGCCGATTTCGATGCGCTGGTGGCCCGCGCGCACGACCTGGGCCTGCGGGTAATGATCGACCTGGTGCTGTCGCATACCTCGGACGCGCATCCGTGGTTTGTCGAAAGCCGCCGCGACCGCACCAACCCGCGCGCCGACTGGTTCGTCTGGGCCGACCCCAAACCCGACGGCACGCCGCCCAACAACTGGCTGTCGGTCTTCGGGGGCAGTGCCTGGGCCTGGCACGGCGGGCGGCAGCAGTACTACCTGCACAACTTCCTGGCATCGCAGCCCGACCTGAACTTCCACCACATGCCGGTGCAGGACGCGCTTCTGGACGTGGCGCGGTTCTGGCTGGAGCGGGGGGTGGACGGGTTCCGGCTGGACACGATCAACTTCTACTTCGCCGACAAGTACCTGCGCGACAACCCCTCGCTGCCGCCGGACCTGCGCAACGACAGCATCGCGCCGTCGGTGAACCCCTATAACCACCAGTTGCACCTGTTTTCCAAGAACCAGCCGGAGAACCTTGAATTCCTGCGCAAATTCCGGGACGTGCTGAACCCCTACGCGGCCTGTGCCGTGGGCGAGGTGGGCGACGCGCAGCGCGGCCTCGAGATCATGGCCGAGTACACGTCGGGCGGCGACAAGGTGCAGATGTGCTATCCCTTCGACATGCTGCAGCCGACGCGGCTGACCGCCGACCTCTTGGTGCAGTGTTTTGCGCGGATGACGAAGGCTGCCCCCGACGCCTGGCCCTGCTGGAGCTATTCCAACCACGACACGGTGCGCCATGTCACCCGGTGGGGCCTGACCGACCAGGCGGCCCGCACCTATGCCGCGCTGATCGTCACCCTGCGCGGGTCGCTGTGCCTGATGCAGGGCGAAGAGATGGGCTGGCCCGAGGCCGACATCGCCTTTGAAGACCTGCAGGACCCCTACGGCATCCAGTTCTGGCCCGAGTTCAAGGGGCGTGACGGCTGCCGCACGCCGATGGTCTGGCAGGGCGACAATGCGGGCGGCGGGTTCACCACCGCCGCGAAACCCTGGCTGCCGATCGCGGCACCGCACCGTGCGGCCTCGGTCGCGGCGCAGGCGGCGGATTCGGCCTCGATGCTGCACCATTACCGCGCCTGCCTGGGCCTGCGCCGCGCGCATCCGGTGCTGCGCCATGGCGCGATGAGCCTGCCGGTGGCGGACGGCAGCGTTGCGACCTTCACCCGCAACATGGGCGGGACGACGATCTTTTGCGCCTTCAACCTGGGCGACGCGCCGGGCACCGCCCGGCTGCCCCAGGGCAGATGGGCCCCGCTTGGGGCCGAACTGGGTGGCCAGCCGTTCGGAGGGGACGGGACGGCCGACCTGGGACCGTGGGCCTTCGCGCTCGCGCAACACCACGACGGGAGGGGACCCCATGGCTGATCTGAAACTGACGAACGTCGAAAAGGCCTACGGCGAGGTCAAGGTGCTGAAGGGCATCAACCTGGACATCAAGACCGGGGAACTGATCGTCTTCGTCGGCCCCTCGGGCTGCGGTAAGTCCACGCTTCTGCGCATGATCGCGGGGCTGGAGCGGATCACCGGCGGCGATTTCACCATCGACAACGTGCGGATGAACGACGTGCCGCCCGCACAGCGCGGCATCGCCATGGTGTTCCAGTCCTATGCGCTGTACCCGCACATGACGGTGCGCGACAACATGGCCTTCGCGCTCAAGATCGCGAAAAAACCGCAGGCCGAGATCGACGTGGCCATCGGAAAGGCCGCGCGCATCCTGCAGCTCACGCCCTATCTCGACCGCCTGCCCAAGGCGCTGTCGGGCGGCCAGCGGCAGCGCGTGGCGATCGGGCGCACGATCGTGCGCGATCCCAAGGTGTACCTGTTCGACGAACCCCTGTCGAACCTGGACGCCGCCCTGCGGGTCGCGACGCGGATCGAGATTGCCCAGCTGAAAGAGGCGATGCCGAATGCCACGATGATCTACGTCACGCACGACCAGGTCGAGGCGATGACGCTGGCCAGCCGCATCGTCGTGCTGGCGGGCGGGGGCATCAGCCAGGTCGGCAGCCCCCTGACCCTGTACGAACGCCCCGAGAACGAGTTCGTCGCGCAGTTCATCGGCAGCCCGGCGATGAACATGATGTCGGGCGAGATCGCCGAGACCGGGGCGCAGACGGTGATCAAGCTCAAGGGCGGGGGCATCGCGCGGTCGTCCGTGCCGACGCAGACCGCCGACATGGGCGCTGCGGTCAACATCGGCATCCGCCCCGAAGACATGGTCGAGGCCGTGGGCGAGGCGGCCTTCGAGGGCGAGGTCGAGATCACCGAGGCGCTTGGCGAGGTCACGCTGCTGTACTTCAAGAAGCAGGGCGAGGGGAACGCGGTGGTGGCCAAGCTGCCGGGCATCCATGCCGACCTGCGCCGCAAGGTCGTCCGCCTGACCGCCGCCCCGGCGAAGGTGCACCTCTTCCACAAGGGCCGCTCGCTGCTGTACCGCTGAGGCCAGGGCCAGCAGGGCCCCGAAGACCAGGCTGGCCGCGACCGCCAGCAGCAGCGGCACCCAGGGCGTCAGCCGGGGTGTGGGGGCAAGGGCGGGTGTGATCCTGACGCGCGACATGGCGGCATTCAGCGCAGGTTAACCTTTCCCGTGCGTTAACGGCGCATGGAGATTCGCTGGGACACGCTGGCCGAGGACGCCTGGACCGACCGCCTTGCCGCAGCGGGGGCCAGCCCCTTGCAGCAAAGCTGGCGCTACGGTGCCGTTGCTGCGGGCATGGGTGCGCGGGTGGGCCGTGCGCTGGTCCGCGACGGGGCGCGCGAGGTGGCGGTCGCGCAGGTGCTGGCACGTCGGGGGATGCGGGCGGTCCTGCGCGGGCCGGTCTGGCTGGACTGCGACGATGCGGACCACCGGCGTGCCGTCCTGCGGCGTCTGGCCCGCGTGCCCGCCCCGTTCGTCGCGACGCCGGGCGAGCGCGTCGCGGGTGCGGGCCTTGTGCCCCTGATCACCCCGCGCCACCACGCCCTGTGGGACCTGACGCCCGGCCCCGACGCGCTGCGCGCCGCCATGGCCCCGAAATGGCGCGCCGATCTGGTCCGGGCCGAGGGGGCCGGGCTGCACCTGTCGGCGGCACCCCAGGGGCTGGAGGCGCTCATCGCCGCCGAGACGGCACAACGCGGCGCGCGCCGCTACCGCGCCCTGCCGCCCGAGGTTGCCCGCGCCTGGGGGCACGGGTCGCGCGTGCTGTGCTGGCGAGACGGGGAGCGGACCGAGGCTGCGGTGCAGGTGCTGGTCCATTGCCCATGGGCCAGCTATCACCTCGCCTGGGCGTCCGAAACAGGGCGCAAGGCTCGGGCGCTTTGGGCGATGCTGTGGGCCATGGCGCTGTTGCTGAAGGCGCAGGGCGTGACGACGCTGGATCTGGGCGATGTGGACACCGAGGCCGCGCCGGGGCTTGCGCGGTTCAAGCTGGGGACAGGGGCGCGGCTGGCGCGGCTGGGGGCGACCTGCCTGGTGCTGCCGGGATAGGTTCCCCCGCAGGGTGCCGTCGCCCCGGTGCGGGCCGGGGCCCCGGTCGGGTGTGCGCTGGCCATCGGGGTCCCGGCCTGCGCCGGGACGATTGCAATGTTGGGTTGGAATTCCGCAAAAACGATTAGTACGAACGTCTTACCCCGGAAACCTCACCTTGCCTATGAAGGGCAGGTTGCGGTTGCGCTGCGCATAATCGATGCCGTAGCCCACCACGAACTCGTCGGGAATCTCGAACCCCGTCCAGGTTGCGCGGATGTCCACCTCGCGGCGGCTGGGCTTGTCCAGCAGCACGCAAACCTCGAGCCGCGACGGCCCCCGCGACAGCAGCAGGTTGCGCACATGGTGCAGGGTGAACCCGGTGTCGACGATATCCTCGACCACCAGCACGTCGCGGCCCGCAATCTCGCCCCGCAGGTCCTTGAGGATTCGCACCTCGCGCGACGATTGCAGCGCGTCGCCATAGCTTGACGCCTCAAGGAAATCGACCTCGACCGGCAGGTGCAGTTCGCGCACCAGATCGGCGATGAACACGAAGGACCCGCGCAGCAGGCCCACGACGATCAGCTTGTCGGTTCCGGCGAAATGCGCGGTGATGTCGCGCGCCAGGGCCTCGACCCGCGCGGCGATGGCCTTGGCGCTGATCATCGGATCGACAACGTAGGCCAGCGGCGTCATGTCCCATCCCTTGATTTTCCGTCCCGTCCTACCCAAAGCAGAAGGCCAAGCCAAGCGCGGAACCGTCCCATGCCCAACCACCACGAGATTCGCGCGCTGCCCTACACCGCGCAGCAGATGTACGACCTGGTGGCGGATGTGCCGAGCTACCCCAAGTTCCTGCCCTGGAACTCCGCCGCGCGCATCCGGTCGCGCGTGCCCACCCCCGAGGGCGAGGTGCTGGACGCCGAACTGGTGATCAGCTTCAAGGTGTTCCGCGAAAAGTTCGGCAGCCGCGTGACGCTGATTCCCGCCCGCCACCGGATCGAGACCGAATACCTCGACGGCCCGTTCCGGCACATGCAGTCGGTCTGGGCCTTCCGCGATCTGCCGACGGGCGGCTGCGAGGTGGATTTCAGCGTGGACTTCGCGTTTCGCAACGCCATCCTGCAGGCGGTGATCGGCGTCGTCTTCAACGAGGCCATGCTGCGCGTCGTGCGCGCGTTCGAGCGGCGGGCGGCAGACCTGTACGGGCTGCCGTCAGGTCCTAGGGGATGATCCGGGTGTACTTGACGCCGGCCAGCGTCGCCCCCGCGATCAGGCCCGATTGCCCGAAGACCAGTGCCACCACGGGATCAAGCTCGGTCGTCTCCTTGCCAAGCGACGCCCCCTGTTCCGGCGTGGCATAGCGCACGTCGGCCCCGGCGGCCCAGCCGGGCGAGCGGCGGAAATCGGAAATGGCCGCCTCGGTCAGGAAGAACAGCGCATGGGCATATTGCTGCGCGCCGATCTGCAACCCGATGGTGGCGCGGGCAGCCGAATAGAAATCGACCGTCGCGTCGTTGATCCGCAAGGCACCCCGCCCATAGCCGCCACCGATGCCGAACCCCGCCTCGGTGATCAGCGGCATGTAGAGCACGCCAAAAGACTTGGACGCCAGATCGCGCGTGCCGGGATAGCGGTCGAACAGATAGTCCCGCGTCGCGTCCACCCGCGCGTCGATCCTGGCCGCGTTGTTGGTGCCGACCCCGTTGGCACAGCCACCAAGCGCCGCGACGGCCCCCAGACCGAAGATCACCTGCCGTCTGCCGATTGCCTGCATATCACGCCTCGCTGCCCAAGGGTGGGGCGTCTGGCGGCCCCGTTTCCCCCAGATATAGCGTGATCCCGGCCGCCTGTCACCAGCGGGGTTTCGCCCCGCGCACCTATCCGCGCAACAGGCGCGCCGCAGCCGGGGCGAAATAGGTGAGGATGCCGTCGCAGCCCGCGCGCTTGAAGGCGATCAGGCTTTCCATCATCGCGCGGTCGCCGTCGATCCAGCCGTTCTGCGCGGCGGCCCGGATCATCGCGTATTCGCCCGACACCTGATAGGCATAGGTCGGCACCCCGAAGGCGTCCTTCACCCGGCGGCAGATGTCGAGGTACGGCATGCCGGGTTTCACCATCACCATGTCGGCCCCTTCGCGCAGGTCGCGCTCGATCAGGCGCAGCGCCTCGTCCGAATTGCCGGGGTTCATCTGGTAGGTCTTCTTGTCACCGACCAGCCTGCCGGTGGCCCCCACCGCATCGCGGAACGGGCCATAGAAGGCGCTTGCGTACTTGGCCGCATAGGACAGGATCGCCACGTCGCGGTGCCCGGCCATTTCCAGCGCGGTGCGCATCGCGCCGATGCGCCCGTCCATCATGTCGGACGGCCCCAGGATGTCGGCCCCGGCCTCGGCCTGGGCCAGGCTCATCTTCACCAGCGCCAGGTTCGTCTCGTCGTTCAGGACTACCCCGTCGCGCACGAGGCCGTCGTGCCCGTTGGCGTTGTAGGGGTCGAGCGCCACGTCCGTCATCACCGCGATGCCGGGCACCTCGGCCTTGATCGCCCGGATGGCGCGGTTGGCCAGGTTTTCGGGGTTCCACGCCTCGACGCAGTCGTCGGTGCGCAGGGCGGGGTCGGTGTAGGGGAACAGGCACACCGCCGGAATGCCCAGTTCGGCCGCCTCGGCTGCCGCTGCGACGATCCCGTCGATCGACCGGCGCGCCACACCGGGCATCGAGGGCACCGGCGTTTCCACGCCGCTGCCATCCTGGACAAACAGCGGCCAGATCAGGTCGGACACGGTCAGCACGTTTTCCTGCGCCAGCCTGCGCAGGGCGTCGGTGCGGCGCAGGCGGCGGAACCGGGTGGCGGGAAAGGGGCCTTGCGTGGGCAGCATGCAACCGGTCCTGATGACGGCGCGCGGGGGACTTGCGCCTCTGCGCCTTGCCTGCCATGGAAAGGCGCGCCGCTCAACCCTTGGCCATCGGGCCGGGTCATGGGGCCGGGGCGGGCGCAAGGGGCCTGTGGGGTTGGACTGGTACCAGACCGTCTTTGAAGTGATCGACATGCGGTCTTTCTCGAACCTCTGGTTCTGGATGGCCGTTGCCGTGGTCTGGTCGACCGCCAGCCACTATGGCCTGGGCGTGCCCTACGACATGGTGCTGCGTGCGCGCAGGCACGGCGGCGAGGCGGCGGCGGACCTGGAAACCATGGTCGAGATCAACGTGCGCCGCCTGATGCACATCCAGGCGACGGCGGGGCTGTGGCTGGTGGGGTTCGGGGCCTTCGGGGTGACGGCGCTGGCGCTGATGGGGTTCCTCTACGATCTCGAATTCGCGCAGGCGGTCCTGCTGATCGCGGCCCCGATGACGCTCGTGTTCGCGCTGACGCTGGCCACCGCGCGGCGCATCGCGGCCGGCCGGGTCGACCGCGCCGACCTGGTGCGCGTGCTGACGCGCCACCGCTTTGCCGTGCAGGGCATCGGGGTTGTCGCCATCATGATCACCACCATGTGGGGCATGTGGCAGAACCTGAACGCAAGCGCCCTCTAGGCACGAGGCCATGACCGACGCACACCGCATCCTGCTGGGCGGCGCGCCCGAAGGCTTCGACGCCCGCCTGGTCGCGCGCGAGGCGGAACGCGGGCCGCCCGTGATCCACGTCGCCCGCGACGACAAGCGCATGGCCGCGATGCGCGAGGCGCTGGCGGTGATGGCACCGGGGCTGGCGGTGCTGGACCTGCCGGCCTGGGACTGCCTGCCCTACGACCGCGTGTCGCCCAACCCCGACATCGCGGCGCGGCGGATGGCGACGCTGGCCGCGCTGGCGTCGGGGCTGGCGGGGCCGTTCGTGCTGCTGACGACGCTGAACGCCGCGGCGCAACGTGTGCCCGCGCGCGAGGTGCTGCGCGAGGCGTCCTTTGCTGCCCGCGTGGGGACGCGCGTGGACGAGGGCCGCCTGCGCGGGTTCCTGTCGCGCATGGGGTTCAGCCCGGCGACGACCGTGGCCGAACCCGGCGACTATGCGATCCGGGGCGGGATCGTCGACATCTATCCGCCGGGCGAGGGGGGGCCGGTGCGGCTAGATTTCTTCGGCGACCAACTGGACGGCTTGCGCCGGTTCGATCCGCTGACGCAGCGCACCACCGAAAAGCTGTCCCAGATCGAGATCGCGCCGGTGTCCGAGGTGATCCTGGACGAGGCGGCCGTCGCCCGGTTCCGCCAGGCCTACCGCATCGAGTTCGGAGCCGGTGGGTCGGACGATCCGCTGTACGAGGCGGTCAGCGCCGGGCGCAAGCACCAGGGGATGGAGCACTGGCTGCCCTTCTTCCATGCCCGGCTGGAAACGCTGTTCGACCATGTGCCGGGCGCGTCGGTCATGCTGGACGACCAGGTGACGGCGATGCGCCTGGCGCGCTGGGACGGCATCGCCGACCAGTACGATGCCCGGCGCGAGGGGATGGTGGCCAAAGGGCGCATCGATTCGGTCTACAAGCCCTGTCCGCCGGACCTGCTGTATCTGGACGATGCGGCCTGGGAGGCGGCGCTAGCGTCGCGCCGCGTGGTGCAGCTTTCGCCGCTGGCGCAGTCGCCGGGGCCGGGGGTCGTGGATGCGGGCGGCCGTGCGGGGCGCAACTTTGCGCCGGAACGACAGCAAGAGAACATCAGCCTTTTCAACGCACTTGCCGACCATCTTCGCACCTTGCGCGAAGACGGCCAAGTGGTCGTCGCGTCCTGGTCCGAAGGCGCGCGGGAACGCCTGGCGGGCCTGATCGCCGATCAGGGGATGGCCGGCGCGCAGCCGGTCCGCGACCTGCGCGAGGTGCCGCCGGGCAAGGGCGGTCTCTGGCTGGTGATCTGGGCGCTGGAGGCGGGGTTTGTGGCCCCCGGTCTGGCGGTCATCTCGGAACAGGACATCCTGGGCGACCGGCTGGTGTCGAAACCCCGCAAAAAGCGCAAGGCCGAGAACTTCCTGCGCGACGCCGAGACGCTGTCGCCCGGCGATCTGGTCGTGCATGTCGAACACGGCGTCGGGCGCTACAAGGGGTTGGAGACGATCACCGCATTGGGTGCCCCCCATGAATGCATCCACATCGAATATGCCGAAGCCGCCAAGCTGTACCTGCCGGTCGAGAACATCGAACTGCTCAGCCGCTTCGGCCACGAAGAGGGATTGCTCGACAAGCTGGGCGGCGGGGCCTGGCAGGCCAAGAAGGCCCGCCTCAAGAACCGCATCCGCGAGATTGCCGACCGCCTGATGCGCATCGCCGCCGAACGCGCGCTGCGCGAGGCCCCGGTGTTCGCGGCCCCCGAAAGCCTGTGGGAGGCGTTCGCGGCGCGGTTTCCCTATCAGGAGACCGACGACCAGCTTGCCGCCATCGCCGACGTCATGGCCGATCTGGAGAAGGGCATGCCGATGGACCGCCTGATCGTGGGCGATGTCGGCTTCGGCAAGACCGAGGTCGCGATGCGCGCGGCCTTTGCGGCGGCGCTGTCGGGGCGTCAGGTGGCCGTCGTCTGCCCGACGACCCTGCTCGCCCGCCAGCATTACCGCAGCTTTGTCGAACGGTTCCGGGGGTTTCCGGTGACCATCAAGCCGCTGTCACGGTTCGTGCCCGCGAAAGAGGCGGTGGCGGTGCGGGCGGGCCTTGCCGACGGCACCGTCGACATCTGCATCGGCACCCATGCGCTGCTGGCCAAGGGTGTGAACTTCCGCAACCTCGGCCTGCTGGTCATCGACGAGGAACAGCACTTCGGCGTCACCCACAAGGAACGGCTGAAAGAGATGCGCTCCGAGGTGCATGTGCTGACCCTGACGGCGACACCGATCCCCCGCACGTTGCAGCTGTCGCTGACCGGGGTGCGTGACCTGTCGATCATCATGACCCCGCCGGTGGACCGCCTGGCGATCCGCACCTATGTGTCCGAGTTCGATACGGTGACCATCCGCGAGGCCCTGTTGCGCGAACGCTATCGCGGGGGCCAGTCGTTCTTTGTCGTCCCCCGCATCGCCGACCTGCCCGAGATGGAGACGTTCCTGCGCGAACAGGTGCCCGAAGTGTCCTTCGTCGTGGCCCATGGGCAGCTTGCGGCGGGCGACCTGGATGACCGGATGAACCAGTTCTACGATGGCCGCCATGACGTGCTGCTGGCTACGTCCATCGTCGAGTCGGGCCTCGACATCCCCACCGCCAACACCATGATCGTGCACCGCGCCGACATGTTCGGCCTGGCGCAACTCTATCAGATCCGGGGCCGCGTGGGCCGGTCCAAGACCCGGGCCTATTGCTATCTGACCACCCGCCCCCGCATGCCCCTGACCCCGCAGGCGATGAAGCGGCTTCGGTTGCTCGGCTCGCTCGACAGCCTTGGCGCGGGCTTCAACCTGGCCTCGCATGACCTTGACCTACGCGGGGCGGGGAACCTTCTGGGTGACGAACAGTCGGGCCATATCAAGGAGGTGGGGTACGAGTTGTACCAGCAGATGCTGGAAGAGACGATCGCCAAGCTGCGCTCTGGCGAACTTGGCGGCCTGACCGAGGCGACCGACGCCTGGGCACCCCAGATCAACCTTGGCGTCCCCGTCCTGATCCCCGAGGATTACGTCCCCGACCTCGACCTGCGCCTTGGCCTTTACCGCCGCCTGTCTGGCCTTGCGACCAAGGTCGAGCTTGAGGGGTTCGCGGCCGAACTGATCGACCGCTTCGGCCCCCTGCCGCGCGAGGTGAACACGCTGCTGCTGATCGTGCGCATCAAGGCGATGTGCAAGCGGGCCGGCATCGCCCGGCTGGACGCGGGGCCGAAGGGCGCGACGGTGCAGTTCCACCAGGACAAGTTCGCCAACCCAGGCGGTCTGGTCGATTTCCTCAAGGCCGCAGGTCCGGGCGCGCGCATCGCGGGCAACAAGATCGTCCTGGCGCAGGAGTGGAAGTCCGAAGCCGACCGCATCAAGGGCGCCTTCGCAATCGCCCGCGACCTGGCCGAAAAAGTGGTGCGCCCGAAGGCCCCCGCCTAACCCCTTGGCCGCAGTTGCGGCATGACGCACAGCGCCAGCCCGATGCAGACCACGGCCCCCAGCGCCAGCGGCCCCGGCGTGCCGTCGAATGCCAGCCCCAGCGGGGCCGCGATGGCGGTCGAGGCGACCGTGGGCAGCGCCAGGATCACGCTGGCCGCCAGCCCCGCGATATGGCCCATCGGCTCCATCGCAATGGCGTTGAGGTTGCCGACCGTCATCCCCGCCATGGCGAACAGCAGGATCACCCAGACGACATAGGCCGGAAAGTACAGCGCCGCAGGCCACAGGCCCCCAAGGGTCATGGCCGCCATGATGCCCGACGACAGCAGCTGCACCGCCAGCACGGTGACCACCACCCGGTACATCCCCAGCCGGCGGACCAGCAGCGCATTGGTCAGGCTGGCGCAGGCCGAACACAGCGCGATCAGCGCGAACCAGCCGGGAAAGGTCGCGCCCCGCCCGAAAGTCTGCTCGAACAGCGGCTGCACCGAGGACAGCGTGCCGAAGAGGCAGCCGAAGACCATGGTCTGCACCACCATCGAGGCGACCGCCAGCCGGTTGGTCAGCACCGTCCGCGCCCCCGCCACCAGCGTGCCCACCCGCAGCGGCACCCGTGCGCCAGGGGCCAGCGTCTCGGGCTGGCGCAGGGCCAGCCAGGTGCCCGCGACAACCGCGAACAGCACGAAGGTCCAGAACACCCCGCGCCAGCCGTATCCCGCGATCACCAGCGCCCCCATGGCGGGCGCTGCTGCGGGCACGATCATGAACACCATCATCGCGAAACTGACGATCTGCGCCATGCGCGGGCCGGCATAAAGGTCGCGCACCAGCGCCATCGAGGCCACGCGCGGGGCCGCCGCACCAAGGCCCATGATCACCCGCGCCGCCAGCAGCGTTTCCAGCGACCACGACCACGCCGCCAGGGCCGACCCCGCCATGAACAGGGCCAGGCCGCCCAAGATCGTGGCCTTGCGCCCGAACCAGTCCGACAGCGGACCGGCCAGGAAGGTCCCCAGCCCCATGCCCAGCACGAAACTCGAGATCACCAGCCCCGCGCGGTCGGGCGCGTCCGGCGTCAGTTCCGCCGCGATCACCGGAATCGCCGGCAGCATCGCGTCGATGGCCAGCGCGATCGAGGCGAACAGCATCGCGATCAGGGCGATGAACTCGGTCTGGCCGGGGGCGGGGCGGGCGACGGGGATGTCGGTCATGGCGGCTGGCTTTTCATCTCGTCCATGACCCGGACCCACAACTCGGGCGGCTGTGCGCCCGACACGACATACCGGTCGGCGATGACAAAGGTCGGCACCGCGTTCACGCCGCGCGTCCGCGCATGGGCATCGCGCGCGGCGATGTCGTCGCGGTCGGCGTCGCCGGCCAAGAGGCGGGCTATCGCGGCGCGGTCCAGCCCCGCCTCGCCCGCGATGTCGGCGAGCGTGGCGGCGTCGCCGATGTCGCGTCCCTCGCGCCAGTAGGCGCGCATCAGCGCGGCCTTCACAGGCGTCTGCCGCCCCTCGAGCCCGGCCCAGTGGATCAGCCGATGGGCATCCAGCGTGTTCGGGATGCGCGCGATGCGGGCAAAGTCGATCTCCAGCCCCGCCGCAAGGGCCGCTTCCTCGACCCGCGCATAGATCTGGGCGGCGCGGGCCCGACCGCCGAACTTGGCCTCCAGATAGGCGGCACGGTCCATCCCGCCGACGGGCATGTCGGGGTTCAACTGGAACGGATGCCATTCGACGGCGAAGGGATGATCGCCCCGCGCCTCGAGTGCGCGGTCAAGATGCGCCTTCCCGATATAGCACCAGGGGCAGACCGGGTCGGAAAAGATGTCAAGGCGGATCATGGCTGGCTTCTCGGGGGGATGCGGCAGACCTACGCCCGGCCCTCCACAGGCGCAACCCCCGCCCAGCGCCGTCTTCTTCTGTCCCCAAGTATCCCGGGGGGAGGCGAAGCCGGGGGGCAGCGCCCCCCAGCCGCCCGCGCGAACGCCGCCATGCGGGGTGCCGGGGGGTCCAAGGGCAAAGCCTGCGGGAGCGCTAGTCTGCCGCCTGCCACCAGACCTCGGGTTGGAAGCCCGGCCAGTCGCCATAGACGGGCAGGCGGTCGGGGAAATGCAGGTCGCTGCGGTAGGCCAGGCGCGCAACATCCGAATACCACACCGGAATCACATAGCGCCCCGCCGTCAGCACGCGGTCCAGGGCGCGCGCGGCCGCCCGCAACCCCTCGGCGTCGGTCGCCGTCAGCATCGCCTCGATGGCGGCCTCGGCGGCGGGGCTGTCCATCCCCATCCAGTTGCGCGTGCCGGGTTCGGTCACGCCCCCCCGGCCCCAGTACAGTTTCTGTTCGGTGCCGGGCGACAGCGACAGCGACCGGATGTAATGCGTCATGTCGAAATCATAGGCATTCGTCCGCTCGATGTACTGCGCGGAATCGACGGTGGTGATGCGGGCCGCGATGCCCAGTTGGCGCAGGCCCTCGGCAAAGATCGTGGCATAGCCGATGGGATCGTCCTGGCCGTTCTGCAAGAGGATCTCGAAGGCAAAGGGCACCCCGCCCGCGTCCTGCATCACCCCGTCCCGCACCGTCCACCCGGCCTCGGCCATCAGGCGCAGCGCGGCCCGGATCCCCTTGCGGTTGGAGGCGTTGGCATCCGGGTCGGGCAACGTGTAGCCCTCGATCGTGCCCTGGGGCAGGGTGGCGGCAAAGGGGGCCAGGATCGCCAGTTCCGCCCCCGTCGCAGGCGTGCCGGGCGTCATCCCCAAGCCTGAGTTCGAGAAATAGCTCTGGATGCGGGGCTGGACGCCGCCGGTCAGCGTGCGGTTCGCCAGGTCGAAGTTGAAGGCCTGGATCATCGCCTCGCGCACCCGCCAGTCGGCGAACAGGGGGCGGCGCGTGTTCATCACCAGCCCCTCGATGCCCGAGGGGCGGCCGTGCGGTATCTCGGCCAGCGTCACCGCGCCCGAGGTCACCGCCGGAAAGGCATAGTTCGTGGCCCACTTGGCCGGGTTCGTCTCGCGGTAGCTGGTGATGGCCCCGGCCTTGAACGCCTCGAACACCACGCCGCCGTCGCCGAAATAGTCAAAGCGCACCTCGTCCAGGTTGTAGAGGCCCCGGTTGAAGGGCAGATCCTTGCCCCACCAGTCGTCGCGCCGTTCATAGACCACATGACGACCCGCCTCGAAGTCCTTGATCCGATAGGGCCCCGAGCCGATGGGCGCGACCAGCGAGGAGGCCGCGAAATCCCGCCCCTGCCATTGCGCGCGTTTCAGGATCGGGCGCAGGCCCAGCAGCAGCGGCAGTTCGCGGTTCGCCGTGTTGAAGGTGAAGCGCACGCTGCGCGGCCCCGTCGCCTCGGCCTTCGCCACGGCGGCCCAGGCGGCGGCATAGCGGGGTGCGCCTTGCGTGCCCAGAACCTCCATCGACCACAGCACGTCGTCCACGGTCACCGGACTGCCGTCGGCGAATCGGGCCTCCTCGCGCAGGGTGAATGCGACAAAGCTGCGGGCCTCGTCAGTCTCGACCGATTCGGCCAGAAGGCCGTACAGGCTGAAGGGTTCGTCGATGGATCGGCCCATCAGTGTCTCGATGGTCAGCGCGGTCAGCCCGGCGGGGGCGCGGCCCTTGACGATGAAGGGGTTGAGCGAATCGAAGCCCCCCGATTCGCCGAACACGATGCGCCCGCCCTTGGGGGCGTCCGGGTTGGCATAGGGCAGGGACACAAAATCGGGTGGAAGGGCGGGTTCGCCATACATAGCTATGCCATGTGCAGGCTCGGCCACGGCCTGCCCGCCCCCGCCCGCAAGAACCGCCGCAACGCAAGCGAAAGCGACCATGGTCCCGAAAAAGTGACGGCGCATTCCAGAAACAACCCCGCAAGTCCAGTGCATTCCGGGTCGAACCGTAAGTTGACCTGTAAGCCTTTTCAAACTTTTAACTTCACCTTCGGCGCAAGGGCGCGTATAAGGTCGCTACTGCTCGATAGGTTTCTTGCCTGTATGAAACCTGCCTCAACACTTAACGCCCGCCTCGTGCGGGCGTTTTTTTTGGTGCCCCGCTGACCCCTTCGTGACGACCGGTCGGGTTTCCTTCCCGCCGCGCCCGTGCTTTCATTCTGCACGTGCAGCATAGGAGGGTCGCATGGAACTGGCTGGGAAACGCGCCGTCGTCACCGGATCGACCTCGGGCATCGGCCTTGGCATCGCGCGGGCGCTGGCGCAGGCGGGGGCCGAGGTCGTGCTGAACTCGTTCAGCGACCGGCCCGAGGATCACGCCCTTGCGGCAGGCCTGGCGGCCGAAACCGGGGCCAAGGTCAGCTACATCGCCGCCGACATGTCGAAGGGCGATGATTGCCGCGCCCTGGTCATCCGCGCGGGCGGCTGCGACATCCTGGTGAACAACGCCGGCATCCAGCACGTCGCCCCGATCAACGAATTCCCGGTGGCGAAGTGGGACGCGATCCTGGCGATCAACCTGACCTCGGCCTTCCACACCACCGCCGCAGCCCTGCCCGGCATGCGCGACCGGAACTGGGGCCGGGTCGTCAACATCGCCTCGGCGCATGGCCTGACCGCCAGCCCGTTCAAGGCGGCCTATGTCGCGGCCAAGCACGGGCTGGTCGGGCTGACCAAGGTGACCGCGCTCGAATGCGCGGGGCAGGGCATCACGGCGAACGCGATCTGCCCCGGCTATGTTCTGACCCCCCTGGTCGAGGCGCAGATCCCCGACCAGATGAAGGCCCACAACATGGACCGCGAGACGGTGATCCGCGAGGTGATGCTGGACCGCCAGCCCTCGCGTCAGTTCGCGACGGTCGAGGAACTGGGGGGAACAACGGTGTTCCTGTGCTCGTCCGCCGCCGCCCAGATCACGGGGACGGCGATCAGCGTCGATGGCGGCTGGACGGCGATGTAGCGGCGTGCGGCGCATGGGGATGACCGGTCGCCCCGGATCACAGGTTGCGGCGAAGGCGCGCAGGGTGGTGGTCTGCGCGGCGACCTTGCCCTAGGATGCCCTGCGAACGGAGGGCATCGCCATGATTGTCGAACTTGGTCATTTCGCGCTGATCCTGGCGCTGTGCGTCGCTGTGGTGCAGGCCGTGGTGCCGATGGTGGGCGCTGCGCGCGGCTGGCACAACTGGATGGCCGTGGGCGAGGCGGCGGCGACGGCGCAAGTGCTGCTGGTCGCATTCGCCTTTGCCGCGCTGACCTATGCCTTCGTCACCTCGGACTTCTCGTTGCGGCTGGTGGTGCTCAATTCGCATACGGCCAAGCCGCTGCTGTACAAGATCACCGGCGTCTGGGGCAATCACGAGGGGTCGCTGCTGCTGTGGGTGCTGATCCTGTCGCTGTTCGGGGCCTGCGGGGCATGGTTCGGGGGCGGGCTGCCGGCCACGTTGCGGGCGCGGGTGCTGGGGGTGCAGGGGGCCATCGGGGTCGCGTTCCTGGCGTTCCTGCTGTTCACCTCGAACCCGTTCCTGCGCATGGCGGTGCCGCCGTTCGACGGGCAAGACCTGAACCCGCTGCTGCAGGACCCTGGCCTCGCCTTCCACCCGCCCTTCCTGTACCTCGGCTATGTCGGCCTCTCGATGGCGTTTTCCTTTGCCGTCGCCGCCCTGATCGAGGGGCGCGTCGATGCGGCCTGGGCGCGCTGGGTGCGGCCCTGGACGCTGGCCGCCTGGATCTTCCTGACCATCGGCATCGCGCTCGGGTCGTGGTGGGCGTACTATGAGCTTGGCTGGGGTGGGTTCTGGTTCTGGGACCCGGTCGAGAATGCCAGCTTCATGCCCTGGCTGCTGGCCGGGGCGCTCTTGCATTCCGCCATGGTCGTGGAAAAGCGCGAATCGCTCAAGGCCTGGACGATCCTGCTGGCGATCCTGGCCTTTGCCTTCAGCCTGATCGGCACCTTCCTTGTCCGTTCTGGCGTGCTGACAAGCGTCCATGCCTTTGCCAACGACCCCGAGCGGGGGGTGTTCATCCTGCTGATCCTGGGGCTGTTCGTCGGCGGCGCGCTGACCCTGTTTGCCGCCCGCGCGGGCGCGCTCGAGGCCAAGGGCGTCTTTGCCCCGGTCAGCCGCGAGGGGGCGCTGGTCGCCAACAACCTGCTGCTGGCGGTGTCGTGTTTCGTGGTGTTCATCGGCACGATCTGGCCCCTGGTCGCCGAGATGGGCTGGGGGGCCAAGCTGTCGGTGGGCGAGCCGTTCTTCAACGCGGCCTTCCCGCCGTTCTTTGTGGCGCTGTCGCTGATCCTGCCCGTCGGGGCGATGCTGGCGTGGAAACGGGGGGACGTGGGGCGGTCGCTGCGGGCGCTGTGGCCGGCGGCGGTGCTGGCATTGGCGCTGATGGCGCTGGCCTTTGCGCTGCAGACGGGGCGGTCGGCGCTGGGGCCGGTGGGGCTGGCGCTGGGGGCCTGGGTGGTGGCGGGCGCGCTGACGGACCTGTGGGCGCGGACAGGGCGCGGCGATGTGCCGGGACGCTTCGCGCGTCTGTCCCGCCTGCCGCGGGCCGACTGGGGGCGGGTGACGGCGCATGCGGGCCTAGGCGTCACGGTCTTTGCCTGCGCCGCGATGAACGCCTGGGTGATCGAGGACATCCGCGTGGCGCAGGTGGGGCAGAGCTATCCGCTGGGCTCTTACACCGTGACGCTGGAGGATGTGGCCGAGGTGCAGGGGCCGAACTATGTCGCCACCCAGGCCACGATGGCGGTGGCGCGGAATGGCCAGACGGTCGCACGGCTGGTGCCGGAAAAGCGGGTGTATGCCGTGCAGGGCATGCCGACGACCGAGGCCGCCATCGACCAAGGCTTCTGGCGCGACGTCTATCTGGTGATCGGCGACCCGCAGCAGGGCGGCGGCTGGGCGGTGCGGGGCTATGTCAAGCCCTTTGCCAACTGGATCTGGGGCGGCGCGCTGCTGATGGCGCTGGGGGGTGCGCTCAGCCTGTCGGATCGCCGGTACAGGCTGGCGGCGGGGATGCGGCGTGCGGCGGGGGTTCCGGCGGAATGAAGGGGGCGGCAAGCGGTGCTTGCAAGCACGCACCCACCATCCTGGCCTTCGCCGTGGCACTTTGGGCCGCCGTTGCGGGGGCCGTGGAACCCGACGAGGTGCTGGCCGACCCCGTGCTGGAATCCCGCGCCCGCGCCCTGTCGCGCGAGTTGCGCTGCGTCGTCTGCCGCACCGAGACCATCGACGAAAGCGACGCGGCCATCGCCCGCGACCTGCGCCTTCTACTGCGCGAACGGCTGGTGGCGGGCGACAGCGACCCGCAGGTGCTGGAATTCATGGTGGCGCGCTATGGCGAGTATGTGCTGCTGAAGCCGCCCGCGCGGGGCGCGAACCTGGTGCTGTGGCTGGCCGGGCCGCTGATGCTGCTGGCAGGCGGCGGCATCGCCCTGGCCTGGCTGCGGCGCAGGACGGCAGCCGAGCCCGCCGCCCCCCTGACCCCCGAGGAAGAGCGTCGGCTTGAGGAGATTCTGCGCCAGTGACGCGGCGTTTCCCTTGGCCCGCCAGCGTCCCGGACCTTAGGGTCTGGGCAGCCGGGGCAGGAGGACAGGATGGACGACAGCGTGCTGGTGACCGACGCGGGCGGGGTGCGGACGATCACGCTGAACCGCCCCGCCGTGATGAACGCCCTGAACCGCGACATGCGCGCCCGCATCACGGCGGCCCTGCTGGGGCATGGCGCGCGGGTGGTGGTCCTGACCGGGACGGGCCGCGCCTTTTGTTCGGGGCAGGACCTGTCGGGATCGGCGATCACGCCCGCCGACGTCAGCCGCACCCTGCGCGAGGAATACGAGCCGATGCTGCGGGCGATCACGGGGTGCCCCGTGCCGGTGATCGCGGCGGTGAACGGGGCGGCGGCGGGGGCGGGGGCGAACCTGGCGCTGGTCTGCGACGTGGTGATCGCCACCGAAAGCGCCTTCTTCCAGCAGTCGTTCACGAAGATCGGCCTGATCCCCGACGCGGGCGGCACCTGGGCCCTGCCGCGCGCCGTGGGCCTACAACGCGCGATGGGGGCCATGCTGTTCGCCGACCGCGTGACAGCGCGGCAGGCGGCGGACTGGGGCATGATCTGGGACTGCGTGGCCGACGATGCCTTTGCCGCCACCGTCGCCGCCCGCGCCGCCCATCTGGCCACCGGACCCGGCGTTGCCTTCCGGGGGATCAAGGCGGCGCTGCGCGCCAGCACCGGCAACACGCTGGACCAGCAACTGGCGGTCGAGGCGGACTGGCAGGGCATCTGCGGGGCCACGGCGGATTTCGCCGAAGGGGTGGCGGCATTCATCGAGAAACGGACGGCGCGGTTCACCGGGGCGTGAGGTCGGGCTTCAGCCCGGCACCGAGACGACAGCCGGGCTGAAGCCCGGCCTACCCGTCCCGCCACACCCAGATGTCCAAGGGCGTCTTCCGCCCGCGCAGCGTGACGTCGGCCATCGCCGTCATTCCCGCCAGCGTGGCATCATCCACCCCCTCGGACCGCGCCCGCGCCAGGGCGGCGTCCGACACCACGATCCGCGCGCCGAGATCGCGCGAGGTCGCCTCCAGCCGCGAGGCCACGTTGACCGTGTCGCCCAGCACCGCAAACTCCAGCCGCCGCGCCGGCCCCACGTCGCCCACCATCGCCCGCCCGAAATGCACACCGACCGACACCGTCATCCCCAGGCCCAGGGCATCGACCCCCACAACGATGGCGCGCGCCGCCTGCAGCGCCCGCCCGGCATCGCCCGGCTCCGGCACCGGCGTGCCGAAGGTCGCCATCACGCCGTCGCCCAGATACTTGTCCAGCGTGCCGCCATAGTCGAACACGGCGTGTTCGATCACCGCGTAGTAACGGCGCAGGTCGGCCACCACCTCGGCCTCGGGGGCCGCCTCGGCGCGCTCGGTGAAGCCCACCAGGTCGGCGAACAGGATGGCGATTTCCAGCGTCTGCGGCTGCGCCAGCGTCGCGGGCTGGCTCGCCAGTTTCTCGACCATGGTGGGGGCGAAATAACGCGACAGGTTCTCGCGCTCGGCCGCCGCCCGGGCCTGGCGGTACAGCATCTGGTTCGACCGCCACCCCTTGAGCGTCAGCGCGGCGGCGACGATGATGAAGACCACCGCCTCCTGCACCCGCACGCCCCATTGCACGTCGTTGAGGTTCAGGAACTCGGCAAAGTCCGGGTCGCCCAGGCGCAGCGCCATCGCGCGGGCATTCTCGGCGATCAGCGGCACCTCGTGGCCGAACAGGTCGACCAGCAGGACCGCGCCCATCCAGACCAGCGCCACCGTCACCCCGATGGTCCAGACCGTGCGCCAGGAATAGGCCAGCGTCGCAAAGGCCAGGACCAGGAACAGATACTCGAAGGTATGCCAGCGAAAGCCGAAGGCGGTCGGCGCATCGGCGGTCGCGAACGGGTTCGGCACGGCGGCGACGAAGGTCAAGAGCAGGATGTCCGACAGGATGAACGCCAGTTCGCCAGACGACCGTCCCGTCACCGCGAACCGGCTGCGCAACCGCCCGCTGGCCCAGAACAGGAACAGCAGGCCCTCGTACCACAGCATTTCCCAGCCGAAGTTCAGGAACGGGATCATGATCGCGATGATGATGATCGCGGTCTGCCGCCCGACGGCAGCGATGGACCGCCCGATGCGCTGTTCCGCCTCGACCGCGTCGCGCAGGACCGGGTCGGCCGCGACCATCTCGGCCTCGGTCTCCGCATTGGCCAGGACGCGCGCCAGAAGGCCAAATCGGATGCGTGGCAGGCGCATGAGATCGCGGTTCATGGCGCAAACCTAGCGCGACCCTGCGGGCGGTTCCAGCGGGTTGCGGCCGGGCCCCGCGATTTCGCGGCGCGCGGGGCAGGCTTGGCAAACGCGCCAAGTGACCGGGCGGCAGGCGCGTCGACGGCAAACGGGTGGCGCCGTCAGCACGCCCTCACGCCCCCCGCGCCAGGGCTGCCACCCCCGTCCGCGCCACCTCGCGCAGGCCGAGGGGGCGCATCAGTTCGGCGAAGGCGTCGATCTTCTCGGGCGTGCCGGTCATCTCGAAGACGAAGCTTTCCAGCGTGCTGTCCACCACATTGGCGCGAAAGATCTCGGCCAGCCGCAGCGCCTCGATCCGGTGGTCGCCCTTGCCTGCCACCTTGATCAGCGCCAGTTCGCGCTGGACGCTTGGCCCGTCCATCGTCAGGTCGTGCACCGCGCGCACCGGCACCATGCGCTTCAGCTGCGCCTCGATCTGGTCGATCACATGGGGCGTGCCGCGCGTGACGATGGTGATGCGGCTGAGGTGGCCGGTGTGGTCGACCTCGGCTACGGTAAGCGAGTCGATGTTGTACCCCCGCCCCGAGAACAGGCCGATGACACGGGCCAGCACGCCGGGTTCGTTCTCGACAATGACGGCCAGGGTATGGGATTCCTCGGCCTCGGTGTTGGTGGCGCGCAGGTCATAGGCGGAATGGCTCGACGAGCCTTTCTTGATGTTCAGGGGGGGCATCTCAGGTTCCTTGCTTCGCCGCATCAGGGGCGGTCTTCTGTCGGTGTTCGTCCAGCTTGTCGGCCAGCCACATCTTGATCAGCGCCTGCCGGGTGACGCCGCGCGCGGTGGCGACCACGTCAAGGTCATGGACCATCATCGGCGGGAAATCGACGTTCACGCGCTGCGGCTTGGGGTAGACCATGCGGCTTTTCGAGCGGTCGATGAAGGCTTCGATCTCGTCCGAACCCTCATCGAACAGGCGGTCGAATTCTTCGACCGTGATCGTCCGCTTGCCGTCAAGGCTCGTCATCGTTCCCCGGCTTTGCGATATTCCGTCCATAGTCGTCCTCCTCGTCCTGTCGGGCGCGGCGGACCGAGATGATCCGGATCGCGGCACCCCGCATCGTGTATACGGCAGACCAGAGCTTGTCCCTGATCCGCCCCGTCCTCATCTCGCGCCGTTCCCCCTCATAGGGAAGCGGCTGGTCCAGAGCAGGAACCTTCCACAATCCCTGCGCCTCGACAAAGTCGATGCCGTGTTTGTCGCGGTTGGCGGCGTTCTTCGCCGGGTCGAACTCGAAGTCTTCGTCCATTATGGTTGCAAAACTATACCATTTCAAGTGCGCTGATCGCGACAACCGCCAACTGTCGGGTCGCGCAGGTCACAGGTGGAACGGAACGACAAGCCTTTCTTGAAGTTCAGGTGGGACATGAGATACCTTCGTATTCCATGAAATAGCTTGGAACAATCATGCGCAAGGTGCTCGTTTTTGCACTGTCTATCGTTGCAGCGATTGCAGCGTTTGTCGCTGCGAGGCTGGTGGGAATTTTCTTTTGGGACATGAGTCCGAATTCTCTGGTGAGCGAGGTAATCTTGAATTTTGCATCCGGCTGCGCCATGGCCTTTGCTTGCTTTGGTGTCGCCGAACATTTTCTACCTTCCAAAGGCGATGAAGCTAGCGATGGCGCAAGAGTTGGTCTTTCATCCTTTGTTTCTCTAGCAACCATATTCATCTTACTTGCCGCACTTATGGCCGCACTAAGCATCTGGGGTGAGTTACAGCCTAGCATTCTGGAGATAGCGAGTTCAGTCGCACTGCTTGTGGGTTTCTTTGGCTTTGGACTGTACTGGCGGAAAAGTTAGTCTTCACACCAGCACCGCCCCCTTCGCCCCGATCACCCCCTGCGTGTCCGCATCCCCCAGCAGCATCTCGTTGTGCGGCTTGCCTGACGGGATCATGGGGAAGCAGTTCTCGTGCTTTTCCACCAGACAGTCGAAGATCACCGGGCCGTCGTAGGCCAGCATCTCCTTGATCGCCTCGTCCAGATCGGCAGGGTCGCTGCACTTGATCCCCTTGCAGCCGAAGGCCTCGGCCAGCTTCACGAAATCGGGCAGGCTCTCGGACCATGACGACGAATACCGCTCGCCGTGCAGCAGCTCCTGCCACTGGCGCACCATCCCCAGGCGTTCGTTGTTCAGGATGAACTGCTTGACCGGGGCGCGGAACTGCATGGCGGTGCCCATTTCCTGCATGTTCATCAGCCAACTGGCCTCGCCCGCCACGTTGATCACCAGCGCCTCGGGGTGGGCGATCTGCACGCCGATGCTGGCGGGCAGGCCGTAGCCCATGGTGCCGAGGCCGCCGGAGGTCATCCAGCGGTTCGGCCCCTCGAAGTTCAGGTACTGCGCGGCCCACATCTGGTGCTGGCCGACTTCGGTCGTGACGTATCGGTCCATGCCGCGCGTCAGCGCCTCCAGCCGTTCCAGCGCGTATTGCGGCTTGATGGTCTTGGTGGACGGCTTGTAGGTCAGGCACTTCACCGCCCGCCATTTCTCGATCTGCGCCCACCAGCGGGCGATCCCCTCGCGGTTCAGTTGCCGCCCGCGCGCCTTCCACAGGGCAAGCGCATCCTCCAGCACCGAGGCCACGTCGCCGACGATGCCCACGTCCACGCGGATGACCTTGTTGATCGACGACGGATCGATGTCGACGTGCACCTTGCGGCTGCCCGGCGAGAAATCCTTGATCCGTCCGGTGATCCGGTCGTCGAACCGCGCGCCGATGTTCAGCATCAGGTCGCAGCCGTGCATCGCCAGGTTCGCCTCATAGAGGCCATGCATCCCCAGCATCCCGATCCAGTGTTTTCCGCTGGCCGGATAAGCCCCGAGGCCCATCAGGGTGGAGGTGATCGGCACCCCGGTCGCCTCGACAAACTCGCGCAGCAGGGCGGATGCCTTCGGCCCCGAGTTGATCACGCCCCCGCCCGTGTAGAACAGCGGGCGCTCGGCGGTTTCCAGCATCTCGACCATCCGCAGGATCGCCGCTTCGTCGCCCTTGGTGCGGGGCTGGTAGTGCGAGCGTTTCATGGTGTCGGGCGCGGTGTAGTCGGCGGTGGCGAACTGCACGTCCTTGGGGATGTCGATCAGCACCGGGCCGGGGCGGCCGTGCATGGCGACGTGGAACGCCTTGTGAATGGTTTCAGGCAGTTGCGAGGTGTCCTTCACAAGCCAGTTCATCTTGGTGCAGGGGCGGGTGATGCCGACGGTGTCGGCCTCCTGGAAACCATCCGTGCCGATCATGAAGGTCGGCACCTGGCCGGTCAGCACGACCAGCGGGATCGAATCCATCAGGGCATCGACCATGCCGGTCACGGCATTGGTGGCCCCGGGGCCCGAGGTCACCAGCACGACGCCGGGCTTGCCGGTGGACCGGGCATACCCTTCGGCCATGTGGACAGCACCCTGTTCGTGGCGCACCAGGATGTGGCGGATGTCGTTCTGCTGGAACAGCTCGTCATAGATCGGCAGCACCGCCCCGCCCGGATAGCCGAAGACCACCTCGACGCCCTGGTCCTTCAGCGCCTGCACCACCATCCGCGCGCCCGTCATCATCGCCATCGTTCTTCTCCGCCCTGTCCAGTCTGTCCTGATCGCAACAAAAAGCCCCCGAGGGTCAGTCGGGGGCGCATGGGAACCGTGATGGTCGTCCGTTACCGGCCCATGCACCCGTCCCCTACGACAATGATAAGCCCGGTCATGGACCTGTCCCCCGTTGCGGGCCGCAGATTAGGCGGGCCTGCGGGCAGCGTCAATGGGTTTGGAAAATTGATTGCAGCGGAAAATGTCCGCAGGCCGCGACATTTTGGCATTATCTTGCGCCTGAGGGTCGGCCTCGGCAAGTTTCGGAAACGACCCTGCGCCGATGCAGAGGGCTTGTGCGGGGCGGCGGGTTTGGCGGCAGCCTTCGGGGTGGTATCGTGGCAAAGCAGGACCGCGCGCATCCCGCGCGCGGCGCGGATGACCGAGGTTGCCATGAAACTGTACTATTCCCCCGGGGCCTGTTCGCTGGCCAGCCACATCGCATTGATGGAAACCGGCGCGCCTTTCGAGATCGAGCGGGCGGATGTCCGCGCAAAGACCACCGCCTCGGGGCGGTCGCTGACCGACATCAGCCCGCGCGGCGCGGTGCCCGTACTGGTGGCCGACGGGGGCGAGGTGCTGACCGAAGGGGTGGCAATCATGCAGTATGTGACCGACGCGCTGACGCCCGGGGCGTTGCCCGCGCCGGGCACGCTGGAACGTGCGCGGGTGCAGGAGGCGCTGAATTTCGTCGCGACCGAGGTGCACAAGTCCTATGCGCCGCTGTTCGCGCCGGGCTTGTCGGATGAATTCAAGGCCAAGCAACTGGCCCATGTCGACAGCCGCCTGAAGCTGGTCGAGGACCGGCTGTCGGACGGGCGCGAGTGGCTGACGGGGGCGACCTACTGCCCGGCGGACGGCTATCTCTTCACCATCACCAACTGGGCGGCCATGATGCAGCATGATCTGTCGAAGTTTCCGAACCTGCTGGCGTTCCGCGCGCGGGTCGCGGCGCGGCCTGCGGTGCAGGCGGCGATGAAAGCCGAGGGCCTGATCTGAACCGGAAAAGCCCCCGCCCGGACCGGTCCGGGCGGGGGCATTCTGCAGGGGCCGTCAGGCCCCGATCACGCCGCCGTCGTCGCGGCTGATCACCAGGGTGGCCGACCGGGGCGGGGTGCCGTTGTAGTCGGGGAAGCCCGAACCGAAGTCGCCCTTGGCGAACATCTCGTCGCTGGCGTGGCCGCCGGGATGCTGCACGTTGACGAACATCGTGGTGCCGTCGGGGGTCGTGATGACGCCGGTGATCTCCTGCCCCCAGGGTCCGGTCAGGAAGCGCCGGATCTCGCCGGTGCGGGGGTCGGCCGCCAGCATCTGGTTCATGCCGAAGGGGGCCAGCGGACCCGACTGGTCGGGGGCGATGTCGCCCATGTCGGTCTGGATCCACAGTCGGCTGTTCTGGTCGCACCAGATGCCGTCGGGGCAGGCAAACATGTTGTCGTCGCTTAGCGCCTCGCCCGCGATGGTTTTGGACTGCACCTTGGTCCCTGCCAGCACGAACAGTTCCCAGTTGAACGCAGTCGCGGCAAAATCCGCGCCCGCCTCTTTCCAGCGCACGATCGAGCCGAAGTTGTTTTCGGCGCGGGGGTTGACGGTATCCACCTGCAGCAGCGTGCGGCGGTTGTTGTTGGTCAGGGTGAAGTAGACCTCGCCCGTCGCAGGATCGACCGTGCCCCATTCCGGGCGGTCCATCTTGGTGGCACCGGCCTGGTCGGCGGCGGACCGGGTGTTGACCAGGATGTCGGCCAGGTCGGCAAAGCCGTTCTCGGGGGTCAGGCCGTTCTGGCCGGGGGCCAGGGCCAGCCATTCGCCGCTGCCATCCGCGTTGAACTTGGCGACGTAAAGCGTACCTTCGTCAAGGATTTCGCCGCGCGTGCCTTCGGCGTAGGGGGCGGACGAGACAAACTTGTAGATGTACTCGAAGCGCGAATCGTCGCCCGAATAGCAGACCACCGGCTTGCCGACCTCGGGCTTGGCAAAGACCACGCCCTCATGCGCGAACCGGCCAAGGGCGGTGCGCTTCACCGGCACCGAGGCGGGATCGAAAGGGTCGATCTCGACCATGTAGCCAAACGTGTTCGGTTCGTTGCGATAGTCCGCCGCCGCGTCCGCCCCGGTCGCGGTGGCGTCGAAGCGGACATATTCGTCCGCCCCACCCGCCGCCAGTTCCCAGTTGTAGCGCGAGGCCTCGTCCGACACGCCGAAACGCTTGTGCTCGCGCGGCTGGTCCTCGGTCTTGTTGACGAAATAGCCCGCCCAGTTCTCTTCGGCGGTCATGTAGGTGTCCCAGGGCGTCACACCGTGGGCGCAGTTGTTCAGCGTCCCTCGGGTGCGGGTGCCGTCGGGCGAGAACTTGGTGATCACGTGGGCCGAGCCCTTGACCGGACCCGACAGCATCATCTCGGTCAGGCCGGTGATGCGGCGGTTGTGGGGGTCCATCGTGACGGTCCAGCCGTCGGCACCCTTGGTCACGCGCACCACGGACACGCCATGGGCGTTGATCTCGGCCAGCACCTCGTCATCGTCGCGCTTGCCCTCGGCGTTCATCACCACGGTGTCGCCGTCCAGCGCCTGACCCTTCCACTTCTCGGCGTGCATGAAACGGGGCTCGATGTATTCGTGGTTCATCACCAGCAGGCCATCTGTGGACGACCCGTTGATCGGGAAGAAATGCATCCCGTCGTGGTGGCTGCCGACCTGCATCGCCTGGCCCGCGCCGGTAAAGGCACCGGGCGCATAGGCGGGCGCGCCCTCCATCATCGGGGTGCCCCAGGGGGCCAGCACCTGCACCTTGTAGCCGGCGGGGACCACGACGGTATCGTCCTTGGACAGCGGCACGGGCGCGAAGCCCAGCAGCGAGGTGGTCTGCGCCAGGGCGGCGCGCGGCGACAGGCCGACGGTCACGGCCCCTGCGGTCACGGCGGCGGCAAGGCCACCGGCCAGGAAGGCGCGGCGCGAGGCGCGGGCCTGGTCGAGGATGTCATAGAAGGTGGGGTTGGCCGAGGTGTTCGACGGGCGCTCGTCGCCGTGTTCGTATCCGGGGGCCGCGCGGTAGTCGTCGGCGTAGTCCTGGGCGTAGTTCTGGGAAAGGTCGTTCATGCCTGGCTCCATGCACTGGGGTCTGGCCGAATCGCGAGGCGAACGTGGCCGCACGCGATGGCGGGGCCACCAGACCGGGTTTGCATGACAGTCCTGCGACAGCGGACCACCGGGGCAGGGGGCGCGTCAGCCTGTCGCCCCCCCCCGGTGCCGTTGCCGGTCTGCCATGGCAGAGCCTAGCAGTTCTCGCCCTGGTTGTCCGCTGTCTCGTAGGCGACCGCGTTCAGCTTGTTGCCATCGGGGTCGCGCAAGTAGGCCGCGTAGAACCCCGGCCCGTAGTGCGGGCGCAGTCCCGGCGCGCCCTCGTCGCTGCCGCCATGTGCCAGGCCTGCGGCATGAAAGGCATCGACGGCGGCCCGGTCGCGGGCGGCGAACGAGATCATCGTCCCGTTTCCGGGCTGCGCCGCCTGGCCGTCGAAGGGTCCGGTCACCCACAAGTGAACGCCCGGCTCGGCGCTGCCCCAGGCGGACGACGCCGCATCGTCATAGCCCGCGACACGCAGGCTGCCCAAGGGGGCCATGGCCGCGTCCCAGAACGCGCGGGCGCGGTCGATGTCGTTGGTACCAAGGCAGACATAGCTGAACATCGTATCCTCCTGGGTGTCATTGGACAAATTTCGGTGTGGAATGCCGACCCTTCCGTCACGCCTGCAACCGGATTAGGCGCATGCCGCGCAATGCGGCACAGCACCCGTCGCGGTCAAGCCCGGCGGCTTCGGCACAAGGCCGGTTTCCGCAGCGACAAGGCGCGCCGGGGTTGTATTGACGCGCAGACTGTCGCAACACTGCGCCAAGCGGTCGCAATCAAGACGACTGTGCCATGGGAGGAAACCTTTGCAAGGCTTGCTGGCGCTGGCCACCGGCATCGACCGGCTGACCCGGTTTTTCGGGATCATCGCGGCCCTTCTGGTCGCGATCAGCTGCGCGATCAGCGCCCTGAACGCGATGTCGCGCTATGCGTTCGACCTGTCGTCCAACGCCTTCCTCGAAATCCAGTGGCAGATGTTCGCGGGCATCTTCCTGCTTGGCACGGCGCATGTGCTGAAACTGAACGAGCATGTCCGCGTCGACCTGTTCTACGGCGGCATGTCGGCCCGCGCCAAGCTGTGGGTCGATGTCTTCGGGTTTGTGGCGTTCTTCTTTCCGGTCTGCCTTCTGATGCTGGACATGAGCATTCCCTGGGCCATCACCAGCATGCGCGAGGGCGAGATTTCGGCCAATGCGGGCGGGTTGCCGGTCTGGCCGGTCAAGTGGATCCTTCCGCTGGGGTTCCTGCTGCTGACGCTGCAGGGCGTGGCCGAACTGATCCGCCGGGTCGCGGCCCTGCGCGGCGTGATCGAATACGATCCGGCCTACGAAAAGCCCGTGCAATGACCGGAAGGACGGCCTGATGCTGGAATACGGATACCTGGCTCCGGCCATGTTTGGCGGGCTGATCCTGTTTCTGCTGGTGGGCTTTCCCGTGGCGTTCTCGCTGGCGGCACTGGGGCTGTTCTTCGGGTTCATCGCCATCGAGGTCGGCTATTTCGGGGTCGCCTTCCTGCAAGCACTGCCTGCCCGCGTCTTCGGCATCATGTCGAACGACCTGCTGCTGGCGATCCCGTTCTTCACCTTCATGGGGGTGGTGCTCGAACGATCCGGCCTGGCCGAGGACCTGATGGAAGGGTTCGGCCAATTGTTCGGCTCGCTTCCTGGCGGGCTGGCCTATGCGGTCATCTTCGTCGGCGCGATCCTGGGGGCGATCACCGGCACGGTGGCGGCATCGGTCATCGCCATCGGCATGATCAGTATCCCGATCATGCTGAAATACGGCTATGACATGAAGATCGGCACCGGGGTCATCGCCGCCTCGGGCACCATCACGCAGGTGATCCCGCCGTCGCTGGTGCTGATCGTGCTGGCGTTCCAGCTGGGCGTGCCGGTGGGCGACATGTACATCGGGGCCTTCGGTCCGTCGGTGCTGCAGGTGCTGCTGTTCGCGGGGTTCATCCTGCTCGTCTCGATCTTCCAGCCGCACAAGGTGCCCGCCCTGCCGCCCGAGGCGCGCACCCTGTCGGGTGCCGCACTGGCGTCGAAACTGGCCTGGGGCATGGTGCCGTCGCTGGTGCTGATCTTCCTCGTGCTCGGCACCATCTTCATGGGCCTGGCCACGCCGACCGAAGCCGGGGCGATGGGGTCGGTGGGCTCGGTCCTGCTGGCGCTGGCGCATGGGCGGTTCAGCTGGACGATGGTCTGGCAGGCCTCGGACGGCACGATGCGGATCACCGCCATGGTCATCTTCATCCTGGTCGGGGCCACGGTGTTCAGCCTGGTCTTCCAGGGCGTGAACGGCGGCCGCTGGATCGAGCATCTGCTGGAGGGGATCCCCGGCGGGCGGCTGGGCTTCCTGATCTTTGTCAACGTGTTCATCTTCTTCATCGCGTTCTTCCTCGATTTCTTCGAGATCGTGTTCATCATCATCCCGCTGCTGATCCCGACGGCACTGGCGCTGGACATCGATCTCGTGTGGCTGGGCGTGCTGATCTGCGTGAACATGCAGACCGCCTTCATGCACCCGCCCTTCGGCTTTGCCCTGTTCTACCTGCGCGGCATCGCCCCGCCCGAGGTGAAAAGCCGCGACATCTATCTCGGCGCGATCCCGTTCATCTTCCTGCAACTGATCCTCGTGGCGCTGATCATCACCTTCCCCGCCATCGTCGACAGCTTCATCTTCGAACCGGTGCTCTTGGATGATGCCGCCGTGGACAGCGCGCTGGACGCCCTGCAGCTGCCGGGGCTCGATGCCCCGGCGCTTGACCTCGACCTCGGCCCGGCCCCGCCGCCGCCGAACCCCTGATACGCAACCAGAAACGGGAGGAGACCCCATGAAGAGACGCAACTTCCTGACGACCGCCGCCGTCGGCACCGCCGCCGCGTCGCTTGCGGCACCCGCCATCGCGCAATCCAACCCGACGGTCAGCTGGCGCCTGACGTCCGGCTTTCCCAAGGCGCTGGACACGATCTATGGCGCGGCCGAGGATTTCGGCAAGTACGTCTCGGCGATGACCGACGGCGCGTTCCAGATCCAGGCCTTCCCCGCCGGGGAGATCGTGCCGATGCCCGAGGCGTCCGATGCCGTGGCCTCGGGGACGGTCGAGATGACGCATACCGCGAGCTACTACTACTGGGGCAAGAACGCGACCTTCGCGCTTGGCACTGCCGTGCCGTTCGGCCTGAACGTGCGCGGCCTCAACGCCTGGAACTATGACGGCGGCGGCATCGACATGATGAACGGGTTCTACAACTCGGTCGGTCTGCACGGTTTCCCCGGCGGCAACACCGGGGCCCAGATGGGCGGCTGGTGGCGCAAGGAAATCAACAGCCTGGCCGACATGCAGGGCGTCAAGATGCGCATCGGCGGCATGGGCGGCAAGGTGATGGAGGCGCTTGGCGTCGTGCCGCAGCAGATTCCGGGCGGCGAGATCTATCCCTCGCTGGAACGCGGCACGATCGACGCGGCGGAATGGGTCGGCCCCTATGACGACGAGAAGCTGGGCCTGAACAAGGTCGCACCCTACTACTACTATCCCGGTTTCTGGGAAGGGGGTGCCATGCTGCACTTCCTCATCAACAAGGCGAAGTGGGACGAACTGCCCGCCAACTACAAGTCCATCGTGCAGGCGGCGGCGGCGCAGGCCAATGCCACGATGCTGGCCAAGTACGACTTCCGCAATCCGGGTGCGCTGCGCAACCTGATCGCCGGAGGGGCACAGCTGCGCCCCTACCCGGATGACGTGATGGCCAAGGCCTTCGAAGAGGCCAACAAGCTCTACGCCACCATCGCGGCCGAGAACGCGGACTTCAAGTCGATCTGGGAAAGCCAGACGGCGTACCGCAACGAGGCGAACCTGTGGAACCAGGTGGCCGAGTACACCTTCGACACCTTCATGATCCGCAACCGCCCGCGCGGGTGATGAGGGACTGACGGCATGGGGGCCGCACCGCAGGGTGCGCCCCTTTTCGTTAGCCCTTGACTAACTGTTAGCCGTGGGTTACCTAACGTATGAAGCCGATCACCTACAGGCCTGCTGCAAGAAAGGCACTCCGGCGGATGCCTGGGAACATGGCGCTGCGAATAGTCGGAAAGATCGAGGGCTACGCCGCCGATCCTGCGTCGCAGGCGAACAAGGTGAAGGCCTTGCTTGGCCGCTCGGGCATCCGGCTGCGCGTCGGGGACTGGCGTGTGATCATGGAGGACGGTGTGGTTCTGGATGTCCTGGAAATCGGGCCGCGTGGCGGCATCTACGACTGAGCGGGAGACATGTCATGAGCGAAACCGTCGTGATCAGCCGCGACGAATACGACCGTCTGGTGGAGGCCGCCGAAGACCTCGCGGACCTGCAGGCCTATGACCGCGCCGTCGCGGAAGGGGGCGAGGGGCTGCCCCATGCCTTCATGGTCCGGCTGATCGAGGGGGAGAACGCCGTCCGCGTGTTCCGCGAATGGCGGGGGCTGACCCAGGCCGAAACCGCGCGCATGGCGGGCGTGCACCGGGTTCAGCTGCACGACATCGAGACAGGCAAGAAACGCGGCTCGGTGGATACGCTCAAGGCGATTGCCGCGGCGCTTTCGGTGCCGCTGGACGACATCGCCTGACCCTCAGCGCCGCTGCAAGAGATCCCACCGGTTGCCGAACGGATCGCGCCAGACCGCCACGCGGCCATAGGGTTCGTCGCGGGGCGCTTCCTCGAACGTGCCGCCCGCCGCCGTGATCCGCGCGGCGTCCCGGTCGAAATCGTCGGTCTCGAGGAACAGGAACACGCGGCCCCCGGCCTGGTTTCCGATGGCGGCGGTCTGCACCGGCCCTTCGGCGCGGGCCAGCAGCAGGGCGACACCCCCGCCCGCCGGGGCGACGCGGACCCAGCGCTTGCGACCCTGGTCGATGTCCTCCAGCAGCGCGAACCCCAGCCCGCCCACGAAGAACGCGATGCCTGCATCGTAGTCCGGCACCAGCAGGGCCAGCGTGGTGACGGCCTGACTCAACTGGTCAGCCGACCGGGGTCAGGCGGTGGCGGCCCGCCCCCGGCATCGCGCCCCGCGCGCCCGTCGGGCAGGTTGATGCGGGCGACCTGTTCGGCGATCGGATCGACCGACAGGGGGTGCAGTTCGGTCCGGTGCGTCCCCGGATCGCCGATGTCCTGCCAGCGCCCGCCCTTGTAGATCTCCAGCGCCGAGAACCCCGCCTTGTACCCCATCTTGCGGCTGCCGGGCACCCAGTAGCCGAGATAGACATAGGACAACCCGGCCTCGCGCGCGATGTCGATATGGTCGAGGATCAGGTAGGTGCCCAGGGACCGGGGCGTCATGCCGGGGTCGTAGAACGAGTAGACCATGCTGAGGCCATCGTCGAACACGTCGGTCAGGCAGACGGCAGACAAGGGGCGGCTGTCCTGCCCCGGCCCGGCCGGCCTTGTATATTCGATCACCCGGCTGCGGATCGGGGTTTCCTCGATCATCGCGGCAAACTCGAAGATGTCCATGTCAGCCATCCCGCCCTGCGCATGGCGGTCGTCCAGATAGCGGCGGAACAGGGCGAACTGGTCTTCGGTGGCCCAGGGGCTGGTCGCGTTGCGCCGCAGGTCGCGGTTCTTCCGCATGGTGCGCCCTTGTGTCCGCGTCGGCACGAAATCGGCCACCCGGATGCGGGCCGACAGGCAGGCGGAACATTCGGCACAGGATGGCCGGTACAGCACGTTCTGGCTGCGGCGAAACCCTTGCTTGGACAGCGTGTCGTTCAGTTTCTGCGCATGTTCGCCCTGCAGGGCGGTGAACAGCTTGCGCTCCATCCGGCCCTCCAGATAGGGGCAGGGCTGCGGGGCCGTCACATAGAACTGCGGCGCAAGGGGAAGGGTATGGCGCATCTGGGGTCCGGGCTGTCGGACATGACGTTAGCAAGACAGCAGCGTCACGCCAAGCCGGGAATTGGTCTGGTCAGACAGCCCCCGGACGGCGGATCGCCACCGTGCCCAGGACCATGTCGGTCAGCCCCTGACCCCGCGCCGACATCGCCATCAGTGCGACCGAGGCGACCTGGGGCAGGATCGTGGTCCAGGTGAACATCGTGCCCAGGGTGTGCAGCACCGCCGTGGGCGCGTCGAACCGGCTGCCGTCGCCCTGCCGGAACTCGATCCCCAGAACCCACATCCCCGGCGTGGCGGAAAGGCTGGCCAGCGTGGCGCTGCGGTAGGCCAGGTTGACCGCGCCGAACAGCAGCGGAAAGACGAACAGGGCCACGAAGGCCGTGAACGGCAGGATCATCACCGCGACCAGCCCCGTGATGACGGCATCGATGACCCAGGCCCAGACGCGCCGGACCGGGACGCCGTCATAGAATGCGGCATGGCGGACGGGGTCGGGCAGGGCGTGGATCATCGGCGGTTCCATCGTGATGCGGACCGCCCCCATCTGGGGACGGCCCAAGGCGCTGACAAGGGACGATCAGTAGCCCGCCGCGCGGGGGTCGTCGCGGGGTTCGTCCGACGGCGCGGGGGCGACCTGCGCGGCGCGGGCACGGTCCTCCATGAAGCTGTCGAACTCCTGCTTGTCCTTGGCATCGCGCAGGCGCTGCAGGAAGGCTTCGAACGCCTCCTGTTCGTCGGTCAGGCGGCGGATCGTGTCGGCCTTGTAGGCGTCGAACGCCGCGTTGCCCGAGGGGCGAAAGGCGCGCGCCATGTCGCGGAAGGTTTCGCGGTTGCGGTCGTGGTGGGCGTGGCGGCTGCCACGGCAGGAACGGCTGAACATGCGTTTGCTCCAGATCATGTAGGCCAGAAGGGCAAGGCCGACGGGCCAGAAGACGACGAAACCGGCAATGGTGGCCACGATCCAGGCGGGCCTGCCGCGGTCGTCGAGCCAGCCTTCGGCGCGGCGCAGCCACCCGGCGAACCCGCCGGACGGGGCAGAGGGGGAGTAGGCAGTGTTCATCGGGGTCTCCAGGTTGATGTTTACGGGCTTCACATCGGGCAAGATGCCCCCTGCGCGGCCTTGCTTCAAGAGGGCATGTTAAAGAATTTCACATCGCCGGAAACTCGGCAGAACCTTGCCGCGCCCATGGGGCCCGGCAAGGCGTCGTCCTCCCCGGTCACGGGCAGCAGGGGGCCGCTTCTTCGCAGCAGATCGCGTCGATGCAGCAATCCGCAGCCCAAGCCGCACCACCGCCCAGCAGCAGAAGGGCAATCGCGGTAGCAAGTCGTTTCGCCTTCATCGGTTTTCTCCGTTTCTGAGGGTTGGCTCGTTCACAAGACAACCGCACGCGGTGGCGGCGTGCCGGGCTGGGGCGAGAGGCCCGACGCAGAAACGGAGGCAGGAAAGCGGTCGACGGACGTCAGGTTCGATGTCCAGGCCGGTCCGGCCCCCGGCAGGACCATCGGCACACAGACCGCACAGCAGGGCATCTGCCCCGCGATGCAGCAGTCGTCGGGGCAAGGCGCCTGTCCCTGGTCCGCCATTGCCGGGTTGGGGCCGACCCCTGCCGGGGCCAGCACGAGCGCCAGCAGCAGGGCCACAAGGATCGCCCGCCAGATGACACGAATGCGCCGGATGGACGTTATCCCCAACAGGTCCACCGTTCGGTTGGCGTGGTCACGTCAACTGGCCGTGAAAATCACCAGCGCGGTACGGATGGCGCGGCTGACACAGAAGCGGTCCGCGACGGCGGTTGACCCCCGGCACTGGCGCGGGCCACTCTGCCCCCCATGTCCGCTTTCGCCGCCCGCCTGACCCGCCACCCCATCGCCGTCGATCCCGGCGCGGCGGCAGATGCCCTGCGCAGCTTTGCCGACCTTGGCCCCGACCTTGGCCCCCTGATCGCGGGCACCGCCGGGTCCAGCCCCTTCCTGCGCGCCCTGATGTCGCGTGAGGGCGACTGGCTGCGCGTCGCGCTGATCCTGTCGCCCGAAACCGCCCTTGCCGCAGTGCTTGCGGCGCTCGACGCGGTGTCGCCCGACCAACTGGCGGGCGCCCTGCGCCAGGCCAAGCGCAGGGTCGCGCTGCTGTCCGCGCTGGCCGACCTGGGCGGCGTCTGGCCGTTGGAAGCGGTCACGGGCGCGCTGACGGCCCTGGCCGACCGTGCGGTCGATCTGGGCCTGAAAACGCTGGTCGCCGCCGAGATCCGCCGGGGCCGCCTGCCGGGCCAGACCGCCGACGACGCCGCCACGGCGGCGGGCATGGTGGTGCTGGCCATGGGCAAGATGGGGGCGGGCGAACTGAACTATTCCTCGGACATCGACCTGATCTGCCTGTACGACGACGCCCGCTATCCCGGGGCCACGGACGAGGCGCGCGCAACCTTCGTCCGCGTCACGCGCAAGCTGACGGCGATGCTGTCCGACATGACCGCCGAAGGGTACGTCTTCCGCACCGACCTGCGCCTGCGCCCCGATGCATCGGTCACCCCGGTCTGCCTGTCGATGGCGGCCGCCGAAAGCTATTACGAAAGCCACGGCCGCACCTGGGAACGCGCGGCCTACATCAAGGCGCGGCCCTGCGCGGGCGACATCGCGGCGGGGCAGCGGTTCCTGCGGGCGCTGACCCCCTTTGTCTGGCGCAAGCACCTGGACTTTGCCGCGATCCAGGATGCCCACGACATGCGCCTGCGCATCCGCGAACACCGCCACCTGCACAGGGCCCTGACGGTCGAGGGGCACAACATGAAACTGGGCGCGGGCGGCATCCGCGAGATCGAGTTCTTCACCCAGACGCGGCAGCTGATCGCCGGGGGCCGCGACCCGCACCTGCGCGACCGCACCACGGTGGGGGGGCTGAGGGCGCTTGCCGCGCGCGGCTGGCTGCCCGACACGGTCGCGCGCGAACTGACCGACCACTACCGCGCGCACCGCGAGGTCGAACACCGGCTGCAGATGGTGCACGACGCGCGCACCCACGACCTGCCCGCCACGCCCGAGGGCGTGGACCGCATCGCGCGGCTGTCCGGCATCGCCGACACGCAGACCTTCCGCGACGGCCTGCTGGACCGCCTGCGCCGCGTCGATGGCCTGACCGAAGGCTTCTTCGCGCCCCAGGCCACGCCGGACGGACCTGCCCTGTCGCCCGAGGCACGGGCCCTGGTCGAAGGCTGGAACGCCTATCCTGCGCTGCGCAGCGAACGCGCGACGGCCCTGTTCCGCCGCCTGCGACCCGAGATCCTGGCGCGCCTTGACCGGGCCGCCAACCCGACCGAGGCGCTGCACGCCTTTGACGGCTTTCTCAAGGGCTTGCCCGCCGGTGTTCAGGTGTTTTCGCTGTTCCAGGCCAACCCCGCCCTGGTCGATCTGATCGTCGACATCATCGCCACCTCGCCGGCCCTGGCGCAGTACCTGTCGCGCAACGCAGGGGTGCTCGATGCCGTGATCGGCGGCGCGTTCTTTGCCCCCTGGCCCGGCGTCGCCGACCTTGCCGTCGAATTCGGGGCGGCGATGGCCGGGGCGGCGGATTATGAGGCGCGGCTGGTCGCGCTGCGCCGCCGGATGAAGGAATGGCACTTCCGCGTCGGCGTCCACCACCTGCGCGGCCTGATCGACGCCTTCGAGGCGGGCAAGTGCTATGCCGACCTGGCCCGCGCCGTGATCCTGGCGCTGTGGCCCGTGGTCGGGGCCGAGTTCGCGGCGAAACACGGGGCGGCACCGGGCAGGGGCGCGATGGTGCTGGGGATGGGGTCGCTCGGGGCGGGGCGGCTGAACGCCGGGTCGGACCTGGACCTGATCGTGATCTACGACGCGGGCGGGGCCGAGATGTCGGACGGCCCCCGCCCCCTGGCCACCCGCGCCTATTTCGCGCGGCTGACGCAGGCCATGGTCACCGCCCTGACCGCCGCCATGGCCGAGGGGCGGCTCTACGAGGTGGACATGCGGCTGCGCCCCTCGGGGCGGCAGGGGCCGGTCGCGGTGTCGCTGGCCGCCTTCGACGCCTATCAGCGGACCGAGGCCTGGACCTGGGAACACCTGGCCTTGACCCGCGCACGGGGCCTGGCGGGCGATGCGGGCCTCTGCGACGAGGTCGAGACGATCCGCCGCGCCGTCATCGCCGACAAGGGGCAGGGCGCGGGCGTGCTGGCCGACGTCGCCGCGATGCGGGCGCGACTGGCGGCGGCGAAACCGCCAGATGGAGAGTGGGATGCCAAGAACGGGCCGGGGCGGCTGATGGACATCGAACTGATGGCCCAGACCTGTGCGCTGCGGGCGGGCGACCCGGCGCGAGCGGTCGAATCGCAACTCGCGGCGGGGCTGAAAGCCGGGTATCTCGCCAGGGCCGATCAGGCGGTCCTGCAGGACGCCTACCGGTTCTGCTGGCGGCTGCAGGCCGGGACGCGCGCCCTGGGCGGTCGCGTCCCCGACGCCGCAACCCTGGGCGAAGGTGCGCGGACCTTCCTGTTGCGCGAGACGGACAGCGCGGATGCGGCTAGCATGGCCGGGCGGCTGGCCGCGCTGACGGCGGCGGCAGCCGGGGTGATCGGACGGCAGATGCCGCAGGAAGAGGGGCAGGGATGACGCGGGACGAGGCCGATCCGAAGGGACTGGTGCGCGAGAGCTACGCCATCGAGGGGATCACGGCGGCGGAATGCCGGTCGGTGTTCATGGACTGGGCGATGAGCCTGAAGAACGGCGAGGATGTCGGCCCGCCGCTGGCCGTGCTGATCGCGCATTACGGCGCGATGTGGCCCGACCACCCGATGACGCAGGTCCTGCACGAAGGGGCCGCTCCCGCGCCGGAACCCCGGCGGCGCGGGGGACGGGCGGCGCGGGTCGGCGGGTAGGGTGGGCAATCTGCCCACCGTTGCGCGATGGTGGGCAGATGGCCCACCCTACGCGCGCAACCCCGCCGCCTCTGCCGCCAGCGCCGTGATCGCCGCCCAGTCGCCGCGCGCGACGGCATCCTTGGGCGCGACCCAGGACCCGCCGACGCACAGGATGTTCGGCAGCCCCAGGTAGTCGCGGGCGTTCTTCAGCCCGATGCCGCCCGTGGGGCAGAACTTCACCTGCGGGATGGGCGACCCGATGGACTTGAGGTAGGCCGCCCCCCCCGCCTGTTCCGCCGGAAAGAACTTCTGCACGGTATAGCCCCGCTCCAGCAGCGCCATGATCTCGGACGCGGTGGCCGCCCCCGGCAACAGCGGCAGGTCGTGTTCGGCGCAGGCATCCAGCAACCGCTCGGTCGCCCCCGGCGACACGCCGAAGGTCGCGCCCGCCGCCTTGGCCGCCTTGACGTCGGCGGGCGTCAGCAGCGTGCCCGCCCCGACCGCGCCCCCCGGCACCTCGGCCATCGCCCGGATCGCGTCCAGCGCGGCGGGCGTGCGCAGGGTGACTTCCAGTGCGGGAAGTCCACCCAGAACAAGGGCTTCTGCAAGAAACTTCGCGCTTTTCGCGTCCTCGATCACCAGCACCGGCACGACCGGGGCAAGGCGGCAGATCGCGGCGGCGGCGGCGGATTGTTCGGCGGGGGTCATCGGCGGTCTCCATCTGCACCCGGCGCGCGGGCTGGACTGTCGGAGCCTCCGGCGGGGATATTTGGGGCAAAGTCGAATGGCAGGGGGAAGGACGATCACGCCCGACCTCGGGCCGCTGTCGCGGGGGAGGCCGGGCGCTTTCGACTTTGGCGGTCATCGGCGTCCCCGCCTGTACCGCACCTCTGGCTAACCCCGATACCCTTTCGACTTTGTTAAAATATCCCCGCCGGAGGCGAAGGGTTCGGCGGGCGATCCCGCCCGCAGGTTCAGACCACCACCGCCGCGCCCACGTCGGACGCGCCGACGTTGCGGCGGAAGGCGGCGAACAACTCGCGCCCGATGCCGTATTCGTTGGCAGTCAGGTCGGCGACGACAGGCTCGCGCGTGGCGAAATCGGGGGCGAGGCAGGTCAGCGTTCCGGCGGGCGCGTCCAAGCGCACCACATCGCCGTCGCGCAGCCGCGCCAGCGGCCCGCCGCAGGCCGCCTCGGGCGAGACGTGGATGGCCGCCGGCACCTTGCCGCTGGCCCCCGACATCCGTCCGTCGGTCACCAGTGCCACGCGCAACCCCCGGTCCTGCAGGACCGACAGCGTCGGCGTCAGCGAATGCAGTTCGGGCATCCCGTTCGCCTGCGGCCCCTGGAAGCGGACGACGACGATGGTGTCGGACGTGAATTCGCCGGCCTTGAAGGCGCGCTTCACGCTGTCCTGATCGTGGAAGATGCGGCAGGGGGCCTCGATCACATGGCGGTCGGGCGAGACCGCCGACACCTTGATGACGCCGCGCCCGAGGTTGCCCGCCAGCTGCCGCAAGCCCCCCGTCGGCTGGAACGGATCCGAGGCGGGGCGCACGATCCTGTCGTTCAGCGTCGTCGCCGGGCCGTCCCGCCAGTCGAGCTTGCCATCCTTCAGCGTCGGTTCCTGCCGGTAATGGGCCAGCCCGTCCCCCGCCACCGTCTTGGCGTCGGGGTGCAGAAGGCCTGCGTCCAGCAATTGCCCGATCAGGAACTGCAGACCACCCGCCGCGTGGAAATGGTTCACGTCGGCCAGACCGTTGGGATAGACCTTGGCCATCAAGGGCACGCACTGGCTGATGTCGTCGAAATCCGACAGGTCCAGCAGCACCCCCGCCGCCCGCGCCATCGCGGGCAGGTGCAGGACCAGGTTGGTCGACCCGCCGGTCGCCATCAGCCCGACCAGCCCGTTGACAAAGGCGCGCTCGTCCAGGATCTCGCCCGCCGGGCGATAGTCGTTGCCCAGTTGCGTGATGGCGGCGGCGCGCTCCACCGCCGCAGTGGTCAGCGCCTCGCGCAGCGGCGTGCCGGGGTTGACAAAGGACGCGCCGGGCAGGTGCAGGCCCATGAACTCCATCAGCATCTGGTTGGTGTTCGCGGTGCCATAGAAGGTGCATGTGCCGGGGCCGTGGTAGGATGCCATCTCGGCCGCCATCAGTTCGTCGCGCGTCGCCTTGCCCTCGGCATAGGCGTTCCTGACCCGCGATTTCTCGTCGTTCGGGATGCCGCTGGTCATCGGGCCTGCGGGCACGAAGATGGCCGGGACATGGCCGAAGGTCGCCGCCGCCATGATCAGCCCCGGCACGATCTTGTCGCAGACGCCGAGGTACAGGCTGGCGTCAAAGGCGTTGTGGCTCATCGCGACGCCGGCGGCCAGGGCGATGACATCGCGCGAGAACAGCGACATCTCCATGCCCGGCTGGCCTTGCGTGACGCCGTCGCACATCGCCGGAACCCCGCCCGCGACCTGCGCCGTGGCACCCACCCGGCGCGCGGCGGCGCGAATCAGCTTGGGGAAATCCTCATAGGGCTGGTGCGCCGACAGCATGTCGTTGAACGCGGTCACGATGCCGATGTTCGGCCCGCGCGCCGCTGCAAGGTCGGCCTTGTCGGGCCCCATGGCGGCATAGGCATGGGCCTGGTTGCCGCAACTCAGGTGCGCCCGCGCGGGGCCCGCCGCCGCCGCCCGCGCCATCCGGTCCAGATACGTGCCGCGCGTGCCCTGCGACCGGGTGCGGATGCGGTCGGTCACGCGGGCGATGGTGGGGTGCAGGGTCATGGGCGCGCCTTCCGGTTGGGGTGGGCCATGACGGATCATAGCCCGTTAGCGCTAAATGCGGCAAGGCCGGGCTGCCTTTGGCGCGGCAATTGTGATCGCGGCGGCCAGGGTGCGGCCGGTTTTCGCGTCGGGGCCACGGTCGGCTCCGCCTCTGGGGCAGGGGGCGGCGGCATGAACCGGACCGTCGTTCTGGTGCCGCTGTCGGCAAGGAGCCGCGCACCGGCGCGTTTCTGTTGCGACACGGCCACAGGTTTTGCAGGGGCCGCGCGCATTTTGGCCACAAATCGTTGCCAGTCTGTGGTCATATGCAGCGCAGGACCGCACCTCCAATGTGCCGTCCCGCCCAATGCCGGAGGACGACGATGACCCTGTGGAAACCCGCGCTTGGCCTTGCCCTGGTCGCCGCCATGGCGGCCTGTTCGCCCATGGGCCCCGCCACGCTGGACGACGGCGCGTCGGGATCGCCCGGCGTCGGTCGCGCGGCCCGGATGCCCGGAACCCTGTCGACCAGCGACATGGTGCAGTCGGTGCAATCCTCGCTCTGACGGGCGGGCCTTTCGCGGCTGGACCAAAGCCGCTATTGCGGGGCCGATGACCAGCCCTGCCGATGACCCCGCCGAACCCGTCGCCGACCGTGCGGTCGTCCGCCTGCGCCCCAAGGCCGAGGCGCGGGCGATCCGCCATGGATTCCCCTGGGTCTATGCGGACGAGCTGGTGACCGACCGGCGCACCCAAGGGCTGGCCCCCGGCGCACTGGCCGTGCTGGAAGATGCCGAGCGCCGCCCCCTGGGCCTGGTCACCGTCAATCCGGGTTCGAAGATCATCGCGCGGATGCTGGATGCCGATCCGGGCGCGGTCATCGGGCGCGACTGGCTGGCAGGGCGGCTGGCGCGCGCCCTGGCCTTGCGCGCGTGTCTGTTCGACGCGCCCTTCTACCGGCTGGTCCATGCCGAGGCTGACGCCCTGCCCGGCGTGGTCATCGACCGCTTCGGCGACGTGGCGGTGATCCAGCCGAATGCCGCCTGGGCCGAGGCGCATCTGGCGGATCTGACGGCGGCCCTGGTGGACGTCACCGGCGTGACCTGCGTGATCAAGAACGCCGGCAGCCGGGTGCGGGCGCTGGAAGGGCTGGACGACGCCGGAGGAGTGCTGGTGGGGCAGGTCGGCGGTCCGGTGCCGGTGCCGATGAACGGCGCCACCTATCTGGCCGACGTGACGGGTGGGCAGAAGACCGGCCTCTACTATGACCAGCGCCCGAACCATGCCTTTGCCGCCCGTCTGTCGCGGGGCGCGCGCGTGCTGGACGTCTTTTCGCATGTGGGCGGCTTTGCGCTGGCCTGCCTTGCCGGGGGCGCTGCGCAGGCCCTGTCGGTCGATGGCTCGGCCCCGGCGCTGGATCTGGCGCAGCAGGGCGCGGCACGCTCGGGCCATTCCGCGCGGTTCGCGACGCAGCAGGGTGATGCCTTCGCGGTGATGGAGCGGCTGGGGACCGAGGGCGCGCGGTTCGACGTGGTGATCTGCGACCCGCCCGCCTTTGCCCCGGCAAAACCGGCGCTCGAGGCGGGCCTGCGCGCCTATGAACGGGTCGCGCGTCTGGCAGCGCCCCTGGTGGCACCGGGCGGGTATCTGGTGCTGTGTTCCTGTTCGCATGCCGCCGACCTGACGGCGTTCCGCAACGCCAGTGCGCGCGGCATCGGGCGCGGCGGGCGGAGGGGGCAGCTGATCCACACCGGGGCGGCGGGACCGGACCATCCCGTGCTGCCGCAGCTGGCCGAGACGGGCTATCTCAAGGCGCTGTTCTTCCGGCTGGACGGGTGAAGGCGGTTCTGGACACCTGCGTGCTGGTGCCGCCGGTCCTGTGCGACTGCCTGCTGTCGGTGGCGGCGGCGGGCCTGTTCCGCCCGCTGTGGTCCGACCGCATCCTGGGCGAATGGGTGCGGGCCGCGCAGCGCAAGGCGATGCCCGCCCCCCCCATCGCCGCCGCCACCGCAGCCTTTCCCGGCGCCTGCATCCCCCCGGCACCGGGGATCGAGGCGCGGCTGCACCTGCCGGACGACAACGACACCCACGTTCTGGCCACAGCCATCGCCGCCGGGGCCGACGCCATCGTCACCTGGAACGCCGCCGACTTTCCGCGCGGGGTCCTTGCATCCGAAGGCATCCAGCGCCGCGATCCTGACGGGTTCCTGTGGGAGATGTGGTCGCACGACCCGGTCCGCGCCGGGGCCGCGCTGGAAAGTGTCCGTGCCCGCGCCGAGGCGATGGCCGGCACCCCGGTCGCGCTGCGCCCCCTGCTGAAACGGGCGAAACTGACCCGTCTTGCCCGCGCCATGGCCTGATCGTCAGGCTCCTAGCGCCCAGCCTTGCTGCCGCGTGTCGACGATGTGGCGGAACGCCGATACCTTGCCGTCCGCGCCGAAGGTCCACAGATGTGCCTCGAGGTCGTCGATCTTTCGCCCGGTCGCCCGCGCCGTCGCGCCGAACCGGATCACCGCCACCACCTGGTTGCCCCCGGTCAGCAGGTTCACCGGCTCGAACCGCGTGATGTCCAGCGCCTGAAGTTCGCCGAAGAACCCCGGCACCGCAGCCCGCCCCTTGCGTGGCTGGAACAGCGGCAGGACGTCCCCGCCCCAGTCGTGTTCCCATTCCACATCCTCGGCCAGATGGTCCAGGATCGCGGGAATGTCGCCCCGGCCAAAGGCCGCATAGATCGATTGCACGGTTGCCACATGGTCCGACATGGTTGGCCTCCCTCAAGGGTGATGTCGCGGCAGATACGGTACGCGCTGCCGCAGGGTTTCACCCGGAGGCCGGGTCAGGCAAGACCCCACTTCGCCTCGCGCGCCTCGATCAGGCGGATGCGTTCCTCCGTGCGGGGGTGGCTGCGCAGCCAGTCGGGGGCCCCGCCCGCCCCGCCGACCAGCCCTTCCAGCTTGCGGAACAGCGATTTCTGCGGGCCGGTGCCGATGCCCGCCTTGACCAGCAGCGCCGAGGCATAGGCGTCGGCCTCGTGTTCGGCGCGGCGCGACAGGCCGGCGGCCAGGGCGGTCGAGACGACATTGGCGATCCAGATGCCGAAGAACGGCACGATGCGCGCCAGAAGGGCCGTCAGCACCACGAAGACCGCGTTTTGCCCGGTCACGTCGATCATCCGCCGCCGGGCGTGCCCCAGGGCGACGTGCCCCAGTTCATGGGCGATGACGCCCGCCAGTTCGGGCGCGCTGACCGCACCCGCACGATAGCGGTCGATGAACCCGCGCGTCAGGAAAATGCGCCCGTCCGGTGCCGCCAGCCCGTTCACGCCCGGGATCTCGAAGACGTGGACCGGCAGATGGTCCACGCCCTGTGCCCGGGCCAGCCGTTCGGTCAGCGCCAGCAGGTCGGCATCGTCCAGCGGTCGGCTCTGGCGGTCGAGGATACCCTTGGTCCGCCAGGCCGAGAACCAGTACATCGCCAGCCCGTAGAGGATCGGCAAGAGGATGGGGAGGTACTTGAGCATGGCCGAGATATGGGGCGAGGCGAGCCGGGATGCAACAGGGGCCCGACGCCGGGCCAGAGGCCGGAAAACACGTGTTTTCCGGTCCGTTGTGGGGGCGGAAAACGGCGGGGGCCGGCGGCCGCGCGACCGCCCCACCAGCCGCGGGCCCCCGGCGCGGGCGTCCCGCGGCCGCGGCACCAAGCGGGGGGCACAGGCCTGCC
>JBQTJI010000019.1:0-188992 GCA_052387255.1 Gemmobacter sp. | reverse complement strand
CCGAAGTTTTCCAGCCAGACCAAGGACAAGCTGGTGTCCTCCGAGGTGCGCCCGGCGGTCGAAGGGCTGGTGAACGAGAAACTGGCGGAGTGGTTCGAAGAGAACCCGGGGCCTGCCCGCAGCATCGTGGGCAAGATCATCGAGGCGGCCCTGGCGCGTGAGGCGGCGCGCAAGGCGCGCGACCTGACGCGGCGCAAGACGGCGCTGGATGTGGCCTCGCTGCCCGGCAAGCTGGCCGACTGCCAGGAACGCGATCCGGCGAAGTCCGAGCTTTTTCTGGTCGAGGGCGACAGCGCCGGTGGGTCCGCCAAGCAGGGCCGCAGCCGCGCGAACCAGGCCGTCCTGCCGCTGCGCGGCAAGATCCTGAACGTGGAACGGGCGCGGTTCGACCGCATGCTGGGCAGCGCCGAGATCGGCACCCTGATCACCGCGCTTGGCACCGGGATCGGACGCGACGAGTTCGACATCTCGAAACTGCGCTACCACAAGATCGTCATCATGACCGATGCCGACGTGGACGGCGCACATATCCGCACGCTGCTGCTGACGTTCTTTTTCAGGCAGATGCCGTCGCTGATCGACGGCGGGTTCCTGTATATCGCGCAGCCGCCCCTGTACAAGGTGGCGCGCGGCAAGTCCGAGGTCTACCTCAAGGACCAGGCGGCGCTCGACGATTATCTGGTCGAGATGGGCACCGAGGGCGCGGTCCTGCGCCTGGCCACGGGCGAGGACATCGCGGGCGCGGACCTGACCCGCGTGATCGAGGGCGCGCGCCAGTTCCGCCGCGTGCTCGAGGCGTTCCCGACCCACTATCCGCGCGGCATCCTGGAACAGGCCGCCCTTGCCGGGGCCTTCGATCCGGGTCAGGCCGACGCGGACCTGCAGGCGGTCGCCGACTGGGTGGCGCGGCGGCTGAACCTGATCGCGGTCGAGTACGAAAAGGGCTGGTCGGGCCGGATCACGCAGGACCACGGCATCCGCCTGAGCCGCATCCTGCGCGGGGTCGAGGAATTGCGCACGCTGGACGGGGCGGTGCTGCGGTCGGGCGAGGCGCGCAGGCTGAGCCAGGTGTCGGGCCAGACGCGCGACATCTACCGCGACCCGGCCCGCCTGATCCGCAAGGACCGCGACCAGCCGATCCATGGTCCGGTCGACCTGCTCAAGGCGATCCTGGCCGAGGGCGAGAAAGGGCTAACCCTGCAACGCTACAAGGGCCTGGGCGAGATGAACCCCGAGCAGTTGTGGGAAACCACGCTGGACCCCGAGGCGCGGACGCTGCTGCAGGTCAAGGTGGACGACCTGGCCGAAGCCGACGACATCTTTACCAAGCTGATGGGCGACGTGGTGGAACCCCGGCGGGCGTTCATCCAGGAAAACGCGCTGAGCGTGGCGCATCTGGATTTCTGAGCACGACCTTGCGGTCGCGCACCGGGGGTTTCACACCCCCGGACCCCCGTGGGATACTTCTGGACAGAAAAAGGGGATCAGCGGGGCGGTCCGAACACCTCCCACCCCATGCGCCACCGCAGGCCCGTTGTCAGCAGGCAGGCCGCCGCATAAGTCCAGGCGAGCCACCAGAACGCCTGCGGCCACAGGCACATGGCGATGAAGACGCCGATGGTCTCGGTACCCTCGGTCAGGCCGCCAAGGTAGAAGATACCCTTTTTCGGGTACTGCTCGGACGTCAGCCCCCGCCTTGCGGCGATGCTGGCGAAGGCGAGGAACGACGATCCGGTGCCGATGAAGGCCGCGATCAGGGCGGCGGCGGGCAGGGCGTTGCGGGCGGGGTCGAGCAGGGCAAAGCCAAGGGGCACCAGGGCGTAGAACTGGAAATCGAGGGCGATGTCCAGGAATGCGCCCCGGTCGGTCGGGCCCCGGATGCGGGCGACGGCACCGTCCAGCCCGTCGCCGATGCGGTTGGCAAGGATGACCAGCAGCGCAACAAGGGTCCAGCCCATGGCCAGGGTCGGCACCACCATCACGCCAACCGCGAAACCCCCGACCGTCAGCATGTCCGCCGTCACCCCACGCGCCACCAGCATGCGGGCCGGGCGGGCATAGAGGCGGTGCAGCAGCGGCAGCAGACGGGCGTCGATCATCCGCCCGCGATCTCGGCCTGATGCTGGCCCAGGCGCGGAGCGGGCCGGTCGAGCGCCAACTCGGCCCCCGAAAAGGTCATCGGCGACCGCACGCCCGGCACGCCGTCGGGGTCGATCCGCATGGCGCGGGCCTGCGTCTGGGGGTCGGCGAACACGTCGGCCATGTCGTTGATCGGGCCGGCCGGCACGCCTTCGGCCTCGCAGGCGGCAAGCAGGGCGGCCTTGGTCCACTGGCGCGTGGCGCGGGTCAGCGCCTCGGTCATCGCGGCGCGGTTGGCCAGGCGGTCGGCGTTCGTCGCGAACTCGGGGGCGGTGCCCATGGCGGCCAGGCCGAGAAGCCCGCACAGGCGGCGGTACTGCCCATCGTTGCCGGTGGCCAGGATCAGCCAGCCGTCGGCGCAGTCGAACACGGCATAGGGGGCCAGGTTCGGGTGTGCGTTGCCCAGTTTCACGGGGGCGACGCCGGTGGCCAGATAGTTCATCGCCTGGTTCGCGGTGATCGCGGTCGCCACGTCCATCAGCGCCATGTCGATCTGCTGACCGTCGCCGGTCGCCCCCCGCTGGTGCAGCGCCGCAAGGATGGCGACGGTGGCATAGACGCCGGTAAAGATGTCGGCCACGGCGACGCCCGCCTTCTGCGGCTGGCCGTTGATCGGGCCGGTCACGCTCATCAGCCCGGCCATGCCCTGGATGATGAAGTCATATCCTGCCCGGTGCGCGTAGGGACCTGACTGGCCGAAGCCGGTGATCGAGCAGTAGATCACGCGCGGGTTGACCGCGCGCAGACTGGCATAGTCCAGCCCGTACTTGGCAAGCCCCCCCACCTTGAAGTTCTCGATCACCACATCCGCATCGGCGACCAGCCGCCGTACCAGGGCCTGACCTTCCGCCGTGGTGAAATCGGCGGTCACTGACCGCTTGCCGCGGTTCGTGGCATGGAAGTACGCCGCCGAACGTTCGCCCCCGTGGTCGATGAAGGGCGGACCCCAGCGGCGCGTGTCGTCGCCTTCGGGGGCCTCGACCTTGACGACATCGGCCCCCAGGTCGGCCAGCGTCTGCCCCGCCCAGGGCCCGGCCAGGATCCGCGCCAGTTCGACGACCTTCAGGCCGTGCAGCGGGGTCATTTCGCCAGTTCGGCGTCGATCAGGGCCTTGAGGTCGGCATAGGCCATGTTGCCGTGCTTGACGCCGTTCAGGATCAGCGTGGGCGTCCCCTCGACGTTGTCGGCCTTGGCGTTGGTCTCGTAGGTTTCGATCATCGCCTGCGCCATCGCACCATTCTTCAGGCAGGTGTCCAGCGTGGCATCATCCATTCCCGCCGTCTTGCCGATGCGGCGCAGGTTGTCCACGACCGCGCCCGGATCGTCCGAGGCCGCCCATTGCTTCTGCGCCTCGAACAGCATGCCCGAGATGCCGAAGTATCGCGTCTCGCCGCCGCAACGCGCCATCATCGACGCCCACAGGCCGTAGCGGTCGAAATACACCTCGCGGAAGACGAGCTTCACCTTGCCGGTGTCGACGTAGTCGCGCTTGAGGTCCTTGAACACCGCCGCGTGGAAATTCGCGCAATGCGGGCAGGTGTAGGACGCATACTCGATCAGCGTCACGGGCGCGTCGGCCTGGCCCAGAACCATGTCGGGCACGGCGGGCAGCGCCGCCGTCGTCGCGGGCGCTTCCTGCGCCTGGGCCGCCAGACCGGGCAGCAGGCTTTGGCCCGGGGTGGTCGGGGACTGCCCGGCCCAGAGGCCAAGCCCCCCGATCAGCGCGATCATCAGGGCCGGAAGGCCAAGTTTCTTCAACATGTCATGCCTCATCTGGACTTTGGCCGGGACAGGACATGTCCGGCCAGTGTTTCAAGGGCCTGCCGCAGCCCGTCGTCGCCCACCCCCGCCGCCTGGGCGCGGGCCGCCGTGGTGACAGCAGGGTCGGGCGCAGGTCGCGCCACCGTCTTCGGAGCCGCATCGAACGGCGTCTGCCCTTCGGCAAATCCCGTGGCGGCGGTCTGCACGATCGTCACCCGCGATACGGCGTTGTAGCCATAGCAGGCGTTGACGCGGGCGCGGATGGTTTCCTTCTGCATCTCGATCATGGGGGCCATCGGCCCCGAGGTCAGCAGGGTCAGCGTGGCCCCGATGCCTTCGCGCCCATAGCCCATCTTGACGGGCCGCGTGCAGCCCGCGATGTCGGCGCCTGCAATCTCGGCCCAGTGGGTCAAGAGGCGGCTGACGGCAAAGCCGCGCGATTCGCCCGCCGTGCGGATACGTTCCTGCAGAAGCCCTGCCGCAGGTTCAAAGCCCCGCATCCGGCGGGTGATGGGCGGGGAAGGCGCGGTCGGGCGGGGCATCTGGTATCTTGGCTGGGACGCCCTATCCTACGGGTCGTGCCGGGGGACTGGCCAGTGGCAAAGCCGGTGTGGAGGCATAAAGATTGCGTGACGCAGGGGCGAAGACCGCTGACCTTCTGGCCTGGTACGACGCCCATGCCCGCGTCATGCCCTGGCGCGTCGGGCCCGCCGACCGCGCAGGCGGCATCCGGCCCGATCCGTATCGCGTCTGGCTGTCCGAGGTGATGCTGCAACAGACGACCGTGGCCGCCGTGCGCGATCATTTCCGCCGCTTCACCGACCGCTGGCCCGATGTGCAGGGCCTTGCAGGGGCGGCGGATGGCGCGGTGATGGCCGAATGGGCGGGGCTGGGGTACTATGCCCGCGCGCGCAACCTGCTGGCCTGCGCGCGGGCGGTGGCGGGCCTGCACGGCGGGCAGTTCCCCAAGGACAGTGCGGGTTTGCGCACCCTGCCCGGCATCGGCCCCTACACCGCCGCCGCGATTGCCGCGATTGCCTTTGACGAACCTGCCACGGTGGTGGACGGCAATGTCGAGCGGGTGATGGCGCGGCTGCATGCGGTGGAGACACCGCTTCCGTCGTCCAAGCCCGCCCTGACCGCCCTGGCCGCCGCCCTGACGCCCGCGATCCGGCCCGGAGACTATGCGCAGGCCGTGATGGACCTGGGGGCCACGATCTGCACCCCGCGCAAACCCGCCTGTGCGCTGTGCCCGTGGTCAGGGGATTGCCTGGCGCGACAACGGGGCATCGCGGGTGACCTGCCGCGCAAGCTGGCCAAGGCCGCCAAGCCTGTCCGCCATGGCCGCGTCTGGATCGCCCGGCGCGCGGACGGAGCCTGGCTTCTGGAACGTCGTCCGCCGAAGGGGTTGCTGGGCGGCATGCTGGGCTGGCCCGGCACGGCATGGGACCGGCGGGGCGGGGACGGCGGGGCGGAACCGCCGGTCGCCGCCGACTGGCGGGCGGCCAATGGCACGGTGCGCCATACATTCACCCATTTCGACCTTTACCTTGATGTCATGGTCGCCCGGACCGGACCCGACGTGCCTCCCTCACGCGGCGGATACCTGTCACCGCAGGATTTCGGGCCGGGCGATCTGCCCACGGTGATGCGCAAGGCCTTTGACCTGGCCGTGGCGTCATTTGCCATTGACGTTGAAGCACCGGGGCCCGACGCGCTATCCTTTGGCACCAGACACGAGGACGCATGACCAGCCTGCCCGCCCCCGACATCCACCGGCTGAGGGACGCCCTGCCCTTCTGGCTGTCGCTGGTCATGGTGCCGCTGGCGCTGACCGGGGCAACGGTCGGCGGCTGGACCGTGCTTTTGCTGCCGATCTACGGCTGGGTCCTGTTCACGCTGCTGGATGCCCTGGCGGGGCTGAACCCGGACAACATCGACCCCGAGACGCATGAGGATGATCTGATCTGGTACCAGCTGATCACCCTGGCCTGGTTCCCCATCCAGTTCGTGATGCTGATGGGCATGATCTGGTACGTGCCCCAGGCGGCGCATCTGGGCGTGGCCGAAAAGATCGGGCTGTTCGTCGGCATGGGCGTCATCTCGGGCAGCGTGGGGATCAACTACAGCCATGAACTGATGCACCAGAAATCCAAGGTGGAACGCTGGCTGGGCGACCTCTTGCTGGCCTCGGTCCTGTACGGCCATTTCCGCAGCGAACACCTGCGGGTCCATCACCTGTATGTCGGCACCCCGCGCGACCCGGTGACGGCGCGCTACAACGAAGGGTTCTGGCGTTATTTCCCCCGCGTGCTGCGGCAGTGCCTGGTGTCGTCGTGGAAGGCTGAAAAGGCTCTGCTGGCGCGGCGGTCGCTGCCGGTCTGGCACCGGACCAATCCGTTCTGGCGCTATGCGGCCCTGCAGGGCGGGATGGTGCTCTTGGCGCTGTGGCTGGGCGGTTGGGAAGGTCTGGTGCTGTTCCTGTTCCAGGCGCTGGTCGCGGTCTGGCAACTGGAACTGGTGAACTACATCGAGCATTACGGCCTGACCCGCCGCCACCTGGGGGACGGCAAGTACGAACACGTCCTGCCGCGCCATTCCTGGAACGCCGCGCACAAGGCGTCGAACTGGCTGCTGATCAACCTGCAGCGCCATTCCGACCACCACTACAAGCCCGACCGCCGCTTTCCCCTGCTGCAGACGCACGACGAAACGGTTGCGCCGCAACTGCCCCACGGCTATCCGCTCATGACCATGGCGGCGATGGTGCCGCCCCTGTGGCGGCGCGTCATGAACCCGCGCGTCCGGGCCTGGCGCAAGCAGAACTACCCCGACATCACCGACTGGCAGCCCTACAACAGGGCAGCGAACCCGGCCCCGGCCTAAAGGCCTGACTTACGACGGTCCTGCGAAATTCATGACCGCTTTCTGCCGGGAACAAGAGCAGACCACCCGCGCACGGCTTCCCGATGGGAGATGAACCATTCACGCAAGGCGCGGGTTGCAGATATTCCTTTGCGCACGGATTCAATCTGGTCGGCAAAAGGAACAAAATGGTCCAACGCCGGGGTCGGCACGACAAGCATGAGCCCAGCTCGACCAGAGTTGCGCTTGTTCACGGTCGGGATGGCACGGATGCCGGTTCCGGCAAGATCCGAAGAGATTTTGGCAGCAAGTTCATTGAAGTGATCGCCCCAGGTGTAGAAGCTGATGTTGGCATTGGCTTCGCGCAGCTGATGAACGATCCGCATCTGCGGCAGGAATGGCCATTTCGGCAGGGTTTCGGGCGCGAAGATCATGGTCACACTGTCGGCGGCACCTTCGCGCAGCATTGATGGACCCGGGATGAGCTCAGGTGCGGATTCGCGCAACAGCGCCACATACCGCTCGGTAAACTGCCGCTTGGCTGGGTGGACGACCTGGGTGTAGCCGCGCCGCTGCTTCTCGATCGCCTGCCGCATCATGCGAGCGCGATGCGCAAGCCGACCTGCCAATTCGCCTGTCTCATGAGCGGCGCGGGTTTCAAAGAACTTGGCGAGACTTTCGTAGCTGATAGCGTGGTCGAAACCGGCGGCGAAGGCGGCATTCGCTGCGCGATAGTCCTGCGGACAGACAAGGATCGTGCGCACAAGATGATGACCAGCCGCTTGCTCGATGGCTTCGGCACGATAGGATTCGGCCTGCCGTGGCTGTTCGGATGTGTCAAGTTTGTTCTCGATCAACAGCAGGACATCCCCGGCGTCTGTCTGCACCCGAACCGAGATATCAATTTCGCGCCGGCTGTAGATGCGCCGCACGGAATGCATGACCGATGCATGACCGACTACCAGGTCACCAAGACCGATGGATTTCAGCACGGCCAAGGTGAACAAAGGAGAGGCTGCGAATTCCTCGACCAGCAGCAGGTCGATATCACGCTCGGTGGCGTGGGTCAGGACAGGCATGTCGTTCATGAACAGCACCTCGATCAGGACGTGATACATCAAGGACATGCGAATGTGGCGCTGCTCGGGCGGGAATGTGATCTGTCTATCGTTCCCTCCGGTCAATGACTGAAACGAAGGCAGGGCGCTAGGTCAGTTCGCTGGTCAGCCGGGCACGGAAGATGTCGGGCATCATCCAGTTCGGCTGCTGCCCCAGAAGCATCTGTAGGAAACCCGCCGAGAAGCTTGCGTCCTGCCCGGCATTCGACCGGAACGACCACCAGTGCCGCAGGTCGTCGATGGCGGGGTCGATCTCGGTATCCGCCGCGAATTCCTGCGCCATCGCCGCCGCGTGGACCGACAGGCAGAACATGGTGCACAGATACCCCTCGGGCCAGAAGGCGGCGGCGGTTTCGGCACCCGCCCGCGTCGGCGGGACCTTGGCCCTGACCGGCATGTCGGCGGTCAGTTCGCGCAACATCAGGGCGGCGGCGAATTCGAAGAAGGCGCGGCGCTGTGTCTTGTCGGACGGTTTCTGCGCCTCGATCTCGCCAAGCCAGCGGACAAAGTTCGACGCCAGTTTCGCCTCGTCGATCTCGAAGGTGCAACCCAGATCGCGGCCATAGGCCTCGGCGTGGCGCTGGAACGCCTGCTTGAACCAGCGCAGCCGCCGCACCGCGACGCGCAGGGGTTCGTTGGTGGCCGGGATCGCCTCGGGGTGCAGCGCCCTGTCAGACATGCGCGGCATACTTCTCGAACAGCGCGGTCAGGCGCGCCGTGTCGCCCTCGGCACAGGCGCGCGCAATCTCGGGGGCGATGGCGACGGCCAGGTCGGTCGCCGCATCCAGTGCAGCCTCGTTTTCCAGTTCGGACCGGGACGCCTGCAACCACAGCAGCACGGCAAAGATCGCCACGGGTTCCAGCGCGGCCCCCGGCACGCGCGCCGCCTCTTCGGCGGTGGCATCGCGCAGCACCCGCGCGGACAGCAGGTCGAGCGTCAGGACGGCGGCCAGGATCGACGGTGCCGCCGCAGCCCGCCCTGCGGCGCGGGCATAGACATTGCGCGCGGAGGCTTCGCTGACGAACGCCAGCGGCGCGCCCAGACGGCCCAGAACCGACCGCAGCGCGACATAGACCGCCTCGGCAAAGCGGGCATCGGCATCCGGGGCCTGTCCCAGGTCGGTCAGGCTGACCACGGCGGGATCGTGGCCCCCGAGTACCGATTTCGCCAGACCCGAGGCGACCATGTCCACCCGCTGCGCCAGTCCGCCGACCTCACGAAGGACCGCGCCGGCGATTCCTGCTGCAGGGCCGGGCAGGGCGTCGACCGTGATCGTCTCGGCCAGCGTCTCGCCACCACGCCGCAGCATGTGCCGCAGGCCGCGCAGCGCCTCGCGCAGGGGCATGGGGTCGGGGCGGATCGGGGACTGGTTCGACATGGGGCGTGCCTCCGCGCACGCCCCGAGTCTACCTCAAGCCCCCGCCGATACCAAGCGTTCCCCGCTGCCGCGCAGGGGCGTGTCGCGCATGAAGGCCAGCGTGGTGTCATAGTCCCGGACCCCCGCCTGGCTGCCCAGGCCGGTGGCGTTCTGCGCCGAACTTGCCTGCGCCACGCGGATCGCCTCTTGCGGTGTCAGGCCCTTGATCAGGCCGGTGGCGAACCCGCCGTTGAAACAGTCGCCGCAGCCGCAGGTGCATTTGACATCCACCTCAAAGGCCGGAGTCAGGAACTCGGTCCCGTCGCGGTGGCAGTAGAATGCCCCCTCGGCCCCCAGCGTCAGGATCACGCAAGGCACGCCCCGGTCCAGCAGGAACCGCGCCAGATCGCGGTTGTCGTGCAGGCCCGACAGGGCGCGCGCCTCTTCCTCGGACGGCAGGAAGTAATCGGCATGGGGCAACAGGCGCGCCACCTTGGGCAGGTCGTCGGCGGTCGAGGCGAACACATCCAGCGTCACGGTCACGCCGCGCCGCCTGGCTTCGACCAGAATCTCCTCGGTGCGCCCCGCATCCATGCGGTTCATCAGGCCCACCCCGCCGACATGCAGGATGCGGGTGTCCAGAAGGTCGTCCACCTGCGCGTCGTCGATCCAGAAGCCATCGGTCGCGCCCCGCTTGTGCAGCGCGGGGCGGGCACCGTCGGGGCGGGTGGTCACCAGCGACGAAGATGTGGTGTATCCGGGACAGCGCGCCATCATCGTGGTGTCGACGCCGTAGTGCGCCAGTTTCATCAGCACCCAGTCGCCCATGTCATCGACACCGACGCCGCCCACGGCGCGCGACCGCAGCCCGTGCTTGGCCGCGACGATCACCGCGCTGCCCGCAGCGCCCGAGACGGCCAGCGTCAGTTCCTCGACGAAATAGGTGTCGCCCCCCGGCGGGATCTGCGTGACCGGACGGCAGAGGGCGTCAAACGTGATGAAGCCCATCGAGGTGTAATCGAACCGTGGCGTCATGCCGCCCCCTTGATGCGCTGCCCCGCTTCATCGAAGAAATACAGCCGCGCGGGGTCGAATGCGATGCCGATGGTGGTGTCGATATCCGCCCGGAAATCCCGCGCGGCCTTGACCTCGATGTGCTTCGTTCCCGCAAGGACGGTCAGATAGGTCACGTCCCCCGTCGGCTCCACCCCGTAGACCAGACCCTGCACGTTGTCGCCGCCGACACGGGCATCCTCGGGGCGGATGCCAAGGGTGACCTTGCCCGACAGCGATGCCGGACAGCCGACCGACACGCCGGGGGCGGTGAAGCGGCCCCCCCTTGCTTGCCCCTCGATCAGGTTCATCGGGGGCGAACCAATGAAGCCCGCGACAAAGGTGTTCGCGGGATCGGTGTAGATCTCGTCCGGCGTGCCGACCTGCTGGATCAGGCCCTTGGACATGATCACGATGCGGTCGGCCAGGGTCATCGCTTCGATCTGGTCGTGCGTGACGTAGACGGTGGTGACCTTGAGTTGCCGCTGCATGTGCTTGATCTGGACGCGCATCGACTGGCGCAGTTTCGCGTCGAGGTTCGACAGCGGTTCGTCCATCAGGAACACCTGCGGCTGGCGCACCACGGCGCGGGCCAGGGCCGCGCGCTGCCGCTGGCCGCCCGACAGGGCACCGGGCTTGCGGTCGAGGTAGGATCCCAGTTCCACCATGTCGGCGGCCTGGCGGATCAGGCGGTCGTGGTCGGCCTTTGGGATGCCGCGCATCCGCAGCGGAAAGCGGATGTTCTCGTAGACGGTCATGTTGGGGTAGAGCGCATAGCCCTGGAACACCATCGCCACGTCGCGGTCGCGGGCGTCGACGTCGTTCACCACCTCGTCGCCGATGGTGATGGTGCCGTCGGTCGGCACCTCCAGCCCCGCGATCATGCGCATGGTCGTCGTCTTGCCGCAGCCCGACGGCCCCAGCAGCACCAGGAATTCCTCGTCGGCGATGTCCAGCGTCATGCCCTGCACGCCGACAAAGCCGCCGTACCTCTTGACGATGTTCTTCAGATGGATCGAAGCCATGGCTTACCCCTTCACGGCACCCATCGTCAGGCCGCGCGACAGATGCTTTTGAATCAGGATCACCAGAATCAGGATCGGCACGAAGGCGATGAACGAGACAAGGGCGATTGCATTGTAGATGACGCCGTCCGACCCGCCGGTGAAGTTCGCAAGCGCCACCGACATGGTATAGGCGCGCGAGGTGCTGGCGATCAGCAGCGTGAACAGAAACTCGTTGATCGCGAAGATGGCGGCGATCACGGCGGCGGTGATGATGCCCGGCAGGCAGGCGGGGATGATGATTTCCCACAGGATGGTCAGGTCGCCCGCCCCGTCGGTGCGCGCGGCGTCCTCTAGTTCCTTCGGGATGTCCAGCATGTAGCTGCGGATGATCCAGGTCACGAGCGACAGGTTGATCGCCGCATAGATCAGCATCAGGGCCCAGACGCTGTCGAGCAAGCCCATCGTCTTGAACAGGAAGAAGATCGGCACGGCGACGATGGCCGGGGCCATCATGCGCGTGGACAGGATGTAGAACCCGATATCCTCGCGCCCCTTGAAGTCGTACCGGGCCAGGGCATAGGCGGCAGGGATCGCAAGCACCAGGTCGATGATCACCGACCCCGCCACCGCCACGACCGAGTTGCGCAGGTACTGCGCAATGGGCCAGTCGCTGATCAAGAGGTGCCAGGCGTCAAGGCTGAAGGTGGGCCAGTAGATCGGCTGCGGGGTGATGATCTCGGTCCGGGGGCGGAAGGCGATGGTGCCGAACCACAGGATCGGCAGCAGGCAGACGGCGGCCCAGGTGCCCAGCACCAGATAGCGCAACAGCAGGCTTTCGCCGCGACGTTTGCGGGTCTTGGCCATCACGCTTTCCCCGAATGGAAGGCGCGCTTGACCACGGTCTGCGCGATGACGACGGTCAGCACCAGCATCAGGACCGATGCCGCACTGGCGTAGCCGAAGTTGAACATGCGGAAGCCCTGGCGATAGATGAAATAGCTCATCGTCTCGGTGGCCCCGCCGGGCGATCCTTGGGTCATGACGAAGACATTGGTGAACATCGTGGTGATGTCGATGCCGCGCAGGGTGACGGCGACGACGATGATCGGGCGCATCATTGGCAGCGAGATGTTCCAGAAGATCGCGGGCCATGACGCGCCGTCCAGGCGCGCGGCCTCTTCGATCTCCTGGTCCTGGCTTTGCAGGCCGGCCACGAAGATGATGAACAGGAACGGCGTCCATTGCCAGACATCGGCCACGATCAGCGTCATGCGCGCCAGCCAGATCGAGCCGATCCAGTCGACGTTGCCGTCGGTGACGCCCAGGCTCATCATCAGGTCGGACATCACGCGGCCGTCGTTGAATGCCAGTTTCCAGATGAAGGCCACGGCCGAGGGCATGAACAGCATCGGCATCAGATAGACGATGCGCCAGCCCCGGATCAGCGGGTCGCGGTAGGCGAAATAGGCGATGGTCAACGCGATGACCGTCTGCAGCGTCAGCGAGATGCCCCCGATGATCGCGGTGTTGCCAAGGGCCGCCCAGAACTCGCGGTCCTGCAGGATGGCGGAATAGTTGCCGAAGCCACTCCACGTCCAGTTCAGGAACTTGACGACGAACAGGCTCTGGTAGATCGCGAACAGCCCCGGATAGAGGGTGATCGCCAGCAGGTACAGCATGGCAGGCGTCAGCAGCAGATAGGGAAAGGCGCGGCGCAGGGTGGCGCTTCGGCGACGTAAGTTGGGGGTGGCTTTCGCCACCCCCTGTGACCGTCCGGCGGGAGCTTCCGTGGTCATGCGGTCAGAACGGCATGGCCTTGCCCGCGCCCACATACAGGCCGGGTGCCACGTCGGCATAGTTGATCGGACCGGTGCCGCCCTTGAAGCCGTTCTTCTCCATGATCGACACCCAGGCGGCCTGGCCGTTGTCCAGGGCCTCTTTCGCCGTGATCTGGCCGGTGATCGCGCGGTTGATCTCGTTGCCGAGGGCCTGTTCCATCTCGAACATGCCGGGCAGACGGGGGCTGCACCAGGCGTGTTCCAGGCTGTTGGCCCAAACCTCCATCGGTTGCGACACCTTGCGCAGGTTGGCGTTGCCCAGAACGCTGCGATAGCCGGGGGCCACGCCGTTGGCATTGGCCTCGTTCATCGCCATGATCGAACTGGTGGTCAGGAAGGCCAGCATCAGGAAGGCACCTTCCTTGTTCTGGCTGGTTGCCGTCACGACCGAGGTCGAGCCCGCGATGTTCGGCGGCGCGAAGACGCCACCCGCTATGCGGGGTTCATAGATGGTGACGAAGTCGTCCACGATCTGGCTCTGGTCGGGGCGCATCGCCTGCGTTCCGCTGTCCTGCCAACTGATGTTCGCCGCCACCTGACCGCCCAGCCAGGCCGCCCGGTTCTCGCCCCAGCCGGCACCCGAGACGCCCTCGATGGCGTTCTTGGACAGGGCGAGGATGGTCTCCATGCCCTTCATGCCCGCGTCGGTGTTCAGGGTCGGATTCCACTGGTCATCGAACAGCATCATCCCGGCCTGCGCCGCGACGTGTTCCCAGGTGTAGGTCGACCAGAAGCCGCGCGCGCCCAGCATGCCCAGGCCCGCCACGCCGCCGCCCAGCTTGTTCGCCTCGCCGGTGATGCGGATCAGCTCGTCATAGGTCGGCACCGAGGTGGCACGGTCGATCGGGCCGCCCAGAATCTGCTCCATCACCGACTTGCGCAGGTGGACCATCTGGATGTCGCAGTCGAAGGGGATCCCCACAAGCTGGCCGTTCACATAGCCGTAGTTCAGCCGGTAGGTGTCATAGAAGTCGTCCAGCGGCAGCGCCCACTTGGCGGCATATTCATCCAGCGGGGCCAGGAAGCCCGGTGCCGCGAAGTCGCCCAGCCAGGCCGAGAAGAACTGCAGCGCGTCGAAGGATGCGTTGCCGCTGATGAATTCGGCAATCGCCTTGTCATAGATGCTGTCGTCGGGGATCGGCACCAGTTCCACCTTGATGCCCGACAGCGCCTCGAACGGCTTCAGCCCCTCGGCGGCGGATTCCTGGTCGGCGGCCCCGATGGCGAAGCGCACCGAGGTGCCCGCCAGTTCGCTGCGGACCTTTTCCCAGTCCACGGTCCGGATCCAGTCCTTGGCCGGGTCCCAAAGGGGCTCGTCCGACATGCTGTAGAGCTTGCGGTAGTCCTCGCGCACATAGCCTGCGACCGAGATGGCGTCGAGCGTGGCCTGGATGTCCGGCAGGTCGGATTGCGCAAGTGCGGGCATGTGCAGCCCCGACGCGCCCGTCGCGACACCAAAGGCCGCCCCCGTGCGCAGGAACGAGCGGCGGGACACGCCCCTCAAACGAATGGTCATTCTGATCGTCCTCCCTTGGCATAGTTGATACCTTGCCCGCCGTAGGTGCAAGTTCTGCGCCAATGCGATCCTCTCTGCGCATTGATTGCCGGTTCGGCGGTGCGTGAACTTTCGTCTCGCCAAGACATATTGTGTGCAGCCAAACCCTTCTGTCAATCACCGATTTTCGCAGCTTTCGCTGCAGTGCGGCATGAACTCTTGGTTGACATACACACAAATGTTCAATTACCGTTCGGTGAAAGTTGCGTGGAGGACGCGAATGCCAACCAATGTCGCCCTGACCGGCCTGGCCCGGGACCTGGCCGCGCGCGCCGAAACCGGTCGGCCGATCCGCATCGGCCTTGTCGGCGCAGGCGAAATGGGGACCGACATCGTCAGCCGCGTCGCGCAGATGCAGGGAATCGCCATCGGCGCGATCAGCGAGCTGAAGCCAGGTGCGGCGCGCAAGTCGGTCGAGATCGCCTATGGCAACGATGTGAACGTGTCCGAGGTGTCGTCTGCCGATGCTGCAAACGCAGCAATGGAATCGGGGCGAATCGCCCTGACCGACAATGTGTCGGCGCTGCTGGACGCAGGGATGATCGATGTCGTGGTCGATGCCACGGGCGTGCCCGCCGTGGGGGCCGAGATCGGTCTGTCGGCGATGGAGCGGGGCAAGCACCTGGTGATGATGAACGTCGAGGCCGACGTGACCATCGGTGCCTACCTGCGCGCCGAGGCGGAACGGCTGGGCGTGGTCTACAGCCTTGGCGCGGGGGACGAGCCGTCGTCCTGCATGGAACTGATCGATTTTGTCAGCGCCATGGGCCACCGCATCATCAGCGCGGGCAAGGGCAAGAACAACCCGCTGAACTTCGACGCGACGCCCGACGCCTATACCGAAGAGGCGGGCCGCCGCCACATGAACCCGCGCATGCTGGTCGAGTTCGTGGACGGATCCAAGACCATGGTGGAAATGGCGGCCATCGCCAACGCGACCGGCCTGGTGCCCGACCGCCCCGGCATGCACGGCCCCGCCGCCGGGCGCGACGACCTGAACAAGGTTCTGGTCCCGGCCAGTGCGGGCGGCGTGCTGTCATCCGACCGGGGCTGCGTCGACTATACCATCGGCAAGGGCGTGGCCCCCGGCGTCTTTGTCGTGGCCGAGATGGACCATCCCCGCATCCGCGAGCGGATGGAGGACCTGAAGATGGGCGAGGGGCCCTATTTCACCTTCATCCGCCCCTATCACCTGACGAGCCTGGAAGTGCCGCTGACCTGTGCCCGCGTCGTGCTGTACGGTCGTGCCGACATGGTTCCGATGGCCCGCCCGGTGGCCGAGGTCTGCGCCGTGGCCAAGCGCGACCTGGACGTGGGCGAGACGCTGGATCAGATCGGCGAGTACTGCTATCGCGCCTGGATCATGACGGTCGATGACGCGCGCGCGGCGCAGGCCCTGCCCTGCGGCCTGCTGCAGGGGGCCAGGGTCACGGCACCTGTGGCAAAGGGTGCGCTGATCACGCGCGCCAACACCGCCCTGCCGGCGGGCAGCAAGATCGCCGCACTGCGCGCGCGGCAGGACGCCATGCTGGGATGGACCTGATGGAAGACAACCGCCCCTTCGCCATCCGCACCTATGCGCCCGAACGCCTGCGCGAGGCGCTGCGCCGCATGTACCTGATCCGCCGTTTCGAGGAGGGGGCCGAGGACTGTTACACCCGTGGCCTGATCCATGGGACCATGCACCTGTCCATCGGGCAAGAGGGCAGCGCCATGGCGACCTGCATGGATCTGACCGACGACGACAAGATCACCTCGACGCACCGGGGCCACGGCCACTGCATCGCCAAGGGGGCCGACGTGGGCCGGATGTTCGCCGAGTTCTTCGGCAAGGAGACCGGCTATTGCCACGGGCGCGGCGGGTCGATGCACATCGCCGACGTGAAGACCGGCAACCTCGGGGCCAATGGCATCGTCGGCGGGGGTCTGCCGATTGCCGTCGGCGCGGCGCTGTCGGCCAAACGGCTGGGCAAGTCGGACGTGACCGTCTGTTTCTTCGGCGACGGGGCCAACAACGAGGGGTCGTTCCACGAATCGCTGAACATGGCCGCCGTGTGGAAGCTGCCGGTGGTCTTTGTCTGCGAGAACAACCAGTACGGCATGTCCACCTCGACGGCCCGGTCCACTGCGGTGCCGCGCATTGCCGACCGCGCGGCGGCCTATGCGATGCCGGGCATCACGGTCGACGGCAACGATTTTTCTGCGGTGGCCGAAGCCGTGCACAGGGCCATTGCCCGCGCGCGGGCAGGCGAAGGGCCGTCGCTGGTGGAGAACATTACCTACCGCTGGCGGGGACATTCCAAGTCCGACCGAAACCGCTATCGCACCAAGGACGAGATCGAGGAGTGGATGGGGCGCGATCCCATCGCGCGCTTCCGCGCCGAACTGATCGCCCATGGCGTGCTGGACGAGGCCGGGGCCGAGGCCATCGCGGCGGCGGCGGAGGCGGCGGTGCAGGACGGAATCGCCTTTGCCAAGGCCAGCCCCGCGCCCGATATCTCGGAAGTCACCCGTTACGTCTATGCCGGGGCCTGACATGAACGCGATGACCCAAGACCAGGGACTGCGCACCCTGTCCTATGCCGAGGCGCTGCGCGAGGCGATGGCCATCGCGATGGAGGCCGACCCCGCCGTCATCCTGATGGGCGAGGATATCGGCGTCTACGGCGGGGCCTTCCAGGTCACCGGCGACCTGATCGACCGCTTCGGCCCCGACCGGGTGATGGACACGCCCATTTCCGAACTGGGCGGGGCGGGGGTGGCCGTCGGCGCGGCGCTGACCGGCCTGAAGCCCATCTTCGAGTTCCAGTTCAGCGACTTTGCCATGCTGGCGATGGAGCAGATCGTCAACCAGGCCGCGAAACTGCGCTACATGCTGGGGGGCGAGGCTTCGGTGCCCGTCGTGTTCCGCCTTCCCGCCGGGTCGGGCACCGGTGCTGCGGCCCAGCACAGCCAGTCGACCGAGGCCTGGTTCGGCCATGTGCCGGGCCTGAAGGTGCTGCAGCCGAGTACCCCAGAGGATGCCAAGGGCATGCTTCTGGCAGCACTTGCCGACCCCGACCCGGTGCTGATCTTCGAGCACAAGCTTTTGTACAAGATGCGCGGGCATGTCCCGGCGGGGGCCTATCTGACCCCCATCGGCAAGGCGCTGGTCCGCCGCGAGGGCGGCGACATCACCATCGTGGCCGGATCGATCATGCTGCACCGCGCGCTTGAGGCCGCCGAGCGGCTGGCGGGCGAGGGCATCCAGGCCGAGGTGATCGACCTGCGCTCGATCCGGCCCATCGACAGCGACACGATCCTGGCCTCGGTGCGCAAGACGGGGCGGCTGATGGTGGTCTACGAAGGGGTCAAGGCCTATGGCGTGGGGGCCGAGATCAGCGCCCTGGTCGCGGAAAGCGATGCCTTCGACTTTCTCGACGCGCCGATCCTGCGCCTGGGGGCGGCGGACGCGCCGGTGCCCTACAACCCCGACCTGGAACGCGCCGCCGTGCCCCAGGTCGACACCATCCATGCCGCCGCCCTGCGGCTGGTCCGGCGCGAGGTCTGACGCCGATGCCGGTCGAAGTGATCATGCCGAAGGTCGACATGGACATGGTGCGCGGGCGGCTGTCCGTGTGGCACGTCGCCGAGGGGGAGGCCGTCACGCAGGGACAGCCCCTGTTCGACATCGAGACCGACAAGGCGGCGATGGAAATCGAAAGCCCCGCGACCGGTCGTCTGGGCACGGTCCTGGCCCAGCCGGGGCAGGATGTGGATGTCGGCGCGACCGTGGCCTGGGTCTATGCCGAGGGCGAGGTGCCAACACCGGCGTCTGGCGCAACAGCGCCTGCTGCGACGGCACCGTCAAAGGTCGCCCCGGTGGTTGATGCGGCGGTTGCGGTCGAGGCGGCAGGCGAAACCGGAACCGATGTCAGGGCCACGCCGCTGGCCCGGCGGACGGCACGGGCAGCCGGGATCGACCTGGCGCTGGTCGCGGGCACCGGCCCGCGCGGGCGGATCCACAAGTCGGATGTCGAGGCGGCCATCCGGGCGCTGCGCCACGAACCGAAGGCCGCTGCCCCGGTGCCGCCGCCGACGCCCGCCCCTGCTGCCGCAGCGGACCTGCCTGGTCCGGTGCCGCGCGGCTATGCCGACCGCCCGCATACCCTGATCTCGCTGGACGGCATGCGCCGGACCGTGGCCGCCCGCCTGACCGAGGCCAAGCAGACCATCCCGCATTTCTACCTGCGCCTTGACGTCTGCCTCGACCCCCTGCTCGACATCCGCACCCGGCTGAATGCCGAGCTTGCGCCGCGAAATCTGCGCGTGTCGGTCAACGACTTTGTCATCCGCGCCTGCGCCCGCGCGTTGCAAGATGTGCCCGAGGCCAACGCGATCTGGACCGATGCCGGCATCCTGCGCTTGGGCCCCTCGGACATCGCGGTGGCCGTGGCGGTCGATGGCGGCCTGTTCACGCCCGTGCTGCGCGACGCCGAAACCAAGTCGCTGACGACGCTGTCGCTGGAAATGAAGGCGCTTGCCGACCGGGCGCGGGCGCGCAAACTGGCCCCTGCCGATTATCAGGGCGGCAGCTTTGCCATCTCGAACCTGGGGATGTTCGGCATCCTGGGGTTTGACGCCATCATCAACCCGCCCCATGCCGCGATCCTGGCCGTCGGTGCCGCCACGCTGCGCCCTATCGTCCGGCCCGACCGCAGCTTTGATGCCGCGACGATGATGTCACTGACGCTGAGCGTCGATCACCGTGTCATCGACGGGGCCTTGGGGGCGACCCTGTTCCGGTCTATCAAGGACCACCTTGAAAGCCCCCTGGCCCTTATGGCCTGACCGACCGCCGGTTCCGGTGCGTCGCGACGGCACAGGAGCGCGACCACAGTGGAACCGGACCGCGCCGAACTGACCCTGCAAAGCGAGACCGAGCGGCTGCGTGCCCGCGCGGTTTGGCTGTACCATGTCGAGGGGCTGACCCAGAACGACATCGCCAACCAGCTGGGCATCAACCGGGTGATGGTGGTGCGGCTTCTGGCCGATGCCAAGCGCCGCAACGAGGTGCGGGTGACGATCTCGGCCCCCCTGGCCGACCTGGTCGAGCTTGAGCGCGCCGTCGAGACGCGGTTCGGCATTGCGCGGGTGATCGTGGCCCCCTTTGCCGACCCCGAGGCCGATCCCGTCCGCGTGATCGCGGCGGCGGCGGGCAGTTTCATCTCGGGGCTGATGAAGTCGGGGATGACGGTCGGTGTCGGCTGGGGGCGGACCTTGTCGAACACACTGCCCTTCATCACCGGGGCCACGCTCGAGGATTTCCGCGTGGTCTCACTGTTGGGCGGCATCGCGGCGGCGCGGCGGTTCAACCCGGCCGAGTTCGCCTGGCAGTTCGCCGAACTGTACCAGGCCGAGGCTTTCCTGATCCCCGCCCCCGCCGTGGTCGACAGCCCTGAAACCAAGCACGCGCTGCTGGAACGCTGCGGCCTGGCCGCGATCTTCGAGATGGCGGACAAGCTGGACGTGGCACTGCTTTCGGTCGGCGGCATCACCACGCTGACCACCAGCTATCGCACCGGCTACATCACCGAATCCGACCGCCGGTCGCTGATCGAGGCCGGGGCAGTCGGCGACATCCTGTACAACTTCATCGACGAGGCGGGCGAGATCGTGGCGCATGACGTGAACGACCGCGCGATCTCGGCCAACCCCCTGCGGCTGCGGCGGACGCCCGAGCGGGTGCTGATCTCGGGCGGGCGGGAAAAACGGGTGGCGATGCGGGCCGCGCTGCGCACGCTGTCGCCGACGACGCTGATCACCGACGAACAGACGGCGCGGTCGCTGGCGGTCTGAACCGTCCAGGCACACTCGGGGGCGGCAGCGATGCCGCCCCCAGGCGCAGGTGTCACGACGTCGGGCGGATGATGATCTCGACCCGGCGGTTCTGTTGCCGCCCCTCGGGCGTCAGGTTGGACGCGACCGGCTGATCCTCGCCGCGTCCGATCGACACGATCCGCCCGCCCGGCACGCCATAGTCGCGCAGCACCGCCGCGACCGAGCCTGCGCGCCGCTGCGACAGGTCCTGGTTGTAGGCCGCAGCGCCGGTGTTGTCGGTATGGCCGATCACCTGCACGGTCGAATTGGGATACTTCTGCAGGCTCTGCGCCACGGCCCGCAGGTCGCTGACCAGCGTCTGCTGCAGCGTCGCGCTGTCCACCGCGAACAGGATGTCCTGCGGCATGACAACCCGCAACTGGTTGCCTTCGTTGATGATCTGCACGTTGTTGCCGACCTGTCCGCGCAGTTCGTTCGCCTGCTGGTCCAGGATCGTGCCGACACCGCCACCGACGGCGGCCCCGATGGCCGCGCCGACGATGGCATTGCCGAAGCGGTCCGAGCCGCTTTCCCGCGTCGCCCCCAGAAGGCCGCCGATCACGGCCCCGGTTGCCGCGCCCGTCCGCGCCCGCGTGTTGGACGGATCGCCCGCAGGGTAGGGATCGCAGGCCGCCAGCGTCATCAAAGCAACGCCGCCAAGAAGGACCGGCATCTTCAGTTTCATCACGAATGCCTCATTCATTTTTTGCCACGGGCAAAATTGCCCTTGGACCTGTCCGTACACCAACGCCGGACGCGCGCCAAAGGTTCCGCCGAAAATTCGGCGGAAACCGGCGCATCAGGCGGCGTCGGCCTGCGCCGCCTCATAGGCCAGCATCGCCCGCTTCACCGGCAGGCCCCAGTGGTAGCCGCCAAGGTGCCCGTCCTTGCGCAGGGCGCGGTGGCAGGGGATCAGCCAGCTGACCGGATTGCGCCCGACCGCCGTGCCCACAGCCCGCACCGCCTGCGGATGGCCGATGGCTCCGGCAATATCGCTGTACGTCGTCACGTGGCCCGACGGGATCGTCAGCAGGGCCTCCCACACCTTGATCTGGAACGGGGCCCCGATCAGGAAAAGCGTGGTACCACCGGGCGTTGCCCCGAAGGCCGCATCGACCAGCGGGCGCAGGCCCGTGGGATCCTCGACGAAGGCCGCCTTGGGCCAGCGGGCCAGCAGATCGGTCATCGTCGCCTCGGCCCCCGTCTCGGCGGCAAAGCCCATGCCGCAGATGCCACGGTCGGTGCCCATCACCAGGGCCGGGCCGAACGGACTGTCGAACCAGCCCCACAGGATGGTCAGCCCCTCGCCGCCCCGCGCATAGTCGCCCGGCGACATCGCCTCCCACCGCAGGAACAGGTCGTGCAGGCGGCCCCCACCGGACAGGCCGGTGGCAAGGGCGGTCTCCAGCACCGTGTGCCGGTCGGCCAGAAGGTGCCGCGCGTGGTCCAGCGTCAGATATTGCTGGTACCGTTTCGGGCTGACCCCCACCCATTGCGAAAAGACCCGCTGAAAATGGGCGGGCGACATCCCCATCCGTCCCGCCAGCCCGTCCAGCGTCAGAGTGGGCCCCCCGGCGTCGATCTCGCGCAGGGCACGCGCGATCACCTGATAGTGGTAGGTGGGGGAGTGGTCGGTCATGGCGGGGCTCCTTCTGATGTGCCCAAGATAGGGGCACCGGGGGGGCCATGCGACCCGGATATTGCGGCTTCAGCCTTGCCGGGTTCCCGCGCATGGGCGATACGCGGGGAATGGTGCCGCAGCTCGACTATCCCACGATCCGCGAGATCTTTGCCCGCTTCCACGCGCGCGAGGCTGCGCCCATGGGCGAACTTGACCACCTGAACGCCTATACCCTGCTGGTCGCGGTGGCGCTGTCGGCGCAGGCCACCGACGTGGGCGTGAACCGGGCCACGAAGCCCTTGTTCGCCATCGCGGATTCGCCCGAAAAGATGCTGGCCCTCGGCGAAGAGGGCCTGACCGGGTACATCCGCACCATCGGCCTCTACCGCAACAAGGCGCGCAACGTGATCCGCCTGTCGCAGCTGCTGCTGGAACGGTTCGGCGGCGAGGTGCCGTCGTCCCGCGCGGCGCTGATGTCGCTGCCCGGCGTCGGGCGCAAGACGGCGAACGTGGTCTTGCAGATGTGGTTCGGCCTGCCCGCCCAGGCCGTCGACACGCACGTGTTCCGCGTTTCCAACCGCACCGGCATTGCCCCCGGCCGCGACGAGATGGCGGTAGAGCGCGCCATCGAGGACAACGTGCCCGCCGAATACCTGCCCCATTCGCACCACTGGCTGATCCTGCACGGGCGGTACATCTGCACCGCGCGAAAACCCCGCTGCGGTGACTGCATCATCGCCGACCTTTGCCTCTATCCGGAGAAAACCGCATGAAAACCTACCAGGTCGTCGGCATCGGCAATGCCATCGTCGACGTCTTTGCCCAGGCCGACGACAGTTTCCTGGAACTGATGGGCATCACCAAGGGCATCATGCAACTGGTCGAGCGGGAACGCGGCGAGTTGTTGTATGCCGCGATGAAGGACCGCCGCCAAGCGCCCGGTGGATCGGTGGCCAACACGCTGGCCGGTCTGGGAAATCTGGGCCTGACCACGGGCTTCATCGGGCGCGTCCACGACGATGCCCTGGGCCGGTTCTATGCCGCGACGATGGCCGAGGAAGGCACCGATTTCGTCAACCCGCCGGTGCCGGGGGGCGAGTTGCCGACCTCGCGCTCGATGATCTTCGTGGCCCCGGACGGCGAGCGGTCGATGAACACCTATCTGGGCATCTCGTCGGAACTTGGCCCCGAGGATGTGTCGGATGCCGTGGCGGGGCAGGCGGCGTTCCTGTTCCTGGAAGGGTATCTCTATGACAAGCCCAAGGGGATGGCGGCCTTCGAACGCGCGGTGGACCTGTGCCACAAGGCCGGGGGACGGGCCGGCATCGCCCTGTCCGACCCGTTCTGCGTGGACCGGCACCGCCCCGAATTCCGCAGGCTGGTCAAGGACCTGGACTATGTGATCGGGAACGAGCACGAGTGGTCCTCGCTGTACCAGACCGACCTGTCGGCGGCCCTGGAGATGGCGGCGGCGGATGCGGGGCTGGTGGTCTGCACGCGGTCCGGGCATGACGTGATCGTGGTGCGGGGGGATGAAACCGTGACGGTTCCCGTCCGCCGCGTGGTGCCGGTCGATGCCACGGGCGCAGGCGACCAGTTCGCCGCCGGGTTCCTCTACGGATTGGCCACGGACCGCCCCCTCGACATCGCGGGCCGCATGGGCTGCGTCGCCGCCGCCGAAGTGATCAGCCATTTCGGCGCGCGGCCCGAAACCGACCTCAAGGCGCTGTTCGCGCGCGAGGGGCTGGTCTAGGAATGGATCGGCCCCAGGCCGCAGGCCAGGGCCGCTTCGCGCACCGCCTCGCTATAGGTGGGGTGGGCGTGGCAGGTCAACGCAAGGTCTTGCGCTGACGCCCCGAATTCCATCGCGACGCAGACCTCGTGGATCAGGTCGCCCGCCATTGGCCCGATGATATGCGCGCCAAGGATGCGGTCGGTGTCCTTGTCGGCCAGCAGTTTGACGAAGCCGTCGCCCTGGAACACCGCCTTGGCGCGCGCATTGCCCATGAAGGTGAACTTGCCCACCTTGTAGGCGCGGCCCTCTTCCTTCAGTTGCTCTTCGGTCTTGCCGACCGATGCCACCTCGGGCGTGGTGTAGATGACGCCGGGGATCACGCCATAGTTCACATGGCCGTGCTTGCCCGCCATGATTTCGGCCACCGCCATCCCTTCATCCTCGGCCTTGTGCGCCAGCATCGGCCCGGTGATGGCATCACCGATGGCGTATATCCCCTTGATACTGGTCTGGAAATGATCGTCGGTCCTGACCTGGCCACGGGGCAGCATCTCGACCCCCAGCGTCTCGAGCCCCAGACCGGCGGTGTACGGCTTGCGCCCCGTCGCGACCAGGACGCAGTCGGCGGTCTGGCTGGTTTCGGCCCCGTCCTTGCGCGCCTTCCACGTCACCCTGGCCTGTGCGCCGTCCACCGTCACCCCCTGCACCGCCGCGCCAAGGATGAACTTCAGACCCTGCTTCTGCAGAAGCCTTTGGAAAGCCTTGGCAATCTCGGGGTCCATGCCGGGGGTGATGGCGTCGAGATACTCGACCACCGTCACCTCGGACCCCAGCCGGGCATAGACCGACCCCATCTCCAGCCCGATCACCCCCGCCCCGATCACGACCATCTTCGCGGGGATCTTTTCCAGCGTCAGGGCACCGGTCGACGTCACCACCACGGTTTCGTCCACGGTCACGCCCGGCAGCGACGACGCCTCGGAACCCGTTGCGATCACGATGTTTTTCGCGCCATGCAGGGCGTCGCCGACGCGCACGCGGCCGGCGGCCTCGATGACCCCCCAGCCCTTCAGCCAGGTCACCTTGTTCTTCTTGAACAGGAACTCGATGCCCTTGGTGTTCTGTCCGATCACGTCGGTCTTGTAGGCCAGCATCCTGGCCCAGTCGACCGTCGGCGGCGCGCCGACCAGGCCCATCTTGGCAAAATTCTCCTGCGTTTCGTGCAGCATGTGGGTGGCATGCAGCAGCGCTTTCGACGGGATGCAGCCCACGTTCAGGCAGGTGCCGCCCAGGGTTTCGCGCCCCTCGACACAGGCAACCTTCAGCCCAAGCTGCGCCGCCCGGATCGCGCAGACATAGCCGCCGGGGCCGCTGCCGATCACGATCACATCGAAGTCTGCCATGGGAATTGCCTTTCGGTTGGCGTCTTCTTTACGTCTTCCCTGCGTCTTCCTGACGTGGGGACGTTCGGGTCCTTACACCAGCGCCGCGATCAGCATCAGGATGGTGGCCAGGAACCCCACCGTCCAGATCGCCGACCGCCAGGGGACCAGCCCGAACGCATAGGCCGGAACATAAAGGATGCGGGCGGCCAGGTACAGCCATGCGCAGAGGGCGGTGAACCAGGTGGACTGCCCCGACAGGGTGACGACGACGACCGCCAGGGTGAACAGGATCAGCCCCTCGAAATGATTGTTCATGGCGCGCTGCAGGCGGGCCGACTGCGTGGTCAGCGTCCGCGACGGCGGGCGGTCGCGGGGGCTCGAGGTGTAGCCCACGCCAAGTTCGCGGTTGGCAGGCACCGCGAACAGCACGAACTGCAGCGCCTGCAACAGGCCGGCAAGGGTCAGGGCGGTCAGTTCGGCGGTCATGGCTTGCCTCTGGTCCAGTCGCGGATGCGCTCGGGCGTCAATACGCTGTCGCGGCGGGTTGCGAAAGCGTCGATGCAGGTGGCCTCGGCGGCGGCAATTGCGGGGATCGCGCGCCATTCCTGAACAAGCGTTCGCGTTGCGGGCCAGTGGCGCAGGATCGAGCGGTCCGGCACCTCATTCCGGTTGGCCTGCCGGTGCCAGCGGCCGCCGAGGCGGTACTTGAGGTCGGCCTTGCCCTGCCCGTCGCCCCTGTCGTTCTTCATCAGGAACACGTCCTGCGACCGGGTGTAGTGGTTGATCTGGGCGGCTTCCCAGGCTGTGGCACGGTCGATGGGGTGATAGCGGGACCGGGGCTCGCCGGTGAGGTTGTCGGGGTCCAGCGGTTCGTGCCGGGCATTGACGGCGACGGGGTGGGGGATGCGGGGACGCGTCGGCATGTGTTCGCGGGCATGGGCGAACAGGCGGTGGCGGAAGAGCGACTTGAACTTGACGCGGTCAGGGTCGGGGGTGGCCTCGCAGGCGGTGAAGGCGGGCAGGGTTTCGCCGGGGTATTGCGCTGTGCCACTGTCCCCAAAGGCGCGCCAGGCGATGGCGATGGCGTGGGCATCCGTGCCCGTGAGGTCGACGAGGGTTCCGGAACGGATGTTTAGGAATTCGTCGCTGTCGAGGTGGCAGAGCCATTCGGGGCCGTCTTTGGACAGGTGTTGGAGGGCCATCTGCATGCCCGCGTCCTGCGGGGCGGTGCCGGGGGGGACGGTGTTGCGCAGGTGTATGGCAAGGCCTGCGGCTTGCAGCGCGTCCATCAGCGTGTCGGAGCCATCGGTGCAATCGTTGGTGGCGACGATGACGGGGGCAAAGCCGATGGCGCTGTGGTAGGCCACCCATTCGAGGAGGAAAGGGCCTTCATTGCGCATGCAGGCGAAGAGGGCTGCGGTCATTTGGAGGCCTAGGTAGGGTGCGCATTTATCGCGCAACATGTTTGGCGGGGAAATCGCGCGCAATGAATGCGCACCTTACGGGAGGCCGAGGTGGGCGAGGTCGGGGGCAATTATCCCATGCCCGCAATATCCCTTTCAAGCGACGTACGCACCTGGTCAAACTTGGATTGGTCAAATACGCCGCTCTCTAACAGAAACTGCGCCGCGAGCCTGTGCGCAGCAACTAGTTCCCGTCCTTTCATTGTAAGCTGTCCCCTGTAGTAAAAGTTGCCGTCCCCAAAAATGACAGCCTCCTCAGCCGACTGAAGCACTGCGACGGCAGCTATTTGGGCGGCAGACAGGCCTCGTTTGAACCCTTCGATGCACCATTTCGCATCGATGCGCTGGTTTGCGCGTTTTCGGATTTCGTAGTGTTGAAGATTAGGGTTCCGATCAAGCATCTCCTCCAGAGCCGCCTGGGTCCACCGAACTTCTTTTGATCGAAAAATCCGTGAAAACATCACAAATCTATCAACAACCTTCTCGGATCCTCCAGCGCCTCTTTGACCCGCACGAGGAACGTCACTGCCCCCTTGCCGTCCACGATCCGGTGGTCGTAGGACAGCGCAAGGTACATCATCGGCCGCACCACGATCTGGCCGCCGACGACGACGGGCCGGTCCTGGATCTTGTGCATCCCGAGGATGCCCGATTGCGGGGGGTTCAGGATGGGGGATGACATCAGCGAGCCGTAGACGCCGCCGTTCGAGATGGTGAAGGACCCGCCCTGCATCTCGGCAATCGACAGTTTGCCGTCGCGGGCGCGCAGGCCCAGTTCGCCGATCTTCTTCTCGATGGCGGCAAAGCTCATCCCGTCTGCGTCGCGCACCACCGGCACCACCAGCCCGTTCGGGGTGCCCACGGCCACGCCCATGTGGACGTAGTTCTTGTAGATCACGTCGGTGCCGTCGATCTCGGCGTTGACCTCGGGCACCTCGCGCAGGGCGTGGCAGCAGGCCTTCACGAAGAAGGACATGAAGCCCAGCTTCACCCCGTGCTTTTTCTCGAACGAATCCTTGTAGTCGTTGCGCAGGCCCATGATGCCCGACATGTCCGCCTCGTTGTAGGTGGTCAGCATGGCGGCGCTGTTCTGGGCGTCCTTCAGGCGGCGCGCGATGGTCTGGCGCAGGCGGGTCATCTTGACCCGTTCCTCGCGCGCGGCATCATCTGCAGGGACCGGGGCGCGGGGCATCGGGGCGGGAGTGGCTGCGGCAGGGGTGGCTGCGGCAGGGGCGGCGACGGGGGCGGCGGCAGACTTCGCCACGTCCTCCTTCATCACCCTGCCGTCGCGGCCGGTTCCGGTGACCTGGTCGCGCGTCAGGCCGGCCTCGGCCATCGCCTTTTTCGCCGAGGGTGCATCCTCGACATCCCGGGCGGCGGGGGCGGCGGCACCGGGGGCAACCTCGGCCTTGGGTTCCGGCTTTTTCGGGGCGGCTGCCGCACCTTCGTTCACAATCGCCAGCCGCGCGTTGGCCGCGACTGTCGTGCCTTCGGGTGCCAGGATTTCGGCCAGAACCCCCGCCACCGGCGAAGGCACCTCGACCGAGACCTTGTCGGTTTCAAGCTCGCACAGCATCTCGTCCTGGGCAACGGCATCGCCCGGTTTCTTGAACCAGGTGGCCACGGTCGCCTCGGACACGCTTTCGCCAAGGGCAGGCACCATCACATCGGTCATTTTCATCTCTCCTACGCCACGCGGCGTTCTTCCGGTTCCCTTGCGTAGCTCAATATGAGCCATCGTTCATTCAAGGCTGAGCGCCTCGGACACCAGTGCATCCTGTTCGGCCTTGTGGCGGCTTGCCAGGCCCGTGGCGGGCGACGCGCTGGCCGCGCGCCCGACATAGCGCGGTCGGCTGTTTGCCGCGCCGATCCGTGTCAGCACCCATTCCAGGTTGGGTTCGACAAAGGTCCAGCCACCCATGTTCTTGGACTCTTCCTGGCACCAGACGATCTCGGCCCCCTTGAAGCGCTCCAGTTCCTTCACCAGACTGAGCGCCGGGAAGGGATAGAACTGCTCCAGGCGCAGCAGATAGATGTCGTCCGCACCGCGCTTGTCGCGTTCGGCCAACAGGTCATAGTAGACCTTGCCCGAGGAAATCACGACACGCCGGATCTCGGCGTCGGGTTTCAGGCGGGTTTGTGAATGCCCCTTTTGCGCATCATCCCACAGCACGCGGTGAAAGGACGAACCGGTCGTGAAATCCTCGGCGTCCGAGATGCAGAGCGGGTGCCGCAGCAGCGACTTCGGCGTCATCAGCACCAGCGGCTTGCGGAAGGCACGGTGAATCTGGCGGCGCAGGATGTGGAAATAGTTCGAGGGGGTCGAGCAGTTGGCGACGATCCAGTTGTCGTTCGCCGACATCTGCAGGAATCGCTCGAGCCGGGCCGAGGAATGCTCGGGGCCCTGCCCCTCATAGCCGTGCGGCAGGAGGCAGACGAGGCCGGACATGCGCAGCCACTTTGCCTCGCCCGAGTTCACGAACTGGTCGAACATGATCTGGGCGCCGTTCGCAAAGTCGCCGAACTGCGCCTCCCACATCACCAGGGCGTTGGGTTCGGCCAGCGAATAGCCGTACTCGAACCCGAGCACCGCGTATTCCGAGAGCATCGAGTCGATCACCTCGAAGCGGGCCTGTCCAGCCCGGATGTGCTGCAGCGGGTAATGGCGTTCCTCGGTCGACTGGTCGATGAAGGCCGAATGCCGCTGGCTGAAGGTGCCGCGGGTGCAATCCTGGCCGGCAAGGCGCACCGGGAACCCTTCGGTGGCGAGACTGCCGAAGGCCAGGGCCTCGGCCGTGGCCCAGTCAAAGCCGTTCCCGGATGCGAACATCGCCTTCTTGGCGTCCAGTTGCCGCGCGACCGTCTTGTGGATGTCGAAGCCGTCGGGAATGCGGGTGAGGGCCGCGCCGATGTCTGCCAGCGTGGCGGGGGTCAGCGAGGTCAGGCCCGGCGTATAGTCTTCCTTCTCGCGGTCGAGGCCGGACCAGCGGCCATCCAGCCAGTCGGCCTTGTTCGGCTTGAAGTTGCGGCCAACCTCGAACTCTTCGTTCAGGCGCGCCTGGAAGGCCGCCTTCATATCCTCGATCTCGCCCTCGGGGATCAGGCCGTCCTTGACCAGGCGGTCGGTGTACAGTTGCAGCGTGGTCTTCTGGCGTTTGATGCGGGTGTACATCGCGGGGTTTGTGAACATCGGTTCATCCCCCTCGTTGTGACCGAACCGGCGGTAGCAGAAGATGTCCAGCACCACGTCCTTGTGGAACTTCTGGCGGAACTCGGTGGCGACGCGGGCGGCATGCACCACCGCCTCGGGGTCGTCGCCGTTGACGTGGAAGATCGGCGCCTCGACCATCAGGGCGATGTCGGTGGGATAGGGGGATGACCGGCTGAACGACGGCGAGGTGGTGAACCCGATCTGGTTGTTCACGATGATGTGGATGGTGCCGCCGGTGCGGTGACCCTTCAGCCCCGACAGGCCGAAGCATTCCGCGACCACGCCCTGCCCCGCAAAGGCCGCGTCACCGTGCAGCAGGATCGGCAGGACCGCCCCCCTTTCGGCATCGTTGTACTGGTCCTGTTTGGCGCGGACCTTGCCCAGGACGACGGGGTTGACCGCCTCGAGGTGGCTGGGGTTCGCGGTCAGCGACAGGTGCACGGTGTTGCCGTCGAAGGTCCGGTCGGACGAGGCGCCAAGGTGGTACTTGACGTCGCCCGACCCGTCTACATCCTCGGGCTTGTAGCTGCCGCCCTGGAATTCGTGGAAGATCGCGCGGTAGGGTTTCATCATCACATTGGCCAGCACCGACAGGCGGCCCCGGTGCGGCATGCCGATGACCACGTCGCGCACACCCAGATTGCCGCCGCGCTTGATGATCTGTTCCATCGCGGGGATCAGGCTTTCGCCACCGTCGAGGCCAAAGCGTTTGGTGCCCATGTACTTGACATGCAGGAACTTTTCGAACCCCTCGGCCTCGACCAGCTTGTTCAGGATGGCCTTGCGCCCTTCGCGGGTGAAGGCGATCTCCTTGCCGTAGCCCTCGATCCGCTCTTTCAGCCAGCCGGCCTGTTCGGGGTCGGAGATGTGCATGTACTGCAGCGCGAAGGTGCCGCAGTAGGTGCGCTTCACGATGTCGAGGATCTCGCGCATGGACGCGAACTGCAGGCCGAGGACGTTGTCGATGAAGATGGGCCGGTCCATGTCGGCCTCGGCAAAGCCGTAGGACCGGGGGTCAAGCTCGGGGTGCGGGGCCACGTCGCGCATGCCCAGGGGGTCGAGGTCGGCCACCAGATGGCCCCGGATGCGGTGCGCGCGGATGATCATGATGGCGCGGATGCTGTCGAGCACGGCGCGCTTGATCTGGTCTTCGGTGACGCTGACGCCGGTTGACGCCGCCTTGGCGGCGATCTTCTGCGCGGCCCTGGGGGCCTCGGGCCATTCGCCGGTCAGCGCCGAGGTCAGGTCGTCCATCGGCATCGGCGGCCAGTCGGGTCGGGCCCAGCTTGGCCCGTTTGCCGCACGCTTGGCGTCGATCTCGGTTTCGCCGAGGGTACGGAAATACTCGGCCCACTGGCCATCGACCGCAGCGGGGTCGGCGGCGTGGCGGGCCTGCAGCGCGTCGATGTACGCGGCATTCGCGCCGTCGAGAAAGGTTTGTGACTGGAACGACACATTCGATTGTTCGGTCATGATGTCACCCGTTGGCCGGCACCCATCGTGGGCACGGCAAAGAAGTTGAAGGCGGTGAAGGGGTACAGGCGGCAGGCGCGGAAAGCGTCAAGGCTGACGGGTTCGCGCCCGAAGTGCTGGTGGAAGACGGGACGGATGGCATAGCCCATGTCGGTCAGATAGGTGTGCAGGTCATCATAGCTGTCGGCGTTCACATCGCGATCCTCGACCGCGCCCGCCTCGAACAGGATGACGGGGCGGTGACGGGCCAAGGTCGCCTCGGCACCCTTCAGGGCCGCGTATTCGTGGCCCTCGACGTCGATCTTGAGGAAATGGAGCGGCAGGTCGGCGGGCCAGAGGTCGTCGATGCGGGCCATGGTCACGCGCACCTCGCGCGTGTCGCCCCGGCTGGTGCGGTTGGTCAGGGAGGAAAAGCCGGGCTGCACCACGTTCTCGTAGAACACCGCCTCGCCCTGGTGGTCGCTGACGGCCACGGCATGGACGGTGGCCTTGGGGAAACGCGCGCGCAGGGCGGCGGCCTTGGCGGGGCTGGCCTCGACGATATGCAGTTTGCCGCGGGGGGCGAGGTTGGCGAGCGTGTAGCTGACCGATCCGAGATGGCCGCCGATATCGAGGCAGTTCCAGTCGGGGCGGATGAGTTTCGCAAGGCAGGCGTCGGTCAGGCGGGGTTCCTGGTGCAAAAGGCCGAGTTCCGGGTGGAGGACCGCCCTCAGCCGCCCGTGAAGGCCGCGCAGCAGACCGACCGGCCCCGCAAGTGGCGAGGTGGCGATGCGGTGCTTGAACCGCAGGAAGGGGGCGAGGGCAGCGTGAGTCATGGAGCGGCCCAGGGCGGTGGGCCATAGCGGTTGGCGCTTGGGGAGCCCGGAATCAAGGCTAGTGCAAAGAATGCGATTGTTGCTATTGGAAAAACAGTGATCGCCAGCTCTCCTGCAAGCACTGCACTTCCGATCCAGCGCCCATCGTCACTCACTCCAACTTGCGGACCGAAGAAATATTCGTCGCAGCAAGTGACCATAGCTATTGGGGCGGCTGGGAGAAGAACAGGTATCGTCAACAGCGCAATGGGCAAGATGGCAGAAAAACCAAAGTCGTGGAACCTGCGCACGGCAGCAGCCAAATGTGCAACTGTAAAGACCAGCCAAAGCAACAAGACAGTCCCTTCAATAGATTGAAACGCCAAACCAGCCAAGATGAGGATAATACAAACGACAGGCGCAACAACTGCTGCAACCGCAACATTCCAAAAGTACTCAAGACGATCTGTTCGTCCTGAGAACGTTAGGATGCGGAAGGGCCTATCCAAGGCTCGAACTCCACCAGCTCAACCAGTTACCCTCCGATCGCCTTCATCACCGCCTGCCCCAGATGCGCCGGGCTTTCGGCCACGACGATTCCGGCCTCCTTCATCGCCTCGATCTTCGATTCCGCGTCGCCCTTGCCGCCCGCGACGATGGCCCCCGCGTGGCCCATGCGGCGCCCTTTGGGCGCGGTGCGGCCGGCGATGAAGCCGGCGGTGGGTTTCCAGCGGCCCTTTTTCCGCTCGTCCGCCAGGAACTGCGCGGCGTCTTCCTCGGCGCTGCCGCCGATTTCGCCGATCATGATGATGGCGGTGGTTTCGGGGTCGGCCAGGAACATCTCCAAGACGTCGATGTGTTCGGTGCCCTTTATCGGGTCGCCGCCGATGCCGACGGCGGTGCTTTGCCCAAGGCCGAGGTCGGAGGTCTGCTTGACCGCCTCGTAGGTCAGGGTGCCCGACCGGCTGACGACGCCGACCGAGCCCTTGCGGTGGATGTGGCCGGGCATGATGCCGATCTTGCATTCGCCGGGGGTGATGACGCCAGGGCAGTTCGGGCCGATCAGGCGCGAGCGCGACCCCATCAGCGCGCGTTTCACCTTCATCATGTCCAGCACCGGGATGCCCTCGGTGATGCAGACGATCAGGGCAATCTCGGCGTCGATGGCCTCGAGGATGCTGTCGGCGGCAAAGGGGGGGGGCACGTAGATGACGGTCGCATCCGCACCGGTTTTCGCCATGGCGTCATGCACGCTGTCGAACACCGGCAGGCCGAGGTGTTCGGTGCCACCCTTGCCGGGGGTGACGCCCCCGACCATCTTCGTGCCATAGGCGATGGCCTGTTCGGAGTGGAACGTGCCCTGGCTGCCGGTGAAGCCCTGGCAGATGACGCGGGTTGCAGCGTTGACGAGTACGGACATTCAGGGCCTCATTGGGTGTGATGGTCGATCAGCCAGGCACCCTCGGTGCGGCCGTGTTCGGTGTCGATGTCATACTGGCGTTCCTCGGCCAGCCATTCCTGCAGGACCGTGGCCGTATCGCCCTGGCAGCCCATCTCCTGCACCTCTTCGGCGAAGCCCATACCAAAGGCGATGTGGTTCTCTTCGTGCGCTTCCAGGTTTTCCAGCACGGTGCGGAACGTTTGTTCATCTTCCTCCGACAGGTCGGCGTCGAGGCCGAGGTCGGGCTGGATGATGGTGGCGGTGACGCTGATCTCGCAGGCGGCGGTCCAGGTGACGGCCCAGGTCGTGTAGGCGGGAAAGCCGTAGGGGCCCTCGAGGTTCATCTCGGCCTGGATGTCGGGCAGGGTGTCGCTGTCAAGCTCGTAGGCCTCGTAGGTGACATCAACGGCGATGTCGGTCTGGGAGAGGGCGGGAAGGGGAACGAGCAGGGCCAGCGCCGCGACCGGGCCAACGCACAGGACCGACGTGGCATCAGACATCGGATGCCCCATTGAAAAATGTATCATGGCGTGATACGTTCGCGCGATGATCGTGTCGGTGAAGGATGCTCGGCTGCTGGAGATCGCCGCCGGGCGGGTGCCAGAGCGGTTTCCGGCGAACATCATCGCCGCGACCGAACGGCGGTTCCGGTCGCTGATCGTGGCGAGGGCGCTGGAGGACCTGCGCGAACCGCCGGGCAACCGGCTGGAGGCGTTGAAGGGCGACAGGGCGGGGCAGCATTCGATCCGAGTCAATGACCAGTGGCGCATCTGTTTCCGCTGGACGGCGGCGGGGGCCGAGGATGTGGAACTTGTGGACGATCACTGAAGGAGAGGCCTGATGGACATTCGTTTTGCCCGCCCGATCCACCCCGGCGAAATGCTGCGGGAGGAATTCATGGTGCCGCTGCGCCTGACGTCGGGCAGGCTGGCCCGCGCCATCGGCGTGCCGCGCACCCGGATCGAGCGGCTGGTGCGCGAAGAGACGGCGCTGACCACCGAAACCGCCGCGTTGCTGGCGCGCTACTTCGGCATGTCCGAGGGGTACTGGGTGGGGTTGCAGCGTGAATACGAACTGGATCTCTTGCACGCCGACGCCGCCAAGGTTGCTCGGTTGGACAAGGTCGTTCCGCTGGCGCGGCCCGATCTGGGTGAGGTGGCGTGAGGGGGGCAGGGTCATCGGGCTTTCGCTTTGGGATCGGGACAGGGGGGTGAAACTTTAGCCTACTTGCTTTGAGAACTCAGGACACTTGCAACTGTGGAGACGAAGAAGCTGGCCGTGACAACGCCTCAAACGCTCACACTTTCACCTTTTCTTTCCGACCTTCCTCATCATCGCCAGAAGCCTCAACGATACTTACCTTATGTATCTCTTGCTCCTCGTTTGCTATTTCACTCTTCTTTGGCATCCAAATCCCTGACTGATTTTGCCGTATTCTAGGGTTGTCAAACTCTTCAAGTGCTGCCGGTCCATAGATCGACACCCAGACTATGCGGAGAACACCTACCCCACCAATAAATGAGCAAACCGCTATGATTCCGAAGAACTTGGCAGAAAACTCGAGGCCAGCAGCAAAGGGAATTGGCTGATCAGTGTCTTGGTCGATGTTCCATCCAATTCTCATGGAGGTAGTTTGGAAGTTGCTGACGATGAGAAAACTTGCAACTATAACCAACGTGAGCAGGAGAAACCCAAACAACGAAATTCTCTCCCTTGGTGCAGGATTCTTGCCTACTATCTTGCCCAATTCGGTGAAGAGAAACAAAACCGAGAAGACACCGATCAGTGAACCCAGCCCAAACATCGTTCACCCCCGCACCGCCTTCACGATCTTCTGCGCCGCGTCCGCCAGATCATCCCCTGCGATCACGTTCAGCCCGGACTTGGCGATGATGTCCTTGCCCAGTTCCACGTTCGTCCCCTCCAGCCGCACCACCAGCGGCACCTTGAGGCCCACCTCCTTGACTGCGGCGATGATGCCCTCGGCGATGATGTCGCAGCGCATGATGCCGCCGAAGATGTTGACGAGGATGCCTTTGACGTTGGGGTCACTGGTGATGATCTTGAACGCCTCGGTCACCTTTTCCTTGGTCGCGCCGCCGCCGACGTCAAGGAAGTTGGCGGGTTCGGCGCCGTACAGCTTGATGATGTCCATGGTGGCCATGGCAAGGCCCGCTCCGTTCACCATGCAGCCGATCTCGCCGTCCAGCGTGATGTAGTTCAGGTCGAACTTGGCGGCTGCCAGTTCCTTGGGGTCTTCCTCGCTCTCGTCCTTCAGCGCCATGATGTCGGGGTGGCGGTACATGGCGTTGCCGTCGAAGCCCATCTTGGCGTCCAGCAGTTTCAGATTGCCGTCCTTGAGCACGCAGAAGGGGTTGATCTCCAGCATGTCCATGTCTTTCTCGGTGAACATCCGGTACAGGTCGCGCACGATCTTGACGCATTGCTTGACCTGGTTGCCGGTCAGGCCAAGCGCAAAGGCCACCTGGCGGCCGTGGAAATCGGACAGGCCGGTGGCGGGATCGACGTCGAAGGTCACGATCTTTTCGGGGGTGTTGTGGGCCACATCCTCGATGTTCATGCCGCCTTCTGTGGACACGACGAACGAGATGCGGCTGGTCTTGCGGTCGATCAGGATGGCCAGGTAGAACTCGCGCTCGATGTCGCTGCCGTCCTCGATGTAGATGCGGTTGACCTGCTTGCCCGCCGGGCCGGTCTGGATGGTGACAAGGGTGCGGCCCAGCATCTGGCGGGCGAATTCCGCCGCCTCGCCGACGCTGCGGGCCAGACGGACACCGCCCTTTTCGCCGGCCTCGGGTTCCTTGAACTTGCCCTTGCCGCGTCCCCCGGCATGGATCTGCGCCTTGACCACCCACAGCGGCCCGTCCAGTTCGCCCGCCGCCGTCTTGGCCTCTTCCGCGCGCAGCACCACGCGGCCATCGGACACCGGGATGCCATAGCTGCGCAGAAGGGCCTTGGCCTGGTATTCGTGGATGTTCATCGCGCCTGCCCTTGCTGATGGTCGTTCCGCGCGGCATGGCACAAAAGCCAGGCGTTTCAAATCGCCATCCCGCAGCGCCGGGGGTTTCGAGGGGGGAAATCGACAGATTGTGATCACACGTTTCAAGGGTGTGATCACAGTGAGCGGTAGCGGTCGCCGACTCAGTTCAGGAACACCGCGAACAGCATTGCGTCGCCCTGGACGAAGTTCGAAAAATCCATCCAGCTGTTGGCGGTAACGCGCGTGCCCTTTTCGGCATAGGGCAGCAGGCCCTCGCCCTGGATGAAGGTGACGATGTCGATGGCGGGCGGATTCTCGAACATCTTCTTCAGGTTCAGCCCGGCCTCGGCCCCCATCCGCCAGTGCGGCACCAGAAGCCGACCCTCCAGCATCCCCTCGGCATCGGCCAGCACCGCCTGCCAGCGTTTGCCGGTGCCGGGCGGCATCGGCAGGCCGAGCGCCGACTGCTGGGCATCGTTCGGCACCCACTCGCGGTCGTTGTCGGTCTCGGCCTCGACCAGACGCCAGAAGCGGCGGTTGTCGGCGATCATCGCCAGAAGGTGTCCGTGCGCCTTCATCGACAGGGCCGGATCGGGCGGCTCGGCCAGCGCCAGAAGGATCATCGCCGCGCGGTCCACCTGGCGGCCGAACATCATGTCCATGGCATTCGGGGGCGGCGTGTCGCCCCACAGCGCCTGCATCGCCTGACCCGAGGCGATGACCCGCTCGACCACCGGGGCGGGGTCGAAGGCCAGGGCGGTGGTGGCGAAGGCCGACAGGAACTGCGTGTAGGCCGACAGCCAGGCGGCGTCGGCGGTGTCGAAGCGCACCACCGGGTCCTGCGCGACCTCGAGCCCGAAGCGCCCGGTCCCGGCCAGCGTCAGGTCGGCGATGGCGGCCATCGCCTCGCCCTCTTCGCGGGTGCCGTTGGCGTTGATGTCGAACCACAGGTCCGACAGGCGGACCTCCAGCGCGAAGTCCTGGTCGCCAAGGTCGGTCAGCGCCGCGCGGGCATCGGCCATGCGGGCATCGACGCGGTCGAACAGCGCCACGATGTCGGTCGCGGCAAAGGGGCGGGCGGCGGGGTTTTCGGGGATCGGCAGGCGCAGCAGCGGCAGTTCCGACCAGTCGGCGCGCATGCCCGTCTGCCATCGCAGTTGCAGCGCGCCCTCGACCCCCGACAGGAACCGGAGGCCCGCCAGGGCAAACAGGTCTTCGGGCGCGGGGTCGGGAAGGGCGGCCAGCCGCGCCTCGGTGGCGGCAAGGCCGGTACTGCCGATCTCGGACGACAGGGTCAGGTCGGCAAGGGCCGGCGTGGCGGACAGCAGAAGGGCCAGAAGGGCGGTACGCATGGGGCAATGCTCCTTGGGACAATGCCGACAGCATGCGACGGGGCGCGGCGGGCCGCAATGGGGTTGGGGGTAGGGAATTCCTGTCCGCCTCACGCCGGGGCGGCCAGGCACAAGACCTGTCCGCGCGGCAGGCGCGCGTCGCGGAAAGCAGGGGCGAACCCGGCGGCGCGGGCGTCGTTCAGCACATCTGCGGCGGGGCGGTGATAGGGCGGTCTGTCGGGATGGGTGACGACACCATCGGGCTGGCGCAGGGGGCCTTTGTGGCCCCCGGGGGCCAGGAAGACGGTGAACAGCAGGCGCTGCAGGACGGGAAAACGGGCGCGGATGCTGGTCAGGGCCGGGGCAAGCCGGTCCGCTGGCAGGTGCGTGAAGACGGCAAAGGCGATGGCATGGTCGATGGTCGCGGGCACGCCGGGAAAGGCGAAACCGGCATCCTCGATCAGTTGGCCCGCCGGCAGGCGGTCCTTTGCGGCCAGTTCCACGTCATGGCCCCGCGCCATCAGCGCAGCCGAGGCATCGGTGGCCCAGTAGTGGCCCGGTTCAAGCCAGGGCACCGCCCGGCAGCCCAGCCGCAACGATCCGGCCCCGATGTCCAGCAGGCGGTGGTGCGGCTGCAGGCCCGCCTCTTGCAGCAAGCGCAGTTGCAGGCGGCCCGTTTCGTCCCACCGCCCGCCCACGATGTCGCGATGGCGGCCCTGCGCCAGGGCGCGGTCGTAGAAGCCGGGGACGAGGTAGGGCGAGGCTGGCGTCATGCCGCCGGGCTAGCCTGCCGCAAACCGCGCAGGCAAGGCCGGACCTGCCACAAACCATGATCGCCCCCCCGATTGTTTCTGGAGCGCGCAAAATAGAGGGCCGTCCCCGGTTTCTTCACCAGTTGGTCCCGATTTGGACACAGTTAACCCTTTTGCTGCCCACCAGGAAACAATGAACCCAGGACAGGCAGGGCCATGGCCACGACCCCGATCAAGATCCCCCGACTGCACGGCACCAGCGCCGCCGACATCCTGACCGGAATGTATCTGGCCGAGGAAATCCTGGCCTATGGCGGCAACGACTGGGTGACGGGCAACAGCGGCAACGACACCTTGTTCGGCATGGCGGGGATCGACCAGCTTTTGGGCGGCAGCGACCATGACCTGGTCTATGGTGGCACCGGCGACGACGTGGTGGACGGCGCGTCGGGCAACGATGTGCTGCACGGCGACGAGGGGCACGACAAGATTTACGGCGGGTCGGGCACCGACGTGGTCTATGGCGGCATCGGACGCGACACGCTGTACGGCGGGTCGGGCAACGATGTGCTGGACGGCGGCGACGACGACGACCTGATCTACGGCGAGACCGGCCTTGACCGGCTGTCGGGCGGGGCGGGGAAGGACACGCTGTTCGGCGGCAACAACGCGGACATGCTGTTCGGCGGCCTTGGCGACGACAAGCTGGAGGGCGGGTCGGGCGACGACCAGCTGCATGGCGAGGACGGGAACGACCTGATCGGTGCCGGATCGGGCCATGACGCCGTCTGGGGTGGGGCGGGCAACGATTCGGTCAAGGGCGGGTCGGACAACGACAGCCTGTACGGCGGCGACGGCGACGACATCCTGTCGGGCGAGGCGGGGGCCGACCGGCTGGAGGGGGCGGCAGGCCTTGACCGGCTGTACGGCGGCGACGGCGACGACACCGCGTCGGGGGCCGAGGACGCCGACATGATCTATGGCGGGGCCGGGGCGGACGAGTTGTCGGGCGGCACGGGTGGCGACAGCCTGTACGGCGGCGACGGGCTGGACCGCATCGATGGCGGGGCCGACGACGACCTGATCTATGGCGGCAACGACGCCGACGTGCTGTCGGGCGCCTGGGGCAACGACAAGGTGTTCGGTGGTGCCGGCCACGACTGGCTGAGCGGCGGCACCGGGCAAGACACGCTGTCGGGCGGCGAGGGGGCCGATGACTTTGTCTTCCTCGACGGCATGGGGCGCGACACGATCAGCGATTTCAACCGCGAGGCGGGCGACCGGCTGATGCTGGACGATGCGCTGTGGACCGGCGTGCTGACGGCGGACCAGGTGGTGGCGCAGTTCGGGGCCATCATCGGCAAGGACGCGGTGCTGACCTTCGACGGCGGCGACGTATTGCTGCTGGCCTGGGTCAAGGACCTGGCCGGGCTGGCCGCCGCCATCGACATCATCTGAAACGGGGGGAGAAATCCCCCCGCCCGCTCAGGCCAGCGACGGGTCGATGGCCTTGCAGGCCGCCAGCAGGCCGCGCACGGCATCGGTGGACTTGTCGAACATCGCCTGTTCGGCCTCGTTCAGCGTGATGTCGACGATCCGCTCGACACCGCCCGCCCCCAGGATCACCGGCACGCCCACATACAACCCGTCCAGCCCGAACTGGCCCTTGGCATAGGCCGCACAGGGCAGCAGGCGCTTCTGGTCCTTGAGGAAGCTTTCGGCCATCTCGATGGCACTGGCGGCCGGGGCGTAGAAGGCACTGCCGGTCTTCAAGAGCGCCACGATTTCCGCCCCGCCGTCGCGGGTGCGCTGGACGATGCCGTCAAGCCGTTCCTGCGTGGTCCAGCCCATCGTCACCAGATCGGGCAAGGGGATGCCCGCGACGGTCGAATAGCGCACCAGTGGCACCATCGTGTCGCCGTGCCCGCCCAGCACAAAGGCCGTCACGTCGCGCATCGACACGCCGAATTCGAGGCTCAGGAAATGGCGGAACCGGGCGCTGTCCAGCACCCCCGCCATGCCGATCACGCGGTGGTGCGGCAGGCCCGAAAACTCGCGCAGCGCCCAGACCATGGCATCCAGCGGGTTGGTGATGCAGATGACGAATGCGTCGGGCGCGTGCGCCCTGATCCCCTCGCCCACCGATTTCATCACCTTGAGGTTGATGCCCAGAAGGTCGTCGCGGCTCATCCCCGGCTTGCGGGCGACGCCTGCGGTGACGATGCAGACCTGCGCACCGGCGATGTCGGCATAGTCGCTGCTGCCCTTCATCACGGCGTCGAACTTGCCCACCGGGCCGGATTCGGCGATGTCCAGCGCCTTGCCCTGGGGCACGCCATCGACCACGTCGAACATCACGATGTCGCCCAGTTCCTTCTGTGCGGCCAGGTGGGCAAGGGTTCCGCCGATCTGACCGGCACCGATCAGGGCTATCTTGGGTCTGGCCATGGGGCATCTCCGAAGGTTGTGGATGCGCCTTTGCCTAAGGTGCTTCGCGCGGCCTTGCAAGGTTTCTGCGCTGCGGCAACCGGCGGTCCTTGCCTTCGCCGCGCCGTGCGCTAGGCAGGTGCGCCAAAGGGGAGCCGTTCATGGACTGGGCGTTCTGGGCAGCGGCCGTGGCGGCGGCGATCTGCGTCGGCATGGGCAAGGGCGGGATGCCCATGGTCGGCATGCTGTCGGTGCCGATCCTGTCGCTGATGATCTCGCCCGTCGCGGCGGCGGGGCTGCTGCTGCCGATCTATGTGGTGTCCGATGCCTTTGGCCTCTGGGCCTATCGCCACGACTGGAACGCGCGGGTCATCGCCATCATGGCGGCGGGGATGACGGTGGGCGTGGGCCTCGGCTGGGCCACGGCCAGCATGGTGCCCGAACACTGGGTGACGCTGCTGGTCGGCGTGATCGGGATGGCCTTTGCAGGTGTCACGCTGCTGCGGCGGAACCTGACCCCGGCCCCGAAAGAGGCCAGGGTGGCACCCGGGCTGTTCTGGGGCACGATCACCGGGTTCACCAGTTTCGTCAGCCATGCCGGGGGTCCGCCCTATCAGGTGTACGTCCAGCCGCTGGGGCTGTCCAAGACGGCCTTTGCGGGCACCGCGACCATCGCCTTTGCCTATGTGAACGCGATCAAGCTGGTGCCCTACTGGTTCCTCGGCCAGATTTCGCCCGCCAGCCTGTCGGTCGCCGTCTGGCTGGCGGTGCCTGCCGCACTGGCGGTGTTCGCGGGCGTGCGGCTGGTGCGGGTGCTGCCGGAGCGGCTGTTCTTCCGGCTGGTCACCTTGGCGCTGCTGGCCATCTCGGTCAAGCTGGTGTGGGAGGGGCTCAGCCCGGCCTGACCGGCAACCCGCGCGCGATCCAGCCCGGACCGTTGCCCGAGCCGAGCATCCCTTCAGGAATGTCGATGATGCGGGCATGGCCCGCCCGCGTCAGCCGCGACGCAAGCCGCGCCGACCGCACGCCCCGCGCACAGATAAGGGCGACGGGTGCGGCGCGGTCATTCCCGACAAGGCGGGCAAGGGCCTCGTCGAAGTCCTGTCGCCGCATGTCCAGGGGATGCGCGCCTTCGCCAATGCCGGTCTGTGCCCATTCGTCCGGGCGGCGGATGTCGACAAGGGTGATGGTCCGGGCCAGGGCCGCGCGGTGCGCCGCAGGGGGGTCCAGCGTTTCGCCGCCGTATCCGCGCGGCAGCACGAACGATCCGGCCAGCGCGGCGATCCCGGCACCGGCCCCCAGCACCAGAAGGCCCCTTCGGCCCGGCTTGCCTGATTGCATGGTCATGGCGGCAGCAAAGCCCCTGCAGCGGGAACCCGCAAGTCACATCCGGGCGAGTGGTCAGGCCGGTTCCCCCTTTGCCGGCAGTTCCTCGACCACCGCCTCGAAGCCCTGGCCGCTGGCGACGAGGCAGGTCATGCCCTGCGGCGTGGTGACGGTGATGGTCCAGGTGCCGGCGTCGGCGGCATAGACCTCCATCACCATGTTGTTGGCGCTGATGCCGATGGACCGCCGCGTTTCGGCATATTTCTCGGCCAGCGTCTTGACCACGGCGGCGCGGGGGCCGCACTGGGCCTGGGCCTGGGCCTGTGCGGGATGGGTCAGGAAGAGCAGCCCGGCAAAGCCGAGCGACAGGGCGATGAGTTCCTTGGTCATGGCGACGGCCTTTCGGGCATGGGTTTCTGTGCTGTGAAAGGCTGCGCGCGAGGTGCGAAAAGAAGCTTAATGTGACGCGCGATCCTTGCTCCCAGACAACGCACGCGGGTTGAATATCTTCCCGCAGCACCGGACAGGGCGTCGATGGGGGCAGGTGACGTTCGCACTGGATTGCGCGGCAATCCGGTGTAGGTTCCGCGCATCGGGCGATTCCGGGCCGATCCGGTTGCGCCTGCTGCAGCCACGAGGGAGCGACCGCATGATCCTGCTGGTGCTGGGCCTGGCCCTGTGGTGGGCGGCGCATCTGTTCAAGCGTCTGGCCCCCGGCCCCCGGCTGGCCCTGGGCGAGCCGGGCAAGGCTGTGGTGGCCGTGGTGCTGGTGGCCGGCGTAGTGCTGATGGTGTTCGGCTATCGCGGGGCAGGCTTTGTGCCGCTGTGGGAACCGCCGACCTTCCTTCGGCATTTGAACAATGTCCTGATGCTGGTGGCGTTCTATCTGTATGCGGCATCGGGCATGAAGACGCGGATCACCGGGGTGATCCGCCATCCGCAACTGACCGCGTTCAAGACCTGGGCGGTCGCGCACCTGCTGGTGAACGGCGATCTGGCCTCGGTCGTGCTGTTCGGCGGGTTGCTGGCCTGGGCGGTCGTGACGGTGATCACGATCAACCGGGCCGAGCCGCGCCCTGCCCCGCCGCCGCCCGCGCCGGTGGGGAAAGAGATCGGCGCAGCGGTGGGCGCGGTGGTTGTCATGGGTGCGGTCGGCCTGATCCACACCTGGCTTGGCTACAATCCTTTCGGGGGCTGATGCGATGAAACTCTACCGGTTCCTGTCGGACGACGACACGCAGGCGTTCTGCCACAAGGTGACGGCGGCCCTGAACAACGGCTGGCACCTGCATGGCGAACCGACCTATGCCCATGATGCGGCGCGCGGCGTGATGCGCTGCGGGCAGGCGGTGGTGAAGGACACGCCCGGCACCTACACGCCCGAGACCCGGCTGAGCGATCACTGAGGGTCGATGCGCCGCGCCCTTGCCCTTGCCGCGATGCTGGGGGTCACCCCGCTGCGGGCCGAGCCGGACAATGTTGATGGCTTCGTCACGGCGAACATCGTGGTCACGTTCTACCACGAGGTCGGCCATGCCCTGCTGTCCCTGCGCGGCGTCGAGGTGGCGGGCAGCGAAGAGGATGCCGCGGATGCCCTGTCGGTGCTGCTGATCGACCGTTTCCACGACGAGGGGGCGGCACAGGACGCGGTCCGGCATGTCGCGACCGCATACGCCCTGTACGATGCGCAGGGGCCCGATCAGCGCTGGACCTATGGCGATGCCCATGCCCGCGACCTGGTGCGCTATGGTGATCTGGTCTGCCTGTTCTACGGGGCGGACACCGGCGCGCGCGAGGACCTGGCCGACGAACTGGGCCTGCCGGACGAGCGGCGCGAAAGTTGCCCCGAAGAGTATCAGGCCGCCGCCGACGACTGGGACCGCTGGCTGGACGGCATGCCGCCGCAGGATCACGGGCCGGGCCTTCGGCTGGTGGTGCCGCCGGACCGCGATGCGCTGACGGCGACGGTGGCCGGACAGGTGCGCAACCTGAACCGCGAATACGGATTGCCCGTGCCGGTGGACGTGACGGTCGAGCGCTGCGGTGAGGCGAATGCCTTCTACGACCCCCGCGCCCGCCGCATCGTGATCTGCACCGAGTACGCGGGCGAACTCGCGCGGCTGCGTGCTGCCGACCGGTGAGTCGCGCGGAACGGTGATCACACGCGGAAAAATCGTGATCACAACGCGGATTTTCTGCACCTGCGAAGGCCGCCCTGTGCAAACGCAGCTTGTGGCCTCGTGACTTGCCCGAATAATCGGCTATCTAGGAGACAAGGGCTGCAGCGACGTTCCCGGCCAGGGGCCAGGAACAGCGACGGACGGAGGACAGGACGATGTCAGAGGCAAAGCGGGTGGAACGGCCGCTGTCCCCGCATCTGCAGATCTACCGCCCGCAACTGACGTCGATCACCTCGATCCTGACGCGCATCACCGGCAATGCCCTGATCGTCGGCATCATGCTGGCGGTGTGGTGGCTCTTGGCGGCGGCGACGGGCGAGCGTTCCTTTGCCATGGCCGACGCCGTGGCGACGTCGTGGTTCGGCGATCTTGTCTTCACCGGCAGCCTGTGGGCGGTCTGGTACCACTACCTTGCGGGCCTGCGGCACCTGTATTTCGACGCGGGGCGCGGGCTGGACATCCCCACCGCCGAAAGGCTGGGCTGGGGCTGCATCGGGGGTTCGGTGGTGCTGACCATCGTGACCCTGTTCATCGTCTAGGGGGCGGACATGCGTTATCTGACCGACCGCAAGCGCGCCGTGGGACGGGGGGCCGCTGGCAGCGGCACCGAACACCATTGGGCGATGCAGGTGTCGTCCGTCGCCCTGGCCCTGATGGTGCCGGTCTGGGTCTGGATCTTCGGCAGCGCCCTGGGCGGCACGCGGGCCGAGGTGCTGGACACGTTCGCCCGGCCCTTTCCGGCGATCCTGACCGGCCTCGTGCTGGTCGTCGGCATGCGGCACTTCGCCATGGGGGCCACCATGATGATCGAGGACTATGCCCACGGGACCATGCGCAAGGCGCTGATCATCGGGGCGGTGTCACTGTCCTGGGCGGTGGCCGCGACGGGGCTGTTCGCCTTGGCCCGGATCGCGCTGTGAGGAGACGTTGATGACGGCCTATCCGTATGAAGTGCACGACTATGACGTGGTCGTGGTGGGGGCCGGCGGGGCCGGCCTGCGCGCCACGCTGGGGATGGCCGAACAGGGCCTGCGCACCGCCTGCGTGACCAAGGTGTTCCCGACCCGCAGCCATACCGTGGCGGCCCAGGGCGGCATCGCGGCCAGCCTGGCGAACATGGGGCCCGACAACGGGCAGTGGCACATGTACGACACCGTCAAGGGGTCGGACTGGCTGGGCGACACCGACGCGATGGAATATCTGGCGCGCGAGGCCCCAAAGGCGGTGTACGAGCTGGAACATTACGGCGTGCCCTTCAGCCGCACCGAGGATGGCCGCATCTATCAGCGCCCCTTCGGCGGCCATACCACCCAGTTCGGCGAAGGCCCCCCCGTGCAGCGCACCTGCGCCGCCGCCGACCGCACCGGTCACGCGATCCTGCACACGCTGTACGGCCAATCGCTCAAGCACAACGCCGAGTTCTATATCGAATACTTCGCGCTGGACCTGATCATCTCGGGCGGGCGCTGTACCGGCGTGGTGTGCTGGAAGCTGGACGATGGCACGATCCACGTGTTCAACGCCAAGATGACGGTGCTGGCGACCGGCGGTTACGGCCGCGCCTATTTCAGCGCCACTTCTGCCCATACATGCACCGGCGACGGCGGTGGGATGGCGGCGCGCGCCGGACTGCCCTTGCAGGACATGGAGTTCGTGCAGTTCCATCCGACCGGCATCTACGGCAGCGGGTGCCTGATCACCGAGGGCGCGCGGGGCGAGGGCGGATATCTGACCAATGCGAACGGCGAGCGGTTCATGGAACGCTATGCCCCCACCTACAAGGACCTGGCCAGCCGCGACGTGGTCAGCCGCTGCATGACCGTCGAGATCCGCGAAGGGCGGGGTGTCGGACCCGAGTCCGACCACATCCACCTGAACCTGAACCACCTGCCGCGCGAGGCGCTGGAACTGCGTCTGCCGGGCATCAGCGAAAGCGCGCGCATCTTTGCCGGGGTGGACGTGACCAAAGAACCGATCCCGGTGCTGCCGACGGTGCACTACAACATGGGCGGCATCCCCACGAACTACTGGGGCGAGGTGCTGACGCCTTCGCCCGACGCGCCCGACGCCGTGTTCCCCGGTCTGATGGCCGTGGGCGAGGCGGGCTGTGCAAGTGTGCATGGCGCGAACCGGCTGGGGTCGAACAGCCTGATCGACCTGGTGGTGTTCGGTCGCGCGGCAGCGATCCGGGCGGGCAAGGTGGTGGACCCTGAAACCCCCGCCGCCCCCGTGGACCGCGCGCAGGTGGACCGCGCCCTGGCGCGCCTCGATGCGCTGCGCCATGCGGACGGGGCGATCCCCACCGCCGACATCCGGCTGTCGATGCAGAAGACCATGCAGGCCGACGCCGCCGTGTTCCGCACCGACAAGACGCTGGCCGAGGGATGCGGCAAGATGGCCGGCATCGCCGCACAGCTGGACGACATCCGCGTGACCGACCGCAGCCTGGTCTGGAACAGCGACCTGATGGAAACGCTGGAACTGACCAACCTGATGCCGAACGCCCTGGCCACCATCGTCGCCGCCGAAGCCCGCAAGGAAAGCCGGGGTGCCCATGCGCACGAGGATTACCCCAAGCGCGACGACGTCAACTGGCGCGTGCATTCGCTGGCCTGGGTTGATGGCGCGGCTGTGACGCTGGGCAACCGCCCGGTGCATCTGGAACCGCTGACAAGCGTGGCCGAGGGTGGTATCGACCTGACCAAGATCGCGCCGAAGGCACGGGTCTACTGAAGCTGGACCCCGGACCGACGCGGCCAAGACACGACAGTGAAAGGAAACCGGAATGCAAGACGAAGCTGCCCCGAACCCGCGCCACGAAGGGGCCTATGTCCGCGCCCGTGGCCAGGACTACCGCGAATTCTTCAAGGACCTGCACGAGCGTGCCAAGCCGAAATGGTACCTCGAGATCGGCACCAACAAGGGCCGCAGCCTGAACTTCGTGTCCTGTTCGACCGTGGCGATCGACCCTTTCTTTCAGCTTGAGGCACCGCCGCAGGGGACCAAGCCGATCCTGCTCTTGATCCAGGACACCAGCGATGCCGCCTTTGCGTCGGACGTGATGAAGGGCGTGAACCCCCGGTTCGACATCGCCTTTCTGGACGGCATGCACAAGTTCGAGTTCCTGCTGCGCGACCTGATGAATGCCGAGCGGTTCATGGCCAAGGACGGCATGATCTTCATGCACGACACTTCGCCCAAGCGGTCGGGCATGTCGAACCGCGACCCCCTGCCGAAAGTGGCCTGGACCGGCGACGTGTGGAAGCTGCTGCCGATCATCGCCGAGTATCGCCCCGACCTGAAGGTCGACCACCTGGATTGCCGCCCGACCGGGCTGACCATGGTGCGCGGCGACTGGGGCAAGAACGATGCGCTGACGAAGAACTACGATGCGATCATCGCCCGCTACATGGACATGACGCTGGAGGAATTCGGCGTTGCCAACTATTTCGCGGCCCATCCGCACGTTTCGGCGGCGAAGTTCATGGAATCGCTGGAACAGCGCTGAAACGGGGGCAACGATCATGGGGCAAGCACGTCAGAAGCGCCGCCCCTTGCCGGAACCTTTGCGCCTTCCGCACGTTGACCCAGTCGGTGTCTGCCGACGACGGTCGACGAACGCGGGATCGCCATGACGAAGATCGCGCCTTGGGCAGGGGTTTGCTGAGATGATGGTTCGAGTCCTCTTGCTGGTGGCTGCAATGGCGCAAACGGGGTGCGCAGCGGCGATCTATGCCGAGTCGCGCAAGGTGACCCGCGAGGGGATCACCCCGCCGCTGGCGACGCTGGCCCCCGGCGTCCAGACCGAGGCCGCGGCGACCTGCGTGATGAAGGGGCTGAGCCAGGTCGAACTTCTGGAGCTTCCGAACTCGGGCACGCTGGACGATGCCGCGCGGGCTGAAGCCTTCGTTACGTCCGTTCTGGCGCGACCCGGCGTTGCGGCCTGCATCGCCGCAGCACCGCGAACGACGGGATGAAGGCATGAGGCGCACCATCCTTGCCCCATGCGACATTGCCCTTGCCGCCTTCGATCCGCAGGTGTTGGCCGAGAACGTCACCGGCCCGAAGAAGATAGCGCCCGATGTGCGCCTTTGCTGATAGGGTCGCGTCCTGTGCGGAAGGGAGACCATGATGAACACACGTGCCGCCTTCGGGCACAACTCGGGAAGGAAACCCGTTGTGTATGCCATAGCCTTTGATCTGGACACCAAGGTGCTGAGTGAAAGCTATCACAATGCCTCGTGGCAGAATGCCTACAATGACGTAGGGGCGGCCCTGCGGAGACACGGCTTTGAACGGATGCAAGGGTCGGTCTATTTTGGCAACGATGGCGTGGATGCCGTGACCTGCGTTCTGGCGGTTCAGCAGTTGACGGCTGACTTTGCGTGGTTCGCGCCCGCAGTAAAGGATATCCGCATGTTGCGGATCGAGGACAACAACGATCTGATGCCCGCCGTCGAGCGTGCCGTGGCCCAACGGAGATGATGCGCATTGCGCCCTTGTTTCTCCTGCTGGCCGCCTGCTCGCCCCAGGCTGCGGTCGACAACTTCACCGACCGCGCCGCGCGGTCGGTGGTGGTCAATGTGCTGGTCAACCAGTACCCCCGCCCGCAGGCCGAAACCGCGACGACCTGCGTGATCCGCAACGCCGATCCCTCCGAGGTCGAGGCCCTGGCGCGCGACGTGGGCGCGCGGGCCGGGACCACGACGGTGGCCCGCATCCGCGCCATCGGCAACCGGCCCGCGACGCAGGGCTGCCTTGCGTCGCAGGGACTGGCCCCCATCGCGGTGGTGCCGTGATGCGGGTCGCTCCCCTTGTGCTGCTGGCCGCCTGCGCGCCCATCCCCGTCGAGCGGGCCGAACGGTTGTGCGTGGACGACGCGCGCCTGGCCACCGGCCCGCGCGGCACCTTCGGCGTCGGCATCGGCAGCGACGGGCCAAGCGCCATGCTGGACGTGACGGTATCATCGGACTACCTCTCGGGGCGCGACCCGGCGCAGGTCTTTGCGGCCTGCGTCCGCCGCCGGTCCGGCCAGCCGCCGACCAAGGCCTTGTACGATCAGCCCGCCTGGAGGGGGTGAGACATGGTGCAATTCACGCTGCCCAAGAACTCGAAGATCCGCACCGGCAAGACCTGGCCCCGGCCCGAGGGCAAGAACGTGCGCAAGTTCCTGATCTATCGCTGGAACCCCGATGACGGACAGAACCCGCGCGTCGACACCTATTTCGTCGATCTGGACAAGTGCGGCCCGATGGTCCTGGACGCGCTGATCAAGATCAAGAACGAGATCGACCCGACGCTGACCTTCCGGCGGTCCTGCCGCGAGGGGATCTGCGGATCCTGCGCCATGAACATCGACGGCATCAACACGCTGGCCTGCATCTATGGGCTGGACGAGGTCAAGGCGGACGTCCGCATCTATCCCCTGCCCCACATGCCCGTCATCAAGGACCTGATCCCCGACCTGACCCATTTCTACGCCCAGCATGCGTCAATCATGCCCTGGCTCGAGACGAAGTCGAACACCCCGGCCAAGGAATGGAAGCAGTCCATCGGCGACCGGGAGAAACTGGACGGGCTTTATGAATGCGTGATGTGCGCCTGTTGTTCGACGTCCTGCCCCAGCTACTGGTGGAACAGCGACCGCTACCTCGGACCTGCCGCCTTGCTGCATGCCTATCGCTGGATCATCGACAGTCGCGACGAGGCGACGCCCGAGCGGCTGGACCAGCTGGAGGACCCCTTCAAGCTGTACCGCTGCCACACGATCATGAACTGCGCCAAGACCTGCCCCAAGGGCCTGAACCCGGCAAGGGCGATTGCCGAAATCAAGAAGCAGATGGTGGAACGGGTGGTGTGAGGGGGGGCCTAACACATGTGTTATGTTCGCTGATGTGTTTGTTTTCAATTTGTTACGCGCCAATCTTGGCGATTTGGTAATGTTTGCGCTGCGAGGCTTCGGCGTGCTGGCAATTGCACTCCTCTCGTCATCCTCGATGCGAAGGTCTGCGCGTACGCACTTCGGTCATACAAAGCGATCGCATCGGCCATGACGGCATGAACGCTACGAGGCTTGCGTCACCGGTAGTCGCAAGCATCCCGCGCCCTTGCGGTGACTTGGTTGCAACGCAGCAGGATGACCGCAATGGAGGATTCATGCTGGCGTCCGCCAACAGTGACGCCCCCCATACGGAGCGGTCGTATTGCTGGCACGGCGGTGACGGCCACCCGCGTCGAAGCCCCCAAGCCAAGAAATGCCCGCCACAAGCCCCTTGCATCCGTATCCGTATTGGAGTATTCCTTAGGCGTGCAGCCGATGGGGTCCGCCGTGCCAGATTCTGTTCTCCTTGCCGCAATGGCGAAGCGCGATTCCCTGTTGGCTGATGCGCAACGCTGGGATGATTTTATACGGATGTATGGCGAGGTTGCGGGGGGCGTCATACAAGATGCTGCGCCGCGCCAACTGAAGTCGGCCTCGCGTCAGGTTGCCGTCACTGGTGCGCTAGCGGAAACCGAGACTTACGTGGTTTCCATTTTGGCATCCACAGGCAAGCCGCTGAACACTCGCGAACTTCTCCATGCGCTGGCTGCACAGGGGTACAAGGTTGGGGGCAAAGAACCCGTCTCTACGCTAAGCGCGCGGCTCAGCCGTGCCCCGAAACTGCAGAACATCTCCGGCAAAGGCTGGTGGATCAAAGAATTGACCGGTGACGCGAACCCCGTGAAGGAAACGCCACCGGCCATGTCAGAGCGTCAGGTTGACCACCTGACGGAACCCCAAGCACAAGGCCGTGAAGCCGGTCCGGGGGGTGGTGGATGAGCAGCTAAGCACACAACGTAAGTCTTGGGGTTGCAAGGCTGGACTCGTCGTCCGGCTTTGCAATCCAAGCAGTCTTTACCAGATCAAACAGCAGCTTGCAAGTTCGGATTGATCGGGTCGGATAAGTTTCGAGCTCTTAGGCAACGCTTGCTCTCCCTGAAAGGCCACCCACCCCCATGTCCCTGCTGCAGCTCACCTACATCTCGCGCCCCTTCGGCTATGACGGCTCGGTGCTGCAGGGCATCCTGATGGACGCGCGGCGGTGCAATGCGCGGGACGGGATCACCGGGGCGCTGATCTGTCGGGACGACCTGTTCCTGCAGATGCTGGAGGGACCCGAGGCCAAGGTGCGGGCGACCTTCGGGCGGATCGTGCAGGATGACCGGCATGTCGAGGTGCGCCGACTGACGCACCGGGCGATCCCCGAGGACGGGCGGCTGTTCGCGGCCTGGGCGATGCGCGACGACCCCGCGCGCAGCTGGGTCTGGTCGCGCGACGAGGTGCATGCCGGAGTGCCGGAGAAAGCGACCGAGGACGAGGTGGTGGGCATCTTCCGGCGTCTGGCCGAGTTGCCCGCCGATTAGGGCAGGACGGGTGCAATCGGGATCATCCCCCGGACCAGTCGTCCCGGCAAAGACCGGGACCCCGACCCTTGGCGCGGTTTGATCGGGGTCCCGGCCCTTGCCGGGACGACCGGTCCCAGGGGGGACGAACCCGACGCGATCCGGGTTTTTCTATGCAATCACCGATCTTGATTGTCCTTCCTGAAACGGCTGATCCGAAACTCCACCGGCTTGACAAGTCCATTTGATCAATTCCTGATCTGCGGTGACGCCGCCATGGGACAGGACACCGCGATGCACGAACCGACCGACCGCAGGGGCATCGACGGGCAGGTGCAGACCGTCTGCGGCCCGATCCGCCCCGGAGACCTTGGCCCCACGCTGATGCACGAGCACCTGCTGGTCGATGCCCGCGCGCTGGTGCCGCCGCCCGCCGATCCGCGTCGTCTGGCCAACTATCACGCCCCCTATTCGGCAGCACTTCTGGGCAAGCTGGCCTATGGCGGGCAGCCCAATCTGGACAACACGGTGATGGACGACGAAACCGCCGCCGCAGAAGAGGCGCTGCTGTTCGCGCAGGCCGGGGGGCGCACCATCGTCGATGTGTCCAGCATCGGGCTGGGACGCAACGCCGCCGGGTTGCGGAGGATCGCGCAGGCGACGGGGCTGAACATCGTGATGGGCTGCGCCTGGTACGTGGATGCGGCCCATCCGCCCGAAGTGGCCGCGATGACCGAGGACGACATGGTGCGGCGCATCGTGGCGGACGTGACCGAAGGCGTGGACGGCACGGGCATCAGGGCGGGAATCATCGGCGAAATCGGCTGTTCCTGGCCCCTGACGGCGCAGGAGGCGAGGGCGCTGCGGGCCGCGACGTGGCGGCCCCGTTCGAGATCATCGACATCCTGGCCGCTGCGGGGGCCGACATCTCGCGCACGATCATCGACCACATCGACCGCACGGTGTTCACCCGCGACGGCCTGCTGGCGCTGGCGCGCACGGGGTGCGTCCTGGAGTGGGACCGGTTCGGACACGAGTTTTCGTACTGCTGGCCCGCCCCGCACATCGCCATGCCCAACGACGCGGCCCGGATCGAGGCGATCCGGTTCCTGATCGACCGGGGGTTCCAGCGCCGGATCGTGCTGTCGCATGACGTGGACGGCAAGATGTGGCTGTCGCGCCATGGCGGCCCCGGCTATGCCCATGTGACGCGCAACATCCTGCCGCGCATGCGCCGCATGGGCATCGGCGAGGATGCCATCGCCGACATGGTGGTGAACACCCCGCGCGATCTGCTGACATTCCGGGCTGCCGCGGGGCGTCAGGCGTCGGCATAGGGCAGCGCGCTCTTTTTTGATCAATCATGCCATGAGGCGCGCCCTGCATCGGGATCACGTCGCGGCCCACGCGCAGGGACCTTTCTTCAAGGCATTGTACTCATTGAGGAATGGTTTCTTCACGGGCCTTGCTGGTCGGTCTGGCGCTTGATCAGACCCTGAAAGGAATCGTTTGACACCTCTTGCGGCTGGCGGCACGTTTCGAAAAGTTGATCAACTTTCGAGGACTCGATGGATACCCCGCCTCCGAACAGCAGCCTCGATGCGGCGGTGGCCGACGCGACGGCGCGCTATGTCGCCGCCAATCCCGCCAGCCAGGCCCGGCACGAGGCCGCCAGGGCCAGCCTGCCGGGCGGCAACACGCGCTCGGTCCTGTGGTACGAACCGTTTCCGGTGGCGATTGCCGAGGGGCACGGGTGCCATCTGCGCGACATCGACGGGCACGACTATGCCGATTTCGTGTCGGAGTATTCGGCGGGGCTGTACGGGCATTCCGACCCCGTCATCCAGGCGGCGATGACCGAGGCGGTGCGCAACGGCGTGGCCCTGGGCGGGCCGAACCGGTTCGAGGCCGACCTGGGGGCGGCGTTGATCAGCCGCTTTGCCGCGCTGGAGCGGGTGCGGTTCACCAACTCGGGGACCGAGGCCAACATCATGGCCATCTCGACCGCCCGCGCGGTGACAGGGCGCGAAAAGGTTGTGGTGTTCCGCGAGGGGTATCACGGCGGGGTGCTGACCTTCGCGCATGGCGGGTCGGTGCTGAACCTGCCGTTCCCGTATCTGTTTGCCGGGTACAACGATGTCGAGGGCACCGAGGCGCTGCTGCGCGAACATGCCGGCAGCATTGCCTGCGTGATCCTGGAACAGATGCTGGGCGGGGGCGGGTGCATCCGGGGGACGGACGCCTTCCTGGGCATGCTGCGGCGCGTCACGGCCGAGATCGGCGCGCTGCTGATCTTCGACGAGGTGATGACCTCGCGGCTGCATGTGAACGGCATGCAGGCGGTCACGGGGGTGGTGCCCGACCTGATGACGCTGGGCAAGTACATCGGGGGGGGTGCCAGTTTCGGGGCCTTCGGGGGGCGGGCCGACCTTATGGACCGCTTCGATCCGACGACTCCGGATGCCTTTGGTCATGGCGGCACGTTCAACAACAACATCCTGTCCATGTCGGCGGGCCATGCCGGGCTGACGCGGGTGCTGACGCCCGATGCGTCGGCGCGGTTCAACGCGCTGGGCGACCGGCTGCGGATGGCGATGCAGGGGCTGATCGATGCGCACGGGGTGGCGGCGGCGATGACGGGGTACGGGTCGCTGTTCAACCTGCACTTCCTGCCGGCCGCCGACATCACCCCGGCGGCGATCGAGGCGGCGGACCGCAGGCCGGGCAAGCTGTGGCATCTGGAGATGATGCTGGCGGGCCAGTACGTCACCCCGCGCGGGATGATCGCGATGTCGCTGCCCCATACCGAGGCCGAGGTGAACGGGTTGTTGTCGGCGTTCGAGCGGTTCCTCGACGACTATCGCAGCGTGCTGCCGAGGGCCGCAGCATGACCCGCCCCGTCATCATCACCTGTGCGCTGACCGGCGACAGCGACACGCCCGGCAAGAGCCCCCATGTGCCGGTCACGCCCGAACAGATTGCCGCCGACGGGATGGCCGCCGCCGCAGCCGGGGCTGCCGTCATCCACATCCATGTGCGCGATCCGGCGACGACGAAGGGCAGCCGCGACCCCGCGCTGTATGCCGACACGGTGGCCCGGCTGCGCGCGGCGCAGTGCCCGGCGCTGATCAACCTGACGGCCGGGATGGGGGGCAAGCTGATCTTCGGGCCGGACGATCCGCTGCAGGTGGCCTCCGGCACCGATGTGGTGAACGCGGCGACGCGGATGGTGCATGTGGGACAGGTGCGGCCCGACCTGTGCAGCCTGGATTGCGGCAGTTTCAATTCGGGGCTGGGCGACGAGATCTATGCCAGCACCTGGCCGATGATCCGCACCATGGCGGCGCAGTTCAAGGACTGGGGCGTGAAGCCCGAGATGGAGGTGTTCGATTTCGGCCACCTGCGCATCGTGCTGGAACTGGTCGCGCAGGGGCTGGTCGCGCCGCCGCCGCTGGTGCAGTTCGGGCTGGGCCTGAAATGGAGCGCGCCGTCCGATCCGCGCACGCTGCTGGGCTTGCGCGACATGCTGCCTGCGGGGGCGGAGTGGGTGGTGTTCGGGGCGGGGCCGGAACAGATGCGGATGGCCGCGCTGTCGGTGATGCTGGGCGGCCATGTGCGCGTGGGCCTCGAGGACAACCTGTACCGCCGTCGCGGCGTTCTGGCCACCAATGCGGACCTGGTGGCCGATGCGGTCCATCTGGTCGAGACGCTGGGCCACCGCGTGGCCACCCCGGACGAGGCGCGCGAGATTTTGCGCGTGGGCCATGCCTGACGACGCCGCCCCCGACCCCCAGACGGCCAGCCATGAGCCCGTCTATCGCGCCCTGCGCGAGGCGATCATGCGGGGCGACATCCGGCCCGGCGACCGGATGGTGGTGAAGCCGCTGTCGGAACGGTTCGGCACCTCGGCCCTGCCGGTGCGGCACGCCTTGCAGCGGCTGGTGGCCGAAGGGGCACTGACCGACGAGCCCTATCGCGGGGCGCGGCTGCCGCTGCGCGGGGTGGACGAACTGATGGACCTGCGCCGCGTCCGCTGCGCCATCGAGGGGCAGGCGGCGGATTGGGCGGCGACCCGGATCACCGGCGAAGAGTTGCGGCGGCTGCACGACCTTCAGGCGCGGATGAAGGCGGTCGACGACATCGCGCGGGCCGAGAACTATCTGATCTGGAACTACGAGTTCCATTTCATTGTCTACCGCGCGGCACGCTCGCCCCTGCTGATCCCGCTGATCGAGCGGCTGTGGCTGCGGGCGGGGCCGTACCTGAACGCGCTGCGGACCGAGTTCACCCTGGGTCAGGGGCTGGACCACCACGATGACGTGCTGGCCGCGATGGCGCGGGGCGACGGGGCGGCGGCGCGGGCAGCGGTCGAGGCCGAACTGTCCGAGGCCGCCGAGGTGATGGTGCGCGCGATGCTGCGCCGGGGTGAGACGGACGACGAGAAAAGCCAACCAGAACAGGGAGAACAGAGATGAAAAGGGCATTGCTTGGGTCGGTTTTCGCGCTGACCCTTCCGCTGGTACCGGCGATGGCCACCGAGTGCCTGAAGGTGATCGGGACCTAGGGCGACAGCACCAGCGTCACCATGGACCCGGCCTTCAACAACCTGAACAACGACAGCGACCAGCACAACCTGGTCTACAACAAGCGGGTCAACATCGACGCCGATTTCCAGCCGATCCCGGAACTGGCCAAGTCGTGGTCGGTGTCGGACGATGGCAAGACCTGGACCTTCGTGCTGGAACAGGGGGTCACGTTCCACGATGGCAAGCCGCTGACCGCCGCCGATGTGGTGTGGAGCTTCAAGCGGCTGATCGATCCTGCCGTGGGGTCGCCCAGTGCGGCGCTGCTGGGGTTCCTCGATCCGGCCGGGATCGTGGCGACGGGTGACCACACGGTGACGATGACGACCACCGACGTGGTGGCCGAACTGCCGCTGATCATCGCCAACAAGTACACGATGGTCGTGCAGGACGGGGCCACGTCGGAGGTGCTGAAGGCCACGGGCGTGGGCACCGGCCCCTTCGTGCAGGACGTCTAGGACCTGGCGCAGGATACGCGCGTGTTCCCGAAGAACCCCAACTACTGGCGCAGCGGTCTGCCCAAGGCCGCCTGCATCGACCTCAAGGTGACCACCGAAGAGGTCAGCCGGATCGCCGCGATCCAGTCGGGGGCGGTCGACCTGGTGGTGTCGGCGGGGCCGGCCACGGTCACCACGCTGGCGGGCGACGCGCGGGTCACGGTGGTGCCTGCATCGGCGGCGGGCGGCTGCATCAACCTGCCGATGCAGACCGACGCGAAACCGTTCGACGACGTGCGCGTGCGCCAGGCGATGAAGGCGGTGGTGGACCGGCAGCTTGTGCTCGATACCGTCCTTCTGGGCAACGGCGTGGCGGGCAGCGACACGCCGATCCCGCCCCCGAACCCCATGGCCTTTGCCGCCGAAACGGCACCGCGCGACGTGGCTCGCGCGAAGGCGCTGCTGGCCGCAGGCCGGGTATCTCGACGGCATCACGGTGGACCTGAACACCGCCGAGGCCGGGCCGTCCTATGTGCTGACGGCGCAGGTCTATCAGCGGATGGCGACCGAGGCGGGGATCACGGTGAACGTGATCAACAACCCCGCCGACAGCTGTTGGGATGTGGTCTGGATGAAGACGCCCTTCTTCCTGTCGTCGTGGAACGGCCGGTCGGTGCCCGAGGCGGCGGCCTATACGTTCCTGTCGGACGCCGACTACAACGAGGGAACTGGAAGAACGCGGACTATGACGCCCTGGTCACGGGCGCGCGGGTCGAGGTCGATCCGGCGACACGGGCCGAGTTGGTCAGGCAGGCGCAGGCGATCCTGGCATCCGACGGCGGGCTGATCATTCCGGCGTTCTTTGTCGGCGTGGCGGTGCTGCGGGCGGGATGCGAGGGCTATGCGCCGCATCCCTCGACCGCCATCCTGAACGATGAAAGCCTGACCTGCGCCGACCGCAACTGATGCCTTGGCCCGGCCCGCACGGGCCGGGACACCCGGGTTGTGTCGGGGGTGATCTTTGTCGCCGTGCAGAGCCTGCCCGGCGACGCCGCCGCCCGCATCCTGGGGCGCGAGGCGTCGCAGGCCGCCAAGGACCGCCTGCGCGCCGAGATGAACCTGGAGGCCGACCTGCCGCAACGCTAGGCGACCTGGGCGGCGGGCGTGCTGCGCGGTGATCTGGGGGTATCCTTCGCCAGCCGCAAGCCCGTGGCCGACCAGTTGGGGCCGCGCCTGCGCAACACGCTGGCGCTGGCGGGGCCGGCGCTGCTGCTTTATGTGCCGCTGTCGGTCGTGCAGGCCCGCCGTCCCGACAGCCGTCTGGACCGGGGGCTGTCGGCGCTGACGGTGCTGATCCTGTCCACGCCCGAGGTCCTGTTCGCGACGCTGGCGCTGTTTGCCTTTGCCGTCTGGCTGCCGTGGTTTCCACCCATCGTGCAGGTGACGGGCGGCATGGGGTGGGCGGCCTACGTCCACGCGCTGTTCCTGCCCGCGCTGACGCTGGCGCTGCTGCTGGCGACCTATGGCACGCGATTGCTGCGCGAAAGCCTGATCGAGATCCTGCAATCGGACTATGTGCGACTGGCGCGGTCCAAGGGGCTGTCCGAGGGGTACATCCTGCGGCGGCATGTGTTGCCGAATGCGCTGGTGCCCTGGCTGAACGCGACGGCGCTGAACGTGGTCTTCATGATCGGCGGCGTCGTGGTGGTGGAGAAGGTGTTCGGGTTCCCCGGTTTCGGGTCGATGCTGGTCGATGCGCTGCGGCTGCGTGACCTGCCGGTGATTTCGGCGGGGGTGCTGGTGGCCGCCGGAATGTTCGTGGTGGTGAACCTGATCGCCGACCTGGGGGCGATGGCGGTGAACCCGCGCCTGCGGGGGCAGGGATGACCGGGGCCGCACGCTGGCGCGCGGCCCCGGTCGCGTTCCGCCTGGGGGCGGTGCTGCTGGCGGTGCATCTGGTGCTGGCGGTGCTTGGCCCCTGGATCGCGCCCTATGCGCAGGACCGGATGATGGCAGGGCCGCCGATTGCCGGGCCGTCGCTGGCCCATCCGTTCGGCACCGACCAGCTGGGCCGCGACATCTTCAGCCGCGCACTGGCGGGCGGGTGGATCGTGATCGCGCTGTCGCTGACCGGCACGGTGATCGGCGTCGTGCTGGTGGCCGCCATTGGTCTCGCCTCGGGCACCGTCGGCGGCTGGATCGACGAGGTGGCGATGCGGGGGGCCGAGGCGCTGCTGGCGATCCCCTTCCTGATCTTCGCCCTGCTGATCGTGTCGCTGGCGGGGCCGGGGTTGCAGGGGTCGCCCGCGCTGCTGATCGGGGTCGTGGCCGCCGTGTATCTGCCGCGCATCGCGCGGATGTCGCGGGCGGCGGCGGTCGAGATTGTGACGCGCGACCATGTGCTGGCCGCCCGCCTTCGGGGCGAGGGCACCTGGACACTGGCGCGCCGCGAGAGTCTGCCGAACGCGACGGGCGTGCTGCTGGTCGAGTTCGCGGTGCGGGCGGGCTATGCGCCGGTGCTGATCGGCACGATGGGGTTCCGGGGGTTCGGCCTGCGCCCGGCGACGCCCGACTGGGGGCTGATGATGGCCGAGTACCGCAACCGGCTGACGGCGCAGCCGATGGCGGTGTTCGGGCCGGGGCTGATGCTGGCCACGCTGGTGATCGGGCTGGGGTTCGTGACCGAGGGGCTGGCGGCGGTGCTGTCGCTGTGCGGCCTGTCGGTCGACTATCGCACGGCGGGCGGGTGGCTGCGGGCGGTGGAGGGGGTGTCGTTCGACGTAGGCCCGTGCGAGGTGTTCGGGCTGGTCGGGGAAAGCGGATCGGGCAAAAGCACGCTGGGGCTGACCGCACTGGGACATGTGCCTCCGCGCGGGCGCACCGAAGGGCAGGTGCAGGTCGAGCGGCGCGACGTGCTGACGCTGGCGATGGCCGACCTGGCGCGGATGCGGGGGGCGCGCGTGGGGTTCGTTCCGCAGAACCCCGCGACGGCGATGAACCCCGCGATGCGCGTGGGCGTACAGATCGCCGAGGGGTTGCGCCGCCTACACCGCACTGACCACGCCCCAGATCGCCGAACGCTGCCTGTCGCTGATGCAGGACGTGGGCATTGCCGATGCCGCGTCGGCGCTCTGCCGCTATCCGCACCAGTTGTCGGGCGGCCAGCAGCAGCGCGTGACCATCGCCATGGCGCTGTCCTGCCGCCCGGCGCTGATCGTGCTGGACGAACCGACGACCGGCCTCGACGTGACCGTGCAGCGCCAGATCATCGCGCTGTTGCAGCGCCTGCGTGCGGCGCACGGGCTGGCGATGCTGTACATCACGCACGACCTGCCACTGTTGGCATCGATCGCCGACCGGATCGGGGTGATGCACCGGGGGGGGCTGGTCGAGCTGGGGCCGACGGCGGCCCTGTTCGCGCGCCCGACCGACGCCTACACCCGCGCCCTGATCGCCGCCGTGCGCGACCCCGATGCCAGCCCGCCCCCGCGCCCGGCCCCCGCCGCGCCCCTGCTGACCGCCGAAGGGTTGACCTTGGGCTACCGGCGCGGCCCCGCCTGGCTGCGCGCGCCCACGGTTGTCGGGCGCGACATCACCCTGACGCTGGCCCCCGACGAAACGCTGGCCCTGATCGGCGAAAGCGGGAAGGGCAAGTCGACCACCGCGCGCGCCATCTGCGGCCTGACGCCGCCGCTGGACGGCAGCGTGACCTTCGAGGGCCGCCACCTGGCTGGCCACCTGCGCCAGCGGGACGGGGCCGACCTGCGGCAGGTGCAGTCCATCTTCCAGAACCCCGATGCGTCGCCGAACCCGCGCCGGACGGTGGCGCAGAGTCTGGCGCGCCCGCTGGCCACGTTCTTTGGCATCACCGGGGCCGATGCGCGCAACCGCGTCGCTGCGGCCCTGGCCGAAGTGGACCTGCCCCCCGAACACCTGGACCGCACACCGGCCGAGCTGTCGGGCGGCCAGCGGCAGCGGGTGGCCATCGCCCGCGCCCTGCTGGCCGAGCCGAAGGTGCTGCTGTGCGACGAGGTGCTGTCGGCGCTGGACGTGTCGGTGCAGGCCCGCATCATCGCGCTGTTGCAGAAGGTGCGGGCCGAGCGGCGGATGGCGATGCTGTTCATCTCGCATGACCTGGCCGTGGTGCGCGGGCTGGCCGACCGGGTGGCGGTGATGCAGGGGGGAAGGATCGTCGAGACCGGCCCGACCGAAGACATCTTCGCCCGCCCGCAGCACCCCTATACGCGCGCCCTGCTGGCGGCAATCCAGCGCCTGCGCCGGGCCGCGTGACCGGGCCGCGTGATAGGGGGGCCTACTGGACCGCGACCAGCCGACTGCCGCCCCGGCGCGGAACCCTGGGAATGGCCTGGGCGGTCTGCTGGTCGAAGAGGTGGACATGCGCGAGGTCGGGGGTCAGGGACACCCGGCCCGCGGGCCGCCAGTCCAGCCGCTCGCGCGAGATCGCGCAGATTTCCTTGCCGCCGAGATCGGTGAACAGATGAATCTCGGGGCCCGTCGGTTCCACGACCTTGATCGACGCCGTCAGGCCCGGTCCCTTCATCGACGGCACGAAATGCTCGGGCCGGATGCCGTAGATCACCTTCTGGCCGACCGTCACCTCGATGTCGTCGGGGATCGGCAGGGCCAGGCCCGCGAAGGTGAACATCAGGGGGCTGTCCGCCGACCCCTCCCGCGCGACGGCGCCCTCGATCAGGTTCATGCCGGGCGACCCGATGAACTGCGCCACGAACAGGTTCGCGGGCCGGTCGTAGACATCCAGCGGGCTGCCCACCTGCTCGACCCGGCCATCGCGCATGATCACCACAAGGTCGGCCATGGTCATCGCCTCGATCTGGTCGTGCGTGACATAGACGGTGGTGGTCTTGAGCTTCTGGTGCAGCTCCTTGATCTCGGTGCGCATCTGGACGCGCAGTTTGGCGTCCAGGTTCGACAGGGGTTCGTCGAACAGGAACACGTCGGGGTTGCGCACGATGGCGCGGCCCATGGCCACGCGCTGCCGCTGGCCACCCGACAGTTCCTTGGGGCGGCGGTCAAGATAGGGTTCCAGCGACAGGATGCGCGCCGCCCAGTTCACCCGTTCCTCGATCTTCGCCTTGTCCATCTTCCGCAGGCTCATCGAGAAGGCCATGTTGTCGCGGACCGACATGTGCGCGTAAAGCGCATAGTTCTGGAACACCATCGCGATGTTGCGGTCCTTGGGGTGGACGTCGTTCACCCGCCGGTCGCCGATCAGCACGTTGCCGCCGGAAATCTCCTCAAGCCCTGCGATCATCCGCAGAAGCGTGGACTTGCCGCAGCCCGAAGGCCCCAGCAACACGACAAAGGTACCGTCCTTGATGGCAAGATGGATGCCATGCAGCACCTGAAGCTCGCCGTATTTCTTGACGACACCGTCGATCGTGACCGAAGCCATGGCTAGCTGTCCCCCTGAAGTGCCGTCGTCCCTGCGCGCGCCGACAGGATCCGCTCGCCAATCTCGACAAACCCCGCCCCGCCGCGCGAGGGCGCGATGTAGGCGGGCAGCGCCTCGATCCGGCCGATGAAATCGGCGACGTTCGCAACACCGCAGGCGTTCGGAAAGAACCCGAACATCGGCGCATCGTTCGGGCTGTCGCCGCAATAGGCAAAGCGGTCGCGAAGCGCGTCAAGATCAAGGCCGAACGCCTCGGCCAGGAACCGGCGCGACATCGACAGCTTGTCCCAGTCGCCGAACCACCCGTTGACGTGGATCGAGGACACTTTTGCCACCGCCCCGGCGGCGGTGAAATGGCCGACGATGCGGGCAATGTCGGCCTCGGGCAGGGGGGGCACATCCTCGCAGAAGTCGATGGCGAGGTCGGCCTCGCGGTACTGCTGGTCCGAGGCCAGGGCGCTGCCCGGCACGTCATGCAGGATCACCTCGGCCAGCGCGTCCAGCCGCTGGCGGTTCGCGGCGCGCGACGGCCCGTCCAGGTTCAGGATACGCTGCATCCTGCGGGCCTGCCGGTCATAGCGCATGGCGAGCGCCCCGTTTTCGCCGACGACGCCCGCCACCGGCCAGAAGCGGGCGATCATGTCGCACCACCCGGCGGGCCGCCCGGTGATCGGCAGCACCAGAAGGCCCGCCGCCGTCAGCCGTTCCAGCATGGCATAGGCGTCGGCGGGAAGCTGGCCTTCGGTGGTGATGGTGTCGTCGATGTCGGTCAGCACGCCGATCAGGTTGCGGCAGGCGTCCTGCGGCAGGTCCGCCAGCGGGGCCATCTGGGTTCGGGGCACGGCGGCGTGGTTCATGCGGGTCTCTCGTGGGCAAAGGACCACAGCCGCGCGTTCCACTGCGACAGGGTGGGCCAGAGGTCGTCATAGATCGCGCGCAGGTTGCGGTAGCGGGCAACGCCGGCCGGGTCGGGCTGGATCACCGACAGGTCGCGCTGGCTCATCCCTTGTGCGGCCGCGCGCAGCGTCGGGTACCACGCCGCGCCACGGGCCGCACACATCGCGGCCCCGAGCGCCGACGCCTCGGCCACGCGGGCACGGGCCACGGGCACGCCGGTGGCGTCGGCGATGATGCGGCAGAACAGGTCGGATGCCGCGCCACCGCCGATGGCGACGATGCGCGCGATGTGGCCGCCGAAAGCCCCCGTCGCCCGGACCAGCGCATAGGCCTGGTCCAGCGCGATCCCTTCCAGAAGCGCGCGGTAGACGTCGCCGCGCCGCGAGGACCCCGACAGCCCGGCGATGATCCCCCGTGCCCGCGCGTCCCAGTGCGGCGTCATCGACCCTTGCCAGAACGGCAGCACAATGACCCCCCCGGCGCCGATGGGCGAACCGGCGGCCTCGGATTCCAGCCGGGCCAGGCAGGCCGCCAGGTCGCCGGTTGCGGCATCGGCAAACTCGCGCGCGAACCAGTCGATCAGGAAGGTCCCGGCGCGCAGCACGGTTTCAAAGATGTAGCCCCCGTCGGCCACCGCCGTTTCGGTGCGGAAAGCCTGGTCGTGGCCGTAGGCGGCCGAATAGACGCCCGAGACGGCTGCGGTGCCGAGGTTCATGTAGGCGACCGAGGGTTCGACCGCGCCCGCCCCCGTCGCGGCGCATTGCCCGTCGCCGCCGCCCGCGACGATCTGTGTGCCCGCCGCCAGTCCGGTCTCTGCCGCGGCCCGGGGCGTCACGCGGCCGATCACCTCGCCGGGCGAGGCCAGGGCAGGCATCAGATGGGCCGGCACCCCCGCCGCCTGCAACAGGGCACCCGACCAGACGCCCTGCTGCACGTCCAGCATCCCCGAAGGATCGGCCGAGGCGCGCGAGGTGGTCCAGTGCCCGGCCAGCCGGAAGGTCAGATAGCAATGCACGTCGGCATAGTGGCGGGCCGCCGCAAACGCGTCGGGTTCGTGTTCCTGCAGCCAGATCATGCGGTTGATGGGCAGGATCACGTCCGCAGGCTTGCCGCTGATGGCGCGCAGCCGGTCGGCCCCGAAGGCGGCGGCCAGCGCGTCGGACTGGGCCGTCGCCCGTTCGTCCAGCCAGACGGTGCCGGGGCGCACCGGGGTGCCGTCGGCGGCGAACAGGCCGAAGGTTTCGCGCTGGTTCGAGATGGCAAGTGCGGCGATGCGGGTCGGATCCACCTGCGCCGTCAGTTGCCGCAGGGCGGCCTTGGTCGAGCCCCACCAATCCTCGGGGTCCTGCTCGAACCAGCCCGGATGCGGGGTCTGCATCGGCACCGGCGCGCGCCCCGTGGCCACGAGCCGACCGTCGCGGTCCCAGGCCGTGGCCTTGGTCGCGGTGGTCGAGGAATCGAGGCCGATGACGAGGTCTGCTGGCACGCGGGATATCGGTTCCTGAAAAGGGGGGGTGTTGCCCGCCGGGGCGGGCAACACCGGTTGTGTCGGTCAGCGCAGGCCGGCGTCGGTGGTGGCCTGGTCGACGATGCCCGCGATCTTGTCCATGCAGGCCTTGGCATCGCCGCCATAGTCCTGCCCGGTCAGAAGCTTGCCCAGTTCGGTCGGGATCTCGTTCGACGACAGGCCCGCCCAGATCGGCATGTCCGGCTCGGACGCCATGAAGTTGTCGATGGTTTCGCGCACCACCGGCAGGTGGCGCGTCGTGCCCGGACCGACCACCGCCTTCGCCAGAACGCGGGGATCGGTGAAGGCCGAGGTCCGCATCGGCGCAAAGCCGCCGCCCAGCGTCAGGCGCACCATCATCTCCTTCGAGCAGACCCACTGCAGGAACAGCCAGGCCGCATCGACGTTCTTGGAATAGCGCGACAGCGCGATGGACGATCCGCCCTGGTGGCCCCACTGCGGGATCTCGCCAAACCCGGCGGCGCTGCGGTCGCGCAGCGTGTGGGGGCCCTGCAGCGGCACGGTGGTTTCCCACAGGCCCTTGACCGGGCTGTCGTCGCCGTCCATGCCGGGGAAGAATTCGTCCCAGGACTGGACCATCGCGACCTGGCCCGAGTGCATCATCTGCCACTGGCCGTCCCAGGTGCTTTCCAGCGACGACGCCGGGGCGTTGGCGATCAGCTCCTGGTACCACTTCAGACCGGCGATGCCCTGTTCGTCGTTGCCCGCAAAGCTGCCGTCGGCGTTGAAGATCGACCCGCCATGGCCCCAGACCGCCTGGGTCCAGTCGGTTTCCAGCGAATAGTGCCCCGACTTGGCCTGGAGGCCGGTGCCGTACATGCCGTTGGCCTTTTCGGCCTCGGTGATCAACTTCACGGCGGCGGTGAACTCGTCATAGGTCTTGGGCACCGCGATGCCGTGCTTTTCCAGGATGTCGCGGCGGTACATGAAGGTGAAGATCGGAATGTCGAAGGGGATGCCGACCCAGCGGTCGCCGATCTTGGAAATCCCCTCGACCAGCGGCTTGGAGAAGTCGTCGAAGTCGAAGTCGGGCATCGCGAGGTCGGGCTTTTCGGCGGTGTATTCGACCGGATCGATGGTGTCCGCCGCAAAGGTCGAATGCCAGGCCTGGTCGAGATAGTAGAGGTCATAGGTGCCAAGCTGGCCCTGCACGTCCTGCGTCGCCTTGGCCAGCACCTGTTCCAGGGGCACGATCTCGATCTCGACGTTGATGCCGGTCAGTTCGGTGAACTCGCCCTTCAGCTGGTTCGCCACGACGGTGGGCGGCGTGGCCTCGGAGGTGTAGCGGATCGTGGTGCCGGCAAAGGGCTTGCCCGCCTCGCGCAGGAAGCTGGCCATGGCCTCGGGCGTGGTGGCGTGGGCGGGGCTGCCGAAGAACCCGTTGCGCGGGCGGCCCAGAAGGCCGGTCGAGAAGGCGGAAAAGCCGACCCCCGCCATGCCCATCTTGCGCAGGAAGTCGCGCTTGCTGATCTTCTTCTGCGTTAAGGCATTCGCCGCATCGATGATGAAGGTCTGCCGCTGGTGGTTCTTGAAACTCATGGTAACTCCTCCCTTTGGTGGTTCGTCCGTTTCTTGCAGTATCAGTCCTTGATCGCCCCCATCGTCAGCCCCCGCACCAGATGCCGCTGCACCAAGAGGATGAAGATGAAGCTTGGCAGCATCGCCGAGGTTCCGAGCGCCGAGATGAAACCCCATTCCGACCCGGTCGAGGTGACAAAGGTGGTGATCTTGACCGGCAGGGTGCGGATCTCGGTTGTCAGGAACAGCGACAGCAGGAACTCGGTCCAGGAGAAGACAAAGCACAGCACCGCCGTCGCCGCGACGCCGCCCCGGATCATCGGCAGCACCACGCGGCGAAAGCACTGCCAGCGCGTCGCCCCGTCGATCATCGCGGCCTCGTCCACGTCCTTGGGCACGTCGTCGAGGAAGGATTTGAGCAGCAGAACCGCGATCGGCAGGTTGATCATGCTGTGGACCAGGATCAGGCCCAGGTGGGTGTCGCGCAGGCCCAGGTCGTGAAAGATGAACACCAGCGGGATGATCACTGCCACGGGGGGCAGGAAGCGGTGCGACAGCACCCAGTTCAGATAGGCCTGGCTGCCCCGGAACCGCATCCGCGACAGGGCATAGGCCGCCCCGGTGGCGATGAAGATCGTGAAGATGGTCGATCCGACCGCGATCACGATGGAATCGAAGATGGTCTTGCGCCCGTCGAACGAGTTTTCGCCGCCCGTGCCCATCGTCGTGCCCGACCCGGTCGACCCGCCGGTCAGTTCCGACGGATTCTCGCCCAGCACGGTGACGCGGTAGTTGATCAGCGTGGGGGTGAAGCCGAAGACGACGATCTGGTCCTTGTTGAAGATGGCCGAGGTCGGCTTGATCGAGGTCAGGCCCCACCACAGGATCGGGAACATGAAGACGCAGGTCACCGTGACGGCGGCCAGGTAGCGCAGGGTGACAAGGTATGCCGGGGTGCGCATCAGAACCGCACCTTGAAGATCTTGATGAAGACGTTCGCGGTGATGATCACCAGCACCAGCGTCAGGATGGCCACCGCCGAGGCATAGGGGAAGTTGGCAGATTTGAAATAGACGGTGCCCGCATAGGCGGTCAGCGTCTCGGTCGCCGTGCCCGGCCCGCTGTCGGTCATCACCTTGATGTAGTCGTAGACCCGGAACAGGTCGATCCCCCGGATCAGCACGGCGATGGCGATGATCTTGGACAGCATCGGCAGCGTGATGCGGAAGAAGGCCTGCACGGCGGTGGCCCCGTCGATGGCTGCTGCCTCATAGGGGTCTTTCGGCAGGGCGCGCAGGCCCGCCAGCATGATCAGCACCATGAACGGCGTCCACTGCCAGACGTCGGCCACCATCACCGCCCACAGCGCGGTGGACCCGGTGGCCAGCAGCGGGGTCGAGGGCGACAGCAGGCCCAGTTCGTGCAGGCTGCGGCTGATCACGCCGAACGACCCGTTGTACATCAGAAGGAACATCATGCCGGTGACGGCAGGCGGCACCACCAGCGGCAGTGTCATCAGCGCCCGCATCAGGCCGAACCCGCGCCGGTCGCTGTCCAACAGCAGCGCGATGCCAAGGCCCAGCACCAACTGGATGACAATGGCGACGATGGTGTAGATGTAGTTCACCGACAACGCGTCCCAGACCCGTTCGTCCACGAAGACGCGGCTCCAGTTCCAGAGCGGATCGAACAGGTTCTCGCGCGACACCGGGTGGCGGCGGTGCAGCGTCAGCCACAGCGCATAGAGGATCGGATAGACCCCGAAGACGATCAGCGTCGCCGTCGCGGGCAACAGCCAGGGCAACGGGTGTTCCGAGCTCAGCCAGCGCGGCATGATCCACGCCTTCCTGCCGCCGGGGGGGATCGCGACATCGGCCATGGCGCTATGCCTCGCCTGCCGCGAAGTCGTCCAGCATCCCGGCGTCCGCCGCGATGTCGAGGAACGAGAAGCGGTTGCGCATTTCCAGGCTGTGGCGCACCGCCTCGCGGTAGAAATCGACGGGCAGGCCCAGGTCGGCGGCACTGCGCGGGCCGCCGCAGGCCGCCAGCATGGCGTCCATCTCGGCCACGGGGATTGTGAAGGCGGCAACCTCGCGCCGCAGCGCGGGCCAGAGCGCCGCGAGCCGTTCGTTGAACGCCTCGGCCCCGGCCTGGCTGAAGGCCTTCTTGCGCCACTCTGCCCCGCATTCCGCAGCAATCTCGGGCCCCATGCGGCGCACCATGTCGTCCGCGTCGATCCGCGTCGCCGACACCTGCGGGGCCGTGTCGCTGGCCAGCAACGCCTGCTGCAACCGCGCCATCGTCAGCGAGGCCACGCCCACCTGCTGGCCATGCAGCGTGCCGGGATGGCGGTCACGCGCGAAACAGTCGATGTAGTGCGAAATCTGGTGCTCGCCCATCGAGCCGGGGTTCGACACCCCGACAAAGGCGATGCCCAGGCCGCACAGCGTGAGCACGCGGTACAGCGCCCCCACCGCCCCCACATCCCCGCCGGGCAGAAGATGCGCCTTGCGGTTCAGGATGCGCTCGTCCGCGTCCTGGATCAGATAGGGCGAGGACCAGTAGGCGGTGCCCGTCACGCGGTGCGACATCCACCAGTCCACCTGCGCCACCGACCGCGCCAGGCAATCGGCAAACCCCGAGGCCGCCAGGTGCGGCGGGGCTGCTGCCGACACCCCCAGATCGACGAAGAACCCCTTGGGCACCTGCGCGGGCAGCGACACCTTCAACCCCGAGGCCAGCGACATCGAGGCCGTGGACGACGTGTAGCCGTTCATCGAGGGGGCCGTGGCAAAGACGCAATAGCCCCGCCCGTCGAGATGGGTCGCGTACTTGCACAGGTCGTTGACCGTGCCCGACCCGACCGCCACGACCGCATCATAGGGCCGCAGCCGCGCACGCAGGTCCTCGGCCGAGGCCAGGTCGGCGTGGGGCCGGTCCAGCACCACCGCCTCGACCGGCCCCAGCGTCCGCAGGTTGCGCGCCACGCGACCGCCCAGGGCATCATGCGTGGCAGCGTCGGACACCACGGCGATGCTGGTGCCAAGACCCAGCGGTGCCACCAGGTCGGCCTCGCCGCCGTCCAGCGTCTCGCGGATGACGATGGCATCGAAATCGACCGCCATGGTCCGGCCAAGCTCGGGATTGAACCAGGTGCCGCCGACGATGTCGTCGATCAGGGCCGTCCAGGTCCCCTGGGGGGACAACTGGCTGTCCGGTGCGACCCGTTCGAACGACATCAACGCCTCCCCGAGTTGATTTGCATTTGTAGGATTGGCTTTTGCATATGTCAACATGACTCGGGCCGTGGACAACGCCGGCAAATGGTGCGCAAGTCGTGCGGATGGTGCGCGAGAACGTCCGCAGGACCTGCGGCAGGCCAGGGTCGAGATGACGGAACACCCAAGCAAACCCGACGTCACGAGCCCGCGACGACCGAAGCTGCCGGTGGAGTTTTCCGACACGACCACCTGGGCGGCCTGGCTGTACTACGTCGACGGCATGACCCAGAGCGATGTTGCCAAGGTGATCGGCGTGTCGCGCGTCACGGTGATGAAGCTGCTGAACGACGCGCGGGACAGCGGCATCGTCAGCGTGCGGTTCGATCCGCGCAGCATGGCGGCGGTGACGGTGTCGCGGCGGCTGGCGGCAGAGTTCGGGCTGGCCTCGGCGATGGTCCTGCCCGACAATCCCGACCGCCCGCTGACCGAGCGGCTGGGCAAGGCCGCCGCCCTGGCCATTGTCGAGGACCTGCGGCCCGACGACGTGATCGGCGTGGCCTGGGGCCGGACGGTGCTGGCGGCGGCGCAGAACCTGTCGCTGGCCACGCGGGTGCCGAACCTGACCGTGGTGCAGGTCGCGGCCAGCCCGAACGGCCTGTCGGCGGAGTTCTCGCCCGAGCTCTGTTCTTCGTTGTTCGCCAACCGGCTGGGGGCACGCAGCATCAACCTGCTGACGCCCGGCATCGTATCAAGCCCCGAACTGCGCGCGATGCTGCTGGCCGAACCGTCGATCCGCAACCAGCTGGACATCATCCGGTCGGCCAACAAGGTGGTGTTCGGCGTGGGCCAGTTGACCAAGGGGGCCACGATCCGGGGCAGCGACCTGCACAGCGAACAGACCCTCGAGACCGTCATCGGGCAGGGGGCCGTCGCCGCGATCATGGGCCAGTTCCTGGACGCCCACGGTCACGAGATGACCGGGCCGACCCAGGACCGGACGATCGGCATCTCGCTGGACGAGTTCAAGGCGATCCCCCGGCGGCTGTGCGTGGCAGGCGGGCCCGAAAAGGTCCGGGCGATCCTTGTGGCGCTGCGCGGCGGGTTCGCGACCGACCTCATCATCGACCTGCCCACGGCGCAGACGCTGCTGGACCAGATGGGCGACGGGGCCGTTCCGGCACCCGCCTAGATTTTCGCGGGCGCGGGGACCACTCCCAGCCGAAAGGGTGTCGCGACCAATGTGATCCACGACATCGCAAGCCGACCCGGTCGCCCCGGCGAAGGCCGGGACCTCGATCCCTTGCGGGCAGACCATCGGGGCCCCGGCCTTCGCCGGGGCGACCGGTCATGGGACGGACTTGAATGAACTCGACAGGCCTATGCCTGCCGCGCCGCTGGTTCAGGCGACGACCTGATACCCCGCCGCCGTCATCACCCGCATCAGTTCCTTGTGCCCGACCTCGGCCATCTTCAGCGGCGGGCTGGCCTTCGGGTCCTGCTCGGCCTCGACCACGAACCAGCCCTCATAGCCGTGGTCGGCCAGACGCTGCACGATTGTGCCGAAGTCCAGGCTGCCGTCGCCGGGCACGGTGAAGGCCCCCTTGATCACCGCGTCAAGGAAGCTGTCCCTCGACCAGTCCAGCGCGTCCAGCACCCGCTGGCGGATGTCCTTGGTGTGGACATGGGCGATGCGGGCGTGGTGGTTGTCGATGGCGCGCAGCACGTCGCCGCGCGCAAAGTGCAGGTGGCCTGCGTCGAGCAAGAGCGGGATCCCCTCGCCCGAATGGGCCATGAAGGCATCGAGTTCCGGTTCGAACATCACCACCGCGCCCATGTGGTGGTGATAGACCAGCGGCATCCCCTGGTCGGCGCACCATTCGCCAAGGGCGGTCACCTTGCGCGCATAGGTGGCCATCTCGGGGTCCGACAGCACCGGCTTGGTCGCCAGCGGCGCCGCGCGGTTGCCCTGCACCGACCGCCCGACTTCGCCATAGACGATGCAGGGCGCACCGACCGCCTTGAACAGGTCGATCATCGGCTGGATGCGGTCCTTGTTGGCCGACAGGTCATCGTCCACCAGCGTGCCCGAGAACCAGCCCCCGCAGAGCGTGACATCGGCGGCCTTCAGCACCGGCAGCATCTCGGCGGCGGTCTTGGGGAAGCGGCGGCCCTGCTCCATGCCGGTGAACCCGGCGGAACGGGACTGCCGCAGGCATTCCTCAAGGCTGACGTCGTCGCTCAGGTCGGGAAGGTCGTCGTTCCACCAGGCGATGGGCGACATGCCCAGTTTGGCTTTCAGCATTTCACTCTCCGATGCGCCGCGTGGCGCTGATGTCGATCCGGTCCCTGCTGCCGGGTACCCAAGAAGGGGCATCGTTTGCAACGGGAATCACCGTGGTCCGGTATCTGCGCCCCCGCGCCTTGCAACCGGACCCTGCGCCGGGGCATCATGCCGGTGCGCATCGGCGCACGCACCCACCCCGGAGGCCCCCCTTGCTGTTCGACACGCACCTGCACCTGGTCGACCGCACGCGGCTGCGCTATCCGTGGCTGGCCGGGGTGCCGCCCTTGGACCGCGACTGGACGCTGGCCGACTATGCCGCCCGCGCCGCAGCCCTGGGAATCACCGGCGCGCTGCACATGGAGGTGGACGTCGCCCCCGACCTGATCGAGGCCGAGACGGCGTTCGTGGCCGGGCTGATGGCGCGTCCGGGGTCGATCCTGCGCGGGGCCATCTCGTCGGCACGGCCCGAGGAGGCGGGGTTCGCCGACTGGCTGGACCGGCAGGACCGTGCGGTGGTCCGGGGCCTTCGCCGTGTGCTGCATGTGGTGGAAGACGCGGTGTCGCAGTCGCCCCTGTTCCGGCAGAACGTGGCGCGGCTTGGTCCTGCCGGGCTGCCCTTCGACATCGTCATGCTGCAGCGCCAGTTGCCGCTGGCGGGGGCGCTGGCCGATTCCTGCCCCGGGACCACCTTTGTGCTGGACCATTGCGGGGTGCCCGACATCGTGGGCGACGACTTTGCCGGCTGGGCCGCGTCCATCACCGATCTGGCGCGGCGGCCGAACGTGAACGCCAAGGTTTCCGGCATCACCACCTATGGCGGCCCCGACTGGACGGTGGCCGGCTTGCGCCCCTATGTCGAGCACGTCATCGGCGCGTTCGGCTGGAACCGGGTGGTCTGGGGGTCCGACAGCCCGGTCTGCAACCTGCACGGCTCGCTCGAACGCTGGGTCGCGGCGACGCACGAGCTGATCGCCGGGGTGTCAGACAGCGAGCGGCAGGCCCTGTCCGAGGGGAACGCCCGCCGCATCTGGAACCTGCCCGCCGCGTGACCCCTATCGCCGCTGTGCCGGACCGCGCCGCAGGATCACCTGTGCCGCCACCAGCAGCACCAGCGACACCGCCAGCACCATGGTGCCGATGGCGTTGATCTCGGGCGTCACCCCCCGCCGGATCGAGGAGAAGACATAGATCGGCAGCGTCGTCTCGGACCCCGCGACGAAGAAGGCGATGATGAAATCGTCGAAACTGAAGGTGAAGCTCAGCAGGAACCCCGCCAGGATGCCCGGAAAGATCAGGGGCAGCGTCACTTGCCGGAAGGTGGCAAAGGGCGGCGCATAAAGATCCGCCGATGCCTCGATCAGGCTGCGGTCCATCCCCGCCAGCCGCGCGCGCAGGATGATGATGACCAGCGCCATCGAGAACAGCGCATGCGCGGCGATCAGCGACCCGTACCCCATGGCCAGTTGCGGCCCCTCGGGGGCCAGCCGCGCCAGCAGCGGGTTGATCCAGCCGAACAGCGTGACCAGTGCGATCAGCGTGGCGATGCCGATGACGATGCCGGGGACCATCACCGCCATGTAGATCAGCGCATCGGCCACCGCGCGCAGCCGCCCCCTGACCCCTTGCAAGGCCAGCGCCGCCATCGTGCCGAAGACCGACGCGATCAGGGCCGAGGACAGCGCCACGACAAAGCTGGTCCACAGCGCCTCGGTCACGAAGGGGTTCGACAGCGCCTTGCCGTACCAGCGCACGGAAAAGCCGGTGAACTGGCTGGCGTGGGTCCCCGCGTTGAAGCTGAACAGCGCGATGACCGCGATGGGCGCGTAGAGGAACAGATAGACGGCCAGCGCATAGAGACGCATCACATCAGCGCCACGTCGTCGCGCTGCCCGCCGAGGCGGCGCATCAGCCACAGGTACAGCGTGACCGTCACCAGCATGATGGCCACCAGGGTCACCGCGACGGCGGCCCCGAAGGCCCAGTTGCGCGACTGCAGGAACAGGTCGACCAACGCATTGCCGATGAAGAACACCTTGCCGCCACCCAGCATCGCGGGGATCAGGAATTCGCCCATCAGCAGGATGAACACCAGCATGCAGCCCGTCGCCACCCCCGGCAGCGACAGGGGCAGCGCCACTTGCAGGAACCCGCGCAGGGGCGGCGCGCCCAGGTCGGCGGACGCCTCGAGCAGGCGCTTGTCCAGGCGTTCCAGGCTGACATAGATCGGCAGCACCATCAGCGGCAGATAGCCATAGACGATGCCGGTCAACACCGCGAAGGGCGTGTTGATCAGCCGCACCTGCCCCAGCCCCAGCCAGTCGATGACCGCGGGCAGCCCCTGCCCGCCCAGGATGAAGATCCACGCGTAGCTGCGAATCAGGATCGAGGTCCAGAACGGCACGATGACCAGGATCAACAGGAGTGTACGCCAGCGCGGATCGGCCCGCACCGCCAGGAACCAGGCCAGCGGATAGGCGATCACCAGCGACAGGGCCGTGCCCAAAGGGGCCAGCATCAGCGTGTTGAGGAACGCCGTTCCCCGCGCAGGCAGGTTGGCATACTGCGCCAGCGTCAGGGCGGGGACGTATCCGCCCGCCGCCTCGCGCTCGCCCAAGCTGAAGACCAGCACGAACCCCAGCGGCAACATCAGCATGACGGCGAACCACAGCCCCGCCGGGGCCAGAAGCAGGGCCGTGGTCAGCCGCCCTTGCATCGCCCTAGGCCGACTTGAAGCGCGCCATCAGTTCGGCGCGGTTCGCGTCGGTCAGCGTGGCCGCCGCACCGAATTCCAGCGCGTTCAGCAGGTCTGCCGCCGGGTACAGGATCGGGTCGTTCAGCACCTCGGGCGGGAGCAGCGCGTCAACCCGCGCATCGGCCACCGGATAGCCGTGGAACAGCGCCTCCTTGGCGTTGACCTCGGGCGTCAGCAGGAAGTTGATCAGCGCATAGGCCGCGTCGCGGTGCGGCGCGCCCTTGGGAATGGCGTAGAAGTCCGACCACAACTCGCCCCCTTCGCGGCCGAGGACGTAGACGATCTCGGGCATGTCGCGGTTCAGTTGCTTGCCGTCGCCGGTCCAGCAGATCGTCATCCAGGCATCGCCCGACCGCATCGAGGGCTGGTAGTCCGAGCTGATCGCAAAGAGGTGCGGCTTGGTGGCGATCAAGAGTTCCTCCGCCTTGGCCAGTTCGGCGGGATCGACCGAGTTGAACGAGAAGCCGTAGTATTTCAGCGCGGCGCCGATGGTGGTCAACTGATAGTCATGCACCATGGTGCGGCCGGTGAAGGTGGTCTGCGTCAGGTCGAAGAATTCCTTCCACGACGTGGGCGTGGTGCCGCCGGTGTGGCTGGTGTTCACCGCAAAGCCCGTGGTGCCCCAGTTCTTGGAGACGGCATAGACCTTGCCGTCCACCGTGCCCGGCCCGGCAAAGCGGGCATCGAAACTTGCCGGATCGAAGTTCGGCAGCAGCGACAGGTCGAGGGGTTCGATCAGGTCCTGTTCCACATAGGTGGTGATGGTGTAATTCGTCGGCACGAACACGTCCCAGCCGCTGCCGCCCGCCTGCAGCTTGGCCAGCATTTCCTCGTTCGATCCGAAGACGTTGACCTGCACCGCCGCACCCGTCTGGGCGGCGAAGGCGTCGAAGTTGGCGGCGTCGTGGTAGTTGGGCCAGGTCGCCAGGATCACCCGGTCGCCGATGGACCCTTGAGCCAAGGCGGGCCGCAGCCCCGGCATCGCCGCCCCCAGCACCGCCGTGGCGGCCCCGAGGCCCGTCACCCCCAGGAAATGGCGGCGCGTCACCGAGCCCTTCTGATAGCGCCGCAGTTCCTGCATGAACCTGCGGCGCGAGATATGGTCGATCCTGTCGGTCATCTTTGCAATCCCCCTGTTGGTCGGTTTCAGTCAATCCTGGGCCAGTATCAGCCCCGCGTCGTCGGCCCATCCGGCAAAGCCCGCGTCGCCGGGGCCAAAGCTGCCATGGGTCGTCTCGGCCTGCCGCGCGACCAAGACCAGAAGGTTGCCCAGGGCCGCATGCCGCACAAGATATTCGGTGTGTTCGCCCAGAAAGATGCGGTTCACCACCGTGACCGGTTCCGCGCCGGGCCGCGCCACGGGGGTCAGGTCGATCTGTTCGGGGCGCAGGCTGAGCACAGCGTTTGCATCGGCGGCCAAGGGGGCCGCGATCCGGCCCGCGAACCCCTGCCCCGAGGGCGTCACCACCACACCTGCCCCGGCGGACGTGGCGCGGAACGTGCCTTCGATGAAGTTCGACTTGCCCACGAAATCGGCGACATAGCGGCTGACCGGGCGGTCATACAGCGCCGCAGGCGACCCCGCCTGCACGATCCGACCCCCCCGCATGATGCAGATGCGGTCCGACATCGACAGCGCCTCTTCCTGGTCGTGGGTGACCAGCACGAAGGTGATGCCCAACTGGCGCTGCAGGGTCTGCAACTCGATCTGCATCTCGCGCCGCAGCTTGCGGTCCAGCGCGGCCAGGGGTTCGTCCAGCAGCAGCACCTTGGGCTCGTTCACGATGGCACGGGCCAGCGCCACGCGCTGCTGCTGGCCGCCCGACATTTCCCAGATGCGGCGGGGACCGAAACCGGGCAGCCTCACCATGTCCAGCGCGCGGTCCACCTTGCGCGCCACATCCGCCCGGTCGGGCCGGGGGCGACGCTGGCGCAGGCCGTAGGCGATGTTGTCGGCCACGGTCAGGTGCGGAAACAGCGCATAGTGCTGGAACACCATGTTCACGGGCCGCTGGTGGGCGGGGGTGTCGTTCACCCGCTGCCCGTCCAGCCGCACCTCGCCCGAGGTCGGCGTCTCGAACCCCGCCAGCATGCGCAGGGCGGTGGTCTTGCCGCAGCCCGACGGCCCCAGGAACGACAGGAACTCGCCCCGCGCGATGCCGAAGTCCAGCGCATCCGCCGCCACGACATCGCCATAGCGCTTGGACGCCGCGCGGAACTCGGCGATCAGGGGCGCGGCGGCCCGGTCTGCGGTGCCGACCGTGTCGAGGGGACTTTGCATGGACAGGTGCATATCCTATGAACCGGGGCAAAGCGTAGGAAAACTCCGATTGGCTGTATATATGCCAAATGAGATAGTCGGCACGCCGGGGTCCGCCGGGTGACCCCCGCCGACTGGGCCCCGCTGATGGGCACGGTAATCGCGGCGCTTGACACGCCCGACCTGCCCCGCGCCCTGTCCGACCTTCTGCGCCGGGTGGCCCCGTTCAGCCATACGGTCATCTTCGGCTATCGCGGCACGGCGCGCCCGGTCAACCTGCACGACGACTTTCCCGAGGCAAAGCGCCAGGTCTTCGTGACCGATTATCAGGCCGGGCCTTATCTGCTGGACCCGTTCTATCAGGCGGCGGTGCGCCCGGTGGCCGCCGGTCTGTACCGCCTGCGCGACATGGCCCCCGACCGGTTCTATCAGGGCGAATACTTCCGCAGCTACTATGCCCGGACCGGCCTGGCCGAAGAGGTGGCCTTTTTCGTCGACCTGCCGCAGGACACGATGCTGGTGCTGTCGCTGATGCGGATGGACAAGCCGTTCTCGCAGAAAGAGTTTCTGGCCCTTGCGGCAGTTGCGCCGCTGGTCTTGACCACCGCACGCCGCCAGTGGGCAGGCCTTCCCCGCCGCTTTGGCAGCGAAGGGGCGACCCTCAGGGAAGGACGACGCCTGGCCCCCGATTTCGGCAGCTTCGGCGAGGGCGTCCTGACACCGCGCGAGCGCGAAGTGGCCGCCTTCACGCTGCGCGGCCACTCGGCCGAATCGACCGGCCAGATGCTGGGCATCTCGCCCGGCACCGTGCGCATCCACCGCCGCAACATCTATGCCCGCCTGCGCATCAACTCGCAGGGAGAGCTTTTCTCGCGCTTTCTGGACACGCTGGCCGAGCCGGGATGACGGCCGGGGGGCTTCCGCCCGCCGGAACGTGCAGCCTATCCCCGGTCGTTCGCGCTGGGTGGGGGAAGGGCCTGCGGACTGGTGGCGGCGGTGATCGTCTGCACCGTCGCAGGGGCCGCACCGCGTGTCCCTTTCAGCGACAGGTCGCCCAGGCGGACGACGGTCGACCGCGCACTGGCATTGCCAAAGCCCCCCCCGGCCGACCCGAAACCGCCGCGTGTTCCAGCGCCGAAGGCCATCGCGGGGCTGGCATGATGGTGCAGAAAGTTGATCACGCCGTTGTGCAGGAAGGTCTCGGTCGTCCCGGAATCGCTATCCTGTTCGCCGGTCGTGCCCGTCTGCCGCGCCAGCCCCCCGCCCAGCAGGGTGACCAGCTGGTCGACCATCTGTGTCGTCGGCTCGTCCAGGTCGTCGGGGATGTAGGACATGAACTCGGGCCCCAGCTTGTGTTGGCGGGCCAGCGCCTGCCCCGGCTGCAAAAGTGCCACGATGCGTTCGAAGGTCTCGCCCGGATCGCCGCTGCGGGCATGCTTGCGACCGAACTGCAGCAGCCGCTCTTCGATTTCCGCAGGATCGAGGTCCACCGGGTCCTCGGCAAGCGGCACCTTGCGCAGGAAGGCCATGGCAGCCCCGACGATCAGGATCAGCACGTCCAGGAACAGCGCCAGGAGAGCCGCCGCCACCGCCCAGAACTCGCCGCGTTTCAGGTCCTCGACGGAGCGGCGGATGTCGGCCCCGGTGCCGCCGTAGACATCGGCCAGCTCGATCAGCCGGTCCGACAGGGCGCGGATTTGCAACGAGCCGACATCCGCCAGGTTCAGGCAGGTGCGCGCCGTGTCGATGCTGGCCTTGACCAGAGTGTCGGCAGCCACGACCGGGGCGGCGGGTGCAGTGGCGGCCCGGCCGGCCTCGGCGGCCAGGCGGGCTTCGCGGGTGCAGGTCTCGTTGAAGGACGCGATGGCAGCGGCGTTCGCCTCAAGCCGCGCGAGATAGGTCCCGAACTCGGGCCGGTTGCAGGAAAAGTTGTCGCCGCCGGGTGAGGCGAAATTGGCCGTGACCAGCGCGGCAGTGAGGCTTTCGCATTCGGTCACGAACGCGCTACGCGTTGCTTCGGTGGGGGTTTCCCGAAATTCGGCAAAGGCCGTGGTGGCCGCATCAGCACTGACGCCCGAGGCGAGGGCGACCGTGGGGTTGCGGCGGTCGATGGCGGTTTGCAGGCCGCTGATGTCAGATTGCAGCTTGTCGATCCGGCGCTGCACATCGGCAGGAACCCCGCCGCCAGCCGCCCCCGCCGCCAGCCGCCGCGCCTCGTCGGCGGCGGTCGTGGCTGCCGTCCGCCTGGCTTCGATCTCCAGCCGCGCCTCGCGCAGGGCGCGCAGGGCCTCTTCATTGGCTTCGACGGTCCTTGCCAGCCCGCTATGCTCGCGCTCCAGTCGGCGCGATACGGAACCGATCCCGGCAACACGGCCTGTTGTCGGATCCCCCTCGGCCAGTTCCTTGTCCCATTCCGCCTTCTTGGCGTCCCGCTCGGTGATCGACGCCTGCAACACCCCTTCCGCAGCGGTGATCTTGGCGTCGTGCGCCGCGAGTTCATTCTTGACCAGCGTTTCCGCGGCCTCCGCCTGGGTGACAGCCCGTGTCAGGTTGGACACACCGGCAAGCAAGTCCTTGATCTGTTGTTGCGCTTCCGCGATGGCCTTTTCGGCCGCCGCATTGTCCTCTGCGGCCTTCTGGGCACTCTGCGCCGCCGCCGTCTGCAACGTGTCGACCGCCCCGTTCGCCGTCACCCTCAGCTGGTCCAGACCCGGTTCGATGACCGCACGGATCGCCTTGATCTCGTCTCCGTCGGCGCGGTACTCGACCGACCAGTCCGTCAGCTCATCTCCCGCATCGATGATCAACTGGCTGGTATCCTGGCGCACGATCTCGACCCGACGGATTTCGGCGTCGGTGCCGCGCTGGAACAGGTCATGGTACGAGGCGAACGAAAAGCCCGACGACACCGACAGCGCCGCGAAATAGACCGCCAGCGTCAGCACCGTGACCAGCCGCCCGCCGAACCGCCGGCGGTTGACCAGCGCCAGAAACAGCACCAGCGCCGCCATCGCCAGCAGGAACGCCAGCCCATAGCGGCCATACCCCTGACCGGACCGGGCCGAGCCCGCCATCACCAAGACACTGTCGTAGAGCGCGCGCATCAGCCCCGACACCGCGAGGACCAGCGCCACCAGAACCCCGAACACCAGCCAGCCCGCGATGTCCCTCCAGGGAACCGCAGGGGGGTCGTCCGGATCGATCTTCTGGTCCTTGAGCACGGCCTGGTGCGCGGCACCCGGCATCATCCGCATGTGCCGGGCAATCTGGTCGCCCGCCAGAACGGCCATGACCAGCATCGTGAACTGCACGCCAAAGGTGGTGCCGAAGGCGACGGCATACCCGAAGACAGCCGTCGTCCCGGCCTGCGCGTCGGTGCCATCCGAGATCAGGCCCAACAGGCCGAACATCGTGGTCAGGAACGACACGAAGGTCAGAACCATTGTCGCGATCAGCAGCACGACGAGCCAGACATTCTGCCGGAAATGCTTGTCCTTCCGCCAGATCAGGACGGTGAACACGACAGTTGCCGCCAGCGCGACGAACATCCCCAGAAGCTGCGCAACCGTGTCGCCCGCCGATTTCGCCACGTCCACCAGCGTGGCTTCGGGCGGCAGGTTGAAGGCCTGTCGTAACCATCCAACAGAGTTGTACATGGCGTAAAGCGCGATCAGAGCGCAAATCACCAGAATCACGCCTGTCCGGCTTCTCGCGACCCAGGCCCACATCAGCGCCCCGTCCTTTCGCGGCACAGGGACACGCGCCCGCCGCAGGTCCAATGTGGGGACAGCAAAGGCAGGGGTCAACATGCGAATCGGGCATGATCGCAGGGGTTACGGGGCTGTTCACCCCTTGCGTTTCCAGCTTGTCCAGAGATTGGACGGCTTTCCGCAAAATGCCCATCAGACAGATTGACAGGCTGCATCGGCCAACAGCAATCATGCGAGGGCACGATTTCAGGATGCCACCAAAGCCCAGGGGCAATCGGATTGACGGATTACGCCGATCTTCGGAAACGCGTGGGCACCGGGGCCGGGGCCAATTTCCTTGCCGCATTGGAAACGAACTCCACTGCGGGGGAAACATTCGCTGCAGCGGACGTCGCCGCCGTGATCCGCGCCGTCGCCGCCGATCCGGCGAAGGTCAGCGTCTTTCACGAAAGGTCCGTCCGCGTCGGTGGTCCTCTCGACCTCAAGAATCTCGTTTCACCTGTGTTGGACCTGCAGTTCCAGGACTGGACATTCGACGGCGATGTCGATCTTGGGGGGGCCTTCATCCGGTTCCTCGACTTCCGCCGCTGCACGATGAAGCGGCTGGTCCTGACATCGGCGACCGTCGATCAGGTCCGCATCTCGCTGTCCGGATCGGCCCTGACGTTTCAACTCGACGCGGCAGACCTGCAACTCCAGGGCTCGCTCTACTTCGTGCACGGGTCCGACAGATGGATGTCTGCGAGCTTCAATCTGCTGAACGCCTGGATCGCGGGCGGCCTGTCCCTGCGCTTTCCGCAGACATCCAGCAGCAGTGCTGTCATCGACCTGAATGCCGAAAACTGCCGGGTCCAGCGCCAGGTCGAAATCGGGCGGCAGAGCAAACCTGATCCTGCCGGCACCTTGCCGAAACTGAACCTGCAGCTGCGCGACATGCGCATTTCGGACTGGTTCCAGATCGAAGGCGTCCGCTATGGCAAGGTCACCCTCGACAACCTGACGTGCGAGGCGATGGATGTCGAACATGTTGCAGGTGTGACGTGGATCAGCCGCGACGGGACCTCTACCGCGTCGGGGTTCCGGCCCGAAGCGCTGCGGGCCAGGAACTGCATCGATCCCCAGAAGCTGAAGGTCTTCTGGACCGATCTCGCGACGCTTGCCGACCGAAAAGCCAACCATCCCGGCACCTGGCGACAGATGGCGGAAGCCATCCTTCGGGGCGGCGACGAGGCGGCTTGCGACGAAATGCTGATCCTGTACCGCGAGAAATTGCTGGTGCGCGACAAGGCCAGGTACGGAAGCAAACCCTGGCGGGCCGGGATCATCCTGTTGCTGGGGATGATCGCCAGCATTCCGCTGTTTCAGAACGTGGTCGGCCCGTTTTGGGAGCCCGCCCGGTCTGCAACGGTGCCGACGCTCATTCTGGTCATGGTCTTCTTCGTTCTGCTGACCATCCCCGGACCGCCCAAGCCATCCGACAGCACGGCACTGGTGGTGGCTGGCGGGAGCAGTGTGCTGCGGTTCCTGCGCGAGCGATGGAACCAGGTGTTCCTGATCGGCACGGTGGTTCTTTCCGGCGGGCTTCTCTGGGCGCTGACCGATCAGTTGCCGATTCTCGGCGCAGTTGCCTTTTGCATGCTGGCAGCCCTTGCGGGATGGGCCCTTGTCCGCAACCGGGACGAGCTTATCGGGCGCTCGTCGGTTGCCTTTCGCTGGTTGTCCTACATTCTTGTCCGCGACGGGGTGCGGCCGCTGACGGCGGTGTTCTGGACGATCGTCTGCTGGCTGTTCGGGGCGGCGCTGTTCGCGATTGCCGCCGAAACCGGGCGGATCGCACCGGAACAGGCCGACATCTATCACCACGATCTGGGCATCATGCAGGCCGAAACCGTCGGCAGCCTGCGGCGCGCGGCGGACGTGCAGACCGGACAAATGCCATCCCTGATCAAGGCCATGCTGGGCCAGTCGTCGGAGGACGAGGTGAAGCAGGGGCAGTCAATGCGGGGCCAGTCGATGGAGGTGCAGGCCCTGCTGGGCAAATGTCACACGTCGAACAAGGAACTGGACACAGCGCACTACAAGGACTTGCTTGCCTTGCGCCTGCTGCCGCTCTCGTCGGTCCTTCTGTCCTGTCGGCAGAACTGGGTGGTGCCCGCAAGGATTGCCGACGAGGACTGGACCGAGCCGATGAGGTCCGTCTTCAAGGGTATCCGCGACCAGGACTGGAAGATGCTGGCAAGCCACACGCTTGAGGATTCGTCGATTTCGTGGAGTCTGCCATACGGCGTGCCCCAATCCGTTCCGACCAAGGACCGGGTCGAGGAGGCATTCTTGCGCCTTGACCGGGCCTGTGTCTGCGAAAAGTTCCTGCCCGCGGAACACTCCAGCTTCAACCCGCTGATCTATTCGCTGGACATCGTGATTCCGCTGCTGGACCTGCGCCAGGAACGGGAATGGACCCCGCGCGCCGCCGTGCCTGCCACGGGTAAAGCCGATTTGCTTGGCGTCATGATCGTTCTGGCGGAAACCGGGCTTATCCTTGTCGGGTGGGTCCTGACCCTGATCCTGGCAAGCTCGCTGGCAGGTCTGTCAGATCCGGACCGGCGCCCCCGATAGAGCCCCGGCGGCGCGCGGGTCGAACCCGTGCCGGATGACAAAGCGCGGGTCGCAACAGATGCGGCTGACGATGACGGCCAGAGCCACCGCAGGCGCGGCGATGGCCACATTGTGGCTGCCCGCAAACGAGATCAGCGTCATCGGCTGGCCGAACACCGGAAGCGCGCCAAAGACATTGCCCCAGGCCATGACACCCTGGATCAGGATGACCAGTGCATACCCAAGCAAGGACAGCGCCCCGAACAGACCGAACCGCGCCAGCAGGACCGAGTCGCGCGATTGCCAAAAGGCGACCAATGCGGTCCCAAGCATCGCCACGAAGAACAGAGCCTGAAGCCCGATCACCAGTATTGCCCCGTCGCGCCCCAGGGTGGCGACGACCGCCGTGCCGATGAAGTCGTCCTGGATCGCAGGCACCGCCAGCGCGACCGGCGGCAGGACCTCCAGCTTCGGCCAGGCTGCCTCGTCCGGCGCGCGGCGACAGCCGCCCGATCCAGGTGCTTCGGGCCAAAGCCACGCGGGAATGTCGGGCAAGACCAGCGGCAGGGTGGCCAGCCGCTGTCCGATCCCGCAGCCCGCGGCGGCGATCACCTCACGCGAGACGCGCACCTGGTACAGCACGTCGGGAGAGCGGATCAGAATCCGGCCGCCCTCGGCCTGACGCTGCAGCCCGCCGTCGTAAAAGGCGAGCAGGCGCTCGGTTCCGACATCGGAAATCTCGTCAGGAAACTGCCGAAGCCTTTGTTCGTCGCCCACCAGATTGACGAATGGCGATCCCAGGTAGACGGCAAGCGTGAACGACGCCACCACTGCGATGGCGGTCAGCGGGTTCAGCGCACGTGCGCCCTCCCGCCAGAGTTGCCGTGTCCGCAATCGCTTGATCATCCGCAGGTCGCGCAGAGATCGCGCCGTGCCGAAATAGCGCTCTTGCGCCGGTTGCATCAGGCCGCCGGGCAAACCGAATCCGAGACTTTGGAAAACCCAGGCCAGACCGATGGCCAGCAGCAGCACCGCGCCGATGACCGCATCATACAGCGCCATCGTCATCAGCGCCACGACATAGATCACGGTGAAGGCAAACGGCCAGCGCGCGACGACAGCAAAGTAGAAGACGATCACCAGCATGACCGCGACGACGCTGAGCGAGATCAGGATCGGCGACAGGTCGGAATTGACCAGACTGGTAAAGGTGATCGACGCCGCCATCACGGGAAAGAACGCGCACCAGACAGCCATGAACACCAAGGACCCGCCGCGTTGCCGGACCGAGGCAAATTCGGCAACGTTGACCACCGTGATCGCCAGCAGCAGGATGATGGCGCTTTTTGCGAATTCCGAGGGCTGGAAAGCGCCAAGACCCGTTTCCGAGGCGATCAGGTTCATCACCGCAAGCAGGCTGACGGGCAGACCAAGCAGAAGGGTCGTCGCGATGCTGCGCCACACACCGCGTGACCGCTTGTGCGAAGTGATCAGACCCTCGATGGCCCCGAACAGCCGCACCTTCGGGGTCATCAGCACAAGCGAGACGACAAGCCCCAGCACCGCAAAGGACAGCATGTGGTTCCCGAACAGCGGCAGCCATTCGGCGTAGCGGTTCGAAAACGTGATGTTGGCCGTGGTCAGGTGGCCCGCCGCGACCAGGCCGAGCGTGGCCAGCCACAGGATCGAGACGGGCAGGCCGAGGAACGCCAGGCCGACCCTCCAGGTGGCGATGCCAAATAGAAGGACTAGCGCGACGATGGCACGCGGCATGGCGTCGACGTCGGGAACGACCGTTGATGCCATGCCGCGCCGCTCGATCATCCAGACCACCAGCAGCAGCGCAAGACCCGCCAGCAGGATGATACCAGCCACCTGCCAGGGTGCCCTGCGCAATCCCCCCAGTCGTCGGCCCAGCAAAAGCAGCACATCGGCAACAACCACCGTGGTGGCTGCCAGAAGCAGCGGCCAGTGGTGGAACGCGGCGTTGAAGCCCGGAAACCCGAGAGCCCGCCCCGGCGCGACGGCCACCAGGAACAGCATCACGACGATGCAGCGCAGCGGCCAGTCCCTGACGGCTGCGTCGAAGACCGGATCGGTCAGGCCGGACCTGGGAAACAGGAAGCTGACTTTCGTCGCAATGACCAGCAGGGCCAGGATGCCAAGGTTGGCCCCGGGGTTGTTGACCAGCAGCCACGTCATGTGCGTCCACACCCAAGACAGCACATCGCCCGTGTTAGACTGCATGCGGCCGAGGCCCCGCCTGAACTCGGGCGTGGCGCTGACCTCGACCTGCTCCGAGGCGGCTGGGATGGCCGCCTTGCCGACCCAGTGTTCCCGTCGCAGCGGCATCAGCCGCAGTTCCTCTTCCGTCGCCTCCACACCATAGGAGCTGCGCCCCATGACCAGCGCGGTCAACCGGCCCAGCGTCGGATGGTCCAGCGGCCATTGCTGCGCCTGCGGATCGATCATCTCGCCCCCGCCGGCGTATGGTGCGACCAGAGTCTCGACCAGCGGCGTGGACCGCAGTTCCCACCTCTCGCCGGTCAGCACGATCTCGACACTGCGTTCCGGCAGCGCCGCGTCCGCGACGGTCAGGATCGGCGATCCGTCCTTGAGGTCGCGAATGACGTCGACATACCACCCCAGACCCTCCGACGCGGTCAGCCGTTCAATGGCCTCGGTGTCGTGCCGGCCGCCCAGCCGAACCCGAAGCCTGTCGCCGTTGCCCGACAGCAGCGACTGCCCGTTCCAGGGCGGAGCCTCGAAAGTTCCGACCTCGGTCGAAAGGCCCCCAGCCGTTCTGACGCCGCGCAACAGCGTCAGTTTCGTGTCGGCAATCGTTACCGCATATCGCTCGCCCGCCACCTCGAAGGCGTCACCGTCGCGCAGCAGGTAGGTGTCGGCGAACAGGCGGGCTCCGCCGGAGTAGACCATGAGCAGCCGTCGCTCGCTGGCCACGTTGCGGATATGCCAACCGCCGCCGCTGTCGCGCGCGATCTCCAGATGGCGAACCTCGGCGCTGTCGCTGCCCTCCGACTGCATCAGTTCCGCGCGGCCGATGGTGACCGGCGCCGCACCCGGCGACAGCCGCACCGTCACGTCGCGCAGCGACACGACGGGCGCAAAGGAGGCCAGCATGGCGTGCAGTGCCACCACCCACACGACCAGGATCATCAGGCCGATGACCAGCGCGGCGATGCCTCCGGCAAAGCGCAGACCCTTCTCGCCGGGAGCAGCCGCGCCGTTCACAGCAGGCCCTGTTCGGACATCTGCGCCAGGATTTCCACGGTCATCCGCGCGCAGACGGGTTGGGCCGGGACATGACTGATGGCGCAGGCAAAGGCAAAGGCCGGGTTGCCCGCTTCGTCGGCGATCCAGCCGGTGAACCAGGACGAATAGACACTTGAACCGTCCGGGATGCCGTGGCCTTCCAGCGTGGCCGTCCCGGTCTTGGCATAAAGCCGGTCGCGCAGCGCACGCCCCGGGGGGCGCGCCGCCCCTATCGTGCCCGCCGCCGTGCCACCGGGTTCGACGACCGCCTTCATGCCCGCGCGCAGGATGTCCAGATAAGGCGCATCCTCGGGCCCGTAGAGCGGCTCCGGCGTGATCGGCGTGCCCGTCTGCGAGGCGATGAAGGGCAGCACGATCTCGTTCCGCGCCACCGATCCGCTGATCGCGGCCAGCGCCACCGGGGCCATCTGCACGTTCTGGCCATAGGCGTTCAGGCCGGTGTTCAGCGTGTGCTGGGTGCCCTTCGCCGTCGGGTCGTTCCGCGGATCGCCCTGGGCCAGGCCGGGCGCACTGGGCAGGTCGACCGCGTCCATGGCGGGGCCGACGTGCCGCACTTCGGACGTTTCGGGATCGCGCACGCGCACCAGCCCCAAGGGCCGGTGCAGACCCAGCCGCATCAGCGTCTGGCCATGTGCGGAAAAGACCGCCGCCGCCTCGGGCGTGCCCGACAGATAGTCGAGCGCGGCCCGGTTCTGTGCGACCGAAATGCCCGCGAACCAGATGTTGCTCGACTTCGCGACCGCCTCGCACAGGCCATAGGCGGCACCCGTACCCCGTCGCGGGATGTTGGCCGAAGGCTCGGGTGCCGCGCAGATGTTGCGCAAACTCTCGGGGAGACTGGCACCCAGCGGGCTGGCCCGGCTCGCATCGTTGACTTCGAACATGCCGCCGCTGCCTGCATCGGCCGTCGGCAATTCGTAGGATGGCTGTTCAAGGTCAACCCCAAGTTTGCCTGTGTACGTCTGGTTTCCCGTGCCGACCAGCGCCGCCCGCAGGCTTTCGCGCAGGTCATCGTCGATCCCGGCGGTGCGTCCCGTGACGCTGTCGATCAGCGCCAGGGCCGACAGCACCTTCATCGTCGAACCCGGCATGAACCGGCTGTCGAGGCCGGCCCAGGCCTTGGGGATCAGCGGGCTGTCGGCAGGCCTGCGCGCGGTCGCGGCCAGCGCGTCGAAGATCGCGACCGTCTCGTCGTAGGGCGGGTTGCTGTAGGCCACGCGCACGGCCCCTGCGGTCGAGGGGGTCCGCAGGTCGATCAGCGCAAAGGCCATGCGCCGCCTGCCGTCGTAGCGGCGATGCGAAGCATTCAGGCTTGCGTCGCCCACCCGGCCCCCGGCGGCGAGGTCGCCGAACGCCTTGGCCACCACGGCGGTCATGGCCATGTCGAAAGTCACCGGCAGGTCAGCCGGGGCCACCTCGGGCGGCAGTTGCTCCAGATACGCCAGATAGGACCCGAACGCGGCCTCCGGCACCCCCAGAACCTGTTGCAACCCTGCAGCGCGCGCGCGCGCGCTCAGGTCAAGATTGCCATCGGGATTGCGCCGGATCAGGCCGTCCGGGGTGACGAAATCCTCGTCCGTCACCTCGGCCTGCGGCGCGTCCAGGGCCACCGGAGGCGGCCTGACGCTGGTCAGGTCGCGCGCCAGACGCCGTTCGCTGTATTGCATCGGCTGCCAGACCGGAAGGCACCAGGCCTTTCCCGGCACGACCTCGGTCCAGCCGCCGCCCGATGGCCGCCCGCCGGTGCATTCCAGCCGCACATGGTCGGACAGGGGCAGGATGACGCGGCCACCGGCGACCTTGCGGGCGATGCTGGGCGGGATCAGCGGTGTCGTGATGCCCGTCACCTCGATGTACTGCAAGGTGGCAGCCTGCCCCCGGTCCAGCGCAAAACGCTGCGCAACCTGCACCTGCCCGGTGTTGCCGGGTTCACAAGGTTGGGTCCGCACATCGCGCGCCTCGGGGTCCCAGCAATAGCGCTGGGGTTCGGGCATCTGCGGGACCATCACGACGTCGCCGCCGATGACGTCGATCACCACCCCGTCCTGCGCTGCGCGCGCGGCGAAATCCTGCGGCGGAACCAGCCTGAACCGATCATCGGTCCTGCCGCGCAGGCTGGCCGCCGTCCAGGCACCGAACCCCGGCAGGATCGGGTCGCTGAATCCCGAAAAGGCCAGGAAAGACGGATGCGAAAGATCCGTGGCCCCGGCAAGCCGGCGCGCGGTGTTGCCCGTACCGACCCGCAGCACCGACCATTGTTCGGCAGGGCAATCGACGGCCGACAGTCGGGCCGCGCAGTCGGACAGGCGCAGGGTGCTGCGGACGCCCACCAGACGCCGGGCCTTCTCGAGCCCCGCCAGTTCGGCCACGATCTCGGGGCCCGGCCCGCGCGGCCGCCACAGCAGCTTTGCCGCCACGTCGAGCGGCAGGAAACCGTCGGCCGCGACCACCTGCGACAGGTCCTGCTTGATGTCGAGCGCCGACTTGGCATGAAGCACGGGCTCGGGTTCCAGCCGCAAGGTGATCATGCCATAGGCGACGGCGGCCCTGAAAACCTCTCGGGACTGGTCGTCCTCGGGTGTCACCACGGCGACGTCGGTCCACTCATCGGTCCGCTCGAACAGAAGGGCGGGCCTGCTTGAAAACCAGTCCAGCCACCACACCAGCGCCCCGAAAGCCAGCAGCACGGTCGCCGATACGCCGGGTTGCCGCAGGATCCGCCGCACCCACACGGCCTAGCCCCCCGTTGCGTGGCGGACGCGCACGATGAGAGGGCCGATGCGCAGGAACTGGCCGTCCTTGACCGGCAACGGCTGGCCCGACACCTCGCCGGTATGCGACAGTTTGCGCAACGTCAGCGGATAGACCTGCGACCCCGCGCCCAACTTGTCCGAGATCGCGAACTCCTGCCGTGGCCAGGCAAGGGCCGCCTGGTTCCCCAGACTGTCGCCCAGCCATTCGGCATACCCCTGGCGTCTTGTCTCGGCTGGCGCGTGCGGGTCCCTGGTCTCGAGCACGACGGCATTGTCGAGCCAGTCCAGCAGCAGGGACCGATCCTCGATCGGATCATAGGCCTGCCGCCGACGATAGACGACCTCGTTCGGCCGATAGCGCTGACCCCGGTCAACCCCTTCGGGGCGCCACATCGGGACGTTCAACTGGATGTAGCCGAAACTGTCCCCCCCTTTGCGCTCGATGCAGGCGAACTCGCGCAGCATCCGTTTGTCCGCGGACGCAAAGTCGTCCTGGTTGGCGGGCGTCCAGTGCCGGATCGACGCGGTCAGCGGGACGATGCGACAGGTGGAACCGTCCGGCACAAGCGGTCGGTCGGAGAACCGGAATGGCCGCGCCTCCGGTCGTCCCGAAAAGCTCAGCACCTGGCAGTTCCGGCGCGCAAAGGGCAGGCCGATCCCGTCGGGTTCGCAGAACAGGACGGTCTCGGCCAGCGGCAGCAACCGATGGCTCAGCAGCCCCCCCCCGACCGACAGGTGGACGCCGCCTTGGCGGACGCCCAGGGTACCCGGCAAGGGCAGGACCACGCCCATCACATCCAGCACCACCCCGGGATCGGGCGCGACAAAGGCCGGAACCAGCCGGGTCTGGTTCATGTCGGGCTGGACCACGGTCGTCAGAAAACGTCTGCCCCGCGCCTCGTCGATCTCGTGGCAATAGACGTAGGCACCTGTCCACGCATTCGCCCCGACGTGGGTCGCGGCACGCCGGGCCGGTGCCGACGCGGCTTGCCACAGCCCATGGGCCCCGCTTCCGCCTTGGGCCTGTTTTGCCTGCAGGGGGCTCAAGCTGCTCCTCGCAGCCTTGCTGTGGATCGGGCGCGCGATATCGTGGCTTTCCTCTTCGTCGGCGATCCGCGTCAGGTTCAGGGTGGTGTCATTCTCGCTGGCATCCAGCCAGACCATGAACAGCGCAAGGTCGGCACCAAGGTTCTCCCGTTTCAGCGGATAGGCCGGCGCAGCAGCGGTAAAGCCGAATACGACCCGGTCCTGATCCTTGTACCAGCCTGCCTGCGTCTGGCTGTTGAAGACCACGTCGTGATAGGTCGCAGGGTCGCCGAAACTCTGTTCAAAGTCCGGACGCCGGTCGGAAACCTGGACCCGAATCCACCCGCGTGGCTGTTCGTCTCCGTCGGGGACAAAAAGCCTGCCACCAAAGAAGCATCGCTGCCTGTTCTGGGTCAGTTCAAGCGGCGATCCACCCCCTTCGCCGCCATCGAAATTCCCGACAACCTTGATGCGCGGCGACAGCGGGCGATGCGTCGTGCGGTCAACCTTCTTCAGAAAGGCCCCCAGCGAAGCGGCCATCCGGCCGCTGGCCTTTTCTCGGATCAGGAAATGCTCATAGGGAAATCCGACGCTTTCATCGGGGCCCCGCCGGGGGTCGTGCTCCTTGCGACAATAGGATTCGACGGCATCCTGCAGCCGCTTTGCGATTCTGTCCGATGTGTCGCCCTTGGGCCCGTCAAGGGCCACGATCACCAGATCGGTGTCGATCTGATCGGCAGGAATACCCGACCAGGACTTTCCGATGCAGGGCTTCGGGCGGGACAATTCGGGCGTCCTTAACGATCAGCCACGGGATGATCGGACAAATCGTCGGACCATGTCATGCACGACGTGCAGCCCGGCAATGGTGATAGCGATCACGATGCGTCCCTCCCGATGTTGTCATCATGGCAGCCTTCGAAACACTGGCAACATAAAAACGGGCAACAGAAAACGAGCCCGTCATCCTTCTCGCGACGCGGGGCGCAGCAGGTTGCGCAATGCGGTGTCGAATACCGTCTGCAGGTTGAACGGCCGCCACCGGGTCTTGCCGATGTTTGCAAACGCGACAGCGTCGAAATTCGCCTGGCCCAGCGACTGCCGCCAGATCACCGCCGCCGATGGACCAAAGATGCTTGATTCGACGGGCGAGACGCCGGTTTCCGACCTGAACTGGGCAGACATTTCGGCTGAATACGTCGCGGTCGACGCGATGGCGGCGTCCGACCCTCGGCTCATGGCCAGGATCGTCGGGTTCACGCCGCTGGGCATGACGGCCACCGATCCGGTCTGCGAATCGAACCCCTCGATTCCGCACAGCACGATCTCTTCCGTACAGCCACGCGAATTGAAATCGCGCAGGACCCGCAGGATGTCGGCGTCCTGGCGGTTGTAGCTGAGCTCGATCAGTCGGCGGATGTCCTCGCGTTCGATCATGGCCTGGGCGTGCAGGTCGGTCGGCTTGCGGAACCGGTGTCCGCCGGCATCGAAGATGGCACCCAGGATGCGCATGAAGTCGCGCCAGTCCGTCGGTCGCTCGAACCCCGCCAAGGGCATCAGGGCATCCAGGACGACCAGCGTCAGCGGGGGGCCTGTGGGAGCGGTTTCGACCAGCAGCGCGCCCACCTTCTGTTTCACCCTTTTCACAAGCGTGGTTTTGGGGGTTTGCGACGACCTGGCGGCCACGATCCTGTTCAGCACCTCGAGCGCCTTTACCAGGATGTTGCCGTTCTCGCCATTGCCCGGCGGAAGGATCCGCTGCAGGACCATGATCGACACTTCTCCCCGGTCCATGGGTTCGCAGAGCGCCGCCGCATTCGCCAGATCGTCCCCGAGCCCCACGACATGGAAGCTGACGGACAGGTTCGTTGTCTGCCGACCGGCCCCGAAGGTCAGCGTGCCGGTGATCGTGGCGATGTCCCGTGCGATCACCGGCAATGTCTCGGTCTGGCTTCCCTCGACGTTGAGGTTGCCGCCAAAGATCGCCAGCAACCGCCGGACCAGTTGGCGCGGCAGGGTTCCGCAGCCTTCGTTCTCGGTCGGAAAGCTGATCGTCAGCGACCGGGCCGGATTGCCCCAGGCATGACCGACCTCCAGGCAATCGATCAGCGTCGGTTCGCCAACATCGCGCAGTCTTTCGGGGATGTCGCCGGAGCGCGCCTCGAAGGCCAGCAGCAGCTGGATCGCGTCGATCCGGTTCTGGCAGAACAGGAGCACATGATGAACCCCTGCATCAGGCATCGCTTGACCATGGCCCTGGCCCTGGCACTGGCCGGAACGGGACCACAGGACAGCGCAATGCTCGATGCCGTGTCCGCATCATTCCGTCATCAAGGCGCATCGGCCGCGACCGGCCCTTCGGCCCGGCCCACCTCGGTCGCGTCCAGGTTTTCCGCGTCAACATGCAGCCTGATCTGAACAGAGTCGGGAGCGACGTCCAAACAATCCAACCATCCCGCCCAGAGCCCCGCGACGGGATTGCCGGCCAGAACCGGCCCGCCGGTCTCGTCCAGCGGGAAAGCGTTGTGCAGGACGGCCAGTTTCTGATCGCCGACAACGGGTTGCGGCAGGTTGAAGATGACGTGATTGTCCACCATGCGACTGCCCAGCACCGTCCAGGCCACACCCCGCGCCGCCTCTCGCGCGATCAGCTGCACGGTCGGGGCCGGGTTGGGGGCAGTTTGGCCCGACACATCATCGCCGCCGCGACGTCCGGACTGTGGCTCATGATCGTCTGCCACCCGGTAGGTCAAACCCAACCCTCTCGGACACCAGGCGGCGACCAGCTTTGCCACCGCCGCCGTCGGCGCGATCACCTCGACCTCGATGCCGGACTTGCCGCGAAAGGCCCCCCGCAAAAGCTGCCGCAAGGCTTCCCCATACAATCGGCCGGCAGCCTTCCAGACCTGCGTGGCCTGGATCAAACCGTACGGCACGATCACATCCGACCGACCCATACGGCCCGGTCGACACACGTCGTTCAAGCGCGCGTTGTCGGCGGCCCGCTCTCCGGCAAGATACCCAAGGACTTGATCGACATGCCGGTGCAGTCCGCTCCAGCGTCGCATGGTCCGTTCGACCCCTTCGATTTCCGCCCAGTCGGAACCGGCCCCCAGGTCGGGACCGTACAGCGACGGAAAGCCGAACAGGGCTTCCGATGTCGAACCCAAGGCCTCGCCAATCGCCTGGTAGACCGTCTCCTGCAGCAGGGCTTGCCCGAATGGCAGAGGGGCAACGGCACCGTGTTCCCCTGACCCGATGCGCGCGGGCTGCCGGGCCTCGCCGGCTTCCATCGCATGGGCATGGATCAAGAGGCAGTCGCGTGCCTGCCCGGGCCTGGCCAGGGCGGACCACAGGGTGACCGACGGGCGGCTCTCGGCAGGTCTCTTGCGGCCCCGACGCGACGCAAAGGCCTGACGCGCAAGCTCGTCCCGAATGCCCGCTTCAAGACGCTCGCGTACCTGCCGCGGCGACACCATGATCGCACAGGGATTTCGCCACACCAGCCTGACGTTCGGGAAGTCGAGGACCTGGCTCGTCGCCGCCGCCGCACCATCCCCGACGGGCCGATCCTGCACAACAGTCGCACCGTCAGCCTTGACCTTGGCAAGATATGCGTCAGCCAGTCGGCACGAACGATCATTGCGACCATTGTCCATATTGCGAGGGCGCAGCGCCTCTGCCTCTGCGTCGGAGGCAAGGTCGTACCAGCGATCCGAGGCACTCTCGTGCAGGGTCAGCGTGGCGTCGAAACCGATGGTCACGTCCGCGACGGACGATGCATTGTGCTTGTCGATGACCCTGAGCGTCATCGAGAACCGGCGAATCGGGGTATACCCGGCCAGAGGCAGTTTCACTGGCCACGTTTCCGTAGCTTCGTGCAGCCGCCAAGAGTGGTCTCCGCCAGCCAGCGGCTTGACCGTTGCGGTCACAACGGCCTTGCCCGCACTGTTCGGCGAAATCTTGACGGCCAGGTCGCCGGGTGCCGCCAGCGTCCACTGACGACCCTGCGCCGTCGGGTCGCACCAAAGGCAAATCTGTTGCCCGTCGAAATCCCCGCCCAATGTGGCCGGGATGACCTCGACGATCTCGTGCAGTTTCCGCTGGATCGTTCTGGTGCGCCGCGGATCCTCGTCACGCTCCCAGACACCGCCCTTGTCGCCCTCTGCCGCTCGGGGCGGCTTGACCGTTGGGGTGAACGCAATGTTGTTCCCGTCAAAGAGCAGGTCGAACGGCAGGTCCAGTTCGCCGATCAGTCGCTTGCCGTCGATTCGTATCGGCGTGATTTCCGTTCGCAAGGCTGCGCCGCGCAACTCTCCGGCACTGCGGGCTTTTGCGTCGGGATGCGAGCAGACAAGCGGAGTGGCCCAACCCGGCCCGCCGTCATCGGGCAGAACATCATCCGTCCCGATGGCGATCTTGAGGCGCAGCGAAGCGGGTGGGCTGATCGCCAGTCCGGCCAGGGTGATCTTCCCATCCGGTCGCGGCGAAGCGAATGCCAGCTTGACGAAGTCGATGCGTCCCCTGGCGATGTCGTCGGGCATGATCGGAAATGTCAGGGTCGTTTGACCGAGGCTGTCCTTTGCCAGATTAATTTCTCCGAATAGCCCATCTGTCGGCATTGCATCGACAGGCGTGTTCCCGAACTCTACAAGCCTGTCCGTCAAGACAACTTCAAGTTCATTGCGGTTCTGCCAAGGCAACAGGCGCTTTGTCTCGATAATCCTTCCATCGATCCGGAGTTCCGGTCGTTCTCTCCTGAAATTGACCGAAGGTGGGCCCTTGAAAACCAACTTCAGGACCTTTGCCGATTCACTGCCCCACATGACTCGCATTTCCCGATCCCCCCTTCACCTAAGGTCACCGGGGCCCATCACGTCAAGGTCATTTGGCCCAAGCGTCCGCCAATGGTTGAAGAACGCCGCGCAAGGCGTTCGAATGCCGGGACAAGTTCCTGTAGCGCATCTGCCACTTCACGCCACAATCGCGGCAAGGTGAAGGGCTGGGCAGTGGCGGCGAAGATCGCATGGGCGTAACTTGCAGAAAAATCGGGAGCGGACCGCAGACCTTAGCGATTTGGTCATAGGTTCGGAACGAAAAAAGAACACGACCGAGCAGAAGACGGATGCACATGGCCTATTCTTCCGAGATCGCGTCACGGCGCGTCGAACCCATCGTCATGTCCTGCGACAGCCGCACTGGTCGGCCGGTTCTTGTCGCGTGTGCCGGACCTGCAGATCGGGACAGGGCCGCAACCCTCGCGCAGGATGCCGCCTTGCCGTTGGGGCTTGCGGCGCGGGCCGGCGCGAACTGCCTCGATACGGTTGCCGCAGTCGACGGGGCCTGGCTCATTCGACCGCTCGCCGGTCATGTCCAGGTGATCCGGGTGCAGATGCAGGGCGGCTACCATGGCTCGGTCCCGCCGCAAGAGGCCCTGCCGCATCTGATGGCGGCCAGCCTTCGCATGCAGTCGTGGTTCTATGCCCCGCAGGACTGGGCACAGCATGCCGGCCTGATCCTGACCGGGCTGCTGGGGGGCCGCGAAGATGGCGTCACAGATGTGCCCATGTCCGCATCCGGCTCGACCCAGCCGGTGCAGGAGGCCGGTCGCCACGACGCCGATGCCTTGTCGCTGCTCAAGACATGCGGGGGCGGCGGTCCCACGCGCATCAACAGTGCGCTGCTGGCGGGGACTTATGCGGATGCCCTGTTGCGGGTCGTCCGTGCCATGGAGTCATCGCAGCGGCAATCGCTGTCGGTGGCGGTCGGCTGGACCCATCTTGCCAGGCCCGTCGACCTGATCCTGTCCGGGCCAAGCCAGGCCCTTGGCCGCGACGCACTGGATCTGGGACAGACGTTGCGCCTTGCCCGGCTGCGGCAAGGCCGGGTGGCGGCAGGCAAGCGGCGGGTCCGCGATGTGCTCGACCTCGCGCTCGACGCGCTGGACGTGCCGCCGCCGCCAGCCCTGGCGCTGGCGCTGCTTGGCGGCGAGGGCGACGATGAGATGCCTCTGGCACGGGACGACGATGCCATGATTGCGCTGCTGCGCCTGATGGACGCGGCAGGTCTGCTGCTGCACACGTCCGACCCGACGCGGCAGCATGTGGAAAGCCGGACACGCACCCTGTTCGAACTGCACCTGCGGCGCGAGGGGTTCCTGTCCGACCGGGTCTGGGCCTATGTGGCTGGCAGCGATCCTATGGTGCGCTGCCTCGCACCCCTGCTGTCGTCGGGGCTTCGGGACACGAATGGCCTGCTCATCGCGGCAATGGTGCTGCTGTCGGCGCGTCCCGCGACGCAACCGATCTTCACCGCCCTGGCCACCCGGTTTGCCAACCCCCTGGACTGGAAACAGTCGCAGTGGCACTTCACCGTTGCCGCGCGGCATCATCGCGCGCTGTTTGTCCGCATCGCACAGGCCCGGCGACCCTATCTGAAACCCGGCAGCGCCGCTGCGGACGCGGTGAGCCAGGTCATCGGTCGGCTTCAGGCGGAAGAGCCGCACCTGTTCGACGCCTGGTAGACCCGGGGTATCGCCTAGGGGTCCGGTGCTGCGTCATCCTTGGCCTGGGCGGTCGGCTCCGGCGGGTCTTCTGTCGGGGCAGAATCTGGCGGGACGGCATCGGGCGGGACGGCATCGGCGGGCAGGTCCACGCGGGTCATCCCCAGCCGTTCCAGATACTTCAGCACCCCGTCGGCATCGCCCGCCAGACCCCGCTCCAGCGCCGAGACCGTTTCCGCAGCGTCATCCGCAAGCCCCCGCCACGCGATCAGCGTCAGAAGGTCGCCCGCGTCGATGCCGAACGCCGTCAGGGCGTGAAGGGCTGCAGCATGATCCTGCGCATCGGGGCGCATGATGCCAATGGGAAAGGCCAGCGTTCCCGTGACCGTCCGTGAATACATTTCTGCCAGCGCCTTGATCCGCGCCGTGAGGTCGCTTGACCGCAAGACCTGTCTGACAAAGCCCTGCAACTTTCCCGTCAGTGCCTCGCCCCGCATGATCCGGGCCAGCGCGGCGCGGCGCGGGTCGGCCAGGACCATCTGCCTGCCTGCGGCGGTCTTGAGCCCCCTTGCCGCCTCGGTGTCGGGGACCGGGCCGCCAGCAACGGGCGACGCTGGCCACAGCTCTCCCAGCCCCGCGATCCAGGTGGCATCGTCCCGCAGGTCCTGGTCCTCACGCGCCAGGTCATCCAGGATGGCACCCGAAGTCCGATAACCCTCGACAGTCCGCCCGCGCAAGGCGTCGCGGTTGGCGTTCCCTTCGGTGATCTCGTGCCAGACGGGCCGTACGTTGTCGGGCACCTCCACCAGCAGGGAAGACGGCACCAGCAGTCTGCCCCAGTCGGCCGCCTGCATCGCCTCATCCACGCGCCGCAGGAATTCCGCGCGCCCCGCCATGGTCAGGCGCAGGATCCTGCGAAAGATCGCGGCACTGTCCGTCGCCCCGATGTCGGCATCGGGAGCAACGGAAACCGCGTCGCTGAGGGTCCCGATCAGAAGGACCGTCGGGTTGACGGCGGTTCTGCTTCTTCTTTGCCCCTGCCAGTTCTGCATGATGTCGCGGGTCGCAAAACCCGGTTCGGTGCGCAGACGCGCGACCTGCAGGTCATCGGACCTCAGGCGCGAAAAGTCTCCGACCGACTTGCGCAGGGTCCAAAGCGTGCGCGCCAGATAGTCGTCGCCGGACCACGTCTCGACCCCGCGTGCCTTGAACCAGTCGTCCAGCACGTTCAGACCCGGCACGCCCTTTGCGGCAAGGCTTCCCTGACCGCGCAGTTCGTGGACCTTCTGCCGGACCGGGCCGTCCACCAATGCCAGCACCCGTCCGTCCATCAGCGTTGCTGCCGAACCATCGCCGGACGAGAACAAGGCGCAGTTCACGCCGCCGGGCATGATGATCACGAGTGGTCCGTCAGGCAGTTGCGGCACCTGCGTCACGTCACGCTGAGCCACCGGCCGCCCAAGCCCCGGATTGGTGGAGCCTCTGGCAATCTGCCCCACGCCGTTGTTGAGCGTCAGGTGCACATCAACCGGCACTTCTTCCACCCCGATCCGCAGCAGGATCGTCCTGGGCACGACGACCACCACGATGTCGCCCGGTTCGGCCAGGAACCGCAGCATGTGCAGGACAAGCTGGTCGTTCTCGCGCACCACACGACCGGCAGCTTCCGGCAGGCGCAGCATCGTCTCGACCAGCTCGCGCAACAATTCGTTGAGGTGCTGCTCGTCCTCGGGTTTCAACGTCGGATCGCTTCGGGGAATGCCGGGGGCCATGGCTGTGATCAGACGCTCGGACAAAACCCTGAAACTCTGGTCCTCAAGCCAGGCCCTCAGACGCGCATCCTGCGCCAGAAACGCATGCACCTCTTTCTTGCCGAAGGCCGTCCTGATGTCGCCCATGATCCCGGATAGGCGTTCGCCGAATGGCGCAAGGCCAGGGTGAACCTGATCACCGTCCCATTTGTCGACCATCCTGGCAATCGCCGGAAACCGCGATTCCAGCCATGTCCTGATTTCGGCGGTGTGGTCCGCCGCCGCGCCACGCCGTCTGGTTTTCCTGGGTTCGGGCGGAACCTGCCGCATCAGCACGATCAGCAGCAGCGCCTCGGCCAGTGTTTCCCAATTCTCGAGCAGGTTGTAGCTGACCATCGCGGGCAGACGAAAGGCGCTCTGATGACCCAGCGACAGGGCCTGCAGGGGCGTATCCGGATTGAGATAGGTGAACGAATGCCGCATCCGGTAGTGGATCACATGCGTCGTCCGCAGGATGTCCTCCACCAGGGCCGCCCGGTCGATCCTTTGGAATGTGCTGTTGAAACGGGGGACTTCCAGCACGAAATCGAACTCGTGCATACCCAGCAGCGTCAGCGAAAACAGCGGGCGCTCGGCCACATTGGCGCGCGACTGGCGCATTGTCACATGCCCGATCAGGTTGACATGGTCGATCTCCCGCGCGAAGCCATGCAAGGCGGGATACAGCACGCCCAGATCGGAGTCGTTGGCCTGTGACCTGTCCGCCCGGCTGATGAACCAGGCGACGGCGTCATCGGCATCGGGATCGAAGGGGATCCCTCCGGACTCGGCACTTGGCGCTTTCTTGGCAAGCGCAGCGGAGATCCTTTCAGCCTTCGCAGACCTGACCATGCCATGGCGCAACTCTGCCGCCTTGCGTTCCCGCAGATAGATGAAGGCAATCGTCCGCGTCGGCAGTTCTTCCGTCTCGGCCGGTCCCGGTTTCACCAGATGCAACCCAAGCGTCTGCCTCTCGCGGATCAGTTCGATGCGGTCGCAATCGGTCGGCAGGAAAAACACCTGCGGCGGCTCGGTCAGATCGGGATGCAGCAATCCCACGAAATGGCGGTCATCACCGACGATTGCCTCGACCGCCCAGGCCTGATCGACATCGATTGCCACAGGTCCGCCATTGTCGGCCTGCTGTCCGGCGGGCGGTATTTTCCAGTACCACAGTTCTGGAATTTCGGCCCGGTCATTCCAGACGAAATCCAGGACGTCGATCATCGGGCCGCGCTCGTTCTTGCCACTCCGGTGGCTCTGGGTTGCAAAACCACAGAAGTCACGTCCTGATCGGGGTGGCAAGGACTGCGGTCATTCCACGATGGCCGCGCATTGCGTTTATCGGATTCGTGGCCAAGGCAGCACAGCCCGACCGGCGCTTGCCAGGCGGATGCGCGGCAATCCTGGGGCGGCGGCCCGCCGTTCGCCGGGGGCCGCCGCCAGTCAAAGGCTCAGCGATAGGGATAGCCGGCCTTTTCCATGTTCGAGGCATAGGTCTTGAAGATGTCCACCACCTTGGCCGCGCGCGGGCTTTCGGCGGCGATCTCGTCCCAGAACCCGGCGGAATCGGCGACGACCTGCTGCCATTCGGCATCGGGAAGTGATGTCTGCTCCATCTTCTCGCCCTCGACGCGCAGCTTGGCCTCGCCGCCCCAGTACCACAGGTTGCGGTAATAGTGGCTCTGGTCGATGGTCGTGCGGTACAGCTGCTGCAGGTGCGGCGGCACCTTGGCCCAGCTTTCGGTGTTGGCGAAATAGCTGCCGAACCAGGCCCCGGTGACCGAATTCGACAGGGCGTACTTGCAGACATCGGCCCAGCCGACCTCATAAGCCTCGGTGAACCCGCACCAGGCCACACCGTCCAGCTCGCCCGTCTGCAAGGCGACCTCCACGTCTTCCCAGGGCACGGTCACCGGCACCAGGCCATAGCGCGACAGGAACCGACCGGCGGTCGGCACGCCGAACACGCGCACACCGTTCATGTCGGCAAGGGAGCGAATCGGCTTGTCCACCGTGAATATGTGCAGCGGATCCCAGGCACCGGTCGACAGCCAGGTGACATTCTCGACCCCGGCATAGGCCTCGGCCCAGATCTCGTTCAGGCCGTAATAGGTGAACAACGCCGCCACATCGAGCGAATAGCGGGTGGCAAATGGAAAGTAGCCCCCGAACACCGCGATGTCGACGGGAGAGGCCATTGTCGCCTCGTCAGACTGCACGGCGTCGATTGTGCCGTTCTGGAGGGCGCGGAACAGTTCAGCGGTGGGGACCAACTGGTCGGAATAGTAGAGCTCGATCTCCATCTGGCCGTTCGCGGCGGCGTTGAATGCGTCGATCTGCGGCTTGATGACATGGGCCCCCAGCGGCGCGCCGGAATACGACTGCAGCCGCCACTTGATCGGCGCCTGGGCGCGGACGATGGACGGTGCGGCAAGGGTGGCAGCAGCACCGAATCCTGCAGTCGTCATGAACTTGCGGCGGCTGGCGAGGATTCTCTCGGACGGGCTGAGAGGCTTCAGAAGGTCGGTCATTGGCAGTCTCCTTGCTGGAAGTGGTGCGGCTTCATGTGCCGCGTCTGGTTATCCTCGGACGTAGGTGGGCAGCCACATGGCGATCTGGGGGAAGACCATGACCAGGACGATGGATATCCCGATCATGATCACGAAAGGCCAGATCGAGCGATAGATGTCGACCATGCCAATCTCCTTGGGGGCCAGCCCGCGCATCAGGAACAGGTTATAGCCGAAGGGCGGCGTGATGTAGGCAATCTGGCAGGTCATCGTGTAGAGAATGCCGAACCAGATCATCTGCCCCTCGATGCCCAGATCCAAGCGGTCGACCAACGGCACATACAGTGGGGCCACGATCACCAGCATCGCGGTGTCGTCCAGGAACATGCCCATCACGATGAAACTGACCTGCATCAGGATGATCACCTGCCAGGGCGTCAGTTCCCAGTTGGTGATGAAGATCGACTCGATGGCCCTGACCGCCCCGATCCCGTCGAACACCGACGAAAACGCCAGCGCCGCCAGGATCAGCCACAGGAACATGCACGAGATGGCCAGCGTCTTGCGCGCCGTCTCGTGGATCAGGGCGCGGGTCAGGCGACCCTTCCACCAGGCCGCCAGGGTCGAGGCCCCGGCCCCCACGGCAGAGCTTTCGACCAGGCTGGTATAGCCCATCAGGAACAGCCCGATCATGGCAAAGAAGATCAGGAAGGGGATGATCCCCGCGCCCAACAGCGCCAGTTTCTCGCCCAGCGGCATGTTCAGTTCCGCGTCCGACAGCGGCGGCGCAAGCGAGGGGTTAATCTTCACCCGCACATAGATGTAGACGCAGAAGATCGTCGCCATCAGCAGCCCCGGCCCGATGCCCGCCAGCCACAACTGGCTGACCGGCTCGCGCGCGATGACGCCGTACAGCACCATCACCACCGAGGGCGGGATCAGGATGCCCAGGGTCGATCCGCCCTGCACCACGCCGGTGATCAGCACCTTGTCGTAACCGCGCCGCAGCATCTCGGGCAGGGCGATGGCACTGCCGATTGCCATGCCCGCCACCGACAGCCCGTTCATTGCGCTGATCACCACCATCAGCAGGATCGTCCCGATGGCCAGCCCGCCGGAAAACCGCCCAAGCCAGACGTGGAACATCCGGTACAGGTCTTCCGCGATGCCGGATTCCGACAGGATGTAGCCCATGTAGATGAACATGGGCAGCGTCAGCATGGGGAACCAGTTGAACAGCTTGAACGTGGCGTTGAAGGGCATCTCGACGCCGCCCGTGCCGTACAGCAGCAGCGCAGCTCCCGCCGCGACAAACCCCACCGCCGCGAACACCCGCTGCCCGGTCAGCATCAAGACCAGCATCGACGCGAACATCAGAAGCGCGATGAGTTCATAGCTCATGCGCGCGGCTCCTCGTGGTGGGCCAGCGGGTTCTCGCGGGGATCGATGGGCCTGCCCAGGTGTTCGCCCCGCAGCACCGCCCAATGCTTGAAGATCAGCGACACCGCCTGCAGGATCATCAGCACGATGCAGGCCACCATCAGCGTCTTGATCGGGATCATCGACGGGTTCCAGATGGAAAACCGCCGCTCGTCCGTCTCGATGGCGTATTGCAGGCTCGAGATCGACCCGAACAGCATCACGCACAGGTAGAACAGCAGGCAGCCTACGGTGATCAGGTCCATCCGCGTGCGCCCGCGTTCGGACATGCCTGCATAGAACAGGTCCATGCGCACATGGTCGTCGTTCTTCAGCGTCATCGGACCGCCCAGGAAATAATAGGCGGCCAGCGTGAACTGGGTGAACTCGATGCACCAGCTCTGCGGCAGGCCGATGACATTGCGCGTGACCGCATCGAACAGCAGGACGCCGATCATGAGGAAGATCAGGTACATCGCAAAAATTCCGACGCGGTCGGCGATCCCGTCCACAACCCGGACGTAGGCCTTGATGAAGTGTGGCATCCGCACCCCTTGCTTGATGCGAAGGTACGCAAGCCGCATCGGCCAAGTCAACACAGGTGGTGTTGCCCCCCGAACGAAACGCCAGGCCGCCTAGTAGGCGATGGTCACGACGACACTGTCGGGATAGACCCCGACCGCCGCCTGCTGCCCGGCAAAGATGCGCCCGAAGACGGTGAACACCTGCGTCGCCCCTGCGGCTGTGCCGGTCACGCTGTCGCCCATCGTGTCGCCCCAGGGCATGCTGCGACCGGGGTCCTGGTACAGCCCATAGATCAGCGCGAACAACAGGTTGCGCATCCTGCGCGTGGTCGGCCCGGTCACCCCCTGCCCGCCGCCCGGGCCCAGCGACACGCGATAGGCAGTGCCTGCGGTGCAGCGGACCTCGATGGTGGCACTGGCGTCGACATGGGCCGCGACATTCGCCCCGATGTTGCCGAAATCCAGCGCGCCGGTCGTGACCTGGCAGCTTGAGGCCAGCGTGGCCGTCACCGCAAAGCTGCCCGCCGGCTGTTCCGTGCCCAGAAGGTCACAGGTCAGCACGCCGGTCCTCATCCGCACCCCCGCAGCTCCCGCGCCCGAAAAACCGGCGGCATAGGCCCCGGTCGGCAGGGTGACGTCGGTGCCGACGATGTCGGCATCGATGGGAACCGTCACGCTGCCATGGCCCAGCACGACCAGCACCTCGACAAAGACCTGGTACAGCGGGGCGGATGACCCGCCGCGCCGCAGCCGGTATTCCAGCAGCCCGCCACCCGGCCCGATCATGTAGCGGCGGGGCGGCACACCGCCGTCACTGGCGCTGCCGCCGCCAAAGGTCAGGCAGACCCCGACCGGGATGCGCCGTCCCGCCCAACAGCCCACCCCGGCACTCGACAGTCACGCTGCCCGAGGTCTGGTTCACCGCCCCCGACCGCAGCGACACGGTGCCAAAGTTGAAGTCGGGCGTCGTCGCGGTGCAGGTCTGGGCCAGGGCGGGTGAGGCAAGACACAGCAGCAGGCCCGCCAGAAGGACACGAAGCAGGGTCATTCGCACACCACCCCCTCGATCACCTGCATCGGGCCGGGACGGGGCGCAAAGGCAAACGCCGCCGCGCATTCGCCCGTCTCGCTCCGCACCCACAGCGTGTTGCTGCCGCGCAGACCCTGCACCAGCGTCTCGCCGCCGAAGCCGACAAAGAACTCCTCCCGCCCGCCGTTCAGAAAGGCGACACCCCCAGGTTCGACCTCGGCCCCCGCCGCGTTGCGCAGGATCACCACGGCACTGGTCTCGGTCTGCCCCCCGAAGCTGACGCGCACCCCCGATCTGATCGCGGGCACCACGTCCATCGCGGTTGCATCCAGCGCCACCTCGGCCGGCACGTCGCCCACATCGACCGACACGCGGTTGCGCCGGTTCGACCGCAACCCCGTGACCAGCGCCTTGCCGCCGCGCCCGGTCCGCGTGACGGGGCGGTTGTGGACGTTGACGGGCAGCCCCGCCGCCCCGGCATCGACGATGGCAAAGCTGTCGGTCACGCGGTTGCCGATGGCCACGGCCCCGCCCGTCATCGCCAGCGCCCCGTCCAGCCGCACGCGCACACCCGTCTGGCCGTTGCCCGACCGGAGCGTGACGCTCGACCGGCCAAAACGGCCCAGGTACTCGCCTGCCCGCTGAACGCGACGTCGCCGGTCCGGTCGCGCTGCAACTCGGCCGAATAGCCGTAGTCGCCGTGCCGGTCGCTGATCGCGCGCGCAAGGTGCACGCCGCCGATCAGGCTGCCATCGGGATCGCGCGACAGGTTCGTGCGTACCGTCTTGCGCTTGCCCGTGGCGATGGTCAGCCCCATCGCCGCCCGCGTGTCGCCCGAGATCAGGTCGTGCGAGCCATAGAGGCTGAACGATCCGTTCAGGTCCGGCAGATCGCACCCCAGCGACATGGTCACCAGTTCGTCGCGCGAATTCTCGCGCCGCGAGGCGACATAGCCGAGGCCCAGGTTGGTATCCCCATCGACCGGCACCGACAGGCTGAGCGCGGTCTGCATCCGCTGCGTTTCCAGCAGCGGCGCAGTGCCCGCAACCGCATCCTGCCCCAGGAAATCGACCCCCGTCGCATAGGCCAGATCGGCATGACCATCCTCGGACAGGCGCACCGAACCGTTGATGTCCACACTCCCCAGCCGCGTCTGCACCGCGCCATAGGCAAAGCCTGCGGTCACGCCCTGGTACTCGCTGGCCCCGACGGCCACGCTGACCTCGGCCAGGTTGAAGGGAACCGTGGTCAGGCCCAGGCCCAGCAGCGTCAGGTCGGACTTGACCTGCACGTTGCCCTCGACCGTCATCCGCTCGGTCAGGCCATAGCGCAGGCTGCTCGACAGGATACTGTCCTCGCCATAGCGGCCGCATTCCGTGCCACAGCCCTCACGCGCGCGGCCCGCCTCGATGGAAAAGTCGAGCAGCCCCTTCTTCAGCAGTTTCTGCGAGACATAGAAGGACACGGCCCTGGTCGTCCGCCGCCCGTTGGCATCGGTCACCACGATCAGCGCCTCGCCCGGTCTCGACCGTGCCGGCAGATCCTCCAGCCGGAAAGGTCCCGGATCCTGCCCGCCCGAATAGGTGCGGTTGTTGTCGATGAACACATCGACGGTCGACGGCACCGCCGCCGCCCCGTCAAAGGACAGCAACTGCTGCGTCACCAGATCGCTGCGCAGGCCGAAGTCGCGGCGCAGCTGCACGCCCCCCATGCGGACCGACCGCGTCCAGGCCAGGGCCGAGGATTGCACGTCGCCCGCCGCGAGTGTCAGCCGCCGCTTCGGGCTGGACACCTGATAGGTCGTCTCAAGCCGCACCCGTTCCCCGGCACCGCCGTCGGCGCGTCGCAGCACGCCGGTTGACCGCAGCGTGCCGAAGGGCGCAAAGATCCATCCGTCCAGGCTGGCCGACACCGACGACAGGTTGCCCGCGCCGTCGATCCGCTGGTGTTCCCCGTCCAGGCTGTAGTTCAGCACCGCGCCATAGCTGCGCTCGGGCGTCAGCAGGGTCGGCCTCGGGCATGGCCGACACGACCTCGGTCTGCGGCACGCCGTGCGGGGCTGCGATGTCGATGGTCTGGGCACCCTCGTCATAGCTGAACCGCACGCCCGGCATCGCCTGAAGATCGACCATCCGGCCCAGGTCGCGGCCCGGTTGCAGCCCGACCTCCAGCAGTTCCGACCGGGGCGAGAACATGCGCCCCGTGGCCGGGTCCAGCGCAAACTCGGCGACCAGGTTCGTCGGCTGGCCGTTCACCGATACCGCAAGGTACAGCGGAATGCGGTCGCCCTCCGCCGGTTCGGCAAGCTCCGCCGTGACCGTCAGGTCGGCGTCCTGCGTCGCACCGGGCAGCGCCGGTGCCAGAAGCACCAGCGTCGCCAGCAGCGCGCGATGTCGTTGTCGTTGCCCCATCATGGCCCTGACCAAGGGCCGGGACCCGCGCGGTCTAGCGCCCGCCCCGCCCGAAACCCGATCCCTCCCCCGGGATCAGGACTCGAAGCACAGGGGCACGGACTGCCGCACCTGCAGCTTGACCGCCTGACCGTCGTTCGACTTGGTCGGCAGGCGGTCGATCAGCTCGCGGTAGCATTCGCTGCCCCGCACCGCCTTTTTCGCGGTGCGCACGATCCGCAGGGTCAGTTTCTGGCGGGCGCCCAGCTTGGCGGCGGGCGGGCTGACCTGGACCGCCCTGGTGGCCTTCAGGTTGTTCGGGTCGCTGCCCTTCTTCCAGGACATCACGCGGATCTGCACGACCGACCCGGCGCGGCCTTCGGCCTTGATCGTCATCGTGGTGGCCTGCGCGGGGGCAGGCACCACCAGCCGCGTGGGTGACACGGCCAGGCTGTCCGCCAGGGCAGGCCCCGCCGCCGACATCACCAGCAACAGTGCCACGCCCAGCAACGTCAACAGGGATTTGCTCGACATTTTTGGGCCTCGTGGTTTCTTGTTTTTCAGTAGTTCAGCGTGACGCGCACGGTGTCGGTATAGATGCCCGCCGCATAGCTGCCTGCCGGGATCTGGCCGTAGACCGGGAACACGTTGGGGGCCACGGCGTTCAGCGGGCCGGTGTACAGGTCGTCGCCCACGTCCACCGCCGTGGTGTGCGCCGCGTCCGAGGTGATGACGCAAGGCAACAGGTCGTTCGCCGCGCTTTTCATGTTGCGCTGGCCGCCATCCTCATTGTCGCCGCCTTCCATGTTGATCGACACGTTGGCCTTGGCCGCCGTGCAGACGACGGCGATGGTGCCTTGCACCGTCTGGGCGGTGGCAACGCCGGTGTTGACGGCGGCAAAGACCAGGCCCGTGGGCGCGGTGACGATGCAGCTGTCCAGCACCGTGGCGGTCACGAACAGGTCGGTGCTGGCAACTTCGGCGGCCTGTGCGACCGAGGCTGAAACGGCAAGCGGGCCGATGGCCAACAGGGCCGCGCGGACGAGGAAATGGGACATCGTTTTGCTCCGGTGGGGTGACATGGGCAGCTCGTTCGTGGGGTTGCTCCCGGCCCGAAGCCGATGTGAGCAAGGCATCACAACTGCCCGCCAAATGTGGCGCTTCGGGGGCTGACGATGGCGTCAAGAGTAGAATTTCACTATAAAATCAATGGCTTGACTATCTCTGGTCGTATAAGGCGGCAACTTCGGCGACCTTTGGAAAATCGCGCTCATCCTGCGGTCGTTGCGCGACTCGAGCGGCACCTGCGGGCCGACGGGCGGGTTCCGTTCCCCGTTCCGCGCATGGCGTCGTACAGGGACGACCGCCCCGCGGACCGGACCCCTGCCGACGTGCGCGGCGCGCAAGCCCGGGCGCTGTCGGAGGGATTGCCTTACGCCCGAGCGGATGTTCTTGCCTGCTTTGCACGTCCCGATCCGGCCCCCGGTGTTTTGCCGCTGCGCGCCCGCCGGATTGGCTGTATGCGACGGGCATGTCCCGCACCGGAACGGACCTGCGTTCCTGCCGTCCGCGAAAGCCTGCCCGCATGCCCGATCCCTTTCCCCCGTCCTACTACGCCGCCACGGCCCATCCGATACCGCCCTTCCCGTCCCTGGACGGGTCGGTAGAGGCCGATGTCTGCGTCATCGGCGGCGGCTTTACCGGCATCAACGCCGCCATCGAACTGGCGGAACGCGGGCTGTCGGTGGTGGTGCTGGAACAGAACCGCGTCGGCTGGGGGGCCTCGGGGCGGAACGGGGGCCAGGTGACGGGGTCGCTGTCGGGCGACGGGGCGATGGCGCGCGAATTTCGCCGGGTGCTGGGGGCGGACGCCGACGACTACATCTGGAACCTGCGCTGGCGGGGTCACGCGATCATCAAGGCGCGGGTGGACCGCTTTGCCATCGCCTGCGACCTCAAGCATGGCCATGTCCAGACCGCCACCAAGCCCGCACATGTCACCGCCCTGCGCACGCTGTTTGAACAGGCGCAGGCGCGCGGCATGGGGGCCGATGTCGAATGGGCCGAGGGCCCGGCGATGCAGGCGCTGGTCGAAAGCCCGCTGTACCTGGCCGGTCTGGTCAACCGCCGCAACATGCACCTGCATTCCCTGAACCTGGTGCGGGGCGAGGCGCAGGCGGCATCATCCCTGGGCGTGCGCATCTTCGAGGGGACACGCGTGCTGGACGTGCAGGACGGCCCCCGCCCCGTGGTGAACACCGCCACCGGCAACGTCACCGCCGCCACCGTCCTGCTGGCCGGGAACGCCTATCACCGCCTCGGGCGTGGGGCCATGCGCGGCGCGCTGTTCCCCGCCAGCCTGGGCATCGTCGCCACCGCCCCCCTGCCGCCGGACACGGCCCATGCGATCAACCCGCAGGACCTGGCGATCTACGACAACCGCTTTGTGCTGGACTATCACCGCCTGACCGCCGACCGCCGCCTGATCTTCGGCGGCGGCACCAGCTATCGCGGCACGGACATCACCGGCATTGCCGACACGCTGCGCCCGTCGATCGAGGCGACCTATCCGCGTCTGCGGGGCGTGGCCATCGACTTCCAATGGTTCGGGCAGGACGGCATCATCATCAACCGCATCCCCCACCTCGGCCGCATCGGCCGCAACCTGTTCTATGCCGAGGGGTATTCCGGCCACGGCATCGCCACCAGCCACATCGTGGCCCAGATCATGGCGCAGGCGATCACCGGCCACATGACCGAGTTCGACACCTTCGCCCAGGTCCGCCACATCCGCCTGCCCTTCGGCCAATGGGCCGGACAGCAGGCCCTGGCCCTGGGCATGTGGTACTTTTCCTTGCGCGAAAGGCTGCGCTAGGACGCGTCCCGGTGCCACGAACGGGCACCGGGACCGCCAGACCCGTCAGACGAACACGAAGTCCGTGGCCAGGATCTGCGAAGCACTGGTCAGCCCGGTCAGCGCCACCGAGATGTCGACCGACCCGTTGCCATCGGCATCGACCTGGATCGTCCCGGTGCCGGCATCGACCCGCGCCTGGCTGTTGCCCGCCGCGGCAAAGCTGCCGCCGCCGACATAGCCGAAGGTGCCCGTCAGGATCCCCTCGAAGCGCAAGAGGTCGCCGACCCGCGAGGTGCCGTTCAGCCCGTTGAAGTCGGCGATGGTGTCGCTGCCCACGCTCAACCCGCTGAACACGAACGTGTCGGCCCCCGACCCGCCGGTCAGCAGGTCATCGTCCGCCCCGCCGTTCAGCGTGTCATTGCCCAGGCCGCCATCCAGCGTGTCGTTGCCGCCCAGACCCGACATCAGGTTCGTGCGCGAGTTGCCGGTGATGACGTTGGCCACCCCGTTGCCCGTGCCCGCGATCCCGCTCGACCCCGTCAGCACCAGGTTCTCGAAGTTCGCACCCAGGGTCCAGGCCACGCCGCTGTTGACCACGTCGGTCCCGGCGCTGGCGTCTTCGGTCAGCACGTCCGTCAGGGCATCGACGATATAAGTATCGTCGCCGATCCCCCCCGCCGACGAATCCGATCCCGTCCCACCATCCAATGTGTCGTTGCCCGCGCCTCCGAACAGCATGTCGTTGCCCGAACTGCCGAACAAACGGTTGGCCACGCCGTTGCCGGTCAGCACGTTGGCGGCGGTGTTGCCGTTGCCGTTGATCGCGTCGCTGCCGGTCAGGGTCAGGTTCTCGACGTTGGTGGCCAGCGTCCAGGTGATGACGCTCTGCACCGTGTCGGTCCCGGCACCCGACAGTTCCGACGTCTTGTCGGCCACGTTGTCCACGACGAACACGTCGTCACCAAGACCGCCGTTCATCGAGTCCACACCCTCGCCGCCGTCGAGCGTGTCGTTGCCTTCGCCGCCGATCAGCGTGTCGTTGCCCGCCAGGCCCGATAGCAGGTTGGCCGCGGTGTTGCCGGTCAGCACGTTGACCGCACCGTTGCCCGTGCCGTTCACCGCATCCGTCCCGATCAGCAGCATGTTCTCGACCTCGGCCCCCAGGGTGTAGCTGCCGGCCGTGCGCACGGTATCAACCCCGCCGCCCGTCTCTTCCACGACGACATCGCCCGCATTGTCGACGATGTAGGTATCGTTCTCGACCCCGCCGGCCATGCTGTCGGCCCCGATGCCGCCATCCAGCGTGTCGTTCCCGGCCCCACCGAACAGCGTGTCGCTGCCGTCCAGACCCGAGATCAGGTTCGCCCGACCGTTGCCGGTGATGACGTTGTTCAGCGTGTTGCCGGTTCCGGCAATCGAGGTCAGGCCCGTCAGCGTCAGGTTCTCGAGGTTCACCCCCAGCGTCCAGGCGACGATGCTCTGCACCGTGTCGATGCCCGTCGTGCCATCCTCGGTCACGATGTCGGTGGTCTTGTCGACGATGTAGGTGTCGTTGCCGTTGCCGCCGATCAGCGAGTCCGTGCCGACACCGCCATCCAGCGTGTCGGCGCCCGAACCGCCAAAGATCGTGTCGTTCCCCGAATTGCCCGCCAGCAGGTTTGCCGCGTTGTTGCCGGTGATCGTGTTGGCCAGCGTGTTGCCGCTGCCGTTGATCATGGATGTCCCGGTCAGCGTCAGGTTCTCGATGTACAGCGACAGCGTGTGGGTGATCGCGGCGTTGACCTGGTCGATGCCCCCGGTCGAGGTTTCGACCACCAGGTCGCCCTCGTCATCGACGATGTACAGGTCGTTGCCGGTGCCGCCGTTCATCGAATCCGCGCCCGTGCCGCCGTCCAGCGTGTCGAGGCCGGTGCCGCCGAACAGCGTGTCGTTGCCGGCAAGGCCCGACAGCACGTTGTTGGCGGTGTTGCCGGTCAGCACGTTCGCGTCGGCCGACCCGGTTCCGTTGGTGTTGGCAGTCCCGGTCAGCGTCAGATTCTCGACATTCGCACCCAGCGCATAGGTGGACACCGCCAGCACCGTGTCGGTGCCGCCCTCGGCCACTTCCACCACCACATCGCCCGCATTCTCGACGATGTAGGTGTCGTTGTCCGCACCTCCGGTCATGCTGTCGGCACCCGTGCCACCGTCCAGCGTGTCGGCCCCGTCACCGCCGAACAGCGCATCCGCGCCGTCCAGGCCCGACAGCAGGTTCGCCCGCGTGTTGCCGGTGATGACGTTGTTCAGCGTGTTGCCGATTCCCGAAACACCGCTCGACCCGGTCAGCGTCAGGTTTTCAAGGTTCGCGCCCAGCGTCCAGTTCACCAGCGACTGCACATGGTCGGTCCCTTCGGTCGCGTTCTCGACGATCACGTCGGTCACCAGGTCGACCACGTAGGTGTCGTTGCCGATCCCGCCCACCAGCGAATCCGTGCCCGTGCCGCCATCCAGCGTGTCGTTCCCGGCCCCGCCGAACAGCGTGTCGTTGCCGAAGCTGTCCTGCAGCAGGTTGTCCGCACCGTTGCCGTTCAGCGTGTTGTTGCCGGTGTTGCCCGACCCGTTGATCGCACTGCTGCCGGTCAGGGTCAGAATCTCCACCCCCGTCGCCAGCGTATAGGTGATCGAGCTTTCCACCCGGTCGTTGCCGTCCGTCGAGGTTTCGATCACCCGGTCGCCGATATGGTCGACGATGTACAGGTCGTCGCCGTTGCCGCCGGTCATGGTGTCGGCATCCGCGCCGCCGTTCAGCGTGTCGCTGCCGTCGCCGCCGAACATCTCGTCGTCCCCGGCCTGGCCGGTCAGGATGTTGGCGGCGATGTTGCCCGAAAGGGTGTTGGCAACGTCGTTGCCCGTGCCGTCGATGGCGGTGGTACCGATCAGCGTCAGGTTCTCGAAATTGCTGCCAAGCGTCCAGGTCACGGCCGACCGGACAAGGTCGATCCCCTCGTCCGCCAGTTCCACCACCACATCCGTGCTTGCATCGACGACGAACGTGTCGTTGCCGGTTCCGCCCGACATGCTGTCGGTGCCGGTCCCGCCGTTCAGCGTGTCGTTGCCGCCGTTGCCGATCAGCGTGTCGTCGCCTGCCAGCCCGCTCAGCGCGTTGTGCCCGTGCTCCGACAGGGTGCCGGCCGTGGCGTTGTTGCCGGTCAGCACGTTGTTGCTGGCATTGCCCGTGCCGCTGATGTCGGCCCCGCCCAGCAGGGTCAGGTTCTCGACGTTGTCGGTCAGGGTGTAGGTCACCGACGACTGCACAACATCCGTGCCGCCCGACGCGCCTTCCACGATCACGACGCTGCCGATCGAGATGTTGAACGTGTCGTTGCCGATCCCGCCTTCCAGCAGGTCGCCGATGTCCTCGCCATACAGCGTGTCGTCACCGGCACCGCCATAGGTCGAATCGCTGCCCGCGCGGGCGTCCAGCGCGTCGGAGCCATTGCCCCCGATCAGCACGTTCACCTCGGAATCGCCCGACAGCGTGTCGTTGAAATCCGTCCCCGTCAGGTTCTCGATGCTGGCAAGGCTGTCGAGGAAGGCATCCCCGGCAAGCCCCACGCTCTGCGTCAGGTCGACATGCACGGCGGCCGACGCAGCCGCGTAGTCGGCGGTATCCTGGCCCAGGCCCCCGTCCAGAACGTCGGCGCCTGCGCCCCCGGTCAGGATGTTGTCCTCGTCGTTGCCGACCAGCGTGTCGTCAAAGCTGCTGCCGATCACGCCTTCGATCCCGACCAGCGTGTCGCCGTCGGCATCGCCCCCGCTGTACACGGCCGCCGACATGTCGATGACCACGCTCTCGGCGTTGGCGGCATAGCTGACCATGTCGATCCCGTCGCCGCCGTTCAGCACGTCAGCCCCCGCGCCCCCTTCCAGGGTGTCGCTGCCCAGGCCGCCGAACAGGCTGTCGGTGCCGACCCCGCCGATCAGCATGTTGCCGTTCGCATCCCCGGTCAGCGCGTCGTTCAGGCCCGACCCGATCAGGATCTCGATCCCCGACAGCAGGTCGCCCGCCGCATCGCCGCCCGTTCCCGCGCTGCCGCCGATGGTGATGGTGACGCCAGCGCTGGACGCCGCATAGGTCACCGTGTCGGTACCCGTGCCGCCGTCCAGCGTATCCGCCCCGAGACCGCCGATCAGCGTGTCGTTGCCCGTGCCGCCGTACAGGCCGTTCGCGTTCCCGTCGCCGTTCAGCGCATCGTTCAGGTTCGACCCGACGACGATCTCGACCGCGCTCAGCGTGTCGCCCTGGGCGTCGCCGCCGACCCCCGCCGTGCCGTTCAGGTTCACCGTGACGCCCGAAGCCGAGGCCGCGTAGTTCGCGACATCCGTCCCCGTCCCGCCGTTCAGCACGTCCGCACCAAGGCCGCCGATCAGCGTGTCGTTGCCGACCCCGCCGAACAGGCTGTTGGCGTTTGCGTCCCCGCCCAGAAGGTCATTGAAGCCCGACCCGATGATGATTTCGATCGCCGTCAGCGTGTCGCCCTGCGCATCCCCGCCCACGCCCGCCGCGCCGCCGATGGTCGCGGCCACACCCGCCGCCGAGGCGGAGTAGTCCGCCGTGTCGGTTCCCGTGCCGCCATCCAGCGTGTCGGCCCCGCCGCCGCCGACCAGCGTGTCATTGCCGCTGCCACCGAACAGGACGTCGATCCCGCCCAGCCCCGAAAGCGAATCGTTGCCGTCCAGCCCCGAGATCGTGTCGGCGGTGGATGTTCCCGCCAGCAGTGTGTCGTTGCCGGTCGTTCCGTTGATGACAGCCATGATCGTTTCCATCTCCTGGGGCCTGTACCGGGCAGCGGTCAGGCGATTTGAGCTGCCCCCCTGCTAGGATGCAAAAATGGTGGAAATTTGGAGGAAACAGGCTGGTCCACCACTCAATCAAGGCGGGATTCGGGCGCGTCAAACGCAATTGACCCATCTTGGCGGCCCTGTGCCGTGCCCGCCAGTTCCGCCTGGCGACCGCCCCGAGCCGCCCCACTCCGCGCTTTCAGCCACCGCCGGATTCTCGTTGCAACTTCACGGATTTTTCGCGTACTGTGAAGTCAGGGGGGGGGGAATCACATGCTCGGACATCGGTTCGCGACCCGGATCAACTCGTTTGCGTCCGGGGCGGCAGACTACTGGCCGGACCAGGCCGCCAAGCCGTCGCTGGCACAGCTTGTGGCGCGTGCGGCCACCGTGCCGGGTCTCAGCGAACTGGACCTGAACTATCCCGACCACATCGGCGACGATCCCGCCACGGTCGCCCGTACGGTGGCCGACAACGGTCTGGCGATCAGCGGCCTGGCGATGCGCTACGGCGCGAACCCGGCCTTCCGGCGCGGGGCCTTCACCCACCCCGACGCGGCCGTGCGGCGTCAGGCCATCGACCTGACCCGGCGCGGCATCGACGCCGCCCGCGCCATGGGCGCGCCGATGATGACGCTGTGGCTGGGGCAGGACGGCTTCGACTATGCCTTCCAGTGCGACTATGCCCGGCTGTGGAACGACACCGTGTCGGCCATCGCCGAGGTCTGCGCCCACGATCCGGACTGCCTGGTCAGCGTCGAATACAAGCCAAACGAACCAAGGGCTTGCAGCGTTCTGAAGGACGCCGCGACAACGCTTCTGGCGATTGCCGAGGTGGGCCTGCCGAACCTGGGCGTGACCATCGACTTTGCCCATGCGCTCTATGCCGGGGAACAGCCCGCCTTTGCCGCCGCCCTGATCCAGCGCCGCTCGCGCCTTCTGGGCCTGCACCTGAACGACGGCTACGGCAAGCGCGACGACGGGCTGATGGTGGGGTCCGTCAACGCCATGGCCACGCTGGAACTTCTGGCCGAGGTGAAGCGCGGCGGCTTTGACGGCGCGATCTATTTCGACACCTTCCCCGATGCCTCGGGCCTCGACCCCGTGGCCGAATGCGCGGCGAACATCCGCACGGTGCAACGCATGCTGGCCGCCATCGACCGGCTGGAGGCCGACAACCGCCTGGCCGGGGCCAAGGCTCGCCACGACCCCGTCGCCGCGCAGGAGATCGCGCAGCAGGCCCTGAGCGGACGACAGACCACGACCTGACTTTACGACACACAAGAAATCAGTGTTGAAATGGGAGGAACACATGCAACACATCCTGAAGACTGCCCTGGCCGCCCTGGCCCTGATCGCAGGCATGGCCGCCGCACAAGATCTGGCCCCCCTGAATTCGGACTCCGAGCCCGACCGCATGGACTGGTCCGAGCTTGAGGCCAAGTTCGGCCCCCTGCCCGCGCCGCCCGCCGGCACCAAGATCGGTGGCGTGTCCAAGACGCTGACCAACGAATACTGGCGCAGCCTGGGCGAAGGCTATGCCAACATCGCAACCAAGCTGGGCCTCGAATTCGTCTATCAGGCGGCACAGTCCGAAGGCGACCAGCTGGGCCAGCTGGCCATCGCCGAAAACCTGATCAGCCAGGGCTTTGCCGCCCTTCTGTTCTCGCCCCAGTCGGACGCCAACCTGATCCCGGCGGTCGAGGCGGCCAAGGCGGCCGGCGTGCCGATCCTGAACGTGAACGACGCCGTGATCCCCTCGGCCGAGCACTATGTCGGCAACGTGCAGAAGGGCAACGGCGTGAACGTCGCCAACTGGTTCGTCGCGAACCGCCCCGATGGCGGCAAGGTCGCGGTGATCGAAGGGCAGCCCGGCGTCTATGCCGCCGGACAGCGCACGGCAGGCTTCACCGAAACCATCACGGCGGCGGGCAAGTTCGAGGTCGTGGCCTCCGTTCCCGCCAACTGGAGCCGGGAAGAGGCGTTCAACGCCGCATCGACCATCCTGCAGCAGTACCCGGACCTGATCGGCTTCTATGCCAACAACGACGGCATGGCACTGGGCGTGGTCGAGGCGGTCAAGGCCGCCGGCAAGGCCGAGCAGACCGTCGTCTTCGGCACCGACGGCATCTCCGACGCCTATGCGGCGATCCGCGCGGGCGACCTGACAGGCACGGTCGACAGCTTTCCCGTGCTGACGGGCGAGGTCGCGATGGAGGTCGCGCTGCGCCTTCTGGCCGGGCAGGACCTGCCCCGCGTGGTGGCCACGCCCCAGGCGCTGGTGACGAAGGACAACGTGGAAACCTATGCCACGTCCGACATGGCGGCGCTGCGCGCGGCCCTGCTGGCGCAGTAAGGACAGCCGACCCGTCCGCGACGGCCCGACCCTGCGCTCGGGGCGCACCACGATGCCCCGCGCCGTCAAATGAAGCGCCTCCCTCTCCCCTCCGGGGGAGAGGGATGGGGTGAGGGGGCAGGCGCAACACTTGCCACCGCCCACTCCAAACATATCGACGCACTTCCGGCCTTTCCTTGCATCAACGACGATCCTTCCCCTGCGACCGACCGGACAACCGCATGCCCCCCCGCCTGGCCCTGACCGATGTGGTAAAATCCTTCTCGGGCAACACCGTGCTGCACGGCGTGTCCCTGACGGTGCAACCCGGCGAGGTGCACGGCCTTCTGGGCGAGAACGGCGCGGGGAAGTCGACCCTGCTCAACATCCTGTCCGGCGTCCTGGCCGCCGACGCAGGGACCATCGAGATCGACGGCACGCACGTTTCCATCCAGTCGCCCCGCGACGCGACGGCGGCAGGCATCGCCATGATCCACCAGGAACTGCAGCAGGTGCCGGAACTGACCGTCGCGCAGAACATCTTTCTCGGAGCCTCGCTGCGACGATACGGCGGCCTTGCCACCGACCGCCGCGCGCAAGAAACCGAGGCGCGCCGTCTGCTGGCCCCGCTCGACCCCGGCATCGATGTCACCGCGCCGATCCGCACCCTGCGGATCGCGCAACGACAGATCGCCGAGATCGCCCGCGCCCTGCGCGCCCGCGCCCGCATCATCGCCATGGACGAACCGACCAGCAGCCTGACCCCCCGCGAGTTCGACCGTCTGGTCGAGGTGATCGAACGGCTGCGCGGCACAGGCGTGTCCGTCATCTACGTCAGCCACAAGATGGACGAGGTCTACCGCGTCTGCCAGTCGGCCACGATCCTGCGCGATGGCCGTCTGGTGGGGCGGGTGGCGATCCCCGATGCCGCCGTCAACACCGTCATCGAAACCATGGTCGGGCGCGAACTGACCCAGGCCACCCACCGCAGCCACGCCCGCGACCGCGTGGTGCTGGAAACGCGGGGCCTGACGCGCGGGCAGGCGGTGCAGGAGGCGTCCCTGACCCTGCGCGAGGGCGAGGTTCTGTGCATCGCGGGGCTGGTCGGATCGGGGCGCACCGAACTCATGCGCCTGATCGCGGGGGTGGACCGGGCCGACGCGGGCGAGGTGCTGGTTGACGGACAGCCCGTGGCGGCCGACCCGCGCCGCCGCATCCGCGCAGGGCTGGGTCTGCTGCCCGAGGAACGCAAGCGCGACGGCATCATCCGCCACCGCCCCGTCACCTCGAACATCGGCCTGCCCGCGATGGCCCGCTTTTCCCGCCTGGGCCTGATCCAGCGGACAAAGCTGCGCGCACGTTCCGAAGCGCTGATGCGCGACGTGCAGTTGCGGCCCTTTTCCGTGGATCGCCCGATCGGCAGCTTCTCGGGCGGGAACCAGCAGAAGGCGATCATCGGCCGCTGGCTGGCCGCCGATACGCGCATCTTCCTGTTCGACGAACCCACACGCGGCATCGACGTGGGGGCCAAGGCCGAGATCCACGCCCTGATCGAACGGCTGGCCTCCGAGGGGCGGTCGGTGCTGGTCGTGTCGTCCGAACTGCCCGAGGTGATCCGCCTGGCCGACCGCGTGCTGGTCATGCGCCAGGGCCGCATCGCCGCCGAACTGGGGCCCGGCCAGATCACCGAGGCCGCCATCGCCCGTCACGCCATCCCGTCACAGTGAGCCCCCGATGACCGACGCCCCCTCCCTTCTGTCCCGCATCAGGTTCCGCGACGCGGGCACCCTGCTGGGCCTCGTCATCATCGGGGTCGTGTTCTCGGCCCTGACGCCGGTGTTCCTGACCGCGCCCAACCTGATGAACATCCTGCAGCAATCCTCGATCAACGCCTGCATCGCGCTGGGGATGACCCTGGTGATCATCTCGGGCGGGATCGACCTGTCGGTCGGCCCCATCGCCGCGCTGGCGGCGGTGCTGGGGGCGGCGATGATGGTGGCGGGCGTGCCGGTGCCGCTGGCGGTGCTGGGCGCGCTGGCCGTGGGCGTCGGCTGCGGGGCCTTCAACGGCGCGCTGATCGCCTGGGGCGGGCTGCAGCCCTTCATCGTCACCCTGGGGGGCCTGTCGCTGTACCGCGCCTTCGCGCTGATCTTCACCGGCGGAACCCCGATCTTCGGCATCCCCCAGGGGTTTCGCGCGCTGACCAACGGCACGCTCGCGGGCGTGCCCAACCCCGTGGTGATCGTCGTCGTCCTGGCACTGGCCGCCTGGATCATCCTGAACCGCACGCCCCTGGGGGAATACTTCATGGCCATCGGCGGCAACGCCGAGGCCGCGCGCATTGCGGGCGTGCCGGTCGCGCTGACCAAGATGGCGGCCTACATGATCTCGGGCTTCCTTGCCGCCGTGGCCGCCATGATCCTGATCGGACGCCTCGGGGCCGCCGAACCGACCCTCGGCAACCTGTGGGAGCTTGACGCCATCGCCGCCGCCGCCATCGGGGGGGCGTCACTGTCGGGCGGGCGGGGCAGCATCATCGGCACGCTGATCGGCTGCGTCATCCTGGGCGCGTTGCGCAACGGGTTGACGCTGATGAACGTGCAGGCCTTCTACCAGCTTCTGGCCACCGGTATCATCATCATCGTCGCAATGCTGATCGACCGGGCGACCAGCGGCAAGTCCGGTGCTTGATGCCTGTGTCTGATTCTGGAGGGCTGATGAACGATCCAAGGGCCGTCGGGGCGCAGATCCGCATGCGGTTGCCGGGCCTGACCCCGCTCGAGGGCAAGGTGGCCGCCGACGTGCTGGCGCGGCGCGACATCACCGACCAGACGACCCTGCGCGAGGTGGCCGAAGGCTCGGGCGTGTCGGATGCGATGGTCGTCAAGGTCGCCAAGAAGCTGGGCTTTGCGGGCTTTCGCGAATTCCGCCAGGGCCTGATCGGCTATTACGGGTCCGACACCGCCGCCCTGCATTCCGAGATATCGCTGGACGACACCGCAGGCACGGTCGTGCAGAAGGTGTTCCGTACCGCCATGCAGGCCATCGAGGAAACCTTTGCCATCCTTGACCTTGCCGCGTTCGAGCGGGCCGCCGACCATCTCCACCGCGCCCGGCAGCGCGACTTCTACGGCCTGGGCGGATCGGCCCAGATCGCCCGCGATGTCAGCCACAAGTTCCTGCGCATCGGCATCCGCACCTCGGTGTTCGACGATGCCCACATGATGATGATGTCGGCATCCCTGCTGACGTCCGACGACGCCGCCATCGCGTTCTCGCATTCGGGCAGCACGACGGCGGTGATCGACGCGCTGGAACTGGCGCGGCGCAACGGTGCCCGCACCATCGCCGTCACCAACTATGCCGACAGCCACCTCGCGCGGATCGCCGACGTGGTGCTGTGCTCGACCGCCCAGAACTCGCCCCTGCTGGGCGAAAACGCCACCGCCCGCATCGCGCAGCTGAACCTGCTCGATGCCCTGTTCGTGGCCGTGGCACAGCGCGACCGCAAGGCGGCGGATGCCAACCTCGGCCGCACCATGCGCGCCGTCCAGTCCAAGCGGAAACCCTGACATGCCCACCGTCCTGATCGTCGGATCCTTGCACCACGACATCATGATCGAGGCTGATCACCTGCCCCGCCGTGACGAAACCGCCGTGGGCACCCGATGGTGGCCCAAGTTCGGCGGCAAGGGCGGCAACCAGGCGGTGGCCGTGGCCCGTGCCGGGGTGGGCGCACGGATGTTCGGGGCGGTCGGGCGCGACGGCTTCGGCACCTTCCTGACCGCCGCGCTGGACGCAGGCGGCGTGGACCGCCGCTTTGTCGGCCAGGTCGACGCCCCCTCGGGGATGAGCGTCGCGATCATGGATGCCACCGGCGACTATGCCGCCACCATCGTGTCGGGGGCGAACCTGTTGCTCGACCCCGCCGCCCTGGCCGACGATGCCCTGTGGCACGACGTGGCCATCCTCGTCCTGCAGAACGAAATCCCCGAAGCGGTCAACGTCGCCGCCGCCCGACAGGCCCGCAAGCGCGGCGTGAAAGTGGTGCTGAACGCCGCCCCCGCCCGCACCCTGCCCCCCGCCCCGCAACGCCGCGTCGATGTCCTGATCGTCAATGCCGTCGAGGCCGAGATGATGGGCAGTGCCCCGGTGACCGACCTTGCGTCGGCAATGGTGGCGGCGGAAACCCTCGCCGCCGACTATGACAGCGTCATCGTCACCGCAGGGTCGCACGGCCTGGCTGCCTGGACACTGGAGGATGAACGCCTGACCCTGTCGGCCACCCCGGTCAACGTGGTCAGCACCCATGGCGCGGGCGACTGCTTTACCGGCACCCTCGCCGCCGCCCTCGCTCAGGGCCGCCCCCTGACCGACGCCTGCCGCATGGCGTCGGACGCCGCCGCGCGGCACGTCGCGGGTCAGGCATAGATGTACCCGCCCGACACGATGATGTTCTCGCCCGTCATGTAGGTGTTGCGCGGCCCCCCCGCCATCAGCACCCATTCCGCCATCTCGCGAGGGGTCCCCCGCGCCCCAGCGGGCTGGCCGCCGCCAGTTCCGCCAGAAACCCCGACGCCCGCGCCCTGTCGGTCGCCATGCCCGCCGGGGCGACCGAGTTCACCAGGATGCCGTCGGGGGCCACGGCCTCGGCCACGCTTTTCGTCAGGCTGACGACAGCGGCCTTGGTCGCGGCGTAATGCGCGTTCTGCGGATGGGCCTTGAACGCATCGACCGAGGTGATGTTGACGATCCGCCCCCGGACGTGGCCCACGGGGTCCTGCCCCCGCATCTGGCGCACGGCGGCGACCATTATGTGATAGGTCCCCTTCACGTTGATCGCCAGCGACGCGTCCCAGTCGGCATCGCCGATGTCGAGGATCGGCTTTCGCGGATAGATCGCCGCCGCATTGACCAGCGTGTCCACCCGCCCCAGCACCCCCGCCACCGCCGCGAAGGCAGCATGTGCCGCCTCGGCGGTGCGGATGTCGCAGGCGGCGGATGCCACCGGCAGCCCGGCGGCCCTTGCCGGTTCCAGCGCCGCCTCTGCCGCCCCAGCGTCAAGGTCGATGATCCCCAAGGCCACCGCCCCTTCGGCCACCGCCATCCCCGCCAGCAGCGCCCCCGGCCCCGCGCCACCGCCCACGATCACCACCGACAGGCCCTGCATCCTATGTGTCCTTTCGGCGGGCACCCGACACCGAGGCCGGGTTCAGGGGCAGGATATCGAACCGCGCGACATCCACGTTCGGCGGCAGCGCCAGCACCGCCAGCACCATGGCCGCCACATCCGCAGGCTGCACCGCCGTGTTGCCCGCATACATCGCCGCCCGTTCCTCGGGCGACAGGATGTCCTTGTACAGCGTCGTCTCGACCCGTCCCGCCACGATTTCCGTCACGCGCGGGCCGAACGGGGCCAGTTCCAGCCGCAGCGCCTGGGCAAAGCCGCCGATGGCGGCCTTGGTGGCGCAGTAGACGGCCATGTTGACAAAGGGCGCGTGGCCCGCCACCGACCCGGTGAAGAAGACGTGCCCCCGCCCGCGCGCCCGCATCCCCGGCACCACCATCCGCGACAGTGCCAGCACCGAGGTCAGGTTCAGCGCCACCGCCCGGTCGATATCCGCCTCGTCCTGGTCGCAGAAATGCAGCACCGGCGGCACCATGCCCGCATTGTTCACCAGCACATCCGGTGCCAGCCCCGCCACCGCGGCGCGCAAGGCTTCGCGGTCGGTCATCTCGACGCGCACGGCACGCAGTCCCTCGGCCGCCAGCGCCTGCAGCGCCGCCGCATCGCGACCGAAGGCGACCACCTCGTGCCCGGCATCGCGCAAGGCGCAGGCGATGGCCCGCCCAATCCCGCCTGTCGCACCCGTCACCAGCGCCTCTGGCATCGTGTCGATCCTTTCATGATGGCGTCGTCCAGTCCTCGGCCTCGACCCAGGCGCAAAAGGCCGCGACGGGCTTCACCCGCCGGTGCGACTTCGGCAGCACCAGATAGAACCCCGGCACATGCGCGGGCGGCATGCCCTGCATCACATCCCGCCCCAGAGGTGCCACCAGCTTGCCCGAGGCCAGGTCCTCGGTCGCGTCGATCACCGACAGCAGCCCCACGCCCAGACCCGCCAGCGTGGCACTGCGCACCGTTGCAGCGTCCTGGATGCGGATGTCGGCAGGCGTCTCGGCCCCCGCCACGCCCAGATGCGCCAGCACGTTCGGCCACAGCCGGTCGGACAGCACCGGATGCAACAGCGGCACCGACAGCAGGTCGGACGGCACGGCGATGCGCGCGGCCAGCCCCGGCGTGCAGCACAGCACCTTGACGTCGCGGACCAGCAGGCGGTGGTCGTGCGTCCACCCCCCGAACCCCCACTGGATCGCCACGTCCACCTCGTCGCCCGCGAAATCGGGCAGGTCCACCATCGTGGTCAACCGCAGGTCGGCGTCAGGCACCAGCACGCGGAACCGCGCCAGCCGGTCGATCAGGAACCGCGTCGCGAAATAGGGGCTGGCGTTCACGTTGATGCGGCTCTGCAGGCGCGCCTTCGTCACCCGGCGCACCCCTTCGGCAATCTCGTCGAACCCCGCCTGCACGAAATGCGCCAGCAGGATCGCGGCTTCCGTCGGCTCGACCGCCCTCCCCTTGCGCGTGAACAACTCCACCCCAAGCGCCTCTTCCAGCAGCTTGACCTGCTGGCTGACGGCCTGGGGCGAGACATGCAGGTCCTCCGCCGCCCCGCGAAACGACCGGTGCCGCACCACCGTCTGGAACACGCGCAGCGCGTTCAGGGGGGGCAGGCGGGGGGTCATGGGATGCGGCGCAGGGCGGGCAGCAAGCCGGTTTCTTCGAAGAAACCGGACCGGAAATTTCGAAAATTCCGGCTTTGGCGCGGCACCTGGAACGACGGGCGATCCTCCGCCATCAGATCACCGCCTTCTCCAGGACGGGCCGCCCCTCGGCGATCCGCTCGTACCCCACGTCCGACAGGTCCAGCGTGCGGAACCCGCCATAGGTGACCAGTTCCGCCACCCCCCGCCCCGCCGCCGGGCTCTGCTGCAGCCCGTGGCCCGAGAACCCGTTGGCGAAGACGAAGTTCGCCACCTCAGGGTGTCGCCCCACGATCAGGTTGTGGTCCAGCGTGTTGAAATCATAGTGCCCGGCCCAGAGGTTCACCACCTTCACCGCCTCGAACGCCCGCGACCGCGCGGCGATGTGGGGCCAGATGATGTCCTCGAATTCGTGGTGGCGCGGCTCGAAATCGTCGAAATCGACGGCGGGGTCCTCGACCGGCGGACAGCCCGCCAGAAAGAACCGCCCCTCGGGCCGACAGAAGGTGCCGTTGTGGTCGATCACCAGCGGCAGCCTGCCGCCGTTGACGGTCGCGGTGCCTTCGGGCGAGGCGGCACAATCGAACACAAAGATCGTCCGCTTGCGGGGTTCCACCGGCACATCGAGGCCCGCCATCCGCGCGGTCAGCCCCGCACGCGGGCCGCTGGCGTTCACCACGGTGCCCGCCGCGACAAAAGCCCCCGATTTCAGCGTCACGCCGGTGACGCGCGCACCCTGCCGCGCAATCCCCACCACCTCGTCCGCCACATAATCCGCGCCCTGCGCACGGGCCTTGGCGCGGAACCCGTTCATCAGCCCGGTGTTCGAGAACCACCCCTCGCCCGACCGGCCATAGCTCGCCAGCGCCACGTCATCCACGTTCAGGTGCGGCAGGGCGCGGGCCAGTTCTTCCTGCGTCCACAGCACGTTGTCCGCGCCAAGCGCCCGCTGCACCGCGTTGTTCTCGCGCAGGACCTGTTCCTGCGCAGGCGTCGCGGCCAGGAACAGGTACCCCGCTTCGTGCAGGTTCAGGTTCGGGCGGTCGTCGCCCACCGCCATCGTCCCGGCAAAGTTGCGGATGAAACCGATGCCGAACTGCCCGATCTTCACGTTCACCGGGTTCGAGAACTGCGTGCGGATCGACGCCGCCGACAGCGCCGTCGAGGACCGGGCAAAGCTCGGGTCCCGCTCGACGATCAGGACCGACCCGCCGAAATCCGGGTTCGCCGTCAGGAAATACGCGATGGCCGACCCGATCACGGCCCCGCCCACGATCACCACGTCATAGGACGGCTTCACGATGCGACCTCGTCGTCGGGATGGCCGAGGTTCAGGAACCAGCCGCCCAGATGCTGCACGGCAGGGTCGTGCGGGTCGGGCAGGGGCACCTTCGCCTCGACCCCCGCGCGGAACGCTTCGGTGTTGTCCTGCGGCTGGAACCCCAGGTGCCCGGCCAGACGGTTGTCCAGCGGCTTCACCCGGTTGTCCGAGGTGCCGAACGACACCGTGAACCCCACCCCCGGTGCCGTCAGCGCCGCAACCACCAGCCGCACGCAATCGTCGAAGGACAGCCACGACCACAGCATCCGCCGGTCCACCGGCTCGGGGAACGACGAGAAGATGCGCAGGGCCACCGTCTCGATCCCGAACTTGTCCCAGTAGAGCCGCCCCAGATCCTCGGCAAAGCACTTCGACAGGCCGTACAACCCGTCGGGCCGGTGCGGTGCCGCCGTGTCGATGTGGTCCGACAGGCGGTGATAGCCGATGGCATGCACCGAACTGGCATAGACCACGCGCGGCACCCCCGCCTGACGCGCCCCCTCATAGATGTGGTAGCTGCCCCTGATGTTGCCCTCCAGCACCTCGGCCCAGGGACGCTCCATCGACGCGCCGCCGAAATGGACGATGGCCTCTACGCCCCGGCAGGCGTCCAGCATGGCCGCCTGGTCGCCCAGTTCGGCCACGACCATCGTTTCGTTCGGCTGCAGGTCGGCCACCGCCACCCGATCGGTCAGGCGCAAGGTCCGGGCCAGCGGGGCCAGCCCCCGGCGCAGCTGCGTGCCCAGGCGGCCCGCCGCCCCGGTCAGCAGGATCGTGTCGAAACGCGGCCCGGTCATGTCCTGTCCCCCGTCACATAGCCCCTTGTCACATCCGCCGCCCGCGCCGCCGGATCGCGCGCGCCAGGGTTCCCGAACCCCCCGCCCCCCGGCAGATGCAGGATCAGCCGCCGCCCGGCGGGCACATGCTGCCACCCCTTGGGGTTCAGCCGCGTGCCGTCGTCCAGCATCACCGCCCCCGCCGCGCCCCCGCCACCGCCGTCGCGCCCCTTGGCCGGATGGTTCACCCGGTCGAACATCGCCGAGAAATCGAACTGGTGTCCCGGCGCGGGTTCGATCTCGATCACCTGCCCCAGCCCCCCGCGATACTGCCCGTCGCCGCCGGAATCAGGCCGCAGCTCCTTGCGCCACACCACCAGCGGGCCGGTCTGTTCCGTCGCCTCGACCGGCATCGTCATCACGCCCGAGGGGAAGGCCGTCGCCGACAGCCCGTCCACCCCCGGCCGCGCCCCCATGCCGCCCGAGTTGAACATCAGGATCTCGGCCCGCAGCCCCGGCCCGCCCGCCACCGGGCGCACCGACATGTGGATGTTCCACAGCGACGCCGCCCCCTCGGCCAGAATCTTCCCCGGCAATGCCTTGGCCAACGCCCCCAGCACCAGGTCTGGCACCAGATGCCCGATCACATGGCGCAAGGACACCGGCGCAGGCCGGGGGGCGTTCAGGATGTTTTCGGGCGAGGAAATGGTGAAGGCATCCAGCGAGGCCCAGTTGTTCGGGATGTCCGGGGCCACCACGCATTTCAGCGCATAGGACGCATAGGCCTTGGCATAGATCATCGGCACGTTGATGCCCCAGCGGCTGAGCGGGGCCGAGCCGGCGAAATCGACATGCGCGGCATCGCCCGCGATCCGCACGCTACAGGCCAGCCGCACCGGCACGTCATAGCCGTCGGTGTCCAGCACGTTCGCCCATTCCCCCTGCGGCAGCGCGCGGATGCGGTCCAGCATCGCCGCGCGGGTGCGGGCAAAGATGAAGTCGCCCAGGGGGTCCAGCGTCTCCAGCCCCATCTCGGCCAGCATCGCCACAAGTCGGCGGTGCCCCACGTCGTTGCAGGCCGCCAGCGAATAGAAATCGCCCACCACCTGTTCAGGCTCGCGCACGTTCGCCCGCAGCAGGGCGATCAGGGTGGCGTTCACCGTGCCCCGCTCGGCGAACTTCATGATCGGGATCTGGATCCCTTCCTCGTACACCGACTTGCCATCCGCCCCGAACCCGCGCCCCCCCACATCCACCACATGCGCCGTGCAGGCAAAGAACCCGACCAGCCTTTCGCCCAGGAACGACGGCGTGACCATGGTGATGTCGTGCAGGTGCCCGGTGCCCAGCCAGGGGTCGTTGGTCACATAGGTATCGCCGGGGAACATGTTCCCCCGCCCGATGCCCTGAATGAAATGCCCCACCGCCTCGGCCATCGTATTGACATGGCCCGGCGTCCCCGTCACCGCCTGCGCCAGCATCCGCCCCTCTGGATCGAACACACCCGCCGACAGGTCGCCCGCCTCGCGCACGCTGGTGGAAAACGCGGTGCGCAGCAGGGTCATCGCCTGTTCCTCGACGACCGAGATCAGCCGGTTCCACATCACCTGCATGCGGATGTCGCGGGTGGGGTCAGACATGGGCAACCTCCTTGCGCAGCAACAGCAGCGACCCATCCCCCTGCATCACCACGTCAAAGGGCGAGGTGACGACGGTGGAGGTTTCCCGCTCCACGATCACCACCGGCCCGCTGATCCGCGTGCCGGTCGGCAGGGCACTGCGGTCCAGGATGCCGGTCGTCAGGGTTTCGCCGGTCGCGGGGTCGAACACGGGGCGGGTGACCGTCGCCTGCACCTGCGCCCCACCAAAGGTGATCGCGCAGCCCTCGGGAACCGGCCGCACATCCTCGGCCTTCACCGACCAGGTCACCACCTCGATCTCCAGTCCACCCAGCCCGTCGATGGCGCGGCCAAAGAAGCGGGCATAGGCCGCGCGGAAATCGTCGCGCAGCGCCGCCACGTCGCCGTCCGCAAAGGGCCGATCAGGCAGCGCCACCGGAATCTCCCACCCCTGGCCGACATAGCGCATGAAGGCCGTCACCTCGCGCCGGATCACGCCATCGGTCCCCGCCCGCACGAACCCCTCGGCGGTCGCGGTCAGCCCGGTCAGGATCGTGTTCACCGCCGATACGTCGAACGCCGACAGCCGCGTCACCTTGGACACCAGCGCCTCGTATCCGAACGGCGCGCGCAGGAACCCGATGGCGCTGCCCACCCCCGCCCCCGGCGGCACAAGGCAGCGGTCGATCCCCAGCTTCTCGCACAGCCGTGCGGCATGCAGGGGGGCCGCCCCGCCAAAGGCGATCATCACGTTGCCCGAGATATCCTTGCCGTTCTCGACCGCATGGACCCGAGCGGCATTCGCCATGTTCTCGTCCACCACCTCGGCGATGCCAAAGGCCGCCGACTGGACGTCCAGACCCAGCCGGTCGCCCACGTGCCTCGCAATCGCGCCCTCGGCCAGCCCTTGCGACAGCCGGATCGCCCCGCCGGCAAAATTCTCGGGGTCGATCTTGCCCAGAACCACATCCGCATCGGTGATCGCGGGCCGCACACCCCCCCGCTGGTAACAGGCAGGCCCCGGCTCGGACCCCGCCGATTCCGGCCCCGTCTGGATGCGCCCCATCGCGTCTACCCAGGCCAGCGACCCGCCCCCCGCCCCGATCTCGATCATCTCGATCACCGGGATCGAGATCGGCATCCCCGACCCCTTGGCGAACCGCGTCGTCCGGGCCACCTCGAAGCTGCGGGCAGTGCGGGGCGCGAAATCCTCGATCAGGCAGATCTTCGCCGTGGTCCCCCCCATGTCATAGCTGACGACACGGGTAAGCCCGAACCGCCGCGCGATGTCGGCGGCAAAGATCGCCCCCCCCGCAGGCCCCGATTCCACCAGCCGCACCGGGAACCGCGCCGCCGTCTCGACGTCGATCAGTCCCCCACCCGAATGGATCATGAACACCGGGCACCCTGCCCCCATCTCGCGCAGCCGCACCTGCAGTCGCAAGAGATAATCGGCCATCATCGGCTGGACATAGGCATTGGCGCAGACGGTGTTGAACCGCTCGTACTCGCGCATCTGCGGGCTGACCTCGGACGACAGCGACACCGGCACGCCCACCCGCGCGGCGATGATGTCGCGCGCGCGGGCCTCATGCGCGCCGTTCATGTAGGCATGCAGGAACCCGATGGCGACCGCGCCGTAGCCCCCCGCCGCGATCCGGTCGGCCAGCAATCCAAGCCCCGCCTCGTCCAGCGGGGCCAGCTCCTCCCCCCCGGCCCCGATCCGCCCCCGCACCACCATCCGGTCCTCGCGCGGCACCAGCGGCGCGGGCAGGGACAGGTTCAGGTCGTACTGGTCGAACCGGCTTTCCGTGCGCATCTCGATCACGTCGCGGAACCCTTCGGTCGTCACGAACGCCACCTTAGCGCCCCGCCGCTCGATCAGCGCGTTGGTGGCCAGCGTGGTGCCGTGGATCACCACGTCGATGTCGCCCGGCCCGATCCCGGCCTCGGCCAGCACCACGGCAATCCCGTCCAGGATCGCCTGCTCCGGTGCCCCGTGCGTCGTCAGCACCTTGGTCGAGAACATCCGCCCGTCGCATTCCAGTGCCACGTCGGTGAACGTGCCGCCGATGTCGGCCCCCAGACGCACCGTCATGTCGCCCCCCGCGCCAAGGCCTGCGCCCGCATCTGCGACAACGTCTGCCGCGGCGTCAGCGCCTCGGCCGAGATGTTCAGGTCCAGCACCGCCCCCGTCGCCGACGCCAGCGCCCGGTCGAAGGCCGCCGCGAAACCGGCCGTCGCCTCGACCCGTTCGGCATGGAACCCGTAGGCCCGCGCCAAGGCACTGAAGTCGGGGTTGACCAGATCGGTCCCCGACACCCGCGCCGGATAGGCGCGTTCCTGATGCGCCCGGATCGTGCCGTAGGTCCCGTTGTTCAGGATCAGGATCACCGGCTGCGCCCCCGCCTGCATCGCCGTGCCAAGCTCAGGGCAGGTCATCTGGAAATCCCCGTCCCCGGCAAAGCACACCACCACCCGGCCCGGATGCGCCACCTTCGCCGCAATCGCCGCAGGCACCCCGTACCCCATCGCCCCCGACTGCGGGGCCAACAGCCGCGCCTTCGCGCCAAAGGCATAGAACTTGTTCGGCCAGACCGCGAAATTCCCCGCCCCGTTGGTCAGGATCGCATCCGGCGGCAGCACGGCGCGCAGATGCGCCATCACCGCCACCATGTCCACGGGCGACGGCTGCGCCGGGGCCTCCATGCTGGCGAGATACCCCGCCCGAGCCCTGTCGCGCCACCCCGCCCAATCCCCCGCGACAGGCCGCAGCGCGGCGGCAAAGGCATTCGGCCCGGCATGGATGCCCAGCCTCGGCTGATAGATCTTGCCGATCTCGCGGTCCGATCCATGCACATGGATCAGCGTCTGCACCGGCACCGGCACCTTGAGCAGCGTATAGCCATCGGTCGTCATCTCGCCAAAGCGCACGTTGACCGCCAGGATCACGTCGGCCTCGCGGATCAGCGCCTTGACATGGGGCGGCATGCCGACCCCCGCCTCGCCCGCATAGCACGGCGAGAAATTGTCGAACCGGTCCTGATAGCGGAACGCGACAATCGCCGGAATGCCCGAGCCTTCAGCGAACGCCTGCATCGCCGCGCGCCCCGCATCCGTCCAGTTGCACCCGCCGATCAGCACCAAGGGCCGCGCGGCCCCCTGCAACAGCGCCAGCGCCTCGTCCACTGCCTCGGGCGTCGGCGCGGGCTCGGTGATCCGCGCCGGACCGGCCAAGGGCGCCACATCGGTCGGGCTGGTCAGCACATCCTCGGGCAGGGCCACCACCACCGGGCCGGGGCGGCCCGTCGTGGCCGTCACCCAGGCGCGCGACAGGATCTCGGGGATGCGGTCAACCGAGGTTATCTCGACCGCCCATTTCGCCATGGTCCCGAACACCGCCGCGTAGTCGATCTCCTGAAACGCCTCGCGCCCGGACATGTCGGTGCCGACCTGCCCCACGAACACGATCATCGGTGCCGAATCCTGCATCGCGGTGTGGATGCCGATGGACGCATTCGTCACCCCCGGCCCCCGCGTGACCATGCAGATGCCGGGGCTGCCCGTCAGCTTGCCCCAGGCGGCGGCCATGAAGGCCGCCCCCCCCTCGTTCCGGCACAGCACGAAATCCAGCCGCCCTTGCGTGTCGTGCAGCGCGTCCAGCACGGCCAGATAGCTTTCGCCCGGCACGCCAAAGGTGCGCGTGGCCCCAAGTGCCACGAGGCTTTCCACCAAAAGCTTCCCGCCGTTCCGCATACCGCGTCCCCCGTTGTGCTGGCCGGACCTTGCCCGTTTCACGCCGCCCGGAAAAACAAAATCCGCAAACGAACGACAAGTTCTTCTTGTTGATCAGGGCACCGGCTGCGATTGTGCCATCGTGCCCACCGACGGGGTGGTTTTCGGGGGATGCCGATGCAGCAAAGGGTCATGCTGTTCGCCTTTGTCGTCCTGGTTGGCATCGGCTTGCTTTCCGCCCGCGCGTCGCTTGCGGCTGATCCGGACCTCACCACGCCGGAAGGTGCCGTTGCCGCGTACATCGACGGGGTCGCGCAGCAGGATCTTGACGCGATCATCGCGGTGACATCGGTTGACAGGATGACAACGGGCTTCGACTTCGTCGGATACGTGGATCGGCTCGCGGCGTTGGTACCGATGACGCCTGCACCCGCAACGTCACCCTTCTTCCAACAGATCAACCGCGCCGGTGCCACGGCGCAAATTGCCCAGCAGGTGCGCTTCCTGACCTACGGCCTGATGACCAGAAGCGAGATTCTTGAGGGCAAGACCGTCCCGATGAAGGCCGCCGAGGCGACCGACTTCGCCACCGTCGTGCGCGCGGACAGGCTTGCCGGGCTTAAGGTAGTGCGAGTCGCCATTCCGTCGCCCGAGCTCTTGAACAGCGAGAGGTACCAGAAGAATTCGGTCAAGCTGGCCAGAGTCCACGGTGCCGACGCATCGACCGAGCGACTGGCCCTGCTGTCGTTCGAGGGACTGTACTTCACCGCGGGCTTCACACTGTTGCGCTACGGACAGGAATGGACCGTCATGTCCCAGACCTCACCCGTTTCCGGAATGACTTCGATGGGAACGCCCGTACGGGTGACACCCGAAGACTTCGAAAGAACCCTCAACAAGTAGGGCCCTGGTTTCAAGGCATTGCTGCGGCACAGGATTTCCGTGGGGGATTTCAATTGCCCCTTGCTGTTTCCGCGCAGGACGCCACGGGGTTGCCCGCAGCCCTGCATCACGACATCAGACATGCCGCGACAGACCGCCGTCCACGCGCAGGTTCTGCCCGGTCACATAGCTTGAATCCTCCGACAGCAGGAATGCTGCCGCCTTGGCCTGTTCCTCGACCCGCGCAATCCGCTTCATCGCCGGCAGGTCGCTGTAGCGGGCCAGGTCCAGGCTGTCGGTAAACCCCGGCAGCACGCAGTTCATGCGGATGTTCTTCGGGCCATAGCGGTCGGCATAAAGCTTGGCAAAGGCAGCAACCGCAGCACGATAGACGCAGGATGTCGGAAACATCGGCGACGGCTCCAGCGCCGCATAGGTGCTGACGACGACGATGGACCCCCCGCCCTGTGCCTCCATCACCGGCGTCACCAGCCGTGCCATCCGGATCACCGACTTGACGATCATGTCGTCCGCCAGATCCCAGCTGTCATCGCTGATGTCCAAGAGGTCGCCCTTCGGCGGATGCCCGGCCTGGCACAGGACCGCGTCGATCCGCCCGTAGGTTGCCATTGCCAGATCGACGATGCCCTTCAGGTCATCGCCGCTCTGCGCCACGCCCCGCCGGGCCACGCCGCCCAGTTCGGCGGCCAGCATCTCGCAGCTGTCCGACGGCGACATCAGCGCCAGCGCGTAGCCCCGGCCATGCATCTCGCGCGCAACCGCCGCGCCGATGCCGCGCCCGCCCCCGGTGACCAGACAGACCTTCATGCAACCGCCCTCCATATCCCCGGCACAGGACTACAGGGGCAGCGGCAAACCCGCAATCACGCAGCGCCCGCGAACTCGGCCCCGGTCTTGGCCCCGGTGATGTAGGACACCACGTCCTGCCCGTCGGTCTCGCCCTTGGGCAGGTTCGCCACGATCCGCCCGCGCCGGAACACGACGATGCGGTCGACCAGGTCGAACACCTGCCGCATGTTGTGGCTGATCAGGATCAGCGGCTCTCCGGCGGCCTTCAGCGTGCGCACGATGTTCTCGACCTGCGCCGTCTCCTGCACGCCCAAGGCCGCTGTCGGCTCGTCCATGATGATCAGCTTCGACGCAAACGTCGCCGTGCGCGCGATGGCCACGCATTGCCGCTGGCCCCCGCTCATGTTGCGGATGGTGTTGGACAGGTTCGGGATCTTCACACCGGTCTTGACCAGCGCCGCCTGCGTCGCCGCCCGCATCGCCCGCCGGTCGAGGATCGAGAACGGCCCCAGCTTCAGCCAGAACTTCTCGCGCCCCAGGAAAAGGTTCGACGGCACGTCCAGGTCGTCGGCCAGCGCCAGCGTCTGGAACACCGTCTCGATCCCCGCCTCGCGCGCGTCCAGCGGCCCGGCAAAGGTCATCTCCTGCCCGTGGAACACGATGCGGCCAGAGGTCGGCTGCTCCACCCCCGTGATCTGGCGCACGAAGGTCGACTTGCCCGCCCCGTTGTCGCCCATGATCGCCACATGCTCGCCCGCATGCAGGGTAAAGTTCGCGTCGCTCAGCGCATGGACGCCGCCATAGTGCTTGGTCAGGCCGATGGTCTGCAGGACAACGTCGGTCATTTCGCCCTCCGGTTCTGGCGCCAGACGTCCAGCACGACGGCCCCGACGATGATCGCGCCCTTGACCATCTCCTGATAGTAGGCATCCAGCTGGATCGAGGTGAAGCCCGAGATGATCACCGAAAAGATCATCGCCCCCAGCACCGTGCCGATGATCGACCCGCGCCCCCCGGCCAGCGACACCCCGCCGATCACCGCCATGGCGATGGCGTCCAGTTCCAGCATGACCCCCATCCCGGCCTGCGCGGTCAGCGTCTTCGATGTGACCAGGATCGCCGCCGCCCCGGCCAGCATGCCCGCGATGGTATAGACCAGCACCTTGTGGCGGTTGACGTTGATCCCCGACATCCGCGCCGCCGCCTCGTTCGATCCGATGGCATAGCTGCGCGTGCCATAGATCGTGTATTTCATGATCAGGTGGAACAGCACAGCCAGCAGGAAAAAGATCACCGCCGGGTTCTGCCCGTCCCAGGACACGATGCCGAAGGTCAGCCCGCCCAGCATGTCGCCGTTCGAGATGCTGGCATAGCCTTCCGTCGGGAACGAGATCGGGTTGCCGTTCGACCACCACTTGGCCACGCCGCGCGCCGACACCATCATGCCCAGCGTCGCGATGAACGGCGGGATGCGCGTGTAGGCGATCAGCAGGCCATTCACCAGCCCCGCGAAAATCCCGCAGCCCAGCCCGATCAGGATCGGCACCAGCACCGGCAGGTCCATCCACCCTTCGCCGAAAATGGCCTTGGGGTTGGGGTTGCCGTTGACCGTCGCGGTCTGCGCAAAACTCATCGCGATCATCGCGGTCGCGCCCACGATCGACCCCGAGGACAGATCGATCCCGCCCAGGATGATCACCTGCGTCACGCCGATGGCGATGATGCCGGTGATCGCCACCTGCAGCAGGATGATGTTGATGCGCGCTTCGTTGAAGACCGTGTCCAGGTTCGCCCGCGTGTTGAACAGGAACGAGTTGCCGTTCCAGCGGTTCAGCAGCTCGAAGATCACCGTGATCGCGATCAGCGCGAACAGGACGTTCATCTCGGGCGGAAGTGCCCGCTTCGTCGGGTCGTAGGCCAGTCCCCCGACCCCGTGCTGCGCCGCGCCCTGTGCCATCCGCCCCGTCCCCCCATGTGATGCAAGGGGCGGTCGCCCGCCCCCTGCAGCCGCGTGTTGCCGACTGGCCTCAGTTCTTGGCCAGGTAGTTGGCGATGTTGGCCGGCGTCACCAGTTCGAACGGCACCCAGACGGCCGGGTCCACGGCTTCGCCCTTCGCCAGCTTGACCGCCGCCTCCAGCGACCCCGACCCCTGCGCCGCCGCGTTCTGGAACACGGTCACGTCCAGGTCGCCCGCCTGCATCGCCGCCAGCGCGTCCTGCGTCGCGTCCACGCCGCCGACCTGCACCGACGCCATGTCGATGCCCGCCGCCTTCATCGCCTGGATCGCGCCGATGGCCATCTCGTCGTTGTTGGCGATCACGCCGTCGAACGCGGTGCCGGTCGAAAGCCAGTTGGTCATCAGGTTCTGCGCCTGGTCGCGGCTCCAGTTCGCGGTCTGCTGGTCGATCACGTTGACCTTGACCTTGCACTTGCCGGCCTCGATCACGTCATAGATGTCGGCCGTGCGCTGCACCGCCGCCTGGTTCGACAGTTCGCCCTGCATGACATAGACGTTGACCTCGGTCTTGCCCTCGGCCGCCCAGTTGTCGCACAGCGCGATGGTTTCCAGCGTACCGCTGTCCACCTCGTTCGACGCGACGAAGGCCTGGTTGTCGGGCAGCGTGTCCAGGTTGATCGGCTGGCGGTTGACATAGACCAGCGGCACGCCGGCGGCGGCGGCGGCATCGGTCATCGCCTGGGTGGCGCTGGTGTCGACCGGGTTCACGATGATCGCATCGACGCCGCTGGCGATGAAGTTGTTGATCTGGTCCAGCTGCTTGGCCACGTCGTTCTGGGCGTCCTCGATCTGCACCGACAGGCCGTTCGCATCGGCATGGCTCTGGATGCCGTTGCGCAGCACGGTCAGAAAGTTGTCGTCGAACAGCGCCATCGACACGCCGATGCCTTCGGCCATGGCCGTCGTGGTCATCAGCGCGGTCAGGCCCGCGGCAAGGATGGTGGTCTTCATGGTCTCTCTCCCTCTGGCGGATGTCCGGCGCATCCGTGGTCGTTGCCGGAGGGGCGTCGTTGTTGGGTGACGCCCCGGTTTCAGCGGCGTCAGGCGGCCTTGCGGGCCAGCCCCTCGCGGATGAACTGCATGCTGGCGGACAGGTCCGCCTTCGGATCGGTGCTGGCATGGACCTCTGGCGCAAAGGCCTCGAAACTGACCGGCCCGGACCAGCCCAGGGCCGCCAGCCGCGCGATCTGGTCCAGGTTGCCCAGCCGGTCGGCCCCGTCCACCAGGATGCGGTGCGCGTCCGACATCTGCGCCAGCGTCACCGTCTGGTCGACCACGCCCGAGATGTGGACGATGCCCGTGTGCTCGGGAAAGAACGGCCCGCCATGCGCCAGGGTGTGGTGGAACGTGTCGTGCACCAGCTTGAACCGGCCCGTCCCGCCGATGGCGTCGATGGCCTCGACCGCCTCGGCCTTGTGGCGCAGCGCGCAGATCTCGAACCCCAGGGGCTCGACCATGCCCACCAGCCCGTGATCCTCCAGCATCGGCTTCAGCGCCTTCAGCGCCACGCGCAGCGCCGCCTGCCGCTCGCCGTTGCCCATGCCTGCGTTGTCGTTGCGCGGGATCAGGCTGACCGCCTCGGCCCCGGCCCCCTGCGCGATCCGCATCAGCGCCAGCGCCTCGGCGGCCTTGTCTGCGGACCAGTCGTTGAACCGCTTCACCTCGGCCACCGCCAGCAGGCGCAGACCCTTCGCCCGCGCCATCTCGCCCGCCGCCCCAGGGTCCACCGCGTCGAACAGCGCCTGCGGAAGATCGTTGCGCACCTCGATGCCGACACAGCCCAGGTCGGCAGCCAGGTCCAGAAGCTGCCCATAGGATAGCCGGGCCACCGTCATGTGATTGAGCGCGAAATCGGTCATCGCATGGCCTCCCCCTGCCATCGGTTCCTTGGCATGCGACCATGTTCACCGCTGCCGATTCCGTCAATTCAAGGGCGGGGGATTTCGTCAGGCCTGACGACAGTTCCGGAAAACGATGATGGGGTTGTCGTCAGACCGACTCCGGCAGGTACAGGTCGGGCGGCAGGAAGTGCTGGGCCTGCACCGGCTTGATCCCGGCCCGCACGGCATCCGCCGCCAGCACCAGAAGGTCGCCGCACAGCCGGGTCAGCGGTGTCGCGATCACCATCGCCACCTCGCGCGCGATCAGCGCGGACCGGCTTTCCGGCGTCAGTTCGTTCACCACCAGCGCCACCTCGCCGGGCTTTCGCACCTCGCGCAGGGCCGCAATCGCCCCCTCCATCCCGCCCCCCGCGCAATAGATGCCGCGCAGGTCGGGGTGGCGGCGCAGAAGGTCCAGCGTCGCCTCGTAGGTCAGTTGCCGCGTCTCCAGGTTCACCAGCGTGTCCAGCACGTTGAACTGCGGCCCGTATTCGCGAAAATAGCTGCGGAACCCGGTTTCGCGCAACTCATGCCCGTGCCAGCGCGACCCCCCCACGAAAACCGCAATCTTTCCCGCCTGATGCGCCGAAACCGCGATCATGTGGGCGGCGATGCGCCCGATCTTGATGTTGTTCAGCCCCAGATAGTTCTGCCGCACCCCCTGGGCAAAGTCGTTCAGCATGGCAAAGCACGGAATTCCCTTGGCGTTCAGCCGGATGACCGCCTCGGTCACATCCGGGTGCGTCACCGCCGTGGCCGCGATGGCATCGCACCTGTCCGCCAGCCGCTCGATCAGCGCGATGAAGTCCCCCGGCGACTGCGACGCCGCGAACTCGACGATGGCCGAGGCGCGCACCCCCGTCGCCTGCGTCACCGCGCGGTCGATCTCGGCCTTGAAGGTCTGGTAGAACGCCTGCCGCTCCTTGTGCAGGACAATGCCCAGCCGCAGGCGCGGCAGGTCCGACTGCACCCGCTGCCCGATCAGCGGTGCCGCGTGATACCCCACCAGCCGCGCCGCCTCGTACACCCGCCGCGCGGTCTCCTCGCGCACCTTCTCGCGCGCGTTCAGCACGCGGTCCACGGTGGCGGGCGACACCCCCGCCTCGCGTGCGACGTCATGGATGGTGGGGCGGCGGGCCATCGCGGTCCTGACGAAATCCGATCACGGCATACCGCAACCTGACGGCGGATGATGAAACTTGCAAGCGACACTCTTGGTGATTCCCGTGCCGCCGGTCTAGCTGTTGCGACAGACAGAGAGCGGGAGGACGACACCATGGCGAAACGCGACTACAGCCTCCTCGGCCCCGACGGGCAGCGCGCCGTCGAAACCGGCCTCGCCGCCGCCGAATGGTACCACACCGACGTGCCGCGCAAGGTGATGAAGGACCTCATGCAGCGCACCGACCAGCCCGCCATCCGCGACACCGTCATTCTCTGCGGCACCATGGCCCTGTGCCTGGCCGCAGGCATCGCCCTCTGGCCCAGCTGGTGGTCGGCCCCGTTCTGGCTGGTCTACGGCGTGCTCTACGGCAGCGCGTCCGACTCGCGCTGGCACGAATGCGGCCACGGCACCGCCTTCCGCACCCCCTGGATGAACAACCTGGTGTTCGAGATCGCCAGCTTCATGATCCTGCGCAACTCGACCACCTGGCGGTGGAGCCACGCCCGCCACCACACCGACACCTACATCGTCGGCCGCGACCCCGAGATCGCCATCATGCGCCCGCCGCAACTTGCCAAGGTGATCCTCAGCTTCGTCGGCATCCCCCAGGCCATCAGCTTCTTCCCCCGGATGCTGTACAACGCCACGCGCGGCGTCCACCCCGAGGAAAAGACCTTCGTCCCCGAAACCGAATGGCCCCGCCTGGTCAGGGTCGCCCGCATCGGCACGGCGATCTACGCCGCCACCATCGCCCTCGCCCTCGCCACCTGGTCCCTCCTGCCCCTGATGGTGATCGGCCTGCCCAGCCTCTACGGGGCCTGGCACTACATCATGTGCGGCCTTCTGCAGCACGGGGGCCTCGCCGACAACGTCACCGACCACCGCCTGAACAGCCGCACCGTGTACATGAACCCCATCAGCCGGTTCATCTACTGGAACATGAACTACCACGTCGAACATCACATGTTCCCGATGGTGCCCTACCACGCCCTGCCGCGCCTGCATGACATCATGAAGCACGACCTGCCCCCGCCGAACCCGTCCATCCCGGCGGCTTTTGCCGAGATGTGGCCCGCCCTGCGGCGACAACTGGCAAACGAAGACCACTTCGTCCGCCGCACCCTGCCCCCCACCGCGAAACCCTATCGCGAGGATTTCCACGTCGCGGCCCTTGGTGCCGCCGCTGAATGAGGATGCCATGCCCACCTGGACCGACGCCTGCGCCACCACCGACATCGACGAAGAAGACCTGATCCGCTGGGACCACGGCAGCCGCACCTTCGCCCTCTACCATTCGCCCGAAGGCACCTTCCACGCCACCGACGGCCTCTGCACCCACGAAAAGGTGCACCTCTGCGACGGGCTGGTCATGGGCCACCTCATCGAATGCCCGAAACACAACGGCCAGTTCGACTATCGCACGGGCGAGGCGATGCGCCCGCCGGTCTGCGTCAACCTGCGCACCTGGCCGGTCAAGGTCGAGGGCGACCGCGTCTTCGTCGACATCGGCTGACCCGGAGGGAACATGCCCAACAACCGGATGACGGTGGCCGACCTGCGCGCCGCCAAGGGGCGGCGCAAGCTGTCGATGCTGTTCGTCGAGACCGAGGACGAGGCGGCCGCCGCCGCCGCCGCCGGAATCGACGTGCTGTCCATCGTGGCCCACCTCTGGACCCCCGCGATGCGCGCCGCCGCCGGGGACTGTTTCGTGCAGGTCGGCCTGATCTACGGCGACCTTGTGACGGCCGAGGATTACCTCCGCGCCGCCTTCGCCGCCCGCAGGACGGGCGGCGACGCGTACTACTGCAGCGCCTCGCTCGACACCGTCCGCCGGATGGCCGCCGAACGCCTGCCGGTCGTGGGCCATGTCGGCCTCGTGCCGCACCTCGTCACCTGGACCGGCGGCTTCCGCGCCGTGGGCAAGACCGCCGCCTCGGCGCTGCAGGTCTGGCACCAGATGCAGGCACTCGAACAGGCCGGGGCCGTCGCGGTGGAGCTTGAGGTCGTGCCCGCCCGCGTCGGTGCCGAACTGTCGCGCCGGTCGGGCCTTGTCACTTTCGGCATGGGGGCGGGCGCGGGGACCGACGCGCAATACCTGTTCGCTGAGGATGTGCTGGGCTGCACCCGCGGCCACCGCCCGCGCCACGCCAAGACCTACCGCAACTTCGCCGCCGAATACGAACGGCTGCAGGGTGAACGAATCGGGGCCTTCCGCGAATTCGTGGACGACGTCCAGACCGGGGCCTACCCGGCACCGCAGCACGATGTCGCGGTGGACGACACCGCGTTCCACGCGTTCCTGGAGGCGCTCGACCATGCATGACATCGGCGTCGGCCTGATCGGCACGGGCTTCATGGGCAAGGCCCACGCCCTGGCCTACCGCGCCGTGCGGGCGGTGATGGGCGATGTCCCGGCAATCCGGCTGGTGGCACTGGCCGACACACCCCTCGCCAAGGCGCAGGACATGGCCGCGCAGTTCGGCTTTGGCCGCGCCACGGCAGACTGGCGCGACCTGGTCGCTGACCCCGGCGTGCAGGTCGTCTCGATCACCACGCCGAACGGGATGCACCGGGAAATGGCGTTGGCCGCGCTCGCCGCCGGAAAACATGTCTGGTGCGAAAAGCCGATGGCCCTGACCATGGACGACGCCCGCGCCATGGCCGAGGTCGCCCAGGCCTCGGGCCGGAAGACGCAGCTTGGCTACAACTACACCGCCAACCCCGCCTTCACCCACGCCTGTCGCCTGGTCGCCGAAGGCCAGATCGGGCGCGTCGTCCATGTGCGCGGCTGGGTGGACGAGGATTACCAGGCCGACCCCAACCTGCCGTGGCACTGGCGCGCGAAACTGAAGGATGCCGGTCTGGGCGCGCTCGGCGACATCGGCTGTCACCTTGTGTCGCTGCTGACGGGCCTCGTCGGCCCTATCGACTCCGTGCTGGGCGAGATCGACACAATCCACAAGACCCGTCCCCTGCCCGACGGCTCGGGCGACGCCCCGGTCGAGAACGAGGATGCCGCCTCGGCCCTTCTGACTTTCGCCAGCGGCGTCCGGGGCGTGATGACCGCCTCGCGCTCGGCCTGGGGCCGCAAGAGCCGCCTGGGGTTCGAGGTGCACGGCACGACCGGCATGGTGATGTTCGACCAGGAGCGGATGAACGAGCTGCACCTGTTCCGCAACCAGGGCGACCGCGCGACCCAAGGCTTCGCCACCATCCTGACCTCGCCCGACCATCCCCCCTACGGGGCCTTCTGTCCCGCGCCGGGGCACCAGCTGGGGTTCAACGACCTCAAGGTCATCGAACTGGCGGGTTTCCTGCGGGCGATCCGCGACGACACGCGCCCGGCCCTCGACTTCGCGGCGGGACTCGAGATCGAAAAGGCCATCCACGCCATCGCCCGCTCGTCCCGCGAAGGCCGCCGCGTGCGCCTGGCCGAGATGTAGGCCGGTCAGCACCCGCTGCGAAATCTCAGGCCGGAATGATCCAGTCGCGCCGGCGCAAGCCGGGGCCTCGATGGACAGCGTGCAACGACCCCGTGTCACAGCCACGTCACCGGTGATTCGCTCCGCATGGTTAACGTCGCTGCCGACCGTCGTGCGTACGTATGCGATGTGCATGCGATGTGCATGGAATGTGCATGCACAAATTCGCCGACCGATGCCCGATTAATCCAGCGTCCGCAGGGCCTTGCAGCCCCCGCGCCGCCCCGTGCCCCACCCTTGTTTGCCCCCCAACTTTTTCCACGCGCCCCGTCTTCCCACTTGACAGATCGGCCCGCAGTCAAGTTAGTTCGTATGAAGAACGAATTAACTGGTGCCCGATGGAAACGACCCCCCAGACCAACGTTTCGCGCCAGGTGTCGCTGTGCCTGGCGATGCAGGCGATCATCCACTGCGGCCCGATTTCGCGCGCCTCGATCGCCAAGCAGACCGGCATGTCCAAACAGACCGTCTCGGAACTCGTTCGAATCCTTGAAGAAGATGGCTGGGTGCGTGAGACGGGTCGTACCTCGGGCCATGTCGGGCGCAGCGCCACGACATATGAACTGATCCCCGAAAGCGCCCTGATGGCGGCGGTGGACCTCGGCGGCACCAAGCTGCGCGTGGCCATCGTGGACCTCGCCGGAACCGTCCTGGCCGAAGCCGTCGAACCCACCCACCCCGAAGGCGGCCCTGCCGTCGCCGCCCAGATCGGCGCGCTGGTCCTGCAGACAGCCGCCCAGGCCGGCGTCACCCGCATCCGCCAGACCGTCGTCGGCTGCCCCGGCGTCCCCGACCTGTCCACGGGTCATGTCAATTTTGCGCCCAATATCAAGGGGATCGACAGCTTCGATTTCCGCGATGCCGTGGCGCAGGCGGTCGGCACGCCCGTCGTGCTGGAGAATGACGTGAACCTCGCCGTGCTGGGCGAACAGTGGCTGGGCCTCGGCCAGGGCCTCGACCACCTCGCCTTCATCGCCCTTGGCACGGGCATCGGGGCCGGGATCATCGCCAACGGATCGCTCCTGCGCGGGGCCACGGGCGCGGCGGGGGAGCTTGGCTACCTGCCCTTCGGGGCCGACCCGTTCGAGCCCGAATCGCTGCGCGTCGGCGCGTTCGAACGGGTCACGGCGACCCAGGGCATCAAATCGGCCTATGCGACTGCCACGGGCCAAACCCTTGATGTGCCTGCCATCTTCGCTACGGCAAATGCCGGTGACATGGCTGCCTCACAGGTCATCGCCGATGTCGCCCGCCAGCTGGCCCGCGCCGTCGCCGCCATTGGTGCCATCACCGCGCCCGAACTGGTGATCCTCGGCGGCTCCATCGGCGCGCGCCCCGAGATCGTTGCGGCGACCCGGGCCGAGCTTGCCCGCTGCTTCCCCTTCCCCATCCGCGTCGAGGCCAGCACCCTCGGCGACCACGCCGCGCTGAACGGGGCCGTCGCCATCGGCCTGACCGAACTGCACACTGCCCTTTTCGCCCAGTCCGCCCCAGGGGCCGTCGTCACCCTGCCCACCCCCAAGGCGGGTCTTCGGAGGGCAGCCGAGTGACGCCCTTTCCCGCCCTGCTGGCTCGCCTCCGCGCCCATCTGGATACAGGTTTCGCCGACGACCTGCTGACGCGCGCCGTGCAGGCGGCCTCGGTGACGGGGGACGAAGGGCGCATGGCCGACATGCTGGTGCCGGTCATGGAACGCCTGTCCCTCCACCCTCGACGGCAGGATTTTCTGCAAGGTCGCCCGAATGTTACGGGCGTCCGGGCGGGCAACGGAGACGGCCCCCACCTGCAGTTTATCGGCCACACCGACGTGGTCCATGCCCGCGACTGGGCCGCGCATTGGGCGGGCCAGCCGCAGGAAAACCCCTTCGGTGCAGCGATCATCGACGGCGAACTCTGGGGACGCGGGGCGGCCGATCTCAAGGCCGGCATCTGCGCGTCGCTGGCCGCGCTCGACCTCTTGGACCGCGCCGGGATCGCCCTGCGCGGGACCCTGTCCTATGCCTTCGTCGGCGACGAGGAAAGCGGCGAGCCGGGCACCGGCATCAGCGCCGGGGTGCGGCACTGGTCGGATGCGGTGCTGTCGGGCACCCTGCCCCGCCCCGACCTTGCCATCTATGTCGAGCCCACGCGGCTGCAGGTAATGCCAGTGCAGATCGGGTTCTTCATCACCGACGTGGTGCTGACCGGCCAATCGGCCTATTTCGGTCGCCCCGATCTGGGCCGCGACGCCCTGAAGGCCGCGCACCGCGTGCTGTCGGCCATCTGGGACCATTCCGACACCAACGCCGCCCGCGCCGAACACCCGCTTCTGGGCCGGGCCTTCACGCTGGTCACGGGGATCGAGGCGGGGGGCCTGATCGCGGTTCCGGGGGAATGCCGGTTCTCGCTGATCGGCAAGGTGCTGCCGGGCGAACGCATTGATGCAGCAACAGAAACGCTGGCCTCGGTCATCCGTGCGGCGCTGCCCGAAGGGATCGCGCTGACCCTCACTTGGCCCGCCGGGCGTGATCATCCGCGCGGCGGTTCGCCCGCCGGGGTCGCCCCCGATCATCCGCTGGTCACCGGCCTGTCCGCCTGCCTGTCCGCCGTGCGTCCCGGTGCAGGCGGCATCGAAGGCGCGCCCTTCTGGTCCGAGATGGCCTTCCTGACCGACCGCCTCGGCTGTCCCGCCGTCTACTGCGCGCCCGGCGACATCGCCCTCTGCCACACGAATTTCGAGCATGTGTCCCTTGCCGACTACCACGACGCCATCCTGTCCTTCGCCGCCTTCATCGCCACCACATGCGGAACCGTTGACCCATGACGGGCCGCAACCTTTGGGAGAACATCATGAAAACCGTTGCGCGATCACTTCTCGTCTCGCTGTCCGCTCTGGCCCTCCTGTCACTGCCTGCCCTGGCCCAGACCGTCGGCCCCTCGGGCGAAACGGCGACGCTGTCGTCTGCCGTGACGGTCGATGACGCGCAGGCGGCGGAACTGCAGGGCAAGGGGCTGAAGGCCGCCCTTCTGTGGCACGACCAGTCGGATTTCGTGAATGCCGTGACGGCAGGGGCAACCGATGAGTTCGCCCGGCTGGGGATCGAGGTTGTCGCCACCACATCTGCCGCATTCGACAGCGCGAAACAGATGGCCGACGTGGAAACCACGCTGGCCTTGCAGCCCGACATCATCCTGTCGCTGCCGCTGGACCCTGTCGCCTCGGCCGCCGCGTTCCGCAAGGCCGGCGAGGCGGGGGCCAAGCTCGTGTTCCTGTCGAACCTGCCCACCGGCTATGCTCACCCGGCTGACTATGCCGCCATCGTGACCGACGACCTGTTCCAGATGGGCAAGCAGGCCGCGGACGCCCTGGCGGCCTCGATGGGCGGCAAGGGCAAGGTCGGCTGGATCTTCCACGACGCGGCCTATTACGTCACCAACCAGCGGGACAACGCCTTCAAGACCACGATCCAGAATGACTATCCCGAGATGTCCATCGTCGCCGAGGCAGGGATCAGCGACCCGGCGCGGGCGGAAGAGATCGCCAACGCGATGCTGCTGCAGAACCCCGATCTGGGCGGGATCTATGTCACCTGGGCCGGGCCTGCCGAGGGCGTGCTGGCGGCGTTGCGGGCGAACGGGAACACCACGGCCAGGATCGTGACGCTGGACCTGTCGGAACCCGTCGCGCTGGACATGGTCAAGGGCGGCAACGTGGCCGCCATCGTGGCGGACGAGGCCTACGAACTGGGCCGCACCATGGCCGCCATCGGTGCCCGCGCCGTGCTGGGGGCCGAAAACCCGCCCTTCGTCGTGGCCCCGGCCCTGACCGTGACCAAGGCGAATGTCGCCGAAGGCTGGCAGGCGTCGCTGCGCAAGGACGCGCCGCAGTCGGTGCTCGACGCGGCCAAGTAGGCCCGCTTTCCCGGGGCGCGCCCTGTGCCCCGGGTTCCCCCCCGCCACACAAAGGTCAGGCCCATGCCCTTCGCCCTTCCCAACCGCGCAGCACTTCAGGGCCTGATCGTCTATGCGGGGTTTGTCCTGATCTTCCTGTTCTTCGCGGTGATGCTGCACGACCGGGGGTTCCTGACGGTGCAGAACCTGACCAACATCGTGCTGCAGACCGCGCCCGCCACGGTGCTGGCCGTGGGGTTGGTCTTCGTGCTGGCATCCGGAGAGATCGACTTGTCCTTCGGGGCGGCGGTCGCGCTGTCGGCCATCGTGGCGGCACTGGTGCTGCGTCTGGCCCCCTGGCCGGTCGGCGTCGCGGCGGGCCTGATGACGGGCATGGCTGTCGGGCTGGTGAACGGGGCCATCGTGGCCTATGCGCGGCTGCCGTCGTTTCTGGTGACGCTGGCCACCATGGGCGTGGTGGCGGGCATTGCGCGCGAGGTGTCGGACCTGCAATCGGTTCCGGTCACCTCGGACCCGTTCATCGCGATCTTCGGCGGGGGGCGGCTGTTGGGCGTGCCGTCGATGATCTGGTGGACGGTCGCCGCACTTCTGGTCGGGCATGTCGTCTTTCGCGAGACGCGGTTCGGGGCGCATGTGCTGGCCGTGGGGGACAATCCGCGTGCGGCGCTGGTATCGGGCATCCAGGTGGCGCGCGTGCGGCTGGGGGTGCTGGTGCTGTCGGGCTTCTGCGCGGGGCTGGCGGGAGTGCTGTACGCGGGCCGCCTCCAGGCCGCGCGCTATACTCTGGGCGAGACCGACCTGATGACGGTGATCGCCGCCGTGATCGTGGGCGGCACCGCGCTGAACGGCGGGCGGGGCACGGTTCCGGGGGCGCTGGTGGGGTCGCTGATGATGGGGATGCTGTCGAACGGGCTGATCCTGATGGGCCTGTCGGTGTCGTGGCAGATGATCATCAAGGGGCTGATCGTGCTGGCCGCCGTGGCGGTTTCCCTGCGCGAACCCGCCCGCTGAAAGGAGGCTTCGATGTTTCTGGATACCCTCCGCCGCCGCAACCCGGCGTTCATCCTGGCCGCACAGTCCCTGCACCAGCAGGGCCTGATCCCGGCGAATGCCTATGTGATCGACCTGGATGCCGTGACCGCGAACGCACGGCTGATCCGGGCCGAGGCCGACCGTCTGGGCCTGACGGTCTTTGCCATGGCCAAGCAGGTGGCGCGGCAGTCGGGGTTCTGTCGGGCGGTGATGGACGGCGGGATCGACCGGGCGGTGGCGGTGGACATGGCCTGCGCGGTGGCCTGCCATAGGGCGGGACTGCGGGTCGGCCATCTGGGCCATCTGGTGCAGGTTCCCCGCGCCGAGGCGGGGCTGGCCGCCGCGCTGCGGCCCGACTTCTGGACCGTGTTTTCCGACGACAAGGCCGCCGAGGCCGCAGCCGCCGCGCAGCGTGCCGGGCAGGAGCAGGCGATCCTTGCCCGCGTTCAGACCACGGGCGACACCTTCTATCTCGGCCACGAGGGCGGCTTTGCCGCCGAGGATGCCGTGGCCGTGGCCCGCCGGATCGACGCCCTGCCCGGCGCGCGGTTTGCCGGGGTTACCTCGTTTCCCGCGCAGCTGTACGACCACGCCACCCGCACGATCCGCCACACGCCGAACCTGGCCACCCTGCAGAGCACGGCGGATGCCCTGCGCAAGGCGGGGTTCGGCGACATCGCGATCAACGCCCCCGGCACCACCTCGGCCATCACCCTGCAGGCCCTGGCCCAGGCCGGGGCAACGCAGGTCGAACCCGGCAACGGGTTGCACGGCACCACACCCCTGCACGCGGTCGAGGACCTGCCCGAAACCCCCGCCGTCCTGTACCTGAGCGAGGTCAGCCACCTGCATGGCGGTCGGGCCTATTGCTTTGGCGGGGGCCTGTACATCGACCCGGTGTTCCCCGACTACGACGTGCAGGCTCTCGTCGGGCCGGAACCGACCACCGACGTGACTGCCCTGCGCCGTGTCGAGATTCCGCCGCCTTCGGCCATCGACTACTACGGGATGATCGACGCCACCGGCCCCAACCCGCCCCGCCCCGGCGACAGCGTGGTGTTCGGGTTCCGGGGCCAGGCCTTCGTCACCCGCGCCTATGCCGTGGGGATCAGCGGGGTCTCGACCGGCACGCCGCGTGTGCAGGCCATCGAGAACGCCCTTGGCCAGCCCGAACCCTGGCCCGCGCTGGCATGAGGAACGCACGATGACCCCGGTCCTGCAACTGACCAACATCCGCAAGGCCTTTGGTGGCGTCACGGCCATCGAGGATTTCACGCTGACGCTGCACGCGGGCGAGGTGGTGGCGCTGGTGGGTGACAATGGCGCCGGCAAATCGACCCTGATCAAGATCATCTCGGGGGTCTATCCGCCGTCGTCGGGCACGATCCTGCTGGATGGCACGCCCGCCAGCTTTGCCGACGCCTCGGTGGCGCGCGAGCGGGGCATCGAGGTGGTCTATCAGGACCTGGCCCTCGCCGATCAGCAGCCGGTCTACATGAACCTGTTCCTGGGGCGCGAACCGGTCACGCGGTTCGGCCTTCTGGACCGCCGCCGGATGATGGCCGAAACCGAGGCGCTGGTGACGGAATTGGACGTGCGCATCCCCTCGGCCCGCGCCACGATCCGCGACCTGTCGGGCGGGCAGCGTCAGGGCGTGGCCATCGCGCGGGCCACGCACTGGGCGAAAAAACTGGTGCTGCTGGACGAGCCGACGGCGGCCCTTGGCGTGGCCGAGACGGCGCGGGTCGAGGCGACGATCCAGGCACTGAAGGCGCGCAACCTGGCGATCCTGATCATCTCGCACAGTCTGGACCAGGTGTTCCGCCTGTCGGACCGCATCTGCGTGCTGCGGCGCGGGCGGCAGATCGGCATGCGGGACACCCGCAGCACCGACAAGAACGAGATCGTGTCGATGATCACCGGCGTGGCCGCCTGACCGCATCGCTGTCCTGTCGCGGGCAGCTATGGGGTCAGGCGGCCACGGGCGTTGTCACAGGCCCAGCTTCGGAAACACATAGCGCTCGCTCGGCAGTTGTTCCTTGACGTCGGTGCGGCGCGTGTCGTGGTGGCGGGGTTCGGGGTTCATCCGCGTTGCGATCAGCAGCGCGTCGGCAAAGATGTTCAACATTTTCTTTCTCCTTCTGGCTTGAGCCATGTGATCGTTATAAGTGATATGGGCGAGGACCGACAGGCAGGAATTCTTCGGACCTGTTAGGCAGGCTATCAGATGAGCGTCGACTGGACCCACCTTCCCCCCCTGACCGCGCTGCGTGCCTTCGAGGCGGTGGCGAGTGCCGGCAGCTTTTCGGGGGCGGCCCGGCAGCTGAACGTGACGCATGCCGCCGTGGCCCAACAGGTGCGCGCGCTCGAGGAACATCTGGGCGTGGCGCTTGCCGTGCGGGACGGGCGGGCCCTGGCGCTGACGGCAGAGGGCGGGCAACTGGCCGCCGCCCTGGCCGAAGGGTTCGGCGCGGTGCAGCGCGGCATCGAGGCCCTGCGCAACCCCGGCACCGACCGTCCGGTGAAGGTCACGCTCAGCCCCAGTTTCGCGGCGCAATGGCTGATGCCGCGGCTGCGCGACTTCTGGGACAAGCACCCCGACATCGGCCTGTCGCTGCACCCCGACCACCGCGTGCTGGACCTGCGGCGCGAGGGGCTGGACCTGGCGATCCGCTATGGCCGGGGCAAATGGCCGGGCGTGACGGCGGCCTACCTGGCCTCGGCGCGTCTGGTGGTGGCCGGGTCCCCCTCGGCCATGGGCGGGCGCGACCGCATGACGACCGAGGAGATGGCGGCGGCGGACTGGATCCTGATGCGCGACTGGCCCGAGCAGGACGACTATCTGCGCAGTCTGGGCCTTGATCCGGCGCGCCTGAGCCGCACCGATTTCCCGAACGAGGAGCTGTCGATTGCCGCCGCGCGGCAGGGCCTGGGTCTGGTGATCGAAAGCCTGGCGCTGCTGGAGGACGACCTGTCGACCGGTGCCCTGCGCCTGGTCCATGACAGCCGCGACACGCTGCCCGCCTATTTCATCGTGACGCTGCCGGGGCCCCAGAGGGCCCCGGTCCGTGCGTTCCTGCGGTGGCTTTCGGCCAGCGCCTAGGCGTCAGACCGCCAGATCCTCGGGCTTGCGCCCTGCCGCCATGGCATTGATGAACCAGCGCGGCTTGCGGCCCCGGCCCGACCACGTATCGGCATGGTTGGCGGGATTGGCGTACTTTGCCACCGACGTCGAGGATCTGCGCGAAACTGGTGCCCCAGTCAGTTCCGACAGTGAAAACCCCTTGGCCCGCGCAACCTCTTCCAGTTCCGCCAGCGCAACTTTCTTGCGCCGATCTTCAAACGTCGCTATCGCCCTTGCAATCTGCGATTGCATGTCTTTCAACTCTTTAAGCGAAAGGTCGTTCACATTGATATCCACTTCTACCCCCGGTTGTTTTTGCTCCGTAATGGCGGTTTTATGCCGGTTCTCCGCAATCTGCAACCCGGCGAAAAGGACATGGTCGGCCCCGCTTCCGTCGCAGGCCAATTCTCGCCGATCAGTGCGGGCTTAACGGGGGCTGCGTTTTGCCAGAATGCGCTGCAAGGTGCGGCGGTGCATGTTCAACCGCCGCGCGGTTTCGCTGACGTTGCGGTCGCACATCTCGTAGACGCGCTGGATATGCTCCCACCGCACCCGGTCGGCCGACATCGGATTGTCCGGCGGACTGGGCAGATGCTCGCCCTTGGCCAGAAGCGCGTTGGTCACCTCATTGGCATCGGCGGGCTTCGAGAGATAGTCGATGGCACCGATCTTGACCGCCGCGACAGCGGTCGCAATCGCCCCGTATCCGGTCAGCACGACAATGCGGCAATCGGGCCTGCGTTCGCGCAGGGTTTCCACGACATCGAGACCGTTGCCATCTTCCAGCCGCAGGTCGACCACGGCATAGGCGGGGGGGCGGGCCTGGGCCGCCGCCCGGCCCATGGCAACGCTTTCTGCCGTCTCGGGCAGGAAGCCGCGCTTTTCCATGGCCTTGGCAAGCCGTTTCAGAAACGGCTCGTCATCGTCCACCAGCAGCAATGTCCGGTCCGGCCCCAGATCGATTGCAATGTCCTCGGTCATGGCGTGGTCCCCCTCTGCCGTCCCGCCCACACTCTAGTCGCGGGGGCCGCCACGTCCAGACCGGTGCGACATCGCTGTCATCCGGCAGCGGCATAGCAGGCGACGCGCGCGGCCATTTCCTGCGGCGACACCTCGCTCTTGAAGAAATCCAGAAAGACCGGCGTGCCATCGGCATCTGGCATCATAAGATAGGTCAGGGTGGTATGATCCATCAGATAGTATTCATCCTCGGGATTGCTGACCCTGTAGAAGGTGCGATAGGCATCCGATGCGGCCTTCACCTGAGCCTCGGTGCCGGTCAGGCCGATCATGCCCTCATCCAGATTGCTGACGAAATCCCTCAGCACACCGGGCGTGTCGCGGGCCGGATCAACCGAGATAAACAGGTGTCGGGCCGGTGTTCCACCCCGGGCCAGAATGTCCACCGCATCGGCATTGCGCGCCGCATCCGTCGGGCAGATGTCGGGGCAGAAAGTATAGCCGAAGTAGACCAGCGTCGGCCCGGTGATAACGTCGCGTTCGGTCACCGTCGCGCCAGAGGTATTCACCAGCGTGAACGGCCCGCCGATATCGCCCCCCGCAACCTGACCGCCGCGGCATTCGGCAAAGGGATCGTCCGCGCGCTGCATACGCACATACAGGGCCGACCCCGCGATCAGCCCGACCACCGCCGCCACGGCCATCGCGGCAAAGGCCTGTCTCATTGCGACCTCCATCCTTGCGCCTTTCCGATCCGGCATTGAACCTGCCCGGACCCCACCCTAGCATGGCAGCTAGGCGATCCGGCCGTCCGGGGCAATGCGATGATTTCACACAGCCTGGGCCTTCTGCCGTCCTATGACACGACCGACAGCATGCGGCTGCGCACGCTGATCCTGCTGCGGTGGCTGGCGATCATCGGACAACTCGTGGCAATCACCGTCGCCTCCCGGCTGTACGACCTGCAACTGCCGCTTGGCCTGTGCCTGCTGGTGGTGGGTGCCGCGATCATTGCGAACCTGGTGTCGATCTTCGTCTTTCCCGAGACCAAGCGGCTGTCCGAGGTCGAGGCGATGCTGGTCCTGCTGTTCGACCTGGCACAACTGGCGCTGCTGTTGTCGCTGACCGGCGGATTGACCAACCCCTTTGCCCTGCTGATCCTGGCCCCCGTGGTGATCTCGGCCTCGGCCCTGCGATTGCGCGTCACCGTGGTGCTGGGGCTGGCGGCCATCGGGTTCGTCACGCTGACCACGCTGTCGCACATACCCCTGCGCTTTGCCGACGGATCGGTGCTGACGGTGCCGCCGCTGTTCGAGTTCGGGTTCTGGCTGTCGATCCTGATCGGGATTCTGTTCCTCGGCCTCTATTCGCACCGCATCGCCGCCGAGATCCGGTCGATGAGCCAGGCGTTGCTGGCCACGCAGATGGCCCTGGCCCGCGAACAGAAGCTGACCGATCTGGGCGGCGTCGTCGCGGCGGCGGCGCATGAACTGGGCACGCCGCTGGCCACGATCAAGCTGGTCAGCGCCGAGCTGATGGAGGAACTCGCCGACCGCCCCGACCTATATGACGACGCCGCCCTGATCCGCGCCCAGGCCGACCGCTGCCGCGACATCCTGCGGTCGATGGGGCGGATCGGCAAGGACGACCTGCACCTGCGCCGCGCCCCCATCGGCACGGTCCTGCGCGAGGCGGCCGAACCCCACATGGGGCGCGGCCGCGAGGTGCTGTTCGACATCGGCCCCGGTCCCGGCGGGACCGACCGCCAGCCGGTGATCCTGCGCCGCCCCGAGGTCATCCACGGCCTGCGCAACCTGATCCAGAACGCCGTCGACTTTGCCCGCTCGACCGTCTGGGTCAGCGCCGAATGGACCGAGGCACGCATCGCCGTCACCATCGTCGACGACGGCGACGGCTATCCGCCGCACCTGATCGGGCGCATCGGCGACCCCTTCGTGCGCGACCGCCGGGGTGTCCAGGACGCCAGCCAACGCCCCGAGTACGAAGGCATGGGCCTTGGCCTGTTCATCGCCAAGACGCTGCTGGAACGGTCGGGGGCGGAACTGGCCTTTGCCAACGGGTCGGACCCGTTCCTGACCGGGCCCGAACGCCCCGAACGCTGTGGTGCCATCGTCGAGGTGTTCTGGAAGCCAGCCGCGATCATGGTGGCCGACGATGGGTCGCTGGGCGAGAATCGCCCGAACCGGATGTGACGCCCCTGCATCTTGCGGCTGAATTCTTTCTTTACCGCATCTTCCCTGGGGTGCATTAAGCCCGCATTAACTTTCTCTCCCGAAGGTTGCCCTAACGAGGCAATGACAACTCGGGGGGATATGTGGACTTCGATCCTTACCTGGCGACCAGTCTGGTCGTGACGGCTGTCCTGTCCGCGATCCTGGGGCTTCTTGTGCTGTCGGTGCTGTCGGCGCGCAGTCCGCAGCGTTCGTCCGGCATCTTTGCCGATACGGCGGCGGGAACCGAATTTCTGTTCGACGGGGAAACCCTGGTCGACGCCACACCCGGGGCACGGGCGCTGCTGCCGCAGGGGCCGGGCCATGGCGGATCGCCGTGGCAGCGGCTGCTGGCCTTCCTCGGGCCGCGCTTTCCCGGCGTGGTCGAGCGTCTGGCCCGCATCACCAGCGAAGGGCGGGTCGCCCTGACCAGTGTCGATGCGCGCGGGGCACCGCTGCTGCTGGTGGCCGAGTATCGCGGCGGCCTGACCCGGATCAGCATCACCGATCCCGAAAGCGACCACCAGGCCGGCCCGCCGCGCGACGGCCTGACCGAACGCGCCGTGCAGGACGAGCTGGACCTGCTGCGCGCTTCGGTCGCCGCCGCCCCGCTGCCGATCTGGCGCGAATCGGACACGGGGGACATCACCTGGGCCAACGCCGCCTACCTTGCCCAGTTGATGAAGCGCATGGACAACGGGCAGGAACTGGTCTGGCCGATCCCGCGCCTGTTCGAACGGACGGCCAGTGCCCAGGGGGCCGACCGGCAGCGCCAGAAGCTGGACGCAACCGGAGCGGCGACCCAGGTGCAATGGTACGAACTGTTCAACGCCCCCGACCGGGGCGGGCGGCTGTGCTATGCTGTGCCCGCCGACAGTGCCGTCCAGGCCGAAACGGCGCTGCGCGGCTTCATGCAGACGCTGGCCAAGACCTTTGCCCATCTGACCACGGGGCTGGCCATCTTCGACCATGCGCGGCAGCTGCAGCTGTTCAATCCCGCGCTGATGGACCTGACCTCGCTGCCGCCCGATTTCCTGTCGGCCCGGCCCTCGCTGACCGCGTTCTTCGACGCGATGCGCGAACGCCAGATGATCCCGGAACCCCGCGACTATCGCAGCTGGCGCCGCGAGATGGGCGAGATGGAGGCGGCGGCAGCCAGCGGCCTGTACGAGGATACCTGGAGCCTTCCGGGCGGACAGACCTATCGCGTCACCGGTCGCCCCCACCCCAACGGAGCGCTTGCCCTGATGTTCGAGGATATCTCGTCGGAGATGACCCGGACCCGCCGCTACCGCGCCGACCTGGAACTGGGCCAGGCCGTGATCGACGCAATGGACGAAGGGATCGCGGTGTTTTCATCCTCGGGCACGTTGGTCATCTCGAATGCGGCCTATGCCGAGATCTGGGGCAACGATCCCGGCGGTTCGCTCGACGGCGAAACCGGTGTGGCGGCGATTGCCGAACATTGGCGCGCGCGGACCGCGCCCACGACGCTGTGGGACCGGGCCGAGGATTTCGCCGCCGCCATGGGGCAGCGCGGCGCCTGGTCGGACGAGGTGCGCCTGTCGGACGGTCGGCTGATGACGGTCCGCTTCGCCCGGCTGGCCGGCGGGGCCACGCTGGTCGGGTTCCGGGTGACGGCGGCGGCAGATCTGGTCGCGCCGGTCTTTGCCAGTGCCCGGCCGCGCCGCAGCGCCTGACCCGGCAGCATCCCCCGGGGCCTTGCGTGCAGGGGTGGCGCAGCTAAAGTCGTCGCCATGGCGGTCGCTGCAACGCTGATCCTTGACCTGCCCGAGGCAGAGGCAACGGCCCGTCTGGGTCGCGCCCTGGCCGATGTCTTGCGCCCCGGCGACACGGTGCTGCTGCACGGGGCCATCGGTGCGGGCAAGTCGCACCTCGCCCGTGCCCTGATCCGCGAACGGCTGGGCCGGGACGAGGATGTGCCTTCGCCCACCTTCACCCTGGTGCAGACCTATCCCGACCCCGCAGGGGACCTCTGGCATGCCGACCTCTACCGGCTGAGCCATGCGGACGAACTGGTCGAACTGGGTCTGGACGCGGCCTTCGACACGGCCATCTGCCTGGTGGAATGGCCCGAGCGGCTGGGCACCCGCGCCCCGCGCGATGCGCTGCACCTGCGGCTGGCCGATGCCGGGCCGGGCCGCCGCGCCACCCTTTCGGGGGGGCGGGCGGGCCTGATCGCTGCGCTGTCCGACCTCTGGGCCGTCGCATGACCGACCGCGCGGCGGCGCTGCAGCGCTTTGTGGTCGATGCAGGATGGGGGGACGCGGGGCGCGTCCACCTCGCGGGCGATGCCTCGGACCGCCGCTACGAACGCCTGGCGCGACCGGGCGGCACCGCCGTGCTGATGGACAACCCGCCGGGCGGCGCAGATGATCCGGCGGCCTTCGTGCGCATCGCCGGACACCTGACCGGCCTTGGCCTGTCGGCACCGCAGGTTCTGGCCGCCGACACCGGCCTTGGGTTCCTGCTGCTGGAAGACCTGGGCGACGCCCTGTTCGCGCGCCTGCTGGCATCGGACCCGCGCGGGGAGACGGCGCTTTATGCCGCCGCCACCGACGTGCTGGTCCACCTGCAGCGCCACCCCGCCCCGCCGGGCCTGCCCGACCTGTCCGCGCGCGATTGGGCGCAGGCGGCCGCCCTTGCGCTGGACTGGTACGCCTTCGCCGCCACCGGTCAGCGCCCCGAAGCCGCTGCCTTCACCCAGGTGCTGGCCGAGACCCTGGCGACACATGCCGACGGACCGCGCGTGCTGATCCTGCGCGACTACCACGCGGAAAACCTGCTGTGGCTGCCCGAACGACACGGCATCGCGCGGGCGGGACTGCTGGACTTCCAGCTGGGACAGATGGGCCAGCCGGGGTACGACCTCGTATCGCTATTGCAGGACGCGCGCCGCGACGTGGCCCCGGCGACCGTCGCCGCGATGACTGCGCGCTTTGCCGCCACCACCTGGGTGCAGGGGTTCGACGCGGCCCTGGCAGCCCTTGGCGCACAGCGGGCGCTGCGCATCCTGGGCGTCTTTGCCCGGCTGGCCCTGGTGGCGGGCAAGCCCGGATACCTGCCCCTTTTGCCCCGCATCTGGGGCCAGTTGCAGGTGAACCTGGCTCACCCCGCCCTTGGCCGCCTGTCCACCCTCTGCGCACGCCTGCTGCCGCCGCCGACAGCCCTCGTTCTGGAAAGGATCGCCCGCCAATGCGGCACATTCCCCGCGCCGTGATGGTCTTTGCCGCAGGCTTCGGCACGCGGATGGGGGCCCTGACGGCCGACCGTCCGAAGCCGCTGATCCGGGTCGCCGGGCGCACCCTGATCGACCGCGCGCTCGACCTTGCGGCAGAGGCCGGGTCGGGGCCGGTGGTGGTGAACGTGCACTACCGGGGCGACCAGATCATCCGCCACCTTGCCGGACGCGGCATCGCCATCTCGGACGAGAGCGAGCGCATCCTCGACACCGGGGGCGGCCTGCGCCGGGCGCTGCCGTTGCTCGGCGACGGGCCGGTCTGCACGCTGAACCCCGATGTGGTGTGGACCGGGGCCAATCCGCTGACCCTGCTTCGCGCCGCCTGGGACCCCGCCCGCATGGATGCGCTACTGCTGCTGTTGCCGGTGGCGCGGGCCGCCCCGCCGTCGGGACGCAGCGATTTCGTGCGCGACCCGCTTTCTGGCAGGATCGCGCGGGCAGGCGCGGCAACCGGCGATGTGTTCCTCGGCGCGCAGATCATCGCGACGGATGGCCTGGCGGCGATCCCCGATCAGGTGTTCTCGCTGAACCGCCTGTGGGACGCGATGATCGACCGGGGCCGCGCCTATGGCCTGATCCATCGCGGCGGCTGGTGCGACGTCGGCCACCCTGACGGCATCGCGCAGGCCGAGGCGATGCTGGCCGCCGATGGATAGCCCGCTGTTCCCCGATCCCGGCCCCCGCATCTGGGCGATGCCGCCCGGCGCGGATTTCCCGGCGCATCTGGTGACGGGCCTGCGCGCCATGCTGGCCCCGCACCCGCCCGAGGCGGCGGCGCACCTGACGCTGATCGTCAACACCGAACGCATGCGCCGCCGCATCGTGGCGTTGTGGTCGGCCCAACCCGGCCTTCTGCCCCGCATCCGGCTGGTGACCGACCTCGGCCGCGACACCGTGCTGCCCGGCCTGCCCCCCGCCGTGCCCAAGCTGCGCAGGCGGCTGGAGGTTGCGCAACTGGTCGGGGGCCTTCTGGACCGCGCGCCCGACATTGGCCCGCGCGCCGCGCGCCATGACCTGGCCGAAAGCCTGGCAGCACTTCTGGACGAAATGCAGGGCGAGGGGGTTCCGCCCGCCCGCATCGCCGCACTCGACGTGTCGGACCACTCGGCCCACTGGCAGCGCACGCAGGCGTTCCTGGGCATCGTCGCCCCCCTGTTCGCCGACCCCGCCGCCCCGGATGCCGAGGCCCGGCAGCGCGCGGTGGTCGACCGGCTGGCGGCGGCCTGGTCCACTGCGCCACCGCCCGGACCTGTGATCGTCGCGGGGTCCACCGGTTCGCGCGGGACGACGCAAGGACTGATGCAGGCGGTGGCCGCCCTGCCGCAGGGTGCGCTGGTGCTGCCGGGGTTCGACTTTGACCTGCCGATACCCGTCTGGCAGGGCATGGACGACGCGCTGACCGCCGAGGATCATCCGCAGTACCGCTTTCGCCGCCTGCTGTCGGTGCTGGACCTGACGCGCGACGACGTGCGCCCGTGGCCGGGTGCCGCCGCCCCGGTTCCCGCCCGCAACCGTCTGGTGTCGCTGTCGCTGCGCCCGGCCCCGGTCACCGACCAATGGCAGACCGAGGGCGCGGGCCTGCGCGGCATCGCCGAGGCGACCGCCGGGATGACCCTGATCGAGGCCCCGTCGCCAAGTGCCGAGGCCCTGGCCATCGCCCTGATCCTGCGCCAGGCCGCCGAGGGCGACCGGGTGGCCGCGCTGGTCACGCCCGACCGGCTGCTGGCGCGGCAGGTGACGGCGGCGCTGGACCGCTGGCGCATCCGGCCCGACGACAGCGCCGGCCGCCCGCTGGACCTGTCGGCCCCCGGTCGCCTGCTGCGCCAGACAGCCGAGGGGATGGGCGCGCGGCTGCCCTCCGAAGGGCTGGTCGCGCTGCTGAAGCATCCGCTGGTGGCCGGCGGCGGCGCGCGTGGGTCGCACCTGCGGCTGACGCGGGCGCTGGAACTGCACCTGCGACGGCACGGCCCCCCGAAGCCTGCACCGCAGGCCCTTGCCGCCTGGGCCGCCGCGCGGCCCGAAGAGGGGGCAGCCGCCTGGGGCCAGTGGGCGGCAGCGGCGCTGTCCACGATGGCCACGGCGGGGGTCGAGCCGCTGGAAGCCCATGTCGCCCGCCACCGCGCGGTCACCGAAGCCCTGGCAGCAGGCCCCGGAACGTCGGGGTCGGGCGCGCTGTGGCACGAGGACGCGGGCGCGGGCGCCCTGGCCGTGATCGACGACCTGACGCGCGAGGCTGGCAGCGGCGGCACGATGGGGCCGGGCGACTATGCCGTGCTGCTGGGGTCGCTGTTGTCGGCGGGCCAGGTCCGCGACACCGCACCGGTCCATCCCCGCATCCGCATCTGGGGCACGCTCGAGGCGCGGGTGCAGGGGGCCGACCTGGTGGTGCTCGGCGGGCTGAACGAAGGCGTCTGGCCCGAACGCCCGGGCCCCGACCCCTGGCTGAACCGCGCGATGCGGGCGGCAGCGGGCCTTCTGTTGCCCGAGCGCAGCATCGGCCTGGCGGCCCACGACTATCAGCAGGCGATTGCGGCGCGCGAGGTGGTGCTGACCCGCGCCGCCCGCGATGCCGAGGCCGAGACGGTGCCGTCCCGCTGGCTGAACCGGCTGACGAACCTGCTGGGCGGGTTGCCTGATGCGGGCGGGGACCGGGCCTTGCAGGACATGCGGCGGCGCGGGGCTGACTGGCTTGCACTTGCCGAGGGGGCGGAGCGTCCGCTTGTCACGATGCCCCCCGCGCCCCGCCCGGCCCCGCGCCCACCGGTGCAGGTGCGCCCCCGCGATCTGTGGGTCACGCAGATCACGACGCTTCTGCGCGATCCCTATGCCATCTACGCCGGTCACATCCTGCGGCTGGACCGGCTGGACCCCCTGCGCCCGCTGCCCGACGCCCGCCTGCGTGGCACCGTGCTGCACCGCGTGCTCGAATGTTTCGTCCGCGAACGCCCGGACCGCGAGGACCCCGCCGCCGCCGCCCTGCGCTTTCACGACGTGGCGCGCGCGTTGCTGGCCGAGGCCGTGCCCTGGCCCGCCGCGCGCGCCCTGTGGCAGGCGCGGCTGGACCGGGCGGCGGCGTTCTTTCTGCGCGTGGATGCGGGTGGAGGCGTGCCCGTGGTGGTCGAACGCGGCGGCGCCACCCCGGTCGCGCCCTTCGACGTCACGCTGAAGGCCCGGCCCGACCGGATCGACCGCCTGCCGAACGGGCAGGTCCATATCTACGACTACAAGACCGGCAGCCCGCCGTCCAAGGCGCAGCAGCGCCATTTCGACAAGCAGCTTCTGCTGACGGCGGCGATGGCCCAGAGGGGCGCGTTCAAGGCCCTGGACGGCCCGGCCTCGGTCGCCCTGGTCAGCTATGTCGGGCTGGGGGCGAAACCGAAGGTCGAGTCCACCGACCTGACACCCGAGGACATCGCCGATGTCTGGGACGGGCTGGTGCATCTGGTGGGCGAATACATGGCGCGCACCAAGGGCTATGCCTCGCGCCGCGCGGTGTTCGGCGCGGCGTTCCCCGGCGACTACGACCATCTCGCGCGGTTCGGCGAATGGGACATGACCGACACGGCTACCCCCGAGGATGTCGGATGACCGCGCCCGACGACGCCACGCTGCGCCAGATTGCCGCCGCCGATCCCGCCCGGTCCACCTGGGTGTCGGCCAATGCCGGGTCGGGCAAGACGCGGGTGCTGACCGACCGGGTGGCGCGGATGCTCTTGGACGGGGTGAACCCCGCGCGCATCCTGTGCCTGACCTACACCAAGGCAGCGGCGTCCGAGATGCAGAACCGCCTGTTCCGGCGGCTGGGGTCCTGGGCGATGCTGCCCGACGATGCCCTGCGCGCGGCCCTGGTCGATCTAGGCGCGGGCGGCGCGCTGCCCGCCCCGCGCCTGGCCCGCGCCCGCACCCTGTTCGCCACGGCGATCGAGACGCCGGGCGGCCTGCGCATCCAGACCATCCATTCGTTCTGCGCGTCCCTGCTGCGGCGCTTCCCGCTTGAGGCCGGGGTGTCGCCCCGGTTTGCCGAGATGGACGACCGCGCCGCCACCCTGCTGCGGGCCGCGATCCTTGAGGATCTGGCCGAGACGCTGGCCCCCGAGGTGATGGCCCGCGTGGCTGCGGCCTATACCGGCGAGGATGTGGCCGCACTGGCCGCCGAGATTGCCGGGCGGCGCATGGCGTTCGCACCGCCGCTCGACGACGCGGCCATCCGTCGGCGGTTCGGCGTGCCCCCAGGCGAAACCGACCAGACCATCCTGTCCGATGTGTTCGGCGGGGACGAGGCCGACCTTCTGGCCGCCGTCACCGCCGTGATGGCGACCGGCTCGATCAATGACGTGAAGGGGGCCGATGCCCTGGCCCTCTGCGATGTGGACCGGCCCGACCTTGCCACCCTTCAGCGGCTGGAACAGGTGTTCCTCTACGGCCCGACGGCGAAATCGCCGCACGGGGCCAAGACCGACCGCTTCCCCACCAAGGCCACCCAGGCGGCACTGGGCGCACTGCTGCGGCCCCTGCACGCCCTGATGGGCCGGGTCGCGGCCGCGCGTCCCCGCCGCATCGCCCTGATGGCCGCCGACCGCACGGCAACGCTGCACGCCTTTGCCGCCGACTTCCTGCCCGAATATGCGGCGCGCAAGGCGGCGCGGGGCCTGCTCGACTTCGACGACCTGATCCTGGGGGCACGGGCGCTGCTGACCGATCCCGGCGTCGCGCAATGGGTGCTGTTCCGGCTGGACGGCGGCATCGACCACATCCTGGTGGACGAGGCGCAGGACACAAGCCCGGTGCAATGGCAGGTCATCGAGGCCCTGGCCGCCGAGTTCACCAGCGGCCAGGGGCAGCGCGGCGCGGGGCGCACGCTGTTCGTGGTGGGCGATCGCAAGCAGTCGATCTATTCGTTCCAGGGGGCCGACCTGCGCGCGTTTGCCGCGCAAGAGACGGGCTTCGCCGACCGCTTTGCCGCCGCCGGGACGCCCCTGCAGCAGACCGGCCTGTCGCATTCGTTCCGCTCGTCCCCCGTCCTGCTGCGGCTGGTCGATGCAACCTTCGATGCAGCCAGGGGCCGGGCCTTGGACCAGGGTTCGACCCATATCGCCTTCTGGCCCGACATGCCGGGCCGGATCGAACTGTGGCCCCCCTTCGACAAGGCGCAGGACCCCGAACCCGAAAATTGGTACGATCCCGTCGACCTGCCCACCGGCGCGCATCACGCGGTCCGCCTGGGCACCGCCATCGCCAGCCATATCAAGGCGATGGTCACAGCGCAGGCGCCGATTCCGGTCGGGCGCGCGCTACGCCCGGTCACGCCCGGCGACGTGCTGATCCTGGTCCGCCGCCGGTCCGAAATCTTCCACGCCATCATCGCCGCCTGCAAGGCAGCGGGCCTGCCCATGGCCGGGTCCGACCGGATGCGGCTGGGGGGCGAACTGGCGGTGCGCGACATCGCGGCGCTGCTGTCGTTCCTGACGCTGCCCGAGGATGACCTGTCTCTGGCCGCCGCCCTGCGCTCGCCCCTGTTCGGCTGGACCGAGGATGCGCTGTACCGCCTGGCGCAGCCCCGGACCGGCACGCTCTGGGCCGCCCTGCGCGCCGACCCCCAGGCCCCGCCCGACACGCTGGCCATGCTCGACGACCTGCGGGCCCAAGCCGATTTCCTGCGCCCCTACGAGATGATCGAGCGCATCCTGACCCGCCACGACGGTCGCCGCCGCCTGATCGCGCGGCTGGGGGACGAGGCGCAGGACGGCATCGACGAGATGCTGGCCCAAGCTCTGGCGTACGAGCGCCAGGCGGTGCCGTCGCTGACCGGGTTCCTGGTCTGGCTGGATGCCGATGCCGTCGAGGTCAAGCGCCCGGTCGAAGGCGCAGGCGGGCGCATCCGGGTGATGACGGTGCACGGGGCCAAGGGGCTGGAGGCGCCCGTGGTGATCCTGCCCGACACCGCCGCCTACCGCCGCCGCGAACGCGACGAGGTGGTGATCGCCGAGGACGGCACACCGCTGTGGAAGACCCCTGCCGACGCCAGCCCGCCCCTGGTGGCCGAGGCGCGCGCGGCCCGCAAGGCGCGCGAGGACGCCGAATCGCTGCGGCTCCTCTACGTCGCGATGACGCGGGCGCAAAGCCGGCTGATCGTGGCGGCGGCGGGCGATCTCGGCCGCGAGACCGCCGAGGATGAGGCCGCACCCCCCGCCTGGTACCACCTGATTGCCGACGGGATGGCGGCAGCGGGGGCTGTTCCGCGCGAGGGCGGGGGGCTGGAACTGGTCCATGGCAACTGGGCTTCCCCCTTGACGCTGCCGCCGCAGGCCGAGAACCGGTCCCATTCCGTGCTGCCCGGCTGGATCGGCGCGCAGGCGGCAACCTCTCCGCCCGCCACCCCGGCCCTGATCCCGTCGCAGTTGGGCGGGGCCAAGGCGCTGCCCGGCGAGGCCGGGCTGGACGAGGCGGCATCGCTGGCCCACGGCACGGCGCTGCACCGCCTGCTGGAACAGATGCCGCTGCAGGCCCCCGCCGACTGGCCCCTGCTGTTGCCGCAGGCGGGCGCGCCCGAGTTGATTGCCGAGGCGCGCGCAGTGCTGGAGGACCCCCGGCTGTCGCATCTGTTCGGGCCGGGCAGCCTGGCCGAGGTGCCCTTTGCCGCCAGCATCGAGGGGCGGCAGGTCACCGGCACCATCGACCGGCTTGTCGTGACGCCGGGACGGGTGCTGGCCGTCGATTTCAAATCGAACCGCGTGGTCCCGACCCGCGCCGAAGATGTGCCCGAGGGCATCCTGCGCCAGATGGGGGCCTATGCCCTGGGGCTGGCGCAGATCTGGCCCGACCGCCCGGTCGAGGTGGCCGTGCTGTGGACGCGGGGACCCGTCCTGATGTCATTGCCTCCCGAGATCGTGAGGGGGGCCTGGGCGCGGACCACGATCCCTTGATCTTTCGGGGAGGGGTGCCTAGGTTTCCGGTTCCCTTTGGGCAAGCTTTGGAGAATCACGATGGGCGCTGCCACCGTCGCCGTCACCGATGCCACCTTTGACCGCGAAGTCCGCCAGTCGGACGTGCCGGTCGTGGTGGATTTCTGGGCCGAATGGTGCGGCCCCTGCCGCCAGATCGGCCCCGCGCTCGAGGAACTGGCCGCCGAATATGCGGGCCGGGTCAAGATCGTGAAGGTCAACGTGGACGAAAACCCCGACAGCCCGGCCGAACTGGGCGTGCGGGGCATCCCGTCGCTGTTCCTGTTCAAGAACGGGCAGGTCGTGTCGAACAAGGTCGGTGCCGCGCCCAAGGCGGCGCTTGCCAGCTGGATCGCCACGGCGGTCTGATCCGGGATGTCGTGGCGGTGAAGGGGGCGGGGCGATCCTGCCCCCTTTGTCATGGCGGCGCGGGCAGCACCGGGGGGTTTCACACCCCCGGACCCCCCGTGGGATATTTGGGAACAGAAGAAGGGGGAAGGTCAGGTGCCGTCCGGCTGGATCAGTATCGCCCGGAAATCGTTGACGTTGGTCAGCGTCGGCCCCGTCACCACCTGATCGCCGATCCTGCCGAAGAAGGTATGCGCGTCGTTCCGGGCCAGGGCATTCGCCGCACTGACGTGCTTGGCCTTCGCCTTGGCCAGCGTGTCGGGGCCGATGACGGCCCCTGCCACCTCTGCCGCGCCGTCCACCCCGTCGGTATCGCAGGCGATGGCATGGATGCCCGGTGCCCCGTCCAGCGCCAGGGCCAGGGCAAGCGCGAACTCGGCGTTCGGGCCGCCCGTGCCATCGCCCCGCCGCGTGACGGTCAACTCGCCCCCCGACAACAGCAGGACCGGCGGCCCACCCGGCGCGGGCCGCGCGGCCAGGGCAAGGGCGGCCTGGGTGGCGGCCACCTCGCGCGCCTCTCCCTCCAGCGCATCGCCCAGATGGCGAACGTCCAGCCCGGCAGCGCGGGCCATGTCGGCCGCCGCAGCCAGCGACTGCGACGGTGCCGCGTACAGGCGGTTCTCGGTCCGCGACAGGCGCGCGTCACCGGGCGGGATCACGCCGGTCGGGCCGTCGAGCACCGCCATCACCGAGGGTGGCGCGCGGATCCCCCATTTCCACACCAGCGCCCGCGCGTCGTCGGGGGTCGAGGCATCGCCCACGGTCGGCCCCGACCCGATGAAGGCCGGATCGTCCCCCGGCACATCCGAAATCAGCAGCGCCAGCACACGGGCGGGGTACGCAGCCGCCGCCAGTTGCCCGCCCTTGACCCGGCTCAGATGCTTGCGCAGCGTGTTCATGTCGGAAATAGGCGCGCCAGAGGCCAGCAGCGCCGCATTCACGCTGCGCTTTTCATCCAGCGTGATGTCCCCCGCAGGGGCCACCAGCAGCGCCGAGGCCCCGCCAGACATCAGGGCCAGCACGAAGTCGTCTTCGCCGAGGCCCCGCACGAGGTCCAGCATCCGCGCCGTCGCCGCGTGCCCCGCCGCGTCGGGCACCGGATGCGCTGCCTCGACGATCTCGATCCCCCGGCAGGGCCGGGCATAGCCGTAGCGGGTGATCACCAGCCCCTCGCAGTCGCCCCAGGCGGCCTCGACCGCCTCGGCCATCCGCGCGCTCGCCTTGCCCGCGCCGATCACGACGACGCGGCCCGGCGGGCGCGGCGGCAGGTGGACGGCCAGCGACTGCATCGGATCGGCAACCTCGACCGCGCGGTCGAACAGGCGGCGCAGCAGGCGGGCGGGGTCTTCCATCGGCGGGGCCTTTCGCACAGGTCGTTTACTTATCACCGCATTTCGGTGCGGAAGGGAAGTTGTGCCGTGCCGCCCGGCCCGCCATATACGGGGGAAAGCGGAGGCAGAGATGGACGAACGATTTCCCGGCTGGCACGGCACGACGATCCTGGCGGTGCGGCGTGGCGGGCAGGTGGTGGTGGCCGGCGACGGGCAGGTCAGCCTGGGCCAGACGGTGATCAAGGGCAGCGCGCGCAAGGTGCGCCGCCTGTCGCCCGGCGGGCGCGACGTGGTCTGCGGATTTGCGGGGTCGACGGCGGATGCCTTTACCCTGCTCGAACGGTTGGAGAAGAAGCTCGAGGCCAGCCCCGGCCAGCTGGCGCGCGCCTGCGTCGAATTGGCCAAGGACTGGCGCATGGACAAATACCTGCGCAATCTTGAGGCCATGCTGATTGTCACCGACGGGTGCCTACTGTTCGTGATCACGGGCGCGGGCGATGTGCTGGAACCCGAACACGACGTGGCCGCCATCGGGTCGGGCGGGAACTTCGCGCTCGCGGCGGCGCGGGGACTGATGGCCACGGACATGGACGCCGAGGCCATCGCGCGGGCGGCAATGGCCATCGCAGCCGACATCTGCGTCTATACCAACGGCAACCTCACAGTCGAAAGGATCGGCGCATGACACCTGGGGGAACCTTCAGCCAGGACGATCTGCGCGCCGCCGTGGCGGCAGGCATCCTGTCCGAGGCGCAGGCGGCCTCGGTCATGGTGCTGGCCGAGGGCCGGGCGGGACGGCGCGACACCATGCCCGCCGAGGACGAGCCGTTCGAGTTCTTCAAGGGCTTCTCCGAGATCTTCGTGTCGCTCGGCCTCGTCATCCTGCTGTCCGGGGTGGCGGCGATGCTGGCCTGGTTCGGGGGGCAGAGCCTGTTGATTTTCGTGCCCTTCGGCGTGGCGCTGGTGGCGTTCTGGTGGGCCAACTACTTTACCCTGAAGCGGCGGATGAACCTGCCGTCGATGGTGCTGGCCGTGGCCTTCGGGTCGGGGCTGTACCTGTCGGCGGTGACCGTCGCGTCGATGGCGGACCTGCCCTATCGCGTGTCGGTGGTGGGGTCGTTCCTCATCGGGGCGGCGGGCATGGCGGTCTGGTACGCGCGGTTCCGGCTGCCCTTTTCGGTGTTCATCCTGGGGCTGAACGTGCTGGGCGCGGTCTATGCGCTGACCGCGTCGGTCGACAGCCTGGGCGGGTTCGTCGAGGGCAGCCGCAGCGGCGGCTTCGGCGCGCTGTTCGACCTGCGCGAAAGCCCCTACTTCGCGATGGCCACGCTGCTGTTCGGCGTCGGCGCGTTCCTGGTCGGCATGTGGTTCGACACGCGCGACCCCTACCGCCTGGGCCGCCATGCGGCGACCGCCTTCTGGTGCCACATGCTGGCGGCACCCGCGCTGGTCAACACCGTGGCGCTGACGCTGTACAACACGGGCGGGCAGTCGGGCGTGGTGCTGCTGATGGTGGCGCTGGTCGCGATCAGCCTGCTGGCGCTGGTGATCGACCGCCGGTCCTTCCTGTCGGCGGGCATCGCCTATATCGCCATCGTCATCGCCTGGATCGTGCAGGGGGCGGGCGACGCGGATTTCGGGACCTGGACCTTTATCCTGATCCTTCTCGGCGCGCTGATCACCGCCATCGGCACCTGGTGGGTCCCGCTGCGGGCGGCGCTGATGCGGGCGCTGCCGACCTTCCCCGGCAAGGACCGACTGCCCCCCTATGCGAAAGCCTGATCTCATGTCCGACCTGACCCCGCGCGAGATCGTGGCCGAGCTTGACCGCTTCATCATCGGCCAGGCGGCGGCCAAGCGGGCCGTCGCCGTGGCCCTGCGCAGCCGCTGGCGGCGGCGGCAACTGCCGCCCGAGATGGCGGACGAGGTGTTCCCGAAGAACATCCTGATGATCGGGCCGACCGGGGTGGGCAAGACCGAGATATCCCGGCGTCTGGCCAAGCTCGCGAAAGCGCCGTTCATCAAGGTGGAGGCGACAAAGTTCACCGAGGTGGGCTATGTCGGGCGCGACGTGGACTCGATCATCCGCGATCTGGTCGAGGCGGCCATGGTTGAGACTAGGGCAAGGATGCGCGACGACGTGAGAGCCCGCGCGATGAAGGCCGCCGAGGACCGGGTGATCGAGATCATCGCGGGCAAGGACGCGCGCGAGCAGACGCGCGAGATGTTCCGGGGAAAGCTGAAGCGCGGGGAACTGGACGACACGGTGATCGAGGTCACGGTGACCGACAGCACGAACCCGCTGGCGATGTTCGATCCGACCGGCGGACAGGGGCCGATGGGCGCGATGGATCTTGGCGCGCTGTTCAAGGGATTGGGCGGGCGGTCCACCCGGCGGCGGATGACGGTCGCGGAAAGCCACGACATCCTGATCGGGGAAGAGGCCGACAAGTTGCTGGATGACGAGGCGGTCAAGCTGGCGGCCCTGGCGGCGGTGCAGGAGAACGGCATCGTCTTCATCGACGAGATCGACAAGGTCGCGGCGCGGGCCGAGACGCGGGGGGCCGATGTCAGCCGCGAGGGGGTGCAGCGCGATCTTCTACCGCTGATCGAGGGGACGACGGTGTCGACCAAGCACGGGCCGGTCAAGACCGACCACATCCTGTTCATCGCCAGCGGGGCCTTCCACATCGCCAAGCCTTCCGATCTGCTGCCCGAACTGCAGGGCCGCCTGCCGATCCGGGTCGAGTTGCAGGCGCTGACCGAGGGCGATTTCGTGCGCATCCTGACCGAGACGGACAATGCCCTGACCCGGCAGTATGCGGCGCTGCTGGGGACCGAGAAGGTCGACGTGACCTTCACCGGGGACGGCATCGCGGCCCTGGCCCGCGTGGCCGCCGAGGTGAATGCAAGCGTGGAAAACATCGGGGCGCGGCGGCTGTACACGGTGATGGAGCGGGTGTTCGAGGAGCTGTCCTTTGCCGCGCCGGATCGGGGCGGGCAGGCGGTGTCGGTCGATGCGGCCTATGTCGAGGCGAACCTGGGGGCGCTGTCGCGGTCAGCCGACCTGTCGCGGTATGTGCTGTGAGGGGCGTGTCCACATGTGCGACAGGAGTTGGCTTCAGTGATTTCAAGGGGTTGGGTGGCCCTTGGTAAGGTGGCATTAACCTTTGCACGCGTAGGTCGGGGCTTGCCCCGGCTGTTGGGGACAGAAGAGTCGGGGCAAGCCCCGACCTACAAGGTGCGCAACCGGAACCGCTGGATCTTCCCTGTCTGCGTCTTGGGCAGGGCGTCGGTGAACACGATCCGCCTCGGGTACTTGTAGGGGGCGATCACGGCCTTCACATGGTCCTGCAACATCCTGGCCATCGCCGCATCCCCCGGCCCCGACCGCAGCACCACATGCGCCTCGACCACCTGCCCGCGTTCGTCGTCCGCCGCCCCCACCACGGCGCATTCCAGCACCGCCGGGTGCGACAGCAGGGCCGCCTCGACCTCGGGCCCGGCGATGTTGTAGCCGGCGCTGACGATCATGTCGTCGGACCGGGCGGCGAAGTGGAACCTGCCCTCGGGGTCCTGGACAAAGCTGTCGCCGGTCAGGTTCCAGCCGTCCTGCACATACTTGCGCTGCCGGTCGTCTGCGAGATATCGGCACCCCGTCGGACCCCGCACGGCAAGGCGACCGATTTCGCCGCGCGGCAGTTCGGCCATGTCATCCCCGACAATCCGCGCCTCATATCCCCGCACGGGCCGCCCGGTGCTGCCCGGATGGTGGTCGTCGAAGCGGTTGGTGAGGAAGATGTGCAGCATCTCGGTGGCACCGATGCCGTCGAGCATGGGCTTGCCGGTTTTCGCCATCCATTCGTCGTACACGGGCGCGGGCAGGGTCTCGCCCGCGCTGACGGCGGCGCGCAGGGACGACAGGTCGGCCCCCTGGTCCATCGCGCGCAGCATCACGCGATAGGCAGTGGGGGCGGTGAAGCAGACGGTTGCCTTATGCTCTTGGATGATCTCGATCATGTTGGCCGGGCTGGCCTGTTCCAGCAGCACAGAGGACGCGCCGAAGCGCAAAGGGAATACGGCAAGACCGCCGAGGCCGAAGGTGAAGGCCAAGGGGGGCGAGCCGACGAAGACATCCTGGGGCACCACGCCCAGAACCTCGGCCGCATAGCCGTCGGCGATGATCAGAAGGTCGCGGTGAAAATGCATCGTGGCCTTGGGCTCGCCCGTGGTGCCAGAGGTGAAGCCCAACAATGCCACGTCGTCGCGGCCCACGCGGGGTGGGGTGAAGCGGACGGGTTTTCGCAGCGCGATCCGGTCAAGCTCGGCGTCATGGTTGGCGGTTCCGTCGAAGGCCACGACAGCCCGCAGATGCCGGCTGTCCTTGGCGCAGGCGACAAGTTCGTCCATCAGGCGGGTGTCGCACAGGGCAAGCCCCACTTCGGCCTTGTCCACGATCTGTGCCAACTCTCCTGCCCGAAGCATCGGCATGGTGTTCACCACCACCGCCCCGGCCTTGGTGGCGGCCAGCCAGCAGGCGACCATCGCGGGGTTGTTGGCCGAGCGGATCAGGATGCGGTTGCCGGGTCTGATGCCGAAGTCCTCGACCAGCGCATGGGCGATGCGGTTGGACCAGTCGGCCAGTTCCTTGTAGGTGCGGCTGCGCCCGTTGCCGGACAGCGCCACGTTGTCGCCGAAGCCGCGTTCGACCATGCGGTCGGTCAGTTCGACGCCTGCGTTCAGCCAGTCCGGATAGTCGAAACCGTCAAGGATCAGGTCGGGCCATTGGTCCGGGGGCGGCAGACGGTCGCGCGTGAAGGTATCCACATGGCCGGTCGGTCCGAGCATGGTCATGTCCCCTTGCAGGTTTGACTTGACGTTGCGCCGCATTTCCGTGTCGCTCAAGGCCCAGTGAGGGGGAACGCCATGACTGCCAGCTTTACCACCGACCGGATGCTGAACTTCGGCGACTGCGACATCTCGGGGACGGCCTATTACCCGGCCTACCTGAACATCCTGAACGGCGTGGTCGAGGAATTCTGGACGCATATCGGGTTCCCCTGGCACGAGATCATCTGGAAGGAACGCTGGGGCACGCCGACCGTGCATCTGTCGTGCAATTTCTCGAAACCGTCGCTGTTCGGGGACCGGCTGACGTTCCGGCTGACGGTGGTGAAGGTGGGCCGGTCATCCGTGCGGATCACCCATACCGTCCATTGCGGCACCGAGCCGCGCTGGTCGGGCGAGCAGGTGCTGGCGGCAAGCTGGCTGGATCACCACACCTCGATGCCCTGGCCCGAGGCGGTGAAGGCCAAGCTGGAAAGCTTCCTGCCCCCGATCGATGCCCCTCAGACCCAGGGCTGATCGGGGTCGGGCAGCGGGATCGCGTCCAGCAGGTCGCGGGTATAGGCGGCCTGCGGATTGGCGAACAGGGCGGGGGTGTCGCGGTCTTCCACGATCACACCCGCCTGCATCACGATGGTGCGCGCACACAGGCGGCGGATCACGCTGAGGTCATGGCTGATGAAGGCCAGCGTCAGGCCGAGGTCGCGGACGAGGCGTTCGAGCAGGTTCAGGACCTGCGCCTGGGATGACACATCAAGGCCCGAGACGATTTCGTCCGCCAGGATGAAATCGGGTTCCAGCGCGATGGCACGGGCGATGCCGACGCGCTGCCGCTGGCCGCCGGACAATTCGTGCGGATAGCGGGCGGCCATCGTGCGGGCCAGGCCGACATGGTCGAGCGCCGCGTTGATGCGGGCGTCGATGCCGGTGAAGCCGTGCAGGCGCAAAGGTTCGGCGATGATGGTGGTGATGCGGTGGCGCGGGTTCAGCGACGACAGCGGGTCCTGGAAGATCATCTGGAAGCGGCGGCGCAGGGGGCGAAGCTGTGCCTCGCCCAGATGGGTGATGTCGGTGCCGTCGAACCGGATGGACCCTTGCGACGGTTCCAGAAGCCGCACCAGGGCACGGCCAAGGGTGGACTTGCCTGACCCCGAGCCGCCAACGATGCCGATGACGGCCCCCCTGGGGATGGCGAAGGTCAGCCCCTTGAGGATTTCCAGCCTTGGCGCAGGCCCCAGCAGCGGTTTGCGCGTCATGTCGGCGACGGTCAGGCGCAGATCTTCGATGTGGTAGAGGTCAGGCATCGCGCGCCTCGGCCTCGGCGCGAACGGCGGCGATGACCGGGTCGGGCACGGGGGTCAGGCTGGCCACGGGATCGGTGTACCTTGGCGTCGCGGCCAGCAGGGCGGCGGAATAGGGGTGTCCCGGCGCGCGGAAGAAGTCGCGCACCGTTGTGTCCTCGACCACCACGCCTGAGTACAGCACGGAAAGGGTCTGGCACACCTTGGACACCACGCCCAGGTCATGGGTGACGAACAGGAGTGCGGTGCCGTGGCGGGCCTGCATGCCCGCTATCAGGCGCAGGATCTGCTTCTGCACGGTCACGTCCAGCGCGGTCGTGGGTTCGTCGGCCACGATCAGCCGGGGCTCGGCGGCAAAGGCGGATGCGATCAGGATGCGCTGGCGCATGCCGCCGGACAACTCGTGCGGATAGCAGCGCAGCACGCGGTCGGGGTCGGGGATCTGCACCTCTGCCAGAAGGTCGCGCGCGCGGGTGCCGGCGCGGGCGCGGTCCCAGCCGAGGATGTCGACCAGCCGGTCGGTGATCTGGGGTGCGATCCGGCGCGAGGGGTTGAGTGCTGTCAGCGGATCCTGCGGGATGAGGGCGGTTTTCGCGCCGATCAGGCGGCGGCGTTCGCGGGGGGGCAGGGTCAGCAGGTTCACCCCGTCCAACCATATCTCGCCCCGCGTGACCACGACCGACGGCGGCAGGATGCCGAGAATGGCCTTGCCGATCATCGACTTTCCCGCGCCGCTTTCGCCCACGAGGCCCCGCACCTCGCCCGCCGCCACCTCCAGCGATACCCGGCGCAGCAGGGGCGGGCCGCCGCGCAGCCGCACCGACAGGTTGCGGACGGAGAGAAAGCTCATCGCAGCACGGGGTCGAAGCGGTCCTTCAGGCCCTCGCCCAGCTGGGAAAAGGACAGGACGGTCAGGAACAGCGTGACCAGCGGGAAAACCAGCACCCACCAGGCCTGGTGCACCGAGGTGCGGCCTTCGGAAATCATGCCGCCCCAGGTCGGGTCGTCGGTCGAGATCGACAGGTTGACGAAGGACAGGATCGCCTCGACGATCACCGCGATGCCCATTTCCAGCGTCAGCAGCACCACGATGGTGGGCAGGACGTTCGGCAGGATCTCGCGCAGCATGATGCCGGTGCGCCCCCGCCCGGCCACCCGCGCGGACGCCACATAGTCCATCGCCCCCTGCGCCATGGCCTCGGCCCGCACCACGCGGGCGAAGCGGGTCCAGTCGATGACGACGATGGCGATGACGATGGACATCAGGCCCGGCCCCAGGACGGCGATCAGCAGGACCGAGAACAGGACCGGCGGAAAGGCCATCCAGATGTCGATCAGGCGGCTGATGACCAGATCGACCCAGCCGCGCAGGAACCCCGCCAGCACCCCCAGCGTGGCCCCCACGAGACAGGTCAGCGTCCCGGCCACCAGCGCCACGGTCAGCGCCACGCGCGCCCCGTGGATGATGCGCGACAGCACATCGCGCCCCAGGCTGTCGGTGCCCAGCCAGTACCCCGGTTCCGCCCCCGCCATCCAGAAGGGCGGCAACCGGCCCATGAACAGGTCCTGCGCCAGCGGGTCCTTCGGCGCGATCCACGGGGCCAGCAGGGCGGCCCCGCACAGGACCGAAAGCCACCCAACAGGCAGCCACAGCCGCGCCCCAGCCCTGCGCCGGACCATCCCCCGCCCGTCAAGCATGGCGCAGCCGGGGGTTCAGCACGGCGTACAGCAGGTCGACCACCAGGTTGACCCCGGTGAAAATGACCGCGAACAGGATGACGATGCCCTGGATCAGCGGCAGGTCGCGGTTGATCACGGCGTCGATGGCCATGTTGCCCAGGCCCTCATAGGAAAACAGCCGCTCGATGATGACGGTGCCGCCGATCAGGAAGGTGAACTGCACCCCCACCAGCGTCAGCGTCGGCAGCACGGCATTGCGCAGCGCCTCGCGCAGGATGACATGGGTCTCGCCATAGCCCTTGGTGCGGGCCAGGGTGACATAGTCGAGGTGCATGGTTTCCTTCAGGCTCTGCTTCAGCAGTTGCCCGATGATCGCGGCCAGGGGGATGGCGAGCGCAAGGGCCGGCATGAACATGTGCGCGGCGATGTCGGCCCAGAGGTCGAAGCGCAGGCGCAGCACGCTTTCGGTCAGGTAGAAGTCCGTGACGAAGGGCAACTCCAGCGACGGCGTCACCCGCCCCGAGATGTGGAAAACAGGCCAGAGCACCCCCAAGAGCAGGATCAGCACCAGCCCCCACAGGAAATCCGGCACCGACAGCGCCATGCCGTTGGCCACGTCGATCGCCCCCTCTACCCGCGTGCCGCGCCGGTGCGTGCCGACAAGGGCCGCCGTGCCGCCCATCAGGATCGCCATAACAAGCGCCATCACCGACAACTCCAGCGTTGCGGGCAGCCGCCCCAGCACGAGGTCCAGCACCGGCTGGCGCGCGGTGATCGAGGTGCCGAAATCGCCCTGCACCACGCCGCCGAGCCAGATCCAGAACTGCGCGACGACGGGCTTGTCGAGGCCATAGAGCGCGGTCAGCCGCGCGATGTCCTCGGGCGTGGCACCGGGCGGCAGCATCATCGCGATGGGGTTGCCGGGCACCACGCGGATCACTACGAACACGATCACCGCCACCCCCGCCAGCGTCACCGCCGTGGTCACCAGCCGCAAGAGCAGCACGCGCAGGAACGTCATCAGCCCGTCCTGCCTGCCGCTTGCGGTAACACTCTGTTAACCCCCTTTTTCTGTCCCCAAATATCCCGCGGGGGGGTCCGGGGGGGCGCGAAGCCCCCTCGGTCCGGCGGTGCCGTCACGCCCGCTTCATCAGATGGGGCAACAGTGCGCCACTGGCATGCGGCGTCACTGCCACGCCCGGCGCGTGCAGGATCGGCTGGACATACTGCAACAGCGGAATCACCAGCGCGTTCTCGGCGATGTAGCGGTCGACGGCCTTCCACCCCTCGATCCGCTTGGCCTCGTCCGCCTCGCCCCACAAGGGGCCGATCATGCCGATCAGGTCCTCGCCGTCCCAGACCGAATGGGGCGAGGGGCCGAACATCGCGAACCCGGTCGAGGTGGTCGGATCGCCCACCGAGTTGCCCCAGTTGTAGAACGCCGCCGGGGCCAGCGCGTCGGCCCCGCGCAGTTCATAGTGCTTGGCGATCTCGTAGACCTCGATCTCGGCCTCGATCCCGACCTTGCGCCACAGGCCGACGATGGCCTGGATCATCTCGTAATCCTTGGGCTTGAAGCCCTTGGTCGTCTGGATCTTGAACTTGACCGGGTTGTCGGGGCTGAAGCCGCTGGCGGCCAGCAGTTCGACCGCCTTGGCCTCGTCATGGGGCACGGTGATGCTGGCGTCGTAGGCTTCGTATTCCGGCGTCTGCAGGGTGTCGATCCTGACGCCATAGCCCGACAGCAGCCGGTCGATGATCGCCTGCTTGTCGATGGCCAGGGCGGCGGCCATGCGCACGTTGGGGTCGGTCATCACCTCGATGTCGTTCAGGAAGATCATGCCGATGTCGCTGATCGGGGCGGCAATCCCGGCCAGCGGGCCGCCCTTGAGGCGGTCGTATTCCTCGTAGGGCATTTCCAGGGTGACGTGGGCATTGCCCGATTCCACCTCGGCCACGCGGGCGGCGGCGTCGGGGACGAACTTGATCGTCACCGTGTCGAATTCGGGCTTGCCGCCCCAGTAGGCCGCGTTCGCCTTGAGGCGGACAAAGGCGTTGCGCTCGAACTTGTCCACCATGTAGGGGCCGGTGCCCACGGGGGCGGCCTCGAACCCTTCCGCGCCCACCTTTTCGTAATAGGCCTTGGGCAGGACATAGCCGGTCAGGAAGTACATCCACTTGAAGATGGTGGGGTCGAACTGCTTGACGTCCGCCGTCACCGTGGTGCCGTCGACCGTGAAGTTGGCCAGCGTGCCCCAGACGAAGTTGATCGGGTTGCCGGTGGCCGGATCGGCGGCGCGGGCCAGCGACCAGGCCACGTCTTCGGCGGTGAAGGGTGATCCGTCGTGCCAGGTGACGCCTTCGCGGACCTTCATCACCACCTTGGTGCGGTCCTCGTTCCAGCCCCATTCGGTCAGCAGGCCGGGGGCGGGGGTCAGGTCGGGCTGCTGCAGGATGAACTGGTCGAAGACCGACTGATAGAGGCCCTGGATGGTGGGGTTCACCGCCGATGGACCGACGGTCGGGTCCCAGGACGGCAGGTTGACGTTGTAGGCGATGACAAGTTCTTCAATGGCTTGCGCCAGGGTCGGCAAGCCGAAGGTGCCTGCCGCGAGGGTCGCGGCGGACAGTTTCAGCAGGCTGCGGCGGTGAAGGGGCATGGTCGTGTCTCCCGTGTTGGTGTTCTTGGTTCATTGTCCGGCAAGGGCGGTGGCCAGCAGGTATCCCGACCCCGCCCCCGTCCCTGCACCGGGCCAGACGGCGGCCCCGGTCAAGTGCAGGTTCTTCACCGGCGTGGCACCATCGGCGTGGCCCCGCGCGGGACGATACAGGAAATGCTGGTGCAGGTGGTGACTTCCGCACAGCTGGTCGCCGCCGATCAGGTTCGGGTTGTCGGATTCGAGATCGGCCGGGGTGACGATGCCTGTGCCCAGGATCGAGGCGCGGGTGCCGGGGGCGTGGGATTCGAGGATGTCGAGGGCGCGGTCGGCAAAGGCGGATGCGGCCCCGGCCCAGTCGGTCGCGGTGATCGTGCCCGCGGCGTCACCCCGGATAGCGCCTGGGGCCATGCGCACCTGCACCCACAGGATGTGGTGTCCGGCGGGTGCTCGGCTGGGGTCGATCGCGGTCGGCTGGCCGACGACAAGGACGGGTTCGTCGGGCAGAAGCCCGGCCTTCGCCTGGGCATAGGTGCGGGCCATCTGGTCGAGGCTGGGGGCGATGTGGACATAGGCGAAGGACGACAGATCCGCCCCCGCCCGCCAGTTCGGCAGCGCGGACAGCGCCAGGTGGATCATCATCGTGCCGGGGGCGTGGGTGTAGCCAGCCATCGCGCGGTCGAAGGCGGGGGTCGTGGCCCCCGTCAGGCGGGTCAGGGCGCGGGGGGCCACACCCGCCAGAACAGCCTTGTTTGCCAATATCTTGCGGCCATCGGACAGTTCGATCCCGGTCGCCCGGTCGCCGTCGCGCAGGATGCGGGTGACGGGTGTTGCGCAGTCGACCACCCCACCCCGCGCCCGGATCGCCGCGACCATGGCGGTGACGATGGTATCGGCCCCGCCTTGGCCGATCACCATGCCGAAGGCCTGTCCGGCCATCCCCTCCAGATAGGGAAAGATCGCGCCACCCGCGATGTCGGGGGCATAGTCGAGGTGCATGCCCCAGGCGGCCAGCATGGCGCGGACATGGGGGCTTTCGAAGGTTTCCTCTAACCAGGATCGTGATGAGGATAGGAGAAACCTAGTCATTTCCTGAGTTCCGGCGATTCCCCTGTCGCGCCAGAGTTTCCAGCCGAAAGATGCAAGTGCACGCATCTTCATCCGGCTTCCCAGCAGGCCGAACAGGTGCGGGGCCTCGGCCCCGAAGCCTGCGGCGAGGGCTTTCCAGGTCTCGGCGTCCCTGGCCGAATGGGTGGCGATGGCGGCGGTCGTGACGGCGATGTCGGTCGAGACGCCGCACCAGGTTCCATCGGGAAAGGACGAGGCGAAGGGCCGCGCGGCGGGCACGATGGCGCAGCCGTGGCGGGTCAGTTCTGCCCCATATGCCTTGAAAAACGGGCTTCCGGCGAAGAGCGACAGGTTCATCGCGCCCCAGTCGTGCCGGAACCCCGGCAGGGTGTATTCGCCGGTCTTGACCGCCCCGCCGGGCACCGCGTTGCCCTCGAACAGGCCGACCTTCCAGCCTTTTGCCGACAGATGCAACGCGGCGGCCAGCGTGTTCACGCCCGCGCCCACCAGAACCGCGTCGAAGTCCCCGGCCACGTTTCCCCCTGCGGCTTGACGCAAGGATATTTGCATTTGCATGTAAATCTGTCTAGCATGATTCAGGGTTTTGGGCATGCACAACCGATGCACACGGCATGCACAGGACATGCATACGGCAACGTGCCACGAGGGAGAGAGAGAAAGATGACAGCGGCAAGCGTTCTACAGTCACTGGCGGGGATGCTCGCCTCGGGCGGGATCGAGGTGGTGGATTGTTCGGGGACGCTTGGCCCCGACACGCCGCTGCTGAAGCTGCCCCCGGATTTCGCGCGCGACACACCCCCCATCAAGATCCACCGGATCAGCGAGTACGATCAGGACGGCCCGTTCTGGGCCTGGAACTGGCTGGAACTGGGCGAGCATTCGGGCACCCACTTCGACGCGCCGCACCACTGGATCACCGGCAAGGATTATCCCGACGGCTACACCGACACGCTGGACGTGCGGCGGCTGGTCGCGCCCGTCAATGTTCTGGACTTTTCGGCGGAGTGCGCCGCGAACCCGGATTTCCTGCTGACCGTCCTGCATGTGCAGGACTGGGAAGCGCGCAACGGCCCGATCAACCGGGGCGAGTGGGTCGTGCTGCGGTCGGACTGGGACGCGCGGTCGGATGACGAGGCGGCGTTCCTGAACGCCGATGCCACCGGCCCGCACACGCCGGGGCCGACGCCCGAGGTGATCCAGTACCTGCTGGACAAGGGCATCGTCGGGTGGGGCAGCCAGTGCATCGGCACCGATGCGGGGCAGGCAGGCGGCATGAACCCGCCCTATCCGGCGCACAACCTTTTGCACAAGAACAACTGCTTTGGTCTGGCCTCGCTGGCCAACCTGTCGAAGCTGCCCGCGAAGGGGGCGATCCTGATTGCGGCCCCACTGAAGATCAAGTCAGGCACGGGGTCGCCCATCCGGGCGCTGGCGCTGGTTCCGAAGGGATAGGCGGTTGCGCCCCGACCACGTCATCATCGGGTCCGGCATCAACGCGCTGGTCGCGGGGGCAATGCTGGCGCTGAAGGGCGACCGGGTGCTGTTGCTGGAACGTGAGAGCGTGGCGGGCGGGTGCCTGCGGACCGGGGAGGTGACGCTGCCGGGGTTCCACCATGACGTGATGGCGGCGACCTGGGTGTTGTTCATGACCTCGCCTGCGGGGGGTGTTCTGGGGCCCCACCTGGCGCGGCATGGGTTCGAGTATTGCCATACGCGGCATCCGACCGCGGTGGTGCGCCCGAACGGCGAGGCGCTGGTGCTGACGACGGACCGGGCGGCGAACATCGCCGCCTTCAACGCGCTGGCCCCCGGCGACGGGGACCGGCACGGCGCGGATGTGGGGGGCATCGAGGCGGATGCGGCGTTCCTGTTCGCGCTGCTGGGGGGGCGGTTGTGGTCGTGGCCCACGGCGCGGCTGCTGTGGGGGCAGGTGCGCAGGCGGGGGTTGCGGGGGCTGGCGGCGTGGTTCGGGCGGGCGCTGATCCCGGCACGGGGGTGGCTGGAGACGGGGTATTCCTCGCCCCTCCTACAGGCACTGTACGCTCCTTGGGTTTTGCACTGCGGGCTGACGCCGGAGAGCACCTATTCGGGGCAGATGGGCAAGGTGATCGCCTTTGCGCTGGAGGCGGCGGGGGCACCGGTGGTCAAGGGCGGGTCGGGGGCGGCGGTTCGGGCCTTTGCGGCGCTGATTGCCGAGAAGGGGGGCGAGGTTCGCACCGGGGCGGATGTGGACCGCGTGCTGGTCAGGGACGGCAGGGTCACGGGGGTGGCGCTGGCCGGCGGGGAGGAGATCGCCTGCCGGTCGGTGCTGGCCTCGGTGACGCCGGGGCAGTTTCTGGGGCGGCTGTTGCGCGAGGTGAACCTGCCCGAGGATCGGGCGGCGGCAGCGGTATTCCGCCATGGGCGCGGGAATTTCCAGGTGCATTATGCGCTGGACCGCGCGCCCGAGTGGCTGTCGCCGGGGCTGGACCAGGTGGCGCTGATCCATCTGGCGGACGGGATCGATTCTGTGTCCAAGTCGGCGAACGAGGCGGAGCGGGGGATGCTGCCCGTCATGCCGACCATCTGCGTGGGGCAGCCTGCGGTGCTGGATCCGTCGCGGTGTCCCGAGGGGAAGGCCGTGCTGTGGGTGCAGGTGCCCGATGCACCGCGCGTGGTGAAGGGGGATGCGGACCGGTCCATCGCCACGGACGGGGTCTGGACCGAAACCGTGCGGGAAAGGTTTGCCGACCGGATCGAGGCGATCCTGTCCGGCCATATCAAGAACTTCAGCGCCATCAAGGTGGCACGCCGGGCGTATTCGCCCGCCGATCTGGAGGCGATGAACATCAATCTGGTGGGCGGCGACCCCTATGGGGGGCTGTGCAGCATCGACCAGTTCTTTGTGTTCCGGCCCTATCCGCATTCGACCAACGGCACGGGCGCGGTGCGCGGGCTGGTGCAGATCGGCGCATCGACCCATCCCGGCCCCGGTCTGGGCGGTGGTTCCGGTTTCCTTGCGGCGAAGGGGCTGGGGGCATGACCGACCAGACGCCTGTGGACCCTGCGCCGGTGCCCCGTCTGGGCGAGATGGGGCTGTCGAACTATGCGCCCTATCTGATGAACCGGATCATGGGGCGGTACAACGCGTCCCTGCGGGACGAGATGGCCGGGCTGGGCCTGACCACGCCCAAGATGCGGGCGCTGGCGGTCTTGTCGGTGATCGAGGGGCCGCTGATCCGCGAACTGGCGGTCTATGCGGTGGTCGAGCAGTCGACGCTGAGCCGCGCGCTGGACCAGCTGGCCGCCGAGGGCCTGATCCGGCGCGAGACGGATGCGGCGGACAGCCGGGCCACGCGGGTGTTCGCGACCCCCGAGGGGCGCGAGCGGTTCGAGACGCTGTGGCCGAAGATGGCCGAGAGTTACGCGCGGATGTTCCGGGGGGTGTCCGAAGAGGAACGGCGGGCCTTTGTGGCGACGCTGCAGAGGATGCTGGCGAACATCAGGAAGCACGAGTTCTGACATGGCGGAACGGTCGTTCAAGGCGGAGGTGCAGCATCTGCGCAAGGGCGCAGGCGAAGTGTTCACGGGCGAGGGCATCCTCGCCATCACCAAGGCGCTCTTGGAAAACGGCGTGGGCTATGTCGGCGGCTATCAGGGCGCGCCGATCAGCCATCTGATGGACGTGCTGGCCGATGCCGAGGACCTGCTGGGCGAACTGGGCGTGCGGTTCGAGGCCAATGCGAACGAGGCGGCGGCGGCGGCGATGCTGGCGGCATCGGTGCATTATCCGATCCGGGGGGCGGTGACGTTCAAGGGGTCGGTGGGGGTGAACGTGGCGTCGGACGCGCTGGCGAACCTTGCGTCCAGCGGCGTGACGGGGGGGGCGCTGGTCATCGTCGGCGAGGACTATGGCGAAGGCAGTTCCATCATGCAGGAACGCAGCCATGCCTTTGCGATGAAGTCGCAGTTCTGGCTCTTGGACCCCCGGCCGAACCTGCCCTGCATCGTGCGTGCGGTGGGCGACGGGTTCGCGCTGTCCGAGGCGACGAACACGCCGGTGATGCTGATGGTGCGGATATTGTCGTGCCATGTGACGGGGTCTTTCGCGACATCCGACAACAAGATGCCGCCGTTGACCGTTCGGGACGCGCTGTCCGATCCGCGCTCGGATTTCGCGCGCGTGGTGCTGCCGCCGATGTCCTATGCGCATGAGCAGGACAAGGTGCGCAACCGCTGGCCTGCCGCCGAGCGGTTCATCCGTGAGAAGGGGCTGAACGAGCGGTTCGGGCCTGCGGAGGCTCCGGTCGGGATCGTGCTGCAGGGGGGGATGTACAACGGGGTGATTCGGGCCTTGCAGCGGCTGGGCTTGAGCGACCTGTACGGCGAGGTCCAAGTGCCGCTGTATGTGCTGAACGTGACCTATCCGCTGGTGGCCGACGAGTTTGCCGATTTCTGTGCGGGCAAGGACCATGTGCTGGTGGTGGAGGAGGGGCAGCCCGAGTTCATCGAGCAGCAGCTGTCGGCGTTCCTGTACCGGCGCGGGGCAGCGGTGACGCTGCACGGCAAGGGCGTGTTCCCGATGGCGGGGGAATACAACGGGCAGGTGATGCTGGACGCGGTGACGGCGTTCCTGAAGGCGGCCGCACCGGGGCTGCTGCCTGCGGTGGTGCGCGCGCCGAATGTGGACCGGCCTGCGGTGCCGGACCTGTCCAAGGTCGTGCCGATCCGGCCGCCCGGTTTCTGCACGGGGTGTCCCGAGCGGCCCATCTTTGCCGCGCTGAAGCTGGTGCAGCGCGAGACGGGGAAGCTGCAGATTTCGGCGGACATCGGGTGCCACCTGTTCGGGGCGCTGCCGCCGTTCGAGGTGGGGGGGGCGACGATGGGCTATGGCCTTGGCCCCGCCGCGAATGCGGCCTTTGACGGGGGGGGCGAGCGGCGTCCCCTGTCGATCATCGGGGACGGGGGGTTCTGGCACAACGGGCTGTCATCGTCGTTCGGGAACATGGCCTTCAACAAGTCGGACGGCGTGGCGGTGATCGTGGACAACTTCTATTCCGCCGCGACGGGGGGGCAGGACATCCCGTCGTCGCGCGCCGACAACCCGACCAAGGCGACGAAGCACCCGATCTCCAAGGCGTTGAAGGGCATCGGCATCGACTGGGTGCGCGAGGTCGACCGCACCTATGACGTGGGGCGGATGCGGGATGTGTTGCGCGAGGCGCTGACGACCGATGCGAAAGGGCCGAAGGTGATCGTCGCCTCGTCCGAGTGCATGCTGAACAAGCAGCGACGCGAGAAGCCGCTGGCGCAGAAGGCGATCCGCGAAGGGCGGCGGGTCGAGGCCCCGAGGTTCGGCGTGGACGAGGACATCTGCACCGGCGACCATGCCTGCATCCGGCTGTCGGGGTGCCCGTCGCTGTCGCTGAAGCGGCTGGACGATCCGCTGCGCGACGATCCGGTGGCGTCGATCGACCAGTCCTGCGTCGGCTGCGGCAACTGCGGCGAGGTGGCGGATGCGGCGGTGCTGTGCCCGTCTTTCTATCGCGCGGATGTGGTGCACAATCCGGGGGCGTGGGAGCTGCGGGTGGCGCGGGTGCGGGCGCGGGTCATCGGCTGGCTGCAGCGGCGGCGGGCGGCGCGGCGGCTGATGTTCGAGGGCGGGCCATGAGGCGGCGCGGTGCCCCCTCACCCCATCCCTCTCCCCCGAGGGGAGAGGGGGGCGCTTTTTCTGCCGGCGGATGCGTCTGGTGGGCGCGGGTTTGCGGTGGCCTGACATGACGGTGCGGATGCCCCCGCCTGCGGCGCTGGACCAGGTCATCAAGGTGGCGATCCTGGCGGTGGGGGGTCAGGGCGGCGGCGTGCTGACCGGGTGGATCGAGGCTGTGGCGCGGGCGAACGGCCATGTCGTGCAGGCGACGTCGGTGGCGGGGGTGTCGCAGCGGACCGGGGCCACGATCTATTACATCGAGATGGCCCGCGATACGGGTCGCACGCCGGTGTTCGCGCTGAAACCGGCGGCGGGCGACGTGGACGTGATGATCGCCGCCGAGATGATGGAGGCGGGGCGCGCCATCCTGCGGGGGTTCGTGACGCCCGACCGGACGGTGCTGATCGCCTCGACCCACCGGGCGCTGGCGGTGTCGGAGAAGATGGCACCGGGCGACGGGATCGCGTCGTCGGACGAGGTGCTGGCAGCGGCGGACGTGGCGGCAAGGGCCGTGGTGGCGGCGGATTTCGAGGCGATTGCGGTGGCCGAGGGATCGGTCATCTCGGCCGCGCTGCTGGGCGCGCTGGCGGGGTCGGGGGTGTTGCCGTTTGCGCCCGCGGCCTATGAGGACGCGGTCCGGGCGGGCGGCAAGGGCATCGAGGGGTCGCTGCGCGCCTTTGCGGCGGCCTTTGCGGTGGCAGAGGGCGGGGTGCCTGCCCCGGTGGCGGGGGCCGGGGCGGTGCCGGTGGCGCGGGGTCCGGCGCGTCTGATGGCGGGATGGCGGGCGCTGGAGGCACGGGTGGCGGCGCTGCCCGAGGCTGTCGCCGACATGGCGCGCCCAGGCCTGCGCAAGGTGGTGGGCTTTCAGGACCTGGCCTATGGGGCCGCGTATCTGGACCGGGTGGAGGCGATCCAGGCCCGCGACGACGCGGGCCGGGGCCATGCGCTGACACGGGAGGCGGCGAAGTACATCGCGGGTGCGATGGCCTATGACGACGTGATCCGGGTGGCCGACCTCAAGACCCGCGCCCCCCGGTTCGACCGCATCCGGGCCGAGATGCAGGCGGGTGCTGCGCACCTGGTGCACCTGACCGAGTTCTTCCACCCCCGCGCCGAAGAGATCGCGGGGCTGCTGCCGGCGGCGATGGGGGCGCGGGTGCTGGCCAGTCCGCGCTGGATGGCGCGGCTGGACCGCTGGTTCAACCGGGGACGGCGGTTGCGCAGCGATGGTGTCGGGGCCTTTGTGCTGCTGTACCTGGTCGGCGGGCTGCGGTTCTGGCGCAGGCGCACGCTGCGCCATGCGCAGGAACAGGCGCATCTGGAGCGCTGGCTGGGGCTGGCCCTGGGCCATCTGCCGGACCGCTATGACCTGGCGGTCGAAGTGATCCGCTGCCGCAGGCTGGTCAAGGGATACTCGGACACCCATGCGCGGGGGCTGTCGAAGTTCGATCTTGTGATGGAGGGCGCGGGCCTGGTGGCCGACCGGCCGGACGCCGCCGACTGGGTGCGCCGGTTGCGCGAGGCGGCTTTGGCCGACGAGGAGGGCAAGGCACTGTCAGGGGCGTTGATGACGATCCGCAGTTTTGCCTGAGGGGCGGGACGCAGCCGAAATCCACGTGGATTTCGGAACCGGAAAACACGTGTTTTCCGGCTGTTGCGCGGGTGGAGACCAGCCGCCTGCCGTCAGCCGCCCGGACAGCCGCGAAACTCGACCACCTGGCGCGTGCCGAGGACGGTCAGCACCAGGGCACCCCGGTCCAGCGCGAAGGGTTCGCCCGAGGGGGCGACCATGTCGGCGGTGGCGGTCAGGCGGGTGCCGTCGCGGGTGACCTCGGGCTCGGACACCCAGATGTCGGGCGAGCCGCCCTCGATGACCACGGCCTCAGCCCCGCCGGTGGGCGGCAGGACAAGGTCGGCCTCGATCCGCAGGCCGTCGGCGATGGGGGAGACCCGGCAGGTGGCTTCTTTCAGGCCCGCCTTGCGGGCGGAGACGGGCTGGGCGGCGAGCGCCCGGCCGATGGCGGGGTCGGGCGCGCCGGGGGTGGTCAGCGCGGCCTCGAGCTGCACGGTGGCGGGCACGCAGATATCGCGGCAGACGCCCATCTCGACCTCGACCACCAGGCGCATCGGCGCGGCGGGATCCTGCGGCGTCAGCTCGACCGGCAGCACCACCTCGCCCTCATAGCCGATGGAACGCAGGCCGTTCGTGGTGAAGACATGCGGCGCGGGCCAGTGGATGCGGGCCGATTTCACGTTCTGCGACCCCGACCAGTCGAAGCGGGGCGGGATGCCCGCGTCGCCGGGGCTGCGCCAGTAGGTTTTCCACCCCGGCACCATGCGCAGGTGCAGGCCGGTCATCTGCGTGCCGCTGCCGGTCTGCCAGCCGTTCAGAAGCTGGGCGCGGACCAGGGGTTCCTCGGCCCGCAGGGGGGCTGCGGCGAGTTGGAGCAGGACAAGGGCGATCAGGGCGCGCATGGCATTGGGCATAGGCGCTGGTCGGCCACAGCGACAATCACAATCCGGCGACCTGCCGCCGTGCGTGGCCCGGTTGCCACGTTCCTGGCCCCCCAGGCAGGACCGTCAGGCTTGAGAACCCGGCCCGATGCCCCCTATCTTGACCGGGAGAGGACAGGAGAGTCGCGTGGACCTCGGGGGCAAGCTGCTGGTCGCGATGCCGGGCATGGGGGACCCGCGGTTCGACCGTGCGGTGATCCTGGTCTGCGCGCATTCGGCCGAAGGGGCGATGGGCCTGATCGTCAACAAGGCGATGCCGGAGCTGAGCTTTGCCGGCCTGCTGGAACAGCTGGGCATTCCGCGCGGGCGACGGGGGCGCGACATCTGCGTGCATTTCGGCGGCCCGGTGGAACGCGGGCGGGGGTTCGTGCTGCACTCGCCCGACTATAGCGCCGACGGGGGGGGCACGATGGCCATTCCCGGCGAATTCGCCATGACCGCGACGCAGGACGTGCTGGCGGCGCTGGCCAAGGGACGCGGACCGGATGCGGCGCTGCTGGCGCTGGGGTATTCCGGCTGGGGACCGGGGCAGCTGGAGTTCGAGATCGGGCGCAACGACTGGCTGACCGCCGACGCCGCGCCCGACCTGGTGTTCGCGACCGAGGACCGCAAGAAATGGGCGGGGGCGCTGCGCCACATGGGGATCGACCCGATCAGCCTGTCGGCGACGGCGGGGCGGGCCTGAGGCGGCCTGCCTGCGGCGCGCGCCGGAGCGGGGGCCGGCCCCCGCACCCCCGGGATATTTGGGGACAGAAGAAGGCGCGCGGGGTCAGGGCCGGCGGGCGTCGCGCATCGCTTCCATGAACGCACGCAGCAGGGGGACGCGGCGGGGGCGGAAGCTTTCGGTCGTCGTGCGGACATTGTCCATCGCGGCGATGTGAAAGCGGCGGAAGTCCTGGCGCAGGGTGCACCAGGCCAGGCACATCAGCGTGCGGTCGAGGAAGACGACGGACAGCGGCCAGATGCGGCGGGCGGTCAGCCGGCCGTCCTTGTCGCGGTAGGTGATGTCGAGCGCGACCTCGTCCCAGGATGCCTGGCGGATGACGGCCATGTGGGGGGGTGCTGCGGGCCGGGCCTGATGGCGGTAGGTATGGCTGACGGCGTGCAGGGCCTGGCGCTGCACTCGTTCGGGCAGGGTGGCGGTGATCTTGGCCAGGGCGGCGGTGGCGGCCTGGGCCAGGGCGGGGTCGCCCGCCTGGCGCACCTCGGCCAGGCCGAGGACCAGCGCCTCGACTTCGAGCCGCGTGAACATCTGGGGCGGCAGGGCGGGATCCTCGGTCAGGGTGTAGCCCACCCCCGCCGCCCCGTCGATCAGCGCACCGCCCGCGCGCAGGGTGTCGATGTCGCGGTAGAGGGTGCGGGGCGAAACCTCGGTTTCCGCAGCCAGACGCGCGGCGGTGACCGGCGCGGGCAGGGTGCGCAGGGCCTGCAGCAGGCGGAACAGGCGGTCGGGGCGGGCCATGGGATGCTGACGGTTTCTGGCAGGAGGCCCGCAGTATGCAGGGGGCATCGCGACAAGCCAAGGAGACCCGTGATGCTGACCCTGTTCCACGCCCCCGAGACCCGTTCGACCGTCATTGCCGCGCTGGTCGAGGAGATGGGCATTGCCGACCGGATCGAGGTGCGCCAGGTGACCATCCCGCGCATCGACGGCAGCGGGGCGTGCGATCCGGCGAACCCGCACCCCGAGGGCAAGGTGCCGGCGCTGGTGCATGACGGCCATGTCATCACCGAGCGGGCGGCGATCATCCTGCACCTGACGTCGCTGTTCCCCTCGGTCCTGGCGCCCACGGTCGGCACGCCCGACTGGGGGGCATTTGTCACCTGGCTGGCCTGGTATCAGGGGGTGTTCGAGCCGGTGCTGATCCTGGAAGCGGCGGGGGTGGCGCATCCCTGGCTGGACGCCTCGCTGCGCGACCACAGGACGGCGGCGCGGCGCATCCGGGCGGCGCTGGAGCGAGGGCCGTGGTTGCTGGGCGACAGCTATTCGGCTGCGGACCTGCTGGTGCATTCGCCCTATGCCTGGTTCAGGGACGCGACGCCCGACGATCCCCTGATCCGCGACTGGGTGGCGCGCTGCATGGCGCGGCCTGCGCTGCTGCGGGTGCGGGCGGCGGATGCGGCGGCGATGGCGGCGTGAGGCAAGGGTTCAGGGGGTCTGCGGCCCGGCGCGGCTGATCTGCACGGCGAGGATGCCGGCGGCGATGATCGCCACGCCGAGCGCGTCCCAGAGGGTCAGCGCCTCGGCCAAGAGAAGGGCGGCGATGGCGACGCCGAAGAAGGGGTTGAGAAAGTGGAAGGTCGCGGCGCGGACCGCACCGATGCGGCCGACCAGCCGGAACCAGACCCAGGTGGCCAGAAGGCCGGGCACCAGCGTGGTGTAGGCGAAGGCCATCAGCAGGCGGGGGGTCCAGGTGACGGCGATGCCGTGAGGCCATTCGAGCACGGCTGCGGCCAAGGTGAGCGCGGCGCAGCCGACCAGCATCTGCAGGCCCACCACCATCAGGAGGTTGCCACCCCCCGCCGAGGCCCCCTGCACCGCCAGCGTGGCGAAGGCGAGGGCGGTCACGCCTGCGAGGCACAGGAGAAGGCCGGTCAGGTCGATCCCCCCGCCCAGGCGGTGCGCCATGATGACGACGACGCCCGCGAAGCCCGCGACCAGCCCGGCGATGGCCAGCGGGCGCAGGCGGTGGCCGAAGAGCGCCCATCCGGCGACGGCCACGATCAGCGGCATGGTCGAGGCGAGGATCGAGGCCAGGCCCGCCTCGATCCGCTGCATCGCGACGAAGTAGAGGCCGAGGTACAGCGCGTTCTGGCACAGGCCGAACAGGATGGTGGCGCGCCATTGTGCAGCAGTCAGGCGGGCGGACTGGCCCAGCATTGCGGCGAGGGCGATGCCGATGCCGCCCGAGATGAGGAAGCGCAGGGCGAGGGCCGTGACCGGGGGTGCGTCGGCCACGATCATCCGCGCACTGGTGAAGGCCGAGGACCACATGAAGGCGAAGGCGAGACCCATCAGGATGGCCTTGATGTCCATGATGTGCCCCCTTTTTTCCCGGTTCGCCTGCCATAGACGGGTGCGGCGGTGGGGAGAAGGCGGTTTCCACGTGGAAACCGGAACCGGAAAACACGTGTTCTCCGGCTGGAGGCCCGGCAAGGGTCAGCAGCAGGTGCGGAAGCGGGCGACCATCGTGTCCAGCACCTCGGCCGGGTCGCGTTTCCACCAGTTGGCGGCGCTGAAGACCTCGACCTCGCAGGGGCCGGTGTAGCCTGCGCCCTCGACCGCGGCGCGGATGCCGTGCAGGTCGGCCACGCCGTCGCCCATCATGCCGCGGTCGAGCAGCATATCCGTCGTGTTCTCCAGCCAGTCGCAGAGGTGGTAGCCGAGGAGGCGGCCCCTGGCGTTGCCTAGGGCGTGGGAAAGCGCGGTGTCCCACCAGACGTGGTAGACATCGACGGCGACGCCGACGTTCGGGGCGGCGATGGTGTCGCAGAGGGCGAGCGTTTCGGCCACGGTGAAAAGGCAGGTGCGGTTGCCGCCGAACATGGGGTTCAGGGGTTCGAGTGCCAGCTTGACGCCTGCGGCGGCGGCGTGGGGGGCGAGGGCGGCGATCCGGTCGGCCAGGCGTTTCTGCGTTTCGGTAGCGCCCTTGGTTCCGGGTTCGGTGCCGCCGGTGACGATGGTCAGGACGGGCGCACCCAGGGCTGCGGCCATGTCGATGCTGGCACGCACCTGTTCATCGGACCCGGCGTCGTGGCCCACCAGATAGGGGGTGCGGCAGAGGCCCGCGACCTGCATGCCGGCGGCACGGACGCGGTTGCCGATGTCGGTCGCACGGGCGCCGATCTCGCGCCGCCAGAAGACGATATGGCCGATTCCGCGCTCGGCGCAGGCGTCGATGACCCGTTCCACCGGCCAGCCCATGCCCGCGCCGTCGATGTTGTGGCCGAGCGTGGCGGTGTTCAGGGCCAGGGCGGAATGGTCGGCGGAGAAGTCACGCACCGTAGAGGGCCAGCAGCTTCTGCATCCGGGCGACCGCCATCTCGGGGTTGCGCAGCAGGCCTGCGGCGTCGGCGAGGCGGAACAGGTCGGTGAAGTACGGCAGGGGGCGCATGGCCTGATGCCCGTTCAGCATGATGAAATGGTCCTGGAAGCCGTTGAGCCAGGCCAGAAAGACGACGCCGGTCTTGTAGTACTGGGTGGGCGCGCGGAAGATCAGGCGGGCCAGCGGTACGGTGGGGTCGAGCGTGGCGCGGAACCCCGCCGTGTCGCTCTGCCCCAGCAAGCCTACCGCATGCGCGGCGGCGGGGGCGAGGGGGTCGAAGATGCCAAGGAGGGCGTGGCTGAACCCCTGGTCGTCGCCCGCGATCAGTTCGGGATAGTTGAAGTCGTCGCCCGTGTACATGCGGACGCCCGGCGGCAGGCGGCGGCGCATGGCGATTTCCTTGTCCTTGTCCAGCAGGCTGATCTTGATGCCGTCGACCTTTGCCGTGTTGCGGTGGATGACCTCGAGCGCCACGTCCATCGCCGCCTCGAACCCGTCGGCCCCCCAGTACCCGGCAAGGGCCGGATCGAACATCTCGCCCAGCCAGTGCAACACGACCGGGTGGTCGCATTCGGCCAGGACGCGGTCGTAGACGTCGAGGTAGTCCTGCGGACCCTTTGCCACGCGGGCGAGCGCGCGGCTGGCCATCAGGATCAGGCGGGCGTCGAGGGTCTGGATGGCGTGGGTCTGGTGCAGGTAGGCGCGGACCACGTCGTCAACCGTGCGGGCATCGGACGGGGCGAGGTGGTCGGTGCCGCAGCCGTTGGCGACAAGGGCATCGGGCAGGTCGGCCCGCGTGCGACGGATGAGGTCGAGCGCGGTCGGCCAGTCGAGGCCCATGCCGCGCTGTGCGGTGTCCATCGCCTCGGCGATGCCGAGGCCGAGGTCGGCCAGGTAGTGGCGGAAGGCCAGGGTGCGGTCCCAGTCGA